>NZ_JBVIJX010000024.1:0-138245 GCF_055581185.1 Streptomyces sp. NPDC031474
GCCGACGAGACCGACTCCACCACCTGGCGCCGCTTCCGCTCCGCCAACTACTCCACCACCGGCTACGCACCCAAACTCGTCGTCACCTACAACTCCTACCCGTCGACGCCGAGTTCCCTCGCGGTTTCGCCGTCGCAGGTCAACACCTACAACGGCAAGCGGTACGTCACCTCGCTGACGCCCACCCTGTCGGCGAAGGTGGCCGATCCGGACGGCTCGGCCACGAAGGCGCAGTTCGAGGTCACGGCGGACCCGGCGTACGCGGACACGACGTACTCGTACACCGGCACCAGTTCGTCGGTCACCTCCGGCTCCACCGCCAAGCTGACGATCCCTTCCGCGAACGCGTTCCCGTCGGGCGCCCACCTGCGCTACCGGGCGCGGGCGTACGACGGCACGGACTACGGCTCCTGGACGGGCTACACCACG
Organism: Streptomyces sp. NPDC031474; assembly: GCF_055581185.1. Taxonomy (NCBI): domain Bacteria; kingdom Bacillati; phylum Actinomycetota; class Actinomycetes; order Kitasatosporales; family Streptomycetaceae; genus Streptomyces; species Streptomyces sp. NPDC031474. The sequence continues at coordinate 430 of NZ_JBVIJX010000024.1, forward strand.
TTCGTGCTGAACACCGGCCTGCCGACGGCCCCGACGGTCAGCTGTGCCACGTACGGCGAGAACGGCTGGACGGCGAAGGCGAGCGGCGCGGTCTCGTGCACCCTCGACACCACCTCCACGGACGGCGCGGGCTACTACTGGGGGCTGGACGACCCGGCCACGCCGAACCAGAAGCTGGACACCACCGACGGCAGCGGCGGTGACGCGCAGACGATCAGCATCGACCCGGCGAACGGCTGGCACACGCTCTACGCCAGGACCGTCGACTCCGGCGGAAACGTTTCCTCAACGACGACCGCGTACAGCTTCGGCGTCGGCGCGGACGGCGCCGCGATCCTGTCCCCGCAGGCCGGCGACACCACCGCCCGCCGGCTGACGCTGGCCGCGAAGGGCCTGTCCACCTACACCGGGGTCACCTGGCAGTACCGGCGCGGCGAGACCGACGGCTGGCACACCGTCCCGGTCGGCGACGTCACCGCCGCCGGCAACGCGGTCTCCGCCTGGCCGGTCGCCGTCACCTCCGGCACCGCCACCAAGCTGGTCTGGAACACCGTCTCCAGCCTGGCCGAGGACGGCGTGATCGAGCTGCGCGCCGCGTTCACCGACGGCGCCTCCACCGGCTACTCGCAGACCGTCGGCGTCACCCTGGACCGCGACGCCGGCACCGCCCCGACCGCCCAGGTCGGCCCCGGCGAGGTCAACGAGCTCACCGGCGACTACACCCTGACGGCGACCGACGCCGCGCAGTTCGAGGCGAACGTCGAGCGGACCTACTCCTCCCGCGCCAACGCCAACGACAGCGAGGGCCAGGCGCAGATCTTCGGACCCGGCTGGGCCTCCTCCGTCACCGGCGCGAGCGCGGACCACGCCTACACGCAGATCCGCAGCACCTCCGGCACCTCGGTGGAGCTCCTCGCCGCCGACGGCGACACGGTCGCCTTCACGGCCACCAACGGCGGCGGCTGGCAGCCCCAGCCGGGCGCGGAGGACCTGACCCTCACCTACGCCTCGTCCGGCGACACCTTCACCCTGAAGGACTCCGCCGCCGACGTCAGCGTCTTCGCCAAGGCCGGCACCGGCACGACCACCTGGACCCTGGCGTCGACCGCGGCGGCCGTCAGCGACACGACGGTCACCGTCGCCTCGCAGACGGTGGCGTCCGGCACGAAGACCCTGGCCCGCCCCAAGTACGTGATCTCCCCGACCGGGGCCGTCACCTCCGCCGCCTGCCAGGCCGCGCCCGCCACCAAGGGCTGCCGGGTCCTGGAGTTCGTCTACGCCGGCTCCACGACCGCCACGGACAGCGTGCCGGGCGACTACAAGGACCAGGTCTCGTCGATCAAGCTGTGGGCGACGACGCCCGGCGCCTCCGCCGCGACCGCCGAGACCATCGCCTCCTACGCCTACGACGGCTCCGGCCACCTGCGCCAGGAGTGGGACCCGCGCATCAGCCCCGCGCTGAAGACGCAGTACACCTACGGCTCCGACGGCCGCGTCGCCACGCTCACCAAGCCCGGCGAGCTGCCCTGGACGTTCACCTACGGCACGGCCGGCTCCACGCTCACCGCGGGCGCGGGCATGCTGCTGAAGGCCTCCCGGCCGGGTCTGGCCCAGGGCAGCGCGAGCACCACGTCGGGCACGGCGGCCACCACCGTCGTCTACGACGTGCCGCTGTCCGGCTCCACCGCCCCGTACCAGATGGACGCCGCCACCGTGGCCGGCTGGGGTCAGGACGAGGCGCCCACGGACGCCACGGCCGTCTTCCCGGCCGACAGCGTGCCCTCCGCCAACGCCGGCTCCGGCCTGACGTCGTCCTCGTACGGCCGGGCCACCGTCACCTACATCGACGCGGACGGCGCGGAGACGAACACCGCCAAGCCCGGCGGAGCGATCTCCACGACCGGCCACGACGAATTCGGCAACACCGTCTTCGAACTGACCGCCGGCAACCGGGCGCTGGCCCTCGCCGGCTCCTCCGACACCCTCACGGAGCTCGGCCTCGCCGCCCTGCCGACCGCGGACCGGGCCCGGCAACTGGCCACGGTCTCCACCTACTCGGCGGACGGCAAGCGCCTCACCGACGAGTACGGCCCCCTGCACCAGACCACCCTGGCCACGGAACTGACCGGCTCCGACGCCGAGTCGACCCTGCCGGCCGGCTCGGTCGTCCCGGCCCGTGAGCACACGTCGTACACCTACGACGAGAACCGGCCGTCCGGCGCGGCGGTCGCCGACCTGCCCACCACCACGACGACCGGCGCCGCGATCGCGGGCCACGTCGCCGACACCGACACCACCACGACCACCGCCACCTACAACTGGGCGACGGGCGCGCAGCAGACCACCACCGGCATCGGCAGCACCGACCCGGTGACCACCTACGACAGCGCCGGCCGGGTGGCCTCCACCCGCACCGCCGGATCCTCCGGCTCGGACGCGAACACCCTGAACCACACCTACTACAGCGCGTCCGGCAGCGGCGTCTGCGCCTCCGTCGAGTGGGACGGCCTGCTCTGCAGGACCGCGCCCGCGGCCGCCATCACCGGCGGCGGCAGCAACCCGACCGACGCCGTCACCACCGTCTACACCTACGACCGCTGGGGTCAGGTCGCGACCAAGGCGGAGACCGCCAACGGCGTGACCCGCACGACCACCGCCACCGTGGACGGCGCGGGCCGCCTCACCACGACGGCCGTCACCGGCGGAACCGGCACGGCCACCCCCGCCACGACCTTCGGCTACAGCCAGACCAACGGGCAGCTCGTCACCCGGGCGTCCAACGGGCAGACCATCACCTACGGCTACGACGACCTGGGCCGCCAGATCTCCTACGCCGACGGCGCCGGAAACACCACCACCACGGCGTACGACATCCTGGACCGCCCCGTGAAGAACACCGACTCGGCGCCCTCCACCACCACGTTCGCCTACAGCACCGCCGGCGACCTCGCGACCCTGACCGACTCGGTCGCGGGCACCTTCACCGGCAGCTACGACGCCGACGGCAACCTCACCACCGAGACCCTGCCCGGCAGCTACACCCTCACCCAGGCCACCGACCCGGCCGGTCAGCAGACCGACCGCGCCTACACCGCGTCCGACGGAACGGCCGTCGCCTCCGACAGCGCCGGATACACCATCGACGGCCGCCGGGCGGGCCACACCCGGACCGACGGCTCCACCACCCAGTCCGCCTACACCTACGACAACGCCGGCAACCTCATCAAGGCCGCCGACACCACCGCCGGCGGCTGCACCACCCGCGCCTACTCCTTCGACGCGGACCGCAACCGCACCCAGCTGACCACCAGCTCGGACGACTGCGACAGCAGCACCTCCGACACCACCTCGACCACCACGTCGTACGCCTACGACAAGGCCGACCGCCTGGTGAACCCCGGCTACGTCTACGACGCCTTCGGCCGCACCACCACCAGCGGCAACACCGCCCTGACGTACTACACGAACGACCTGGTCCGCACCGAGACCCTGGGCGCCGCCCGCAACACCTGGACCCTGGACGCCGCCGGACGCCTCGCCGTCCGCTCCGCCCAGACCCAGGCCGCCGACGGCACCTGGACCACCACCGGCACCACCACCCAGCACTACGGCGGGGCGACGGACACCCCGTCGTGGAGCCAGAACGGCAGCGCCGTCAGCCGTGACGTGACGGACCTGACGGGCTCCCTCGGCGCCCTCACCTCGGCCACCGGCAACACGGTCCTGCAACTCGCCGACCTGCACGGCGACATCGTGGTCCAGCAGCCGCTGGACACGTCCGCGGCCAGCACGGTCCAGCACTACGACGAGTACGGCAACGCGCTCGACGCCACCGCGGCCACGACCTACGGCTGGCTCGGGACCGCGCAGCGCTCCGGCGACACCCTCTCCGACTACACGGTCATGGGCAGCCGCCTCTACGACCCGGCCACCGGCCGCTTCCTACAGGCCGACCCGGTCGCCTCGGGCTCCCCGAACCACTACGGATACCCGTCGGACCCGGTCAACATGACGGACCTCGACGGCCACATGTGGGGCTGGCTCAAGGACGTCCTCAAGGCGGCCCTGTCCGGGGCGCTGAAGGTGTTCGTGTACTGGGCGATCGGCGAGTGGGCACCGTATCTTCTGCCCTACCGCACGGAGATCGCGGACTGTGTGGCCGGCGCGTGCGTCGCGTTCCTGTTCAAGTCCGGCAACCTCAAGACGAAGATCAGGTACGCGGCCCTCGGCTGCCTCACCGGATTCGGGCTCACCAAGGCGAAGCAGGAGAAGTTCTTCGCAAGGATCTGGAAGATCTTCAAGAAGTGGAAGGCGAAGACGTGACGGACAACGGCAGGAAGACCGACTGGAAGAGGATCGGGGCGGACACGCTGATCTTCGTGCTCGCCGTCCTCGCCTCGGACGCGCTGACGCACCTCGTGATGTCCCCCGGCACCGCACGTGACGTGTGCTTCGTGGTGTTCATCCCGATCATCGGCTTCGCCCTGCACAAGGCGAGGGAGGCCGTCCTGAACCACCGGACCGGCTGACCCCGGCCCACGGGGCCGGACCGCAGACCCAGTCTCCGGTCCGGCCCCACCAGCCCCGCTCAGTCCCGTACGTCCCGCCAGGCCTCTTGAATCGCCTCGGCCACGTCGTGGGCGCCCGCCGGTGCTCCCTGAGCCGCGAAGCGTCCGGCCAGACCGTGCAGATACGCTCCGACGCTGCCCGCGTCCAGCGCGCTCAGCCCGGCCGCCAGCAACGACCCCGCCAGCCCCGACAGGACGTCCCCGCTGCCGGCCGTCGCCAGCCAGGCCGTCCCCGTGGCGTTCACCCGCACCACGCCCTCGCCCCCGGCCTGCGCGACCAACGTCGTCGCCCCCTTCAGCAGCACGGTCGCCCCGTACCGCGCCGCCAGCTCCCGCACCGAGGCCAGCCGGGCCCCCTCCACCTCCTCCCGCGCCACGCCCAGCAACGCGGCCGCCTCCCCTGCGTGCGGCGTCATCAACGTGGGCGCGCCACGCCCCCGCACCGCACTCGCGTCCGCCAGCCGCAGCCCGTCCGCGTCGATCAGCACCGGCACCTGAGCGGCCAGCACCTCCGCCACCGTCCCCGCGTCGTCCCCGGCCCCCGGCCCGACGACCCAGGCCTGCACCCGCCCGGCCTGCTTCGGCCCCCGTTCGGACACGAGCGTCTCGGGAAACCGCGCGATGACCGCGTCCCCGGCCGGCCCGACGTACCGCACGGCCCCCGCCCCGCCCCGCAGCGCCCCCGCCACGGCCAGCACGGCGGCCCCCGGATACCGGGCGGACCCGGCGGCGATCCCCACGACCCCCCGCCGGTACTTGTCGCTCTCCCCGCCCGGCACCGGCAGCAGGGCCGCGACGTCCGCGTGCTGCAGGGCCTCCAGCTCGGACGCGGCAGGCAGCGCGTCCCCCAGCCCGATGTCGACGAGCCGCACCGACCCGGCGTACTCCCGCGCGGGATCGACGAGCAGCCCCGGCTTGTGCGTGCCGAAGGTGACGGTCAGATCGGCGCGGACCGCACTCCCGTGCACCTCGCCGGTGTCGGCGTCGACTCCGCTGGGCAGGTCGACGGCGACGACGAGGGCCCGCGTCCCGGCGACGACCGCGGCCAGCGCGGCGGCGTCCGGCCGCAGTCCGCCCTTCCCGCCGATCCCGACGATGCCGTCCAGCACGAGATCGGCCCGCCGCAGGACCTCCTCGGCGCCGCCGGGCGCGACCGTGCGCCCACCGGCCCGCCGCAGCGCCGCCAGCCCCCCGGCATGCGTGCGCTCGGGCGCGAGCAGCACCGCGCTCACCCCCGCCCCCCGCCGGGCCAGCCGAGCCCCGGCGTACAGGGCGTCACCCCCGTTGTCCCCGCTGCCCACCAGCAGCACGACCCGCCGCCCGTACACCCGCCCGAGCAGATCCGCGCAGGAGGCGGCCAGCCCCGCGGCGGCCCGCTGCATCAGGGCCCCTTCAGGAACCCGGGCCATCAGCTCCCGCTCGGCACGACGGACGGTCTCGACGCAGTAGGCAGTACGCATACGTCGAGTCTGCCCCGCCCGCCCCCACCGCCGCACCCGGTCGGCTCACCCCTCGGCCACCACCACCGCCGAAGCGACGCCCGCATCATGACTCAACGACACATGCCACCCCGTCACCCCCAGTTCGGCCGCCCGCGCGGCGACACTCCCCCGCACCCGCAGCCGCGGCCGCCCGCTGTCCTCGACGTACACCTCCGCGTCCGTCCACAACAGCCCCGGCGGCGCCCCCAGCGCCTTGGCGAGCGCTTCCTTCGCCGCGAACCGCGCCGCCAGCGAGGCGACCCCCCGGCGCTCCCCGCTCGGCAGCAACAGCTCGCTGTCCAGGAACAACCGCTGGGCGAGCCCCGGCGTCCGTTCCAGCGACGCGGCGAACCGCTCGATCTCGGCCACGTCGATACCGACCCCGATGATGCTCATGCCGAGCACCCTAAGGCCGGGCTGTCACAGGCGGCTGCTAGCCTGCGGCGACTTGATCACGTCAAGTCGAAAGCAGACTTTCACCGCCGCGCGCCCTGGGGGGCCAGCCCGCGCGCCGCGGACAGCAACGCCAGGGGGCGCGGAGGAATGACCAGCACAGCCATGAGCGCGGGCTCTTCGGGTCCGACGTTCGACCCGTACGACAACACACCCGAGCTGATCCCGCTGCGCACCGCCGCGCAGGCCGGGGACTGGCGGGCCGTGCGGGCCTGCTTCGCGGCGCTCGACTCGGTCGACCAGCTCGCCTCCGCCTCCAGTCTCGTCGCCGACATCGACGGCGTGGAGAACTTCCTGGAGCGGGCGGCCGCCGACCTCCCCGGCGACCCGCTGCCCCGCACACTCCTCGCCGAGCGGTACGTCTACATCGGCTGGGACATCCGCAGCGGCGCCCGCGCCCAGCACGTCTCGCAGGACCAGTTCACCCAGTTCCACGACTGGCTGCGCCGGGCCGAGCAGCTCCTGATCGAGGTGTGCGCCGAGCAGCCCGCGTACGCCCCCGCCTGGACCGCCCGTCTGATGACCGCGCGCGGCCTGCAACTGGGCCAGGCGGAGGCCCGCCGCCGCTACGACCGGCTGTCCGCCCACCACCCGCACCACTACCGCGCCCAGACGCAGCTGCTCCAGCAGCTGTGCCCGAAGTGGGGCGGCTCCTGGGACGCGGCGCACGGCTTCGCCCGCGAGTGCGCGACCGCCGCCCCCGACGGCGCGAACTCCGGCGCCCTGGTCGCCCTCGCCCACATCGAGCACTGGCTCGACCTGGACAGCGGCGAGCGCACCGCGTACATGCGGGGCCTCCCGGTCCGCGACGATCTGCGCAACGCCGCCCGGGTCTCCGTACTGCACGCCGGTCACCGGCCCGACTGGAACTCGATCGGCGCGCACAGCGCGTTCGCGTTCGCCTTCTCGATCGGCGGCCACTTCGCGGACGCGGCCCCGCACTTCGCCTTCCTCGGCGACCGCGCGACCGAGTTCCCGTGGCAGTACCTGCCCGACCAGAAGTCGGCGTTCCTGAAGTTCCGCAAGTCCGCGCTGGGGGCCTGAGCACCGATGACCACCGAACTGCACGCCCTCGACGGCCTGATCTCGCACACCACCACCGACCACATCCCCACCCTCTACGCCCCCGCCTCCGGCAAAGAGATCACCGCCGGTCTCTTCTTCCGGGTGGGCCGCGCCGACGAGACCCTGGCCACCGCCGGCCTCACCCATCTCGTCGAGCATCTCGCCCTGCACCGCCTCGGCCTGTCCGACCTGCACTACAACGGCGCGACGGCGAACGCGTACACCCTCTTCCACGTCACCGGCAGCGAGGAGGAGGTCGTCACGTACCTCAACAGCGTGTGCGCGGGGCTGCGCGACCTGCCGATGGAGCGGCTGGAGACGGAGAAGGAGATCCTCCGCACGGAGGCGGCCGGCCGCGGCGGCGGCCCCCAGCACCAGATGCCCCTGTGGCGCTACGGCGCGCAGAGCTACGGCCTGACCAGCTACAACGAGCTGGGCACCTGGAGCCTGACGCCCGACCAGGTACGCCACTGGGCGCAGACCCGCTTCACCCGGGACAACGCGGTGCTGTGGATCACCAGCGACCACGTCCCCGAGGGCCTCGACCTCACCCTCCCCGAGGGCGCCCGCTTCCCCGCCCCCGCCGCGACCAGCGCCCTGCCCACGACCCCCGCGTACATCAGCGGCGACGACGGCCATGTGGTCCTCACCTCCGTGCTGCGCCGCTCCACCGCGGCCAGCGTCTTCGCGGACGTCCTCGGCCGGGCCCTCTTCCAGGACCTGCGTCAGGAGGGCGGCTACTCCTACTCCGCGGAGGCCGACTACAGCCCGCGCGACGCCGACTTCGCCACCCTCACCGCCTACGCCGACTCTCTCCCGCAGAAGCAGGACGCGGTCGTCGGCGGCTTCGTCGACACGCTCGCCCGCCTGCGCGCGGGCCGCATCGAGCAGACGGAACTCGACTCGGCCCGCACCAAGCTCCTCAAGGTGTACGACACCCCCGACCTCGGCGCCGCCGCCCTCCCCTCGTACGCGCTCAGCCTGCTGCTCGGGCACCGCATCCTCACCCCCGAGCAGCACAGGGCGGAGCTGAACGCGGTGACGCTGGAGGACCTGCGCGAGGTCGCCCGCGAGGCCTGGGACGGCGCGCTGCTCCAGGTCCCCGGCCGGGGCGTCGACTGGGCGGGCTTCACCCTCGCCCCCCAGTTCTCCACGACCTCGGTCACCGGCACCCGTCACCAGTCCCTGGAGGACGAGCAGGTCACCCTGGTCATCGGCGCCGAGGGCGTGAGCCTGCTGACGCCGAGGGGCCCGATCACCGTCCGCTACGACGCCTGCTCGGCGATGGGCGCCCGCCCCGACGGCGCCCGCACCCTCACCGGCCACGACGGGTTCTCGGTCACGGTGGAACCCACCCTGTACCGGGGAGTGACCCCGGACCGGATAGCGGCGCTGGACGCGGCGGTCCCCGCGCAGGCGACGGTACGGATGCCGGCCCGCGAGCCCGACCACATCCCCCAGCCCCGCAAACGGACGTCCGCACCCCAGTCCTCGGCCACCGCCCGCTCCACCTGGGCCTGGACCGCGGCTCTCTGGGTCGTGGGCCTGCTGGCGGCGACCTGGGGCCTGCTCTGCGCGGTGATCACCGGCGACGAGTCGGGGGCCGCCGACCCGGAGTGGGACGCGGTCGTCGGCGTCTGGATCCTGGAACTCCCCCTGGTCTTCGCCACCTGGAAGCTGTACACGGCCCGCAAGACCCGCAGGCGCGGCTAGCCCTGGACCAGGGCGTGCCCCCGGCCCGCCCCCGGCCCCGTCCGGAGTGATACGGGATCACTCCGGATGGGCCACCGCGTCCTTCTGCAACTGGACCGCCGCCAGGAGACTCAGCCTCGGCTCCGCCTGACGCAGTGCCTTCACCGCCGCGACCGAGCCGATGTCCCCGGCGAAACCGACGGCGTCCCACCGGGAGCGCACCCAGCGGGCACGCAACTGAGCCTCGCCGGCGGCGGCGGTGGCCTCGACGAGCGCGACAGCACGCTCCAGCCCCGCCCGCTCCCCGTCCGAAGCCCCGGCCACCGCCTGCCGCAACGCCGCCGCGACCACGTCGGCGTCCCGGATGACCAGCACGACGTCCTGCTTCCCGCCCAGTCCCACGATTGATGTCATGCGGATCATCCTGACCGTCACCTTCCGCACCGGCCAAGGGACTTGAGCAGCCTCAGAGCCTCAGAGCATCGGTCGCCGGGACGCCGGCTACTCCACCGTCACCGACTTCGCCAGGTTGCGCGGCTGGTCCACCTCGTTGCCCCGGGCCGTCGCCAGCTCGCACGCGAACACCTGCAACGGGACCGTGGCCACCAGCGGTTGCAGCAGCGTCGGCGTCACCGGAATCCACACAAGATGGTCGGCGTACGGCACGACCGCCTCGTCGCCCTCCTCCGCGATGACGATGGTCCGCGCGCCCCGCGCCCGGATCTCCTGGATGTTGGACACGATCTTGTCGTGGAGGACGGACCGCCCGCGCGGCGACGGCACGACCACCACCACCGGCAGGTCCTCCTCGATGAGAGCGATCGGCCCGTGCTTCAGCTCCCCCGCGGCGAACCCTTCGGCGTGCATGTACGCCAACTCCTTCAGCTTCAGCGCACCCTCCAGGGCGACGGGATACCCCACGTGCCGCCCCAGGAACAGCACCGTGTCCTTGTGGGCGAGCGAGCGCGCCAGCTCCCGCACCGGCTCCATGGTCTCCAGCACCTGATCGACCGCGCCCGAGATCCGCGCGAGGTCCCGGATGACGGACTGGATCTCGTCCCCCCACTTGGTGCCGCGCACCTGGCCGAGGTACAGGGCGACCAGATAGCAGGCGACCAACTGCGTCAGGAACGCCTTCGTCGAGGCGACCGCCACCTCCGGCCCGGCGTGCGTGTAGAGCACCGCGTCCGACTCACGCGGGATGGTCGAGCCGTTGGTGTTGCAGATGGCCAGCACCTTGGACCCCTGCTCGCGCGCATGCCGCAGCGCCATCAGCGTGTCCATCGTCTCGCCGGACTGGGAGATGGCGATGACGAGCGACCGTGAGCCCAGGATCGGATCCCGGTACCGGAACTCGCTGGCCAGCTCCACCTCGCACGGGATCCGCGTCCAGTGCTCGATGGCGTACTTGGCGATGAGGCCCGAGTGGAAGGCCGTACCGCACGCGACGATGACGACCTTGTCGACCTCCCGCAGCTCCGACGGCGGGATCCGCACCTCGTCGAGGGTCAGCGCCCCCGAGGCGTCGATGCGGCCCAGCAGGGTATCGGCGACAGCCTTGGGCTGCTCGGCGATCTCCTTGAGCATGAAGTAGTCATAACCCCCCTTTTCCGCGGCCGACGCGTCCCAGTCGACGTGGTAGGCGCGCACGTCCGCCGGACTGCCGTCGAACCCGGTCACCGTCACGCCGTCCCGGCGCAGCTCCACCACCTGGTCCTGACCCAGCTCGATCGCCGACCGCGTGTGGGCGATGAACGCGGCGACGTCCGAGGCGAGAAAGGCCTCACCCTCTCCAACGCCCACCACCAGCGGTGAGTTCCGCCGCGCCCCGACCACCACGCCGGGCTCGTCCGCATGCACCGCGACCAGCGTGAACGCCCCTTCCAGCCGCCGGCACACCAGCCGCATGGCCTCCGCCAGGTCGGAGGTCACGGAGAACTCCTCGGCGAGCAGATGCGCCACGACCTCGGTGTCGGTCTCGGAGAGCAACTCGTGCCCCCGCTCGGCCAGCTCGGCCCGCAGCACCGCGAAGTTCTCGATGATCCCGTTGTGCACGACGGCGACGCGTCCCGCGTTGTCGAGATGAGGATGGGCGTTGGCGTCGGTGGGCCCGCCGTGCGTGGCCCAGCGCGTGTGCCCGATGCCCGTCGTCCCGGCCGGCAGCGGCCGTTCCGTCAGCTCCTTCTCCAGATTGACGAGCTTGCCCGCCTTCCTGGCCGCGGCGAGCCCCCCGTCGGCCGGCACGGCGACCCCCGCCGAGTCGTACCCCCGGTACTCCAGCCGCTTCAGCCCGGCCATGACGACGTCGAGCGCCGACTGAGACCCCACGTATCCCACGATTCCGCACATGCGCGGCAGCCTACGACCGAATCCCGCCCCGAAAGGGCCTCCACGTGCCCGATTTCGGAAATTCCCACGGCTGTACGCCCCTGCACGGCAGAACCGGCGAGAGCGTGACGGACCCCACCCACCGCCCCGTTCAAACTCCGTTAACAATGGAGTGTGATCTCTCCGGTCTCCCCGATGCCCCGGAGCGCCCACCGGCACAGGCCGGAGGCGACTCCCTACGTCGACCTCACCCGAAGCGAGTGGAGCGCGCTGCGCGAGAAGACACCGCTGCCGCTGACGGCCGAGGAGGTCGAGAAACTGCGCGGACTCGGTGACGTCATCGACCTCGACGAGGTCCGCGACATCTACCTCCCGCTCTCCCGCCTCCTCAACCTCTACGTGGGCGCGACGGACGGTCTGCGCGGCGCCCTGAACACCTTCCTCGGCGAACAGGGCTCCCAGTCCGGCACCCCGTTCGTCATAGGCGTCGCGGGCTCGGTGGCCGTGGGGAAGTCCACGGTCGCCCGCCTCCTCCAGGCCCTCCTCTCCCGCTGGCCGGAACACCCCCGCGTGGAGTTGGTGACCACGGACGGCTTCCTCCTGCCCACCCGGGAACTGGAGGCCCGCGGCCTGATGTCGCGGAAAGGTTTCCCCGATTCCTACGACCGCCGCGCGCTGACCCGCTTCGTGGCCGACATCAAGGCGGGCAAGGACGAGGTCACGGCCCCCGTCTACTCCCACCTGATCTACGACATCGTGCCCGACCGCAAGCTCACCGTCCGCCGCCCCGACATCCTCATCGTCGAGGGCCTGAACGTCCTGCAGCCCGCCCTGCCCGGCAAGGACGGCCGCACCCGCGTCGGCCTCGCCGACTACTTCGACTTCAGCGTGTACGTCGACGCGAGCGCCGAAGACATCGAGCGCTGGTACCTCAACCGGTTCCGGAAACTGCGTCAGACCGCCTTCCAGAACCCGGACTCCTACTTCAGGAAGTACACCCAGGTCTCCGAGGAGGAGGCCGTCGACTACGCCCGCACCCTCTGGCGCACCATCAACAAGCCCAACCTGGTGGAGAACATCGCCCCCACCCGCGGCCGCGCCACCCTCGTCGTCCGCAAGGGCCAGGACCACAAGGTGCAGCGCCTCAGCCTGCGCAAACTCTGACGGCTACCCTGCCCCCATGCTGCACCTGCGCCTGATCACCCCGGCCGACGGGACCGACGCCGTGGTCCGCCTGATCGAGAACACCGTCGGCACCACGCATCTCGTCGTCATGCCGGGCGCCGCCCGCAACCCGGCCGGCGATGTCGTCATGTGCGACGTGGCACGCGAGGCGGGGGACGAACTCCTCACCGGGCTCCAGGAGTTGGGCCTGGACAAGACCGGCTCGATCGCCGTGGAGAACATCGACCTGTCGCTGTCCCTGCGCGCCGACAAGGCCGAGGCGGAGGCCCCCGGCGAGGGCGCCGACGCCGTCCTGTGGGAGCACCTCACAGAAGCCACCCACGAGGAGTCGACGCTCTCCATCACCTACGTCGCCTTCATCACCCTCGCCACGATGATCGCGGCCTGCGGTGTGGTCCTCGACAACGCGATCCTGATCGTGGGCGCGATGGCCGTGGGCCCCGAGTTCGGCCCGCTGGCCGGCGTCTCCACGTCGATCGTGCGGCGCGCTCCCCGCCTGGCCCTGCGCTCCCTGATCGCCCTGCTGGTGGGCTTCGCGGTGGCGATGGCGGCGACGGTGGGCTTCAGCCTCCTGATGAACGCCCTCGGCCAGTTCAGCCAGGAACAGTTGGACGGCGCCCGCCCCCAGACCGGCTTCGTCTACGCCCCCGACGCGTTCTCCTTCATCGTGGCCGTCCTGGCGGGCGCCGCCGGCACCCTCTCCCTGACCTCCGCGAAGTCCGGCGCCCTGGTCGGCGTGGCCATCTCGGTCACCACGGTCCCGGCCGCCGCCAACGCCGCCGTAGCCCTCAGCTACGGCGACACGAAACAAACCTGGGGCTCAACAGAACAACTCCTGCTGAACCTCCTCGGCATCATCCTGGCCGGCACCCTGACCCTGCTGGCCCAGAAGTACCTCTGGGCCAGACAACGCCGGTCGGGGCAACTCACCTAGGTGCGCGGGGCTCTGTCAAATCTTGCGGCCCTTAACCCAGCGCCGACTTCACCACATCGGCCAGCCGCCCGGCGACAGCCCGAGCCTGATCGATGTCCGCGGCCTCGACCATGACCCGAACCAACGGCTCGGTCCCGGAAGGCCGAAGCAACACCCGCCCGGTGGCCCCGAGTTCCCGCTCCGCCTCACCGACGGCAGTCGCCAGCTCGGCCGAGTCCGCGACCCGCGACCTGTCGACGTCGGGCACATTGATCAGCACCTGGGGCAGCCGCTCCATCACCGAGGCCAGCTCGCGCAGCGACCGCCCGCTCTCGGCGACCCGCGCCGCCAGCATGAGCCCCGTCAGCGTCCCGTCACCCGTCGTCGCATGGTCGAGGATGATCACGTGCCCGGACTGCTCACCGCCGAGCGCGTACCCGTGCTCCTTCATCTCCTCCAGCACATACCGGTCGCCGACGGCGGCCTGCACCAGCCGGATCCCCTCGCGCTCCATGGCCAGCTTGAAGCCGAGGTTGGACATGACGGTGGCGACGACGGTGTCCGAGCGCAGCACGCCCCGCTCCCGCATGGACAGGGCCAGCACGGCGAGGATCTGGTCCCCGTCGATCTCCTCGCCGGTGTGGTCCACGGCGAGGCACCGGTCGGCGTCCCCGTCGTGCGCGACGCCGAAGTCGGCCCCGTGCTCGATGACCGCGGCCTTCAGCTTGTCCAGGTGCGTGGACCCGCAGCCGTCGTTGATGTTGAGCCCGTCCGGCTCGGCCCCGATGGTCACGATCTCCGCGCCGGCCCGCGTGAACGCCTCCGGCGACACCCGGGCGGCAGCGCCGTGCGCCTCGTCCAGGACGATCTTCAGCCCGTCGAGCCGGTTCGGCAGGACGGCGATGAGGTGGGCGACGTACCGGTCGAACCCCTCGTCGTAGGTGCGCACGCGGCCGACGCCGGAACCGGTCGGCCGGTCCCATGGCGCGCCGGTGCGGTGCTCCTCGTAGACGGACTCGATGCGGTCCTCGAGCTGGTCGGCGAGCTTGTGCCCACCGCGGGCGAAGAACTTGACGCCGTTGTCGGGCATGGCGTTGTGGCTGGCGGAGAGCATCACACCGAGGTCCGCGCCGAGCACGCCGGTGAGGTACGCGACGGCGGGCGTGGGCAGCACGCCGACCTTCAGCACGTCCACACCCGCGCTCGCGAGGCCCGCCACCACGGCGGCTTCCAGGAACTCCCCGGACGCACGCGGGTCCCGTCCGACCACGGCCACCGGCCGGTGGCCCTGGAAGGTGCCCGCCTCGGCCAGCACGTGCGCCGCGGCGACGGACAGGCCGAGGGCCATCTCCGCCGTCAGATCCGCGTTGGCGACACCGCGCACGCCGTCCGTGCCGAAGAGTCGTCCCACTTGTCCTCCTGAGGAAGCGTCGGTTTCAAAGACTGTGCGGTCAGATTCGATGCCGGAGCGGCTCCCGCATCCAGGCATTGGATGCCCTGAACATCCGATCACACAACCCTTTGAGCACCTTGTGCCGTTATACGCCCAGACTTGCGATAAAACGAACGCCCCGACGGCACAATGGCGTGCCGCCGGGGCGTTCGGAGTACGAGCGAGTGAGCCGGAGCTCGCTCCACATACGTACGAGCAGGCAGCGAAGCTTAACGCTTGCTGTACTGCGGGGCCTTGCGGGCCTTCTTGAGACCGGCCTTCTTGCGCTCGACCGCACGGTCGTCACGCGTGAGGAAGCCGGCCTTCTTCAGGGCGCCGCGGTTGTTGTCGACGTCGGCCTCGTTCAGCGCGCGGGCGACACCGAGACGGAGCGCACCGGCCTGACCGGAGACACCGCCACCCGAGATACGGGCGATGACGTCGTAACGGCCTTCGAGCTCGAGCACCTTGAAGGGCTCGTTGACTTCCTGCTGGTGCACCTTGTTCGGGAAGTAGTCCTCGAGGGTGCGACCGTTGATCTTCCACTTGCCGGAGCCCGGAACGATCCGGACGCGGGCAATGGCGTTCTTGCGACGACCCAGGCCGGCGGCCGGCTGGGGCTCGCCGAAGCGGGAGGCCAGGGACTCCGAGGTGTACTCACCCTCGACGGGGACCTCGGACTCGGTGGTGTAGCTGTCGATGTCGACGAGCTCGGTCTCTTCGAGCGGCTGCTCGGCAGTGGTCTCGGCCACGGTTCTCCTCAGATTCTCTTCAGCTTGGGGTGGTGTGGCCGGACTTACTGCGCGACCTGGGTGATCTCGAACGGCACAGGCTGCTGCGCCGCGTGCGGGTGCACGTCACCCTTGTAGACCTTCAGCTTCGAGAGCATCTGACGGCCGAGCGTGTTCTTGGGGAGCATGCCCTTGACGGCCTTCTCGACGGCCTTCTCCGGGTTGTTCGCCAGCAGGTCGTCGTAGCGCACGGAGCGCAGACCGCCCGGGTAACCGGAGTGGCGGTAGGCCATCTTCTGGGTCCGCTTGTTGCCGGAGAGGTGCACCTTGTCGGCGTTGATGATGATGACGAAGTCACCGGTGTCGACGTGGGGCGCGTAGATCGGCTTGTGCTTGCCCCGGAGGAGGGACGCGGCAGTGGTGGCGAGACGGCCCAGGACGATGTCCTGAGCGTCGATGACGTGCCACTGGCGCGTCACATCGCCGGGCTTGGGGCTGTACGTACGCACGGTTCGTAGCCTTCGCTTCTTCAGTGAATGGTCCTGACAAGGTCACCGAAGACGATCACGACAGCCCAGACCGCACTGCGGTGACGCAAACCGCGTGCTGGTCGCTGGTCATCGGCCCGGTGGACCGGTGTAAGGGCCCGTCCCGTGAGAAGAGCGCGCCAATACACAACGAAGAAGCAGAATACCCGTGTCCTGGGGGCCGGGTCAAAACGAGGCCGACCACCCACCGAAACCGCCGCCCGAGTGGCCCGCGCCACACGCACGAGGGCCGCCTGGAGAAACGCCGCACCAACCACCCGGAGATGTCACGTTTGCCCGTACTCCCGTTCGGGAAGCCGGGGGCTTCGGCGCTTGTCCGGGCGGAACAGGACCCCCCGCTCCCCGTCTAAGATGCGGCCCATGAGCTATGGGCAGGGGGGACCTCAGTCCCAGTGGGATCCGTGGAAACCGAACTCCCAGCAGCCGTGGGCCACCGGCGATGACGGCCGGACCCCGGACTGGGCCGCGCTCGCCGAGGCGTCCGAGACGCGCAACAAACGCCGTCGGCTGCTCTTCATAGGCGGCGGCGCGCTCGCCACCCTCGCCATCGGCACCGCCGTGGCCATGGCCGTGGTGTCGGCGAACGGCAAGGACGAGGCGAACAAGCCGACGTCCTCACTGCCGGCGACCGGCGGCCTGCCGAGCGCGTCCACCACCCCGTCCTTCGCGCCGACCAGCGCCCCGCCCCCGCTGGACCCGAAGGAGTTCGTGGCCAGCAAGGCCAAGGACACCGCGCCCAACGGACCCGACCTCCTCTTCCCCGGCACCCAGCTCACCATGGGCTCCGCCGTGTACAAGAAGGGCCCCAAGGCGGACAGCACCACCTGCGCCACGGGCGCCGCCGGCACCCTCGGCAAGGTCCTCGCCGACAACGGCTGCACCCGCATGATGCGCGTGACGTACACCAAGGACGGTCTCGCGGTGACGGTCGGCGTGGCCGTCTTCGACACCGAGGCGCAGGCCCTCAAGGTCAAGAGTCAGTCCGACGCGAAGAGCATCGTCAAGGCCCTCACCGGCGGCGGCGTCAAGGCCTTCTGCAACGGCGCGGTCTGCCGCTCGACGACCAACTCCTATGGCCGGTACGCCTACTTCACGATCACCGGCTTCACCGACGGCAAGGACGTGACGACGAAGGACACGGCCGCCTTCACCACGGGCGACGACCTCGCCGAGTTCGCGTTCCAGCGGATCCGCCAGCGCGGCGAGGCCCAGGCGTCGGCAGCGGCCAACGGCTGACCGCCCGCGCCGACGCCGACGCCGGGTTTCAGCAGCACCCGGCCGCACCGGGCAGCGACCGCCTGTTCCGCGCCTCCTTGTTGCGCGCGGCGAGCAGCTCGTCGGCCGGGTAGCCGACCTCCTCCAGCGTCAGCCCGTGCGGCCGTACGACATGCACGGCCGAGTCCCGTACGCCCGCGGCGAGCACCTTCCCCGGCCACTCGGGCCCCCGGTGCCCGTCCCCCACGAACAGCAGCGCCCCGATCAGCGAGCGCACCATGTTGTGGCAGAAGGCGTCGGCGCGGACGGTCGCGGTGATGATCCCGTCGTCCCCCCGCACGAGGCTGAGCTCCTGGAGGGTGCGGATGGTGGTCGCGCCCTCCCGCCGCTTGCAGTAGGCGGCGAAGTCGTGCTCGCCGAGCAGCCGCCGCGCAGCGTCGTTCATGGCGTCGACGTCGAGCGGCCAGTCGTGCCACAGGACGTGCCCCCGCAGCAGCGGGTCGACGCCCCCGGGGTTGTCGGTGACCCGGTACGCGTACCGCCGCCAGACGGCCGAGAACCGCGCGTTGAAGCCGCTGGGGGCCTCCCGCAGGGCCCACACCCGCACATCCCTCGGCAGCCGCCCGGCGAGCCGCTTCAGCAGCTTCTCGTGGTGCTCCACCCAGACCTCCCGCGGCAGATCGACATGGGCGACCTGCCCCCGGGCGTGCACCCCGGCATCGGTGCGCCCGGCCACGGTCAGCTCGTACGTCTCACGGGACCGCGTCACGGTCCGCAGGGCGTCCTCGATCTCTCCCTGCACGGTCCGCCGGCCGCCGGCCTGCTTGGCCCACCCGGAGAACTCGGTCCCGTCATAGGAAAGGTCGAGCCGCATCCGCACATGTCCGGGCTGTACTTCGTCACTCACCCTTGGATCCTCTCAGCACTGCAACCTCCGGGGAACGCGGAACGGGCCCGCCCTCAAAAGGGCGGACCCGTTCACTGCGAGGCAGAACCTCAGGCGTCCTTGGACTCCTCGGCGGCGGCCTCCTCGGCCGGAGCCTCGGTGGTCTCCTCCGCCTTGGCCTCGTCGGCCTCCTTGACCGCACGCTTGGTGGCGGCCTCGGCCTCGCCGGTCGCCTGCTGCGCCACGGTCAGCGCCTCGACCAGCTCGATGACGGCCATGGGCGCGTTGTCGCCACGGCGGTTACCGATCTTGGTGATGCGGGTGTAGCCACCGGGACGGTTCTCGTAGCGCGGGCCGATCTCGGTGAAGAGCGTGTGCACGATGCTCTTGTCCGTGATCACCTGGAGCACCTGACGGCGGTTGTGAAGGTCGCCCTTCTTCGCCTTGGTGACCAGACGCTCGGCGTACGGGCGCAGCTTGCGCGCCTTCGACTCGGTGGTGGTGATGCGGCCGTGCTCGAACAGCTGCTTCGCGAGGTTCGCGAGGAGCAGCTTCTCGTGCGCGGCGCTGCCGCCCATACGGGCACCCTTGGTGGGCTTCGGCATGGTCTTTCTCCTAGGTGTCTGCCCCGGCCGTATCAGGTACCGGGGTCAGTATCCGAGCAAGCGGTCGCCTGTCGGAGACCCGCGCCCCAAAGGGGCGCGGGGAACTGCGCGGCCAGCCACAGCGGGCCCGCAGCCAAGAACCGGAAGTCGGTCCCGAGCGCTTAGTACTGCTCGGTCTCGACGAAGCCGGCGTCCGCGTCGTCGTCCGCGCCGAACGCGTCGGCCGCAGCGGTCGGGTCGAATCCGGGCGGGCTGTCCTTCAGGGCCAGGCCCATGCCGGCCAGCTTCGCCTTGACCTCGTCGATGGACTTCGCACCGAAGTTGCGGATGTCCAGGAGGTCGGCCTCGGAGCGGGCGACGAGCTCACCCACGGAGTGGATGCCCTCACGCTTGAGGCAGTTGTACGACCGAACGGTGAGCTCGAGCTCCTCGATCGGCAGCGCCAGATCAGCGGCGAGGGCGGCGTCCGTCGGGGACGGACCCATGTCGATGCCCTCGGCGTCGATGTTCAGCTCGCGGGCGAGACCGAACAGCTCGACCAGCGTCTTACCGGCGGACGCCATGGCGTCACGCGGACGCATGGCCTGCTTGGTCTCGACGTCGACGATCAGCTTGTCGAAGTCGGTGCGCTGCTCGACACGCGTCGCCTCGACCTTGTACGTGACCTTGAGAACCGGCGAGTAGATCGAGTCGACCGGGATGCGCCCGATCTCCTGACCGACCTGCTTGTTCTGCACGGCGGAGACGTAACCGCGACCGCGCTCGACGGTCAGCTCCATCTCCAGCTTGCCCTTGCCGTTGAGCGTGGCGAGGACGAGGTCGGGGTTGTGCACCTCGACACCGGCCGGGGGCGCGATGTCGGCGGCGGTGACCAGACCCGGACCCTGCTTGCGCAGGTACATCACCACGGGCTCGTCGTGCTCGGACGACACGACCAGCTGCTTGATGTTGAGGATCAGGTCGGTGACGTCCTCCTTGACGCCCGGCACGGTGGTGAACTCGTGCAGCACGCCGTCGATCCGGATGCTGGTGACAGCAGCGCCGGGGATCGAGGACAGGAGCGTACGGCGGAGGGAGTTGCCGAGGGTGTAGCCGAAGCCCGGCTCCAGCGGCTCGATCACGAACCGGGAGCGGAACTCGTCGACGACCTCTTCGGTCAACGAGGGACGCTGAGCAATCAGCATGTTGCGATCCTTCAGTCAGGGGCGCCCGCTATTTGACGCCCTGAGATGAGACAAGGGTACGGGCGATACGGCCCCGAAGGCCCGTACCGCCCGAAATCCTCAGTCCAAGCAGCCGTACGTCAGATCAGACGCGGCGACGCTTGGGCGGACGGCAGCCGTTGTGCGGGGTCGGGGTGACGTCCTGGATGGAGCCGACCTCGAGGCCCGTGGCCTGCAGGGAGCGGATGGCGGTCTCACGACCGGCGCCCGGGCCCTTGACGAACACGTCGACCTTGCGCATGCCGTGCTCCTGCGCGCGACGGGCAGCCGACTCGGCGGCCATCTGCGCGGCGAACGGCGTGGACTTGCGCGAGCCCTTGAAGCCGACGTGGCCGGCGGAGGCCCAGGAGATCACGTTTCCGGCCGGGTCCGTGATGGACACGATCGTGTTGTTGAACGTGCTCTTGATGTGCGCCTGGCCGTGCGCGACGTTCTTCTTTTCCTTGCGGCGCACCTTCTTGGCAGCGCCCTGACGACCCTTGGGGGGCATCTACAAACTCCTACGGGGAGGTGGTCGGTCCTACAGCGAAGACCGCTGATGAAGCGTTGTCCGCTGAGGACTACTTCTTGCCCGGCTTCTTCTTGCCGGCGATGGCGCGACGCGGGCCCTTGCGGGTACGAGCGTTCGTGCTGGTGCGCTGACCGCGGACGGGCAGACCACGACGGTGACGGAGACCCTGGTAGCAGCCGATCTCCACCTTGCGGCGGATGTCGGCCTGGACCTCGCGACGAAGGTCACCCTCAGTCTTGATGTTGGCGTCCACGTACTCGCGGATCGCGACGAGCTGCTCCTCGGAGAGGTCGCGAACGCGGGTGTTCGGGTCGACGCCGGTCGCTGCCAGCGTCTCCTGGGAAAGGGTCCGGCCGATGCCGAACACGTAGGTGAGGGCGACCTCCACACGCTTTTCGCGCGGGATGTCGACACCGGAAACGCGTGCCATTCAATGGCTCCAGTTGATCCTCGGAGGTCTTCCGCAGAACCGGATCCCAGCCGCCGGCCTCTTCGCTCAGAAGATTTGGTACGGACTGGGTCCCCGGCCTCCGAACCGGGGGTGTCAGACGGGAGGTCCCGTCCGGGCTCTGCGTATGAACATATTCAGCTCGCGTCGCGCGAAGTCTCTGCGATATCGATGCAGAGGGTGTGATCCGTGAGCGATCAGCCCTGGCGCTGCTTGTGGCGCGGGTTCTCGCAAATGACCATGACCCGACCGTGACGGCGGATCACCCTGCACTTGTCGCAGATCTTCTTGACGCTCGGCTTGACCTTCATTGGGTGAGGTTCTCCGGGTCAGTTGCCAACAGCCCCGAACGCCCGAGAGGGCGCACGAAGGTACGGGCAAGATCTACTTGTACCGGTAGACGATCCGGCCACGCGTCAGGTCGTACGGAGACAGCTCCACCACGACCCGGTCGTCAGGGAGGATACGGATGTAGTGCATACGCATCTTGCCGCTGATGTGTGCCAGGACCTGGTGGCCGTTCTGGAGCTCGACCTTGAACATGGCGTTCGGAAGAGACTCGACGACAGTGCCCTCGATCTCGATGGCACCTTGCTTCTTGGCCACGCTTCGCCCTTCGAATCGACTACCTTGATCGACTCCCCTGCTTTTCCCTTAGGGACGCATGCGGACATGCGGGTGCACGAGAGCCGACGAGTCAGTCTACGTCAGCCCTTGCAGAAACACGAATCGAGAAGCCTGCCCCACCCCGGAGATCCTTAAGCGAGACTCCCGGCATTCCCAGCACGTTGGGGGTGCCCCCTCTGGGGGAGTTTGAGGACGAGGCCCTTCAAGGGCCGAAGCGGGGGTCTGGGTGCGGCAGCCCCCAGGGACGGGACGGGTAGGGGCGGCGGGGGCGAAAAAGCCGGGGCTCAGCCCAGCGGATCCGGCGCGGCCACGATCCCGTGCTCGGCAAGCTTCGCCTTCCCCCCGTCGGGAGACGTCAGCACGAGCGGCCCCGCCTCCGTCAACGCCACCGAGTGCTCCCAGTGCGAGGACCAGGTCCCGTCCGTCGTGATGACGGTCCAGTCGTCCTGAAGCACCTCGGTCCGCGGGGTCCCGAGCGACACCATCGGCTCGATCGCCAGGCAGAACCCGGGGACCAGCTTCGGCCCCTTGCCCCGCCGCCGGTCGACGTAGTTCAGCAGATGCGGGTCCATGTGCATCTCGGTGCCGATGCCGTGGCCGCCGTAGTCCTCGATGATCCCGTACCGGCCGCCGCCGGGCTTGGGCTGGCGACGGATGTACGTCTCGATGGCCCGCGACACGTCCACCAGCCGGCTGCCCTGCTTCATTGCCGCGATACCGGCCCACATCGACTCCTCCGTCACCCGGGACAGCTCGATGAGCTCCGGAGCGTGTCCGGAGCCGACGAACGCCGTGTAGGCCGCGTCGCCGTGCCAGCCGTCCACGATCGCGCCGCAGTCGATGGAGATGATGTCGCCGTCCTTGAGGACGACCTCGTCGGAGGGGATGCCGTGGACGACGACGTCGTTCACGGACGTGCAGATCGTGGCCGGGAAACCGCCGTACCCGAGGAAGTTCGACTTGGCGCCGTTCTCCGCCAGGACCTTGCGGGCCACCTCGTCCAGGTCCTTCGTCGTCGCCCCGGGCACCGCCGCTTCCCGCGTCGCCGCGTGGATGGCGGCGACGACCAGCCCCGCCGCTCGCATCTTGGCGATCTGCTCGGGGCTCTTGATCTGCACCATGGGGGGCCTGCGCTCTCCGTCACTCAGGTGGGTCGGTCATGTACGTACACAACACTACGGCCGTGGCGTCCCGGAGGACTCCACGGCCGTATCAGGGCCGACGACTACTGGTCGTCGCCCTCGCGCTTCAGCGCCGCCAGCGCACGGCCGGTGACCTCGTCCACCGGGCCCATGGCCTCGATGGTCACTACCAGGCCCTGCGCCTTGTAGTAGTCGATGATCGGCTCGGTCTGCGTGTGGTAGACCTCGAGCCGGGTGCGGACGGTTTCCTCGGAGTCGTCGTCCCGCTGGTACAGCTCGCCGCCGCAGACGTCACAGACGCCGTCCGTCGCCGGCTTCTTGTACGACACGTGGAAGACGTGCGAGGAGTCGTTGCGGCAGATGCGCCGGCCGGCGATCCGCTTGACGACCTCCTCCTCCGGGGCCTCCAGGTCCAGTACCGCGTCCAGCTTGATGCCCTCGGTGGTGAGGAGCTCGTCCAGCGCCTCCGCCTGCGAGACGTTGCGCGGGAAACCGTCCAGCAGGAAGCCGCGCTCGGCGTCCGGCTGCTCCATGCGGTCCTTGGCCATGGCGATGGTGACCTCGTCGGGGACGAGGTTGCCGGCGTCCATGTAGGACTTCGCGAGTTTCCCGAGTTCCGTCTGCCGGCTGATGTTGGCGCGGAACAGGTCGCCCGTGGAGATGTGGGGAACGCGCAGCTTCTCTGCCAGACGAGTGGCCTGCGTTCCCTTTCCGGCGCCCGGCGGCCCGACGAGGACGATACGCATCAGCGGAGGAACCCTTCGTAATTGCGCTGCTGGAGCTGGCTCTCGATCTGCTTCACCGTTTCGAGACCGACACCCACGATGATCAGGATGCTGGTACCACCGAACGGGAAGTTCTGGCTTGCCCCGAAGCCAACCAACGCCATCGTCGGTACAAGAGCGATCAGACCCAGATACAGCGAACCCGGCCAGGTGATCCGGTTGAGCACGTACGACAGGTACTCAGCGGTCGGTCGGCCAGCCCGGATGCCCGGGATGAAGCCACCATACTTCTTCATGTTGTCGGCGACTTCCTCGGGGTTGAAGGAGATCGCCACGTAGAAGAACGCGAAGAAAACGATCAGCAAGAAGTACATGCTGATGTAGATCGGGTGGTCGCCCTTGGTCAGATTCGTCTCGATCCAGGTCTTCCAGCTGGACTGACCGCTGGAGAACTGGGCGACGAGGGCCGGGATGTAGAGCAGCGACGAGGCGAAGATGACCGGGATCACACCGGCCTGGTTCACCTTGAGCGGGATGTACGTCGAGGTGCCGCCGTAGGACCGGCGGCCGATCATGCGCTTGGCGTACTGCACGGGGATCCGGCGCTGGGCCTGCTCGACGAAGACCACCAGACCGACCATGACCAGGCCGACCAGGATGACGGTGCCGAACTCGATCCAGCCGCCGGCCAGGGTGCCCTGCTTCTTGATGGCCCACAGCGCGGACGGGAACGTCGCGGCGATCGAGATGAACATCAGGATCGACATGCCGTTGCCGATGCCGCGGTCGGTGATGAGCTCACCGAGCCACATGACCATGGCCGTACCGGCGGTCATGCAGATGACCATGGTGATGGTGGTGAAGATCGCGCGGTCCGGGACGATGCTCGAAGCGACCGAGCAACCGGAGAACAGGGCGCCGCTGCGGGCGGTGGCCACCAGGCCGGTGCCCTGCAGGATGGCGAGCGCCACGGTGAGGTACCGGGTGTACTGCGTGATCTTCGCCGTACCGGCCTGGCCCTCCTTCTTCAGGGCTTCCAGACGCGGGATGACCACGGTCAGCAGCTGAAGGATGATGCTCGCCGTGATGTACGGCATGATGCCCAGCGCGAAGATGGTGATCTGCAGCAGCGCGCCGCCGCTGAACATGTTCACCAGACCGAAGAGGCCCTGGTTGCCGGACGCCTCGTCCACGCACTTCTGAACGGACGTGTAGTCGACACCGGGGATCGGGATGTGCGTGCCGACCCGGTAGATCACGATGATCCCGAGCGTGAAGAGCAGCTTCTTGCGCAGGTCGGGCGTCTTGAACGCCCGGGCGAACGCGGTGAGCACGGTGCCTCCTGCGACCCCCGCGCATCTGCGTCAAGGGTGACGGTCTTGAGGGTCCAATAAGAACAACGACAGCGACAACGACATGTGTAACGGTCGACTGCCGCTCAAGGTGCCCCATGGGAAGCACCTTGTGAAAAGTGGGCAGTGCTGGTCACCTTACCGGCGAGACCGCCACCCTAGGAACGACCAACCGGGGATACCCCATTTGTGGGGTATCCCCGGTCGGGATCGCTCAAGTCATCGAGACGCCTGACTGGGTCAGATGAGCTCGGTGACGGTACCGCCGGCGGCGGTGATCTTCTCCTTGGCGGAGCCGGAGACGGCGTCAACCGAAACCTGCAGCGCGACGGAGATCTCGCCCTGGCCGAGGACCTTGACGAGGCTGTTCTTGCGAACGGCACCCTTGGCGACGAGACCCTCGACGGTGACCTCGCCACCCTCCGGGTACAGCGCGGCCAGCTTGTCGAGGTTCACGACCTGGAACTCGGTCTTGAACGGGTTCTTGAAGCCCTTCAGCTTCGGAAGACGCATGTGGAGGGGCATCTGCCCACCCTCGAAGCGCTCCGGAACCTGGTAGCGGGCCTTCGTGCCCTTGGTACCACGACCGGCCGTCTTACCCTTCGACGCCTCACCACGACCCACACGGGTCTTGGCGGTCTTGGCGCCCGGGGCGGGACGGAGGTTGTGGATCTTGAGCGGGTTGTTCTCCGCCATGATCAGTCGACCTCCTCGACCGTCACGAGGTGGCGGACGGTGTGCACCATGCCGCGGAACTCGGGGCGGTCCTCCTTGACGACCACGTCGTTCAGGCGCTTGAGCCCGAGCGAACGCAGGGTGTCACGGTGGTTCTGCTTGCTGCCGATGTACGACTTCGTCTGCGTGATCCTGAGCTGAGCCATTACGCAGCACCAGCCCCGGCACGCGCACGAAGCAGAGCCGCGGGAGCGACGTCCTCGAGGGGCAGACCGCGGCGGGCCGCGATCTCCTCGGGACGCTGCAGGCCCTTCAGGGCCTCCACGGTCGCGTGCACGATGTTGATCGCGTTCGACGAGCCGAGCGACTTCGACAGGATGTCGTGCACGCCGGCGCACTCGAGCACGGCACGCACCGGGCCACCGGCGATAACGCCGGTACCGGGGGACGCCGGCTTGAGCAGGACGACGCCCGCCGCCTTCTCACCCGTGATCGGGTGCGGGATGGTGCCCTGGATACGGGGGACCTTGAAGAAGTGCTTCTTGGCCTCCTCAACACCCTTGGCGATGGCGGCCGGCACCTCCTTGGCCTTGCCGTAACCGACACCCACGGTGCCGTCACCGTCGCCCACCACGACCAGCGCGGTGAAGCTGAAGCGACGACCACCCTTCACAACCTTGGCGACACGGTTGATCGCGACGACGCGCTCAACGTACGCGGTCTTCTCGGCGGCAGCAGCGCCGCCGTCACGGCCCTTCCGGTCCCGCCGCTCGCCGCCACCGGCACCGCTTCCACGGCGCTGGGGTCCAGCCATTGGATTACCTCTCTCTTTCCGCTAGCTACAAGCGGCTCAGAACTTGAGCCCGGCCTCGCGGGCGGCGTCCGCCAGGGCGGCGATGCGCCCGGCGTACTGGTTACCACCACGGTCGAACACGACTGCCTCGACACCGGCGGCCTTGGCGCGCTCGGCGACCAGGGCGCCGACCTGCTTGGCCTGGGCGGACTTGTCGCCCTCGGCACCGCGGATCGAGGTGTCCAGCGTGGACGCCGAGGCCACGGTGTGGCCCTTGAGGTCGTCGATCACCTGCGCCACGATGTGGCGGTTGGAGCGGGTAACGACCAGACGGGGACGCTCCGCCGTACCGGCGATCCGCTTGCGGATCCGGATGTGACGGCGCTTGATCGCGGCACGCTTGTAGGCGTCGCCCTTCAGGATCTTCTGCCCGTATGCCATGGCTTACTTACCCGCCTTTCCGACCTTGCGGCGGATGACTTCGCCCTCGTACTTGACACCCTTGGCCTTGTACGGGTCGGGCTTGCGCAGCTTGCGGATGTTGGCCGCAACCTCGCCGACCTTCTGCTTGTCGATGCCCTCGACCTGGAAGCGGGTCGGGGTCTCCACCTTGAAGGTGATTCCCTCGGGCGCCTCGACGGTGATCGGGTGGCTGTAACCGAGCGCGAACTCGAGGTTCGAGCCCTTCGCGGTCACGCGGTAACCGACACCACTGATCTCGAGCTTCTTCACGTAACCCTGGGTCACGCCGGTGATCATGTTCGCCACCAGCGTGCGGGACAGGCCGTGCAGGGCCTTGCTCTGACGCTCGTCGTTGGGGCGGGTGACGTTCAGAACGCCGTCCTCACCCTTGGCGATCTCGATCGGCGAAACGACGGTGTGGGACAACGAGCCCTTGGGGCCCTTGACCGAGACCGTCTGGCCGTCGATGGTGACGTCCACGCCGGCGGGAACCGTGATGGGGAGCTTGCCAATGCGCGACATAGCTGTTTCCTCCGTTCCCTTCCGTTACCAGACGTAGGCGAGAACTTCTCCGCCTACGCCCTTCTTGCCGGCCTGCTTGTCGGTGAGGAGACCGTGCGACGTGGAGATGATCGCCACGCCGAGGCCACCGAGCACCTTGGGCAGGGAGGTGGACTTCGCGTAAACCCGGAGACCGGGCTTGGAGATCCGCTTGATGCCCGCGATGGAGCGCTCACGGTTCGGGCCGAACTTCAGCTCGAGAACGAGGTTCTTGCCGACCTCGGCGTCCTCGGTCTTCCAACCCGTGATGAAGCCCTCCTGCTGGAGGATCTCCGCGATGTGAGACTTGATCTTCGATGCCGGCATCGTCACGGAGTCGTGGTACGCCGAGTTCGCGTTCCGCAGACGCGTAAGCATGTCTGCGATCGGATCAGTCATGGTCATGAATTGGCCTGTGGCCTCTCTCGCCGGGGTTTCCTGGTGCGCCATCCCTCTCCCCGATCCGAGACGGGACGGGTGCGGCGCGGTGGACCTACGGCGTAGTAAGTCGTACGGGCGTCAGGCGCCCAACCCTCCTAGCCTACGCCATGGAGGGACGGGCACCTGACACTGCCCTTTACTTACCGAGAGCCTCTGGAACCCTGTTTAGGGGTTTACCAGGAGCTCTTGGTCACGCCCGGCAGCTCGCCGCGGTGAGCCATCTCACGAAGGCACACACGGCAGAGGCCGAACTTGCGGTACACGGAGTGCGGACGACCGCAGCGCTGGCAGCGGTTGTAAGCCCGCACAGCGAACTTGGGCTTACGAGCAGCCTTCGCGATCAGAGCCTTCTTCGCCATCTCGCTCACGCCTCCTTGAAGGGGAAGCCGAGGTGACGAAGGAGCGCGCGGCCCTCAGCGTCGTTGGTCGCCGTGGTGACCACGGTGATGTCCATACCCCGGACGCGGTCGATCTTGTCCTGGTCGATCTCGTGGAACATGACCTGCTCCGTGAGACCGAAGGTGTAGTTGCCACGGCCGTCGAACTGCTTGGGGGACAGGCCGCGGAAGTCGCGGATGCGCGGGAGCGCGAGCGACAGGGTGCGGTCCAGGAACTCCCACATGCGGTCGCCACGAAGCGTGACGTGGGCACCGATCGGCTGACCCTCGCGCAGCTTGAACTGCGCGATGGACTTGCGGGCCTTGGTGACGGCCGGCTTCTGACCGGTGATCGTGGTGAGGTCGCGGATGGCGCCCTCGATCAGCTTGGAGTCGCGGGCGGCGTCGCCCACACCCATGTTGACCACGATCTTGACGAGGCCGGGGATCTGCATGACGTTCTCGTAGGAGAACTCCTCACGCAGCTTGCCCGCGATCTCCTCGCGGTACTTCGTCTTCAGACGCGGAGTCGTGGTGGTAGCCATCAGATGTCCTCACCCGTCCGCTTGGCAACGCGGATCTTGTTGCCCTCGTCGTCGAAGCGGTAACCGACGCGCGTGACGACCTTGTTGCCGTCCTTCTCCACAACCAGCTGAACGTTGGACACGTGGATCGGGGCCTCGGTGGTCACGATGCCGCCGGCCTGCGAGCCCTTGGCGGTCGGACCGGCCTTCGTGTGCTTCTTGACCCGGTTGACACCCTCGACCAGGACGCGGTCCTCACGGGGGAAGGCCGCGATGACCTTGCCCTGCTTGCCCTTGTCCTTACCGGTGATGACCTGGACCAGGTCGCCCTTCTTGATCTTCATGCTTACAGCACCTCCGGAGCCAGCGAGATGATCTTCATGAACTTCTTCTCGCGCAGCTCACGCCCGACCGGGCCGAAGATGCGGGTGCCGCGAGGGTCGCCGTCGTTCTTCAGAATGACGGCGGCGTTCTCGTCGAAGCGGATGTACGAGCCGTCCGGACGGCGGCGCTCCTTGACGGTGCGAACGATGACCGCCTTGACGACGTCACCCTTCTTCACGTTGCCACCGGGGATCGCGTCCTTGACGGTGGCGACGATGACGTCACCGATGCCCGCGTAGCGGCGACCGGAGCCACCGAGCACACGGATGCAAAGGATTTCCTTCGCACCAGTGTTGTCGGCGACACGCAGTCGCGACTCCTGCTGGATCACGTCTATCTCCTGTTTGTCTGCCGGTTCCCCGGGAGCCGCTCAGCAAGCGGCTCCCGGAGCCTGGCGGAACTGTCCTGCGAGTTTGCCCGCAGGCGTACTTTTTGGAATTCCCTTGCGGGAATTACCTACTTGGCCTTCTCGAGGATCTCGACGATGCGCCAGCGCTTCGTGGCGGACAGCGGCCGGGTCTCCGCGAGGAGGACACGGTCGCCGACGCCCGCAGCGTTCTGCTCGTCGTGCGCCTTGAGCTTGTTCGTACGGCGGATGACCTTGCCGTACAGCGCGTGCTTGACGCGGTCCTCGACAGCGACGACGACGGTCTTGTCCATCTTGTCGCTGACGACGAGACCCTCACGGGTCTTGCGGAAGCCGCGGGCCTCTGCAGTCTGCTCAGTCACGTTGTTCTCACTCATCAGGCGCTCTCCACCGTCTCGATGCCCAGCTCGCGCTCACGCATCAGGGTGTAGATCCGCGCGATGTCCTTACGGACGGCCTTGAGCCGACCGTGGTTCTCGAGCTGACCCGTCGCCGCCTGGAAGCGGAGGTTGAACAGCTCTTCCTTGGCTTCGCGAAGCTTCGCCAGAAGCTCCTCGTCACCCAGTTCGCGCAGCTCGGACGCCTTGGTACCGGCCGACATCACGCTTCACCTGCCTCGCGCTTGACGATCCGGCACTTCATCGGCAGCTTGTGGGCTGCGCGAGTCAGGGCCTCACGGGCGATCTTCTCGTTGGGGTAGGACAGCTCGAACATGACCCGGCCCGGGTGCACGTTCGCGATCCACCACTCGGGAGAACCCTTACCGGAACCCATGCGGGTCTCGGCAGGCTTCTTCGTCAGCGGGCGGTCCGGGTAGATGTTGATCCAGACCTTGCCGCCACGCTTGATGTGACGGGTCATCGCGATACGGGCCGCCTCGATCTGGCGGTTGGTCACGTACGCCGGCGTGAGGGCCTGAATGCCGTACTCGCCGAACGAGACCGTCGTACCGCCCTTGGCCTGACCACGGCGCTTCGGGTGGTGCTGCTTGCGGTGCTTGACCCTACGGGGGATCAGCATGTCGGTCAGGCCTCCGTTCCGGTGCTCTCAGCCGGAGCGGCAGCCGCCGGAGCCTCGGCCTTGGGGGCCTCGGCAGCGGGAGCAGCCTGCTGCGGCTTGCGACCGCGACCGCCGCGCTCGCCGCCACGGCCACCACGGGCCGGGCGGTCGGCGCCGCCGCCACCACGGGCCGGGCGGTTGCCGGCGCGGGCAGCGGCGTTCTCGGCGCGGACCTCGGCGATGTTCTTGACATCGCCCTTGTAGATCCAGACCTTCACGCCGATGCGGCCGAAGGTCGTCTTGGCCTCGAAGAAGCCGTAGTCCACGTTCGCGCGGAGCGTGTGCAGGGGCACACGGCCCTCGCGGTAGAACTCCGAGCGGGACATCTCGGCGCCGCCGAGGCGGCCACCGCACTGGATCTTGATGCCCTTGGCGCCCGCCTTCATCGCCGACTGCATGCTCTTACGCATGGCGCGACGGAAGGAGACGCGGGAGGAGAGCTGCTCGGCGACGGCCTGGGCCACCAGCTGAGCGTCGACCTCGGGGTTCTTGACCTCGAGGATGTTCAGCTGGACCTGCTTCTTGGTCAGCTTCTCCAGGTCGCCGCGGATACGGTCGGCCTCGGCGCCGCGGCGGCCGATGACGATGCCCGGACGCGCGGTGTGGATGTCGACGCGGACCCGGTCACGGGTGCGCTCGATCTCCACCTTCGAGATGCCGGCGCGCTCCATGCCGGACGTCATCATCCGACGGATGGCGACGTCTTCTCCGACGTATTCCTTGTACGACTTGTCGGCGTACCAGCGGGACTTGAAGTCCGTGGTGATGCCGAGCCGGAACCCATGCGGGTTAACCTTCTGGCCCATTACCGGGTCCCTTCCTTGCTGCTGACGACCACGGTGATGTGGCTGGTCCGCTTGCGGATCCGGTAGGCGCGGCCCTGGGCGCGCGGACGGAACCGCTTCAGGGTCGGGCCCTCGTCGACGTAGGCCTCGGAGATGAAGAGGCTGTCGGCGTCAGTGTGGTCGTAGTTGTGCGCGGCGTTGGCGATGGCGCTGTCCAGCACCTTGCCGACCGGCACGCTCGCGGCCTGCGGGGCGAAACGCAGGACCGCCTGAGCCTCCGTGGCGTCCATGCCACGGATAAGGTCCACCACCCGGCGGGCCTTCATGGGCGTGACGCGGATGTACCGCGCCTGGGCCCTGGCTTCCATGGTTGTCCTTCCAGTGTCTGTCATGGTCATTCCACCCCGCTACTAGCGGCGCTTCGACTTCCGGTCGTCCTTGACGTGACCCCGGAAGGTGCGCGTCGGCGAGAACTCGCCGAGCTTGTGGCCGACCATCGACTCGGTGACAAACACCGGAATGTGGGTCTTGCCGTTGTGCACCGCGATCGTGTGGCCCAGCATGCTGGGAATGATCATCGAGCGACGGGACCAGGTCTTGATGACGTTCTTGGAACCGGCTTCGTTCTGGGCGTCCACCTTCTTTACGAGGTGTCCGTCGACGAAGGGCCCCTTCTTGAGACTGCGCGGCATCTAAACCCGCTCCTAGCGCTTCTTGTTCGTCTTGCGGCGGCGGACGATGTACTTGTTCGAAGCCTTCTTCGGCGAACGAGTACGACCCTCCTTCTGACCCCAGGGGCTGACCGGGTGGCGACCACCGGAGGTCTTGCCCTCACCACCACCGTGGGGGTGGTCAACCGGGTTCATCGCCACACCGCGAACGGTCGGGCGGACGCCCAGCCAGCGCTTGCGGCCGGCCTTGCCCCAGTTGATGTTGCTCTGCTCGGCGTTGCCGACCTCGCCGACCGTGGCGCGGCAGCGCTGGTCGACCAGGCGGATCTCACCGGACGGCATGCGGAGGTGGGCCATCGAGCCCTCCTTCGCGAGCAGCTGCACGGAGGCGCCGGCGGAGCGGGCGAACTTGGCGCCGCCACCGGGACGGAGCTCGATCGCGTGGATCGTGGTACCGACCGGGATGTTGCGGAGCGCCAGGTTGTTGCCCGGCTTGATGTCGGCCCCGGGACCGTTCTCGACGCGGTCGCCCTGCTGCAGGTTGCGCGGGGCGATGATGTAGCGCTTCTCGCCGTCGGCGTAGTGCAGCAGCGCGATGCGCGCGGTGCGGTTGGGGTCGTACTCGATGTGCGCGACCTTCGCCGGCACGCCGTCCTTGTCATGGCGACGGAAGTCGATGACACGGTAGGCGCGCTTGTGTCCGCCACCCTGGTGGCGAACGGTCACACGACCGGCGTTGTTACGGCCGCCCTTGCTGTGCAGCGGGCGGACCAGCGACTTCTCCGGCGTGGACCGCGTGACCTCGACGAAGTCGGCGACGCTGGAGCCACGACGGCCCGGCGTAGTCGGCTTGTACTTGCGGATTCCCATTTTTCAGTCCTCGTCCGATATCGGACGATCCGGACCGCCCTTAGGCGGTCGGACCGCCGAAGATGTCGATACGGTCGCCCTCAGCAAGGGTCACGATCGCTCGCTTGGTGGCGGCACGCTGACCGAAACCGGTCTTCGTGCGCTTGCGCTTGCCGATGCGGTTGATCGTGTTGACCCCGGTGACCTTGACCGAGAAGACCGCCTGGACGGCCTGCTTGATCTGGGTCTTGTTGGCGTTCGGGTCGACGATGAACGTGTACTTGTTCTCGTCGAGGAGCGCGTAGCTCTTCTCCGACACGACCGGCTTCAGCAGCACGTCACGGGGGTCCGTGTACGCCTTGCTGGGCGCGGTGACGACGGTGTTCTTGCCCTCGGCGGCGTGGCGCTTCGCCTTGGCGACGCGCGCGGCCTTGGCGGCCTTGGCCGCCTTGGGGGCGATGCTCGGGTGACGCGTAGCCATCAGGCGTCACTCCCTTCGGTGTCGTTGGCCTTGTTCGGGCCGGACACGAAGGACTCAAGAGCGGCCTGGGTGAAGACCACGTCGTCCGAGACGATCACGTCGTACGTGTTCAGCTGGCCCGGCTCCAGGATGTGCACCTGGGGCAGGTTGCGGGCGGACAGCCACGCGGCCTCGTCGGCGCGGTCGACGACCAGGAGCAGGTTCTTGCGCTCCGAGATCTTGCCGAACAGCGTGCGAGCGGCCTTGGTGGAGGGGGTCTCGCCCTCGATCACGCCGGTGACGACGTGAATGCGGTTGTGGCGGGCCCGGTCGGTGAGGGCGTGACGCAGAGCGGCAGCCTTCATCTTCTTCGGGGTCCGCTGCGAGTAGTCACGCGGCTGCGGGCCGTGGACGACGCCACCGCCGGCGAACTGCGGCGCGCGGGTCGAGCCCTGGCGCGCACGGCCGGTGCCCTTCTGACGGTAAGGCTTTTTACCGCCACCACGAACCTCGCCGCGGGTCTTGGTCTTGTGCGTGCCCTGACGGGCAGCAGCGTTCTGCGCGACGACGACCTGGTGGATCAGCGGGATGCTGACCTTCTCCACGCCGAAGATCTCCGCGGGGAGCTCGACGCTACCGGTCTTCTCGCCGGCAGGCGAAAGGATGTCAACAGTGCTCATCGGTTACCTCAGGCCCCCTTGGCCGCGGTGCGGACCAGGACGAGGCCGCCGTTCGGACCGGGGACAGCGCCCTTGATGAGCAGCAGACCCTTCTCCGCGTCAACGGCGTGGACGGTCAGGTTCTGGGTGGTGACGCGCTCGTTGCCCATGCGACCCGCCATGCGGAGGCCCTTGAACACGCGGCCCGGGGTGGCGCAGCCACCGATGGAACCGGGAGAGCGGTGCTTGCGCTGGGTGCCGTGTCCGGCGCCGAGGCCCTTGAAGTTGTGACGCTTCATGACACCGGCGAAGCCCTTGCCCTTGCTCTTGCCGGTCACGTCGACCTTCACGCCGGCCTCGAAGACCTCGGCGGTGATTTCCTGACCGAGCGTGTACTCGGTGGCATCGGCCGTCCGGATCTCGACGAGGTGGCGACGGGGCGTGACGTCGGCCTTGGCGAAGTGGCCCTTGAGGGGCTTGTTCACCTTGCGCGGGTCGATCTCGCCGAAGGCGATCTGGACCGACTCGTAGCCGTCGCTGTCGTTCGTGCGGACCTGGGTCACGACGTTCGGGCCGGCCTTGACGACGGTGACCGGAACAACACGGTTGTTCTCGTCCCACACCTGCGTCATGCCGAGCTTCTCGCCCAGGATGCCCTTGATCTGCTTAGCCATTCTCAGATCACCAGCCCTCAGAGCTTGATCTCGATGTCGACACCGGCCGGGAGGTCGAGTCGCATCAGAGAGTCAACGGTCTTGGGGGTCGGGTCGAGAATGTCGATCAGGCGCTTGTGCGTGCGCATCTCGAAGTGCTCGCGCGAGTCCTTGTACTTGTGCGGCGACTTGATGACGCAGTACACGTTCTTCTCAGTGGGCAGCGGCACCGGGCCCGCGACCGACGCACCAGTACGCGTCACCGTCTCGACGATCTTCTTCGCCGAGCTGTCGATGACCTCGTGGTCGTAGGCCTTGAGCCGGATGCGGATCTTCTGTCCCGCCATGGCTACTCAGTAGTCCTGTCTCTTCTAACGCTCTGGAACCAGATGGTCCGTTTCACTTCGTTCTCCGACCCACGCGGTCGGGTGTGTCGCGCTCTCACCGACACAGATGCCCCTTGCTCGAACATCCCTGCTGGGAAAGCACGGCCCTTCCGGAACCGCAAGCCGGGGACGAAAGGCCCACCGGGTGCCTGGTCGGCGCCGCACTGACACTTCCCGAAAGATTCCCGTACGTCCGCCCCAGCGCTGCCATCAGGCAGTTAGGGCGACGAGTACTGTGGGACTCGCTTCCGGTCCTCCCGGCGGGAGGCGCGCAGCATCAACACTCGACCGAGCAACTCCGACAGTCTGCCATATGGGGCAGGGGCCTGGCCAATCGAGCCGGAGACAATACCCCGCACGTGACGCAGGTCAAACGCAGGCTGTAAAGAGTGTGTGCGAGCGAGGTGCCCACTCCTCCCGGAACTGTCCTGCGATGGCAGGTCCTCGCCATAATCGTCGGCATGTCTGAGTACGGGGACAGGGCGAGCGAACCGCCCGAGAACAGGGTTCCCAGGTCGCGCCTCGAGGACTACGCGGAGATGACGGTCCCGCCCCGGGCGGCGTCCGAGGAGCGGGCGACACCGCCCGAACCGGAGCCGGTGGCCGGGCCCGCGCCCGAGCCGGCCGTGGCGGACCCCGAGGCCGAGGCCCGGCGGCGGTGGTTCGTCGATCTGCTGGAGGAGTTCCGGCAGACGGCGGTGCTGGTCCCGCTCGGCGACGGGCCCGGCCCCGAGGACGAACGGGGCCTGCTCACCGCCGACATGGGTGGCGTCCGGTTCATCCTGGCGTTCTCCGACGAACACGCGCTGTCCCGGTATGCCCTGGCCCGCGGGGAGTACCACCGCGAGTGGACCTACCAGACGATCCTCGGCGCACGGCTGCTGGATGTGGCCGTGCCCGCGGCGGGAGTGCCCTGCGGGGTGGCGCTGGACTGCGCGGACGGGCCGGACGGCGCGGTGTTCCCACCGGTCAGGGGCGTCGTACCGGACGAGGTGGCCGTGGATCGTGAGCAGGGGGGTGTCCGGTGAGCGGGGGCGGGGGCGGGGGCGGGGAGCCTGACCTCAAGGCCGTCGGCCTGGATCTGATCGCCAAGGGTCTGACCGAGGCGCTGGGCGAGCTCAAGGAGCTCGGCATGGTCGGCATGGCAGGTGCCGGGCGCGGCTTCGGCGATCTCTCCCTGTCGGGGCTGGAACTGGGGCATGAGGGGCTGACCGAGACGTTCGGCTCGTTCTGCGAGCGCTGGGAGTGGGGCGTGCGCTCGCTGATCAACGAGGGCAACGGGTTCGCCGTCAAGACCGGACTCGCGGCCGGCACCCTCCACGAGACCGAGGAATACGTCGGGGGCACCTTCAAGGTGGTGACCAACTCCCTCATCGGCAATCCGTACGCCTCCGAGGACGAGGTCACCGGGATGGGCTGGGGCGACATCGCCACCTCCGGTGTCCTCGGCGGCGACGTCGACTACAGCAAGGAGTCCTTCGACCAGGCGGGGGAGAACATCAAGCAGGGCTGGAAGGACGCCGGCCGCGATGTGATGACCTCGCACACCGTCGGGCCTCTCGGCCTCGGCCCCGAGAACCTGCACGAGACCTTCGGGGTCTCGGACTCCGAGTACGACCAGATGCTGGACGACACCTTCGGCCCCTCGCCGGAGGCCCGCGCCCAGGCGGCCCAGGCGGCCCAGCAGCAGGGCGGTCAGGGCTGATGGGGATCGTCGACGACATCAAGGGCGGTCTGAACACCGGCCTGGAGTTCGGCGAGAAACTCGTCGACGAGGGCAAGAAGAAGCTCGGCGAGGGCGTCGACTACGCCACCGACAAGGTCGGCGACGGGCTCGACCGCGTGGGCCTGCACGACGCCGCCGACGCGGTGGAGGACTTCGGCGACGAACTCGCCTCCGACCTCGGCGCCACCCCCGGGGAGCAGCAGCTCGGCCAGACCGAGGAGGCCAAGGAGCTCGTCCACGGCAACCCCGGGAAGATCCGGGCGAGCGCCAAGCACCTCAAGGACTTCCAGGCCGCGTTCGACAAGGTCGGCACCGGCATGAAGAAGGTCGACGCGGCCGGCTGGAAGGGGGCGAGCGGCGACGCCTTCCGCGAGAAGTTCGGTGTGCATCCCATGAAGTGGCTGTACGCGGCCGACGCCTGTGAGGCGGCCGGGGTGGCGCTGGACGCCTACGCGGAGACGGTCGAGTGGGCCCAACAGCAGGCCCACGACGCCATCGAGCTGTACAAGAAGGGCAAAAAGGCCTCCGTGGACGCCGTGGAGGCGTACAACAAGAAGGTCGACGCCTACAACGCCAAGATCAAGGCCGATCAGGATCCCGGGCCGCAGCCCGAGCCCTTCCACGATCCGGGTATCGACGACATCAGGGCGGCGCGAGACCGGCTCGCCCAGGCCCGAAAGCAGCGCAACTCCGTCGCCACCGAGGTGCAGACGAAGGTCAAGGCGGCGCTCGCCCACGCTCCCGCCGAACCACCGCCGCTGGACCGGCTCGGCAACGACCTGACCGACGGCTACCAGGCCTACAACACCGAGCTCACCCATGTCGTCGGCGGCGCCCTCAAGGGCACTGCGGGGCTGCTGAACTTCGTCCGCGGACTGAACCCCACGGACCCCTACAACCTCACGCATCCGGCCGCATACCTCCAGAACGTCAACATGACGCTCGCCGGACTCGTCTCCACCGCCGCCCACCCCGAACGCATCGTCCAGGCGACCGTGGACGGCTTCAAGAAGGACCCCTCCGAGTTCACCGGCAGACTCCTGCCCGAACTGATCGGGACAAAGGGCGCGGGACTGGCCCGCGGCGGGTTGCGGCTGGGGATGAAGGAGGGCCTGGAGAGCAGCGCGGCGCAAGGCCTCAAATACGGGGACGAACTCGCCGCCGGGCAGAAAGCCGCGAAGGCGGCCGCGGAGGCCCCCAAGGACTGGAGTGGTCTCGCCCGCAGCACGGATCACGTGTCGGAGAGGGCTATTCACGCCGACTCCGTGGATCCGAAGGTGGCCCAGGAATTCCTCGACGACCAGTATCCGTGGTTGAAGGACATCAACAACCGCTGGGAGGACGGATACACGCAGAACTGCGCGTACACCACGATCTCGACCGCGCGCCGGATGGAGGACATCGAGGTCAGCGCGGCGCGCCGGGAGGGTCCCGGCCATCTTCCGCTGGAGCCGTTCAAGGTCCTGGACGAGACCCAGCCCTGGCGAAAGGCCGACAGCTACGATGACCTCATCCGCGACCTACAGGCTCGCGGCGACGGGGCGAAGAGTGCCGTCTTCATCGGCCGGGGAAATTCGGGACACTTCTTCAACGCGGTGAACACCGACCACGGAGTGGTTTTCCTCGACGGGCAGACCGGAAAACTCGCCAACCTGGAGAAGAACGTGGTGGAAATCCAGCACGTCCCCTACGAAAAGGTAGTCAAGTAGATGCCGAGCAGAGACGAGGCGCT
Source organism: Streptomyces sp. NPDC031474 (assembly GCF_055581185.1). NCBI lineage: Bacteria > Bacillati > Actinomycetota > Actinomycetes > Kitasatosporales > Streptomycetaceae > Streptomyces > Streptomyces sp. NPDC031474. The sequence continues at coordinate 39,103 of NZ_JBVIJX010000024.1, forward strand.
GGATTCCGCGGCCGCGCTTCTCAGGAAGATCTATCCAGAGAAGACGGAATCGCTGGTCATGATTCCGGAGAAGTCCGTCGAGTACGCCTACGGCTGGGCGATTGCCTTCGACTGGAAAGAGCACCTCGAGACCGGGGACTGGCTGCTGTCGCCGATCACCAGTGTGGTCATCGTGCCGCACGACGGGGGAAAGGCCCACTTCCCGCCGAGCGCCTTTCCGGTGGACGACTACATGTCCCGACGCGCTTCGGGTAACTGGCCCCCCAAGGAGTAGGCAGCCGTGATGAGCCCTGACACCCGAGCGGCAGCGTGGCTGACCGACACATACCGGGGTCTGGTCGAACTCTCCGTCCCGCACCCGGTGCACGAGACTCCCACCGCCTGGATGTTCTCCTGCCGGACCATGACCCAGCCGGGCTACCCGGCCACGCCCATGCTCGCGGCCTCGGTCGTCGTCCCGAAGGACGGCAGCCCGCCCTTCCACCCGTCGGCCAGCGATCCCCTCGGGGACCTGGACGCGGTCGACCCTCAGCAGGCGGCTCTCAGGGTCACCGACCAGGCACGCAGGATCAACGCGCGCGGCTGCGTGGTGGCCCTGCACTCCGCCGTCGAGCGTGCCCCGTCGGTCCCGTTGCCCTGGCAGCCCTCCGACGAGGCACCCGGCTGGTGGTCCAGGCTGACCCGGCGCTACTTCCCGTCGTTCGAGCGTGTTGCCGTGAGCGGCTGGGACTCCGTGATCGGAGCCATGACCGAGCCGGGCCCCGACACGCGGGGCGTGGTGTGGGTCCGCCGCGCGCTCGGCGGAGTCGAGGCGTCCGGAAACCTGCTCTACGCACACAACAACAACGGCCAGGTGGTCCTGCTGGACGGCCTGACCTCGTCTCTCGCCAGACTCGACAGGGACCTGGTCCACGAGTTGGTCCTCCTGCGCTCCCTGCCCGCGGCGCAGGAGGCCGCGCGGCAGGCCTGGGAGCGGGAGGCGCACGACTTCGCCTCCGCGGCCTCCAAGGCCCGGCTCTGGCTCGACGACGCCTACCACGGACAGGTCGATCTGGTGGCGCCGACGGCCGAGGACGAGATCCGGCGGGGCTGGGTCTTCTCCTGCAACACCCGGCGGTTCCTGGACGGCGGACGCTGGCAGGACGCCCTGCTCGACGCGACGATCGTCGTCCCCAAGGACGCCGGCGCCCCGTTCGGCCTGCCCAACGCGGAGCCCTGGGCCTGGCTGGCCCGCTGGAACGCGGGCGAGAACCCGGGTCCGAAGGACTTCCCCACGCCGCCCCCGCCCGGCCGTGCCCACTGGTTCGAGCCGACGCTCGCGGAGCTGGGCACCGTCCTGTCCACTTCCGAGCACGAGGACTGGCAGACCACGGCGGACGCCTTGTCGGCTCTGCCCGCCGGAGCGCGGGCACTGGTCTGGGTACGGCGTACGGACGGCCGGTCGCGAGAAGCGGTGGGGTGGCTGCTGAACGCCGTCATGACGGCGGAGGGCGTGATGCTGCTCGACGGTTCGTCCGGCGCTCCCCTGTCACTCGACCCGGCAGGAGTCCACCGTCTGCACGTGATCCGCTACCGCTGAAACACCTGATGCCGGGCCGGCCCCCGGGCCCTGCCCGCGCGGACGGCGAACACGGGCTGGGCCGTACGGGACCCTGAACTACTCGGCCTTGGCCCGATCCTGAGTAGGCACGCAGGACGGTGCTGAGTACATCGTCCGATGCCGTTGGGCGGGCGGCGGTGATGGTGTGGAGGCCATGACGGAACATCACCCGACCTGGTGGAGGATCCCCCTGGCGGCCTCGGCGCTCGGCCTACCGGTCCTCGTACTGGAGTTCGGCGCGATCCGGGCGCAGGCGGGCATGGGCCAATACGGAGCGCTGATCTACTGGGCCCTCGCGCTGTTCGCCACGACCTGGGCCCTCCCCCACCGCCGCTCCTTCAGAACGCTCCGCATCCTGACGGCCGGAGCAGCCCTGGCCATCACACTCCTGCCGGTGACACTCCTCCTGCTGCTCAGCGCGCTGATGACCACGAGCTGAGGCATACGCCACGAACCCCAACTGCGCTCCTAGGGGCTGCCCTTGGGCGCGGCGGCCTGCGTCCGCGTAAGACGGTCCGGGCGGAGGTCCGTAGGCCATCGGCACCGGAACCCGATTCTCTGCCCTTCGGTGGTAGGGGCGCTCTCTTTCCAAGGACCACCCAGGTGAAATGACCCCACCAAGCCCCACCCCTCCCGCCCGCAGCGCAAACTCACTCCCGCGAGTGAATATGCCAACTGGAGTGGATTTGGGGCGGGTTGCCTGCCCTACGCTCAGCGCAGCATCACCACCACCCACCGCAGACATGCGACGGCCCCCGCCGGGAGTGCAATCCCATGCGAGGGCCTGACCACCGAGGAAGGCACAAACTTCCCGATGGCCCCACCGAGGAAGGCGAAAACTTCCTGATGGACACGGAAAACCCTAGCGCGCCCCCATGCGCCGAGTCCCGCATCCCGGGCAAAAACCACCCCCACGCGGGCGGACTCATCCACGAGAACGCCCGCCACACCGAACGCTTCACGGTGATCGGCAACCACCTCGCCCAGCACCAGGAGTTGTCGCTCCTGGCGATCGGCCTGGCCGTACACCTCCAGTCGCTCCCGTCGGGCGTCCGCGTCGACATCAAGACCCTCACCGCCCGCTTCCCCGAGGGCTCGGTCCGCATCGCCGCCGCTCTGCGCGAGCTGGAGGCCCACGGTTACCTCCGCCGCGAACGTTCCCGCATCCCCGGCGGCCGGATCATCACCCGCACGGTCTCCTGCAACCAGCCCGGCCACCGGGACCGCCGTCCGGCAGCGGACCACACTCCCAGGAAGCCGGCGGCGGCACCCCGCAAGGCCCTCCCCGCCGTACCGAAGCCCGCACACCCCCACCCCACACTCCTCCAGACGGCGACCGACCTCCTCGCCCGCCTCCGCCGCCACGACTCCCGCCTCCTGCTCTCCGCCACGGACGTGGAGCACCTCGCCCCCGGAGTCGCCGCCTGGCTGGAACGGGACGTCGGCCCCGTAGCCGTGGTGCAAGCCCTCACCGCGGACCTCCCGGACCCGCTACGCCGACCGGCCGCCCTCCTGGCCCACCGCCTCGCCGCCCAACTCCCGCCCCCACCGCCCTTCCGGACACCGGAGCCTCCGCCGCCCGCGCGAGGCCCGTCCCCGACCTGCGACGGCTGCGACCGCCCCTTCCGCTCACCGACCCCAGGGCTCTGCCGCGACTGCCGACCCAATCTCTGTGAGGCCGCCTAGCATGAAAGCGACGATCCTTGCCCCAGGGCACAGACGAGGAGCGAGCGCCATGACCATCGCCCCGGACGACGCGCGGCAGAGCGCTTCCAACCGGTACCGGGCCCTGCGGGACTTCGTGCAGTCCGTGGAAGACACCCTGCCCGGCAAATTCGAGGTCACCAAGGAAGGGATCGTTCACGACATGATGGCGCCCGTCGGTCCGCACGAGCTGACCGCACTGCACCTTCGAAGGCGCCTCGAAAAGGGGATGCCGGAAGAGATCGTGGCCCACACGGGCGAACCCGATGTCGAGGACGGAGCCGAACGCATTCTGCGGCGCCCCGACGTGATCGTGATCGCCATGGCGGACATGGACGTCCCAGGGACCTTCGACCCTCGAACGCTCATCGCCGCCATCGAAATCGTCTCCCGCTCCAACCCTGACAACGACTGGGTCAGCAAGGTGCGCGACTACCCCCTCATGGGTATCCCCGTCTACGCGATCTTCGACCCCCGCACCGGCTCCGGCGCCGTCCTCACCGACATCCACCCCACCCCCGACGGCCCCCGTTACGCGACCCGCAAGGACTTCGTCTACGGCGAGGACGTCACCATCGCGGAGTGGACGATCTCCACCGAAGACCTCCCCCGCTACCCCGCCTGATCGGCGCGCAGCCGCACGAACGCCCCCTCCAGCCCCCGCTTCACCGCCCCCGCCACCGGCCGCTCCACGAACCGGTGCGCCGCCCAGCTCAACAGCAGGAACCCGGCCAGGACCACCGCGACCAGCAACCGCGCGTCCATCTCGTCGCGCAGGCGGCTGATCAGCGCCGTCCCCGCCGCGTAGTGCATGAGGTACAGGGGATACGTCAGGCTCCCGGCCGTCACCAGCCACCGCCACCGGACGCGGTCCGTCCAGCCGAGCGCGACCGCGACCATCACCAGCAGGAAGACCGTGAAGACCAGCACCGCCCCCCGCCAGCCGGACACGTGCTCGACCTCGTCGATGCGGTCGCCGAGCTCCTTCTGGGCCATCAGCCAGGCCATGCCGAGGATGCCCCACAGCAGCAGGTCCTGGCCGAAACGGTGCATCAGGTACAGGGCCAGGCCGGCGATGAAGTACCAGGCGCTCTCCGGGGCCGCCAGCAGATCCAGCAGCGGGAAGTCCGCCACCGGCGCCGGCATCGCCGCCGCACCCCACACACAGCAGAACACCACCACCCTGCGATACGTCAGGCCCCTCCACACGACCGCCAGGAACAGCAGATAGAAGCGGAGCTCCGACCAGAGCGTCCAGTACACGCCGTCGACGTTGCGCACTCCCGAACCCGACTGCAGCATCGTCAGGTTCAGGAGGACATCCCGCGCCCGCAGCTGCTCCCACACGCCCGGCAGCGCCGCCGGCACGGCCGTCGTGAACAGCACCGCGAACCAGTACGCCGGGTAGAGGCGGATCACCCGCGACACGAAGAACTGCCTCGGCGTGCGACCCCAGCAGGACATGCAGATCACGAAGCCGCTGATCACGAAGAAGATCTCGACGCCGATCCAGCCGTAGGCCGCCACGTGGAAGACCGTCGGCATGATGTCCGACACCGGGCGGTCCCAGATCAGGTTGTCCGGCATGTTCGCGCGGCGGGTGCCGGCGTAGTGGTGGAGGGCCACCATGAGCGCCGCCAGCAGGCGGATTCCGTCGACGGCGTACAGACGGGGACGTTCCCGCCGCCGGCCGGGGGTGCCGGGGCGCTGCTCCGGCTGTACGGCGGGCGAGGGGAGAGCCAGGCCAGTCACCCGCGTGACATTACGGCCGTCACAATCACCACACAGGGAGCAGAAGTGAGCATTCCGCGCACCCGCCGAGCAAGGTTGACCGACCCCTCGTCGGCCCGTCGCGCAGGCTTCGCCGACACTTCACCCGACGACTACGACCCTTGACGACTTCGACGATTCGAGTGAACTCATGAGCGACAACGTCCTCTCGGTCATTCCGACAGACCCGCACTGGCAGCCCGACCAAGCCGCGGCCGACCGCACCGCCGCACTCGTCGCCCGGCTCGTCCCGGAGGACGACGCCGGCTTCGACTCCGAGATCGACGTCGACTGGTACGACGCCGTCATGGCCGTCGACTGCGGCGAGAACCTCGTCCGGATCGGCTGCCCGCAGTGCGGTGCGACGATCTCCGACGAGTGGTACCAGGACCTCCTCGAAGCCCACGGCGACGACGGCTTCGCCGGCCTCGCCGTGAAGGTCCCCTGCTGCGGGGCGGCCGAGACGCTGGACGCGCTGGAGTACGACGGTCCCTGCGGCTTCGCCCGGTTCGAGATCGCCGTGTGGAATCCGGACCGGGAGCCGTTCGACGACGGGGAGCTGATCGCTCTCGGCGCGGCGCTCGGGCATCCCGTCCGGCAGGTGCTCGCGCGCATCTGAGCTCACGGCAACCCGCAGCCACATGGCGAAAGGGCCCGTACGACCGGAGTCGTACGGGCCCTCTCAGGTGCTCAGCTCAGGCTGGAGCTACCAGGTCGAACAACAAGACTTACTTGTTGATCTTGGTGACCTGGCCGGCGCCGACCGTCCGGCCACCCTCACGGATGGCGAACTTCAGGCCCTCTTCCATGGCGACGGGCTGGATGAGCTCCACCTTCATCTCGGTGTTGTCACCCGGCATGACCATCTCGGTGCCCTCGGGGAGGGTCACGACGCCGGTCACGTCCGTCGTACGGAAGTAGAACTGCGGACGGTAGTTGTTGAAGAAGGGGGTGTGACGACCACCCTCGTCCTTCGACAGGATGTAGGCCTGGGCCTCGAACTCGGTGTGCGGGGTGACCGAACCGGGCTTGATGATGACCTGGCCGCGCTCGACGTCCTCGCGCTTGATGCCACGGAGCAGCAGACCGACGTTCTCACCGGCCTGGCCCTCGTCGAGCAGCTTGCGGAACATCTCGATACCGGTGACCGTGGTGGTGGTCTTGTCCTGCTTGATGCCGATGATGTCAACGGTCTCGTTGACCTTCAGGACACCACGCTCGATACGGCCGGTGACGACCGTACCGCGACCGGTGATCGTGAAGACGTCCTCGACGGGCATGAGGAACGGCTTGTCGACGTCACGCTCGGGGGTCGGGATCGACTCGTCGACGGCGGCCATCAGGTCCAGAACGCTCTGGCCCCACTCGGCGTCGCCCTCGAGCGCCTTGAGCGCCGAGACCTTGACGACCGGCAGGTCGTCGCCCGGGAACTCGTACTCGGAGAGGAGCTCACGGACCTCGAGCTCGACGAGCTCCAGGATCTCCTCGTCGTCCACCATGTCGGCCTTGTTCAGGGCGACGACGATGTACGGAACGCCGACCTGGCGGGCCAGGAGCACGTGCTCCTTGGTCTGCGGCATCGGGCCGTCGGTGGCGGCAACCACGAGGATCGCGCCGTCCATCTGCGCGGCACCCGTGATCATGTTCTTGATGTAGTCCGCGTGACCCGGGCAGTCGACGTGCGCGTAGTGACGCGTCTCCGTCTGGTACTCGACGTGCGCGATGGAGATGGTGATACCGCGCTGGCGCTCCTCGGGAGCCTTGTCGATCTGGTCGAACGCCGATGCCTCGTTCAGGTCCGGGAACGCGTCGTGCAGCACCTTGGTAATGGCGGCCGTGAGGGTCGTCTTACCGTGGTCGATGTGACCGATGGTGCCGATGTTGACGTGCGGCTTAGTCCGCTCGAACTTCGCCTTCGCCACTGGGGTCCTCCTGGGAGTGGTTCTGGTACGCCTTACTTCATCGGCGCCAGGTGATCTTTGCTGTCAAAGCCCGGGCCCGGGGCAAACACCCACGATCCTTGACGAATGCGGGTGGTTGCCCCAGAGGCTCCGGAGTCAAGCCTAAAGCGTGTGAACGCGGTGCGTTACTCGCCCTTGGCCTTCGCGATGATCTCCTCGGCGACGTTCCGGGGAACCTCGGCGTAGGAGTCGAACTGCATCGAGTAGCTCGCGCGACCCGACGTCTTGCTGCGGAGGTCGCCGACGTAGCCGAACATCTCCGACAGGGGCACCAGGCCCTTGACGACACGGGCACCGGCCCGCTCCTCCATGGCCTGGATCTGACCACGGCGGGAGTTGATGTCGCCGATGACCTCGCCCATGTAGTCCTCGGGCGTGGTGACCTCGACGGCCATCATCGGCTCGAGCAGCACGGGGCTGGCCTTGCGCGCGGCCTCCTTGAAGGCCTGCGAACCGGCGATCTTGAAGGCGAGCTCGGAGGAGTCCACCTCGTGGTAACCACCGTCGAGCAGGGTGACGCGCACGCCGGTCATCTCGTAACCGGCGAGGATGCCGAACTGCATGGCCTCCTGCGCACCGGCGTCGACCGAAGGGATGTACTCCTTCGGGATACGACCACCGGTCACCTTGTTCACGAACTCGTACGAGGCGTCGCCGCCCTCGATCGGCTCGATCGCGATCTGCACCTTGGCGAACTGGCCGGTACCACCAGTCTGCTTCTTGTGCGTGTAGTCGACCCGGTCGACCGCCTTGCGGATGGTCTCGCGGTAGGCGACCTGCGGCTTGCCGACGTTGGCCTCGACCTTGAACTCACGGCGCATACGGTCGACCAGCACCTCGAGGTGCAGTTCGCCCATGCCGCCGATGATGGTCTGGCCGGTCTCCTCGTCCGAGTGGACCTGGAACGACGGGTCCTCCTCGGCCAGGCGCTGGATCGCGATGCCCAGCTTCTCCTGGTCGCCCTTCGACTTGGGCTCGATGGCGACCTGGATGACCGGAGCCGGGAAGTCCATGGACTCCAGGATCACGGGAGCCTTGTCGTCGCACAGCGTCTCACCGGTCGTGGTCTGCTTCAGACCCATGACGGCGACGATGTCGCCGGCGCCGACCGCCTCGATCTCCTCACGCTTGTTCGCGTGCATGCGGTAGATCTTGCCGATGCGCTCCTTCTTGCCCTTGACGGAGTTCAGCACGGCAGTGCCGGACACCAGGCGGCCCGAGTAGACCCGGACGAAGGTGAGCTTGCCCAGGTGCGGGTCGCTCATGATCTTGAACGCGAGCGCGGACAGCGGCTCGTCGTCGGACGGCTTGCGCTTGACCACGACCTCCGGGTCCTTCACGTCGTGGCCCTCGATGGCCTCGACGTCCAGGGGGGAGGGCAGGTAGCGCACGACCGCGTCGAGCAGGGGCTGGACGCCCTTGTTCTTGAACGCGGTGCCACAGAACACCGGGGTGACGGTGACGCCGTCGGACTTGCCGGACGCGATGGTGATACGACGGATCGCGGCGTACAGCTGCTCCACGGAAGGCTCCTGGCCCTCCAGGTACAGCTCCATGATCTCGTCGTCGTTCTCGGCGACGGTCTCGACGAGCTTGCCGCGGTACTCCTCGGCAGCCTCGGTGTGGGTGGCCGGGATGTCGACGACGTCGTACATCTCGCCCTTCTCCGCCTCGGCGGACCACACGAAGGCCTTCATCGTGACCAGGTCGACGACGCCCTTGAAGTCGGCCTCGGCACCGATCGGCAGCTGCATGACGATCGGCGTCGCGCCGAGGCGGCTGCTGATCATGTCGACACAGCGGTGGAACTCGGCACCGGTCCGGTCGAGCTTGTTGACGAAGCAGATGCGCGGGACGCCGTAGCGGTCCGCCTGACGCCACACCGTCTCGGACTGGGGCTCGACGCCGGCAACGCCGTCGAACACCGTCACGGCACCGTCGAGCACACGCAGGGAACGCTCTACCTCGACGGTGAAGTCGACGTGACCCGGGGTGTCGATGATGTTGATGGTGTGGTCGACGTCCTCGAGCGGCCAGTGACAGGTGGTGGCAGCAGAGGTGATCGTGATGCCACGCTCCTGCTCCTGCTCCATCCAGTCCATGGTCGCGGCGCCGTCGTGGACCTCACCGATCTTGTAGGAGACGCCGGTGTAGAACAGGATCCGCTCGGTGGTGGTCGTCTTGCCCGCGTCGATGTGGGCCATGATCCCGATGTTGCGGACCTTGGCCAGGTCAAGTGAAGTGGTAGCCATAAGGCTTTCGTCTTCTCTCGGTCTCGATGTGGGTAGCGACTACCAGCGGTAGTGCGCGAAGGCCTTGTTGGACTCGGCCATCTTGTGGGTGTCCTCACGCTTCTTCACAGCGGCGCCGAGGCCGTTGGACGCGTCGAGAAGCTCGTTGAGCAGGCGTTCGGTCATGGTCTTCTCGCGACGGGCGCGGGAGTAGCCCACGAGCCAGCGCAGCGCCAGGGTGCTCGCGCGGCCCGGCTTGACCTCGACCGGAACCTGGTAGGTCGCGCCACCGACACGGCGGGACTTGACCTCGATGGTCGGCTTGATGTTCTCGAGAGCGCGCTTCAGGGTGATGACCGGGTCGTTGCCGGTCTTCTCCTTCAGGCCCTCCATGGCGCCGTAGACGATGCGCTCGGCGGTGGAGCGCTTGCCGTTCAGCAGCACCTTGTTGATGAGCGACGTGACAAGAGGAGAACCGTAGACCGGGTCGATGATGACCGGGCGCTTCGGGGCAGGGCCCTTACGAGGCATTTCTTACTTCTCCTTCTTGGCGCCGTAGCGGCTGCGGGCCTGCTTGCGGTTCTTGACACCCTGGGTGTCGAGGGAGCCGCGGATGATCTTGTAGCGAACACCCGGCAGGTCCTTCACACGACCACCGCGCACGAGCACGATGGAGTGCTCCTGCAGGTTGTGTCCCTCACCCGGAATGTAAGCGGTGACCTCGATCCCGCTGGTCAGACGCACACGCGCGACCTTACGCAGGGCCGAGTTCGGCTTCTTCGGGGTGGTCGTGAACACACGCGTGCAGACGCCGCGGCGCTGAGGGGAACCCTCGAGTGCGGGCGTCTTGTTCTTCTCGACCTTGTCCTGCCGGCCCTTACGGACCAGCTGCTGGATCGTAGGCACTACTTCTCCGGTTTCTGTGTGCCGATTTGTACAGCTAACCTGGAACTTCGCCGACCCACGCGGTCGGGTGTGTCGAACCCGCGGATTTCCGCTGCGAGGCAGAAAGAGACGCAGATCGCGGTGGCCACTTCGTTAGACCCCTGTGCGGTTGAAGACACGCACACGGGCCAGGGCACACCCCAGGCACAAGGTCTGAGCGTACCTAGCGCATTCACTTCGGTCAAAACAAAGGCCCCGCCACCGACACGCCGAAGGTTTACGAGCCCTGCCGCAGGCTCTGTGGTAGCGGATCGCTCCCCTGCGCCGCGTCCTGTGCCTCGTCCTGCGCCGTGTCCCGTCCGACGAAGTACGTCGGACGGTTCTGTACGGCCGTGTAGATGCGCCCGACGTACTCGCCGAGCAGCCCCACGCAGATCAGCTGGACCGCGCCGACGAACATCACGCCGATGAACAGGGACGTCCAGCCGGGCACGGTGCGACCCAGGGCGTAGGCGGTCAGGGTGTAGCCCATCAGCGCGAGGCAGACCAGGAAGGCGAAGCCGCCCAGCCAGGTGGCGATGCGCAGGGGGGCCGCGGAGAACCCGGTGACGCTGTCGACGGCCAGCCGGATCATCCGGCCCAGGGGGTACTTGCTCTCGCCCGCCGGCCGCGGCGCGCGCTCATAGGTGACCTCACCGCTGGGGAAGCCCAGCCAGGGCACCAGGAGCCGGTAGACGCGCTGCTGGTCGGGCAGGGCCTTCAGGGCGTCCACCGCGGCCCTGCTCAGCAGCCTGAAGTCACCGGCCTGGGCCGGGACGTCCTCCCCCGCGAGCCGGCGCACGAGACGGTAGTACAGGCCCGCCGTCCACCGCTTGAAGCCGGTGTCGCTGGCCCGGTCCGCGCGGATGCCGTAGACGATGTCGAGGTTCTCGGCGCGGGCCAGGGCGAGCATGTCGGCGATCTTCTCGGGCGGGTCCTGGAGGTCGGCGTCGATGCTGACGACGTACGCGCCGAGCGCCCGGTCGAGGCCGGCGGTGAGGGCCGCCTGGTGGCCGGAGTTGCGGCGCAGACCGATGATGCGCAGTTCCGGCCAGCCAAGCCGGAAGGCGGCGAGCAGCTCGGCCGTGCGGTCGGCGCTGCCGTCGTCCACCGCGACGACCTCGTAGCGGACGCCGAGACCCGCAAGGACCGGTCGCAACCGACTGACCAGCGCCGGAAGGACCTCTTCCTCGTTGTACATGGGTATGACGACCGACAACACGGTCGCCGTGTCCTCGGCGGTTCGCGCTTCGGTCACCCGTCCTCCCCCAACCTGTGGCGCACATGTGCGACTCTGTTGCGCGATCTTATGACCACATTCTTATGACCAGACTTCACGATCAACCGGACAGCTCTGCCGCCTCGCCCTGGTGTCCGGCGATCGGCCGAGGGGGGACCCCAGCCATGAGCACGGCTTCCAAGGACACGGCGACGGGCTCCGCCGTGCCCGGCGGGCGAGAGGAGCGGCTCTCGAGGCTCCGCCGCCTCACCCTGCCGGACGGGGTACGACCGTACCTCGCCCCGCTGCTCCTCTACGGCACGATGAAGCTCGTCGGGCTGACCGTGTTCGCCTGGCTCCTGGAGTGGGCCGGCGAGTACCAGAAGAAGAACCCGCGCTTCGGCGGCGGCGCCCACTGGTGGGACGTCCTCGCCACCTGGGACGGCTGGTGGTACCTACAGGTCGCCGAGAAGGGCTACGACCCCAAGCCGCTCCAACGGCTCGATCCGGGCGGCCTGTTCACGGTCAAGCAGGACTCGGTCGCCTTCTTCCCGCTCTACCCGGGCCTGATCCGAGGCGTGTCCGAGATCACAGGACTGGGCCTCTACGGCTCCGGGATCCTCGTGTCCGTCCTGGCCTCCTTCCTCGCCGCCGCCGGCATCTACGCCGTCGTCTCGACGCTCGCCGGGGTGCGGGCGGGCACCATCGCGGCCGGACTGTGGGCGGTGGCGCCCGGCGCGGGCGTGGAGTGGGCGCTCTACTCGGAGTCGGTGTTCGTCGCCATAGCGGCCTGGTGCTGCTACTGCGTGATGAAGGGCCGCTGGGTGGCCGCCGGGCTCCTCGCCTTCCTCGCCGGACTCAACCGGCCGACCTCCGCCGCGCTCATCGGCGCCGTCGGGCTGGCCGCGATCGTGACCCTCGCCCGGCGCGACAGCAGGCGCGAGCACGGGATCTCCGGTCCCGTCTACGCGATGATCGCCGCGCCGCTCGGCCTGCTCACCTACATCACCTGGGTCGGCCTCAGCATGGGCGACCTCACCGCGTACTTCACGCTCCAGCGCGAGGGGTGGGCGCACTACTTCGACTTCGGCGCCTACACCCTCGACGTGCTGCGCAACACGGCCGTCGGCCGCCACGACTACCTGTTCGCGTTCACGGTCCCCGACCTGCTGGCCGTTCAGATCGTCCTGGCGCTGCCCTTCCTGATCGCGCTGATGCTGCGCAAGAGGCCGCCGCTGGTGCTGGTCGCGTACACGCTGGCGAGCGTGATCACCGTGCTGGGCACCCAGCAGATGTTCGGCAACACGGGCCGCTACCTGCTCCCGGCCTTCCCCCTGCTGCTGGCCCCGGCGGCGGCCCTGAGCCGGCTGAAGTGGCCGAGCCTGGCGGTGTTCTTCGCGACGGCGTCCATCGCGTCGGGCTGGTACGCGCACTACGTGATCTTCGAACTCGGCATCCCGTAGAAGCCGGAAGTTCCCTAGAAGCCGGAAATTCCGTAGGAACGCCGAAGGGCGCCCACCCCGTACGAGACGGAGTGGGCGCCCTTCTGGCGATCGCTCACCGCTTACTGGTTGTACGGACCGTAGTCGTAGTCCTCCAGCGGAACGGCCTGGCCGGAGCCCGTGCCGAACGGCGAGTAGTCGATGTCGTCGTAGCCGACGGCCGAGTACATCGCGGCCTTGGCCTCCTCGGTCGGCTCGACCCGGATGTTGCGGTAGCGGGACAGACCCGTACCGGCCGGGATGAGCTTACCGATGATGACGTTCTCCTTGAGGCCGATGAGGCTGTCGGACTTGGCGTTGATCGCCGCGTCCGTCAGGACTCGGGTCGTCTCCTGGAAGGAGGCGGCCGACAGCCAGGATTCCGTCGCCAGCGAGGCCTTGGTGATACCCATGAGCTGCGGGCGACCGGAGGCCGGGTGACCGCCCTCCTGGACCACACGACGGTTCTCGACCTCGAACTTCGAGCGCTCGACGAGCTCGCCGGGCAGCAGCTCGGCGTCGCCGGACTCGATGATCGTCACACGGCGCAGCATCTGCCGGATGATGATCTCGATGTGCTTGTCGTGGATCGACACACCCTGCGAGTTGTACACCTTCTGGACCTCGCCGACCAGGTGGACCTGGACGGCACGCTGACCCAGGATGCGCAGCACGTCGTGCGGGTTGGTGGCACCCACGGTGAGCTTCTGGCCCACCTCGACGTGCTCGCCCTCGCTGACCAGAAGACGGGCGCGCTTCGAGATCGGGAACGCCGTCTCGTCGCTGCCGTCGTCCGGCGTGATGACGATCTTCTTGGTCTTCTCGGTCTCCTCGATCCGCACGCGGCCGGAGGCCTCGGAGATCGGGGCGACACCCTTCGGGGTACGGGCCTCGAAGAGCTCGACGACACGCGGCAGACCCTGGGTGATGTCGTCACCGGCCACACCACCGGTGTGGAAGGTACGCATCGTCAGCTGGGTGCCGGGCTCACCGATGGACTGGGCGGCGATGATGCCGACCGCCTCACCGATGTCGACCAGCTTGCCGGTGGCCAGCGAGCGGCCGTAGCACATGGCACACGTGCCGACCTGCGACTCACAGGTCAGGATCGAGCGGGTCTTGACCTCCTCGACGCCGTGGCGCACGAGCTGGTCGATGAGCACGTCGCCCAAGTCCACGTTGGCCGGCGCGATCACCTTGCCGTCGATGACGACGTCCTCGGCGAGCATGCGGGCGTAGACGCTGGTCTCGACGTCGTCCGTCTTGCGCAGGACGCCGTCCTCGCCGCGGACCGCGATCTTCAGCTTCAGACCGCGCTCGGTGCCGCAGTCCTCCTCGCGGATGATGACGTCCTGCGAGACGTCCACCAGACGACGGGTCAGGTAACCCGAGTCGGCGGTACGCAGGGCGGTGTCCGCCAGACCCTTACGGGCGCCGTGCGTGGAGATGAAGTACTCCAGCACCGACAGGCCCTCACGGAAGGACGCCTTGATCGGACGCGGGATGGTCTCGTTCTTCGCGTTCGACACCAGACCGCGCATACCGGCGATCTGCCGCATCTGCATCATGTTTCCTCGGGCACCCGAGTCAACCATCATGAAGATGGGGTTGGTCTTGGGGAAGTTCGCGTTCATCGCCTCGGCGACCTCGTTGGTCGCCTTGGTCCAGATCGCGATGAGCTCCTGCGTGCGCTCTTCCTTGGTGATCAGACCGCGCTCGTACTGCTTCTGGACCTTCTCGTCCTGCGCCTCGTAGCCCTTGACGATCTCCTTCTTCGCCTCGGGAACGACGACGTCGGAGATGGCCACGGTGACACCGGAACGGGTCGCCCAGTAGAAGCCGGCCGCCTTCAGGTTGTCGAGCGTCGCCGCCACGATGACCTTGGGGTAGCGCTCGGCCAGGTCGTTGACGATCTCGGAGAGCTGCTTCTTGCCCACCGAGTAGTCGACGAACGGGTAGTCCTCGGGCAGCAGCTCGTTGAAGAGCGCGCGGCCCAAAGTGGTGCGCAGGCGGAAGGTGTCCCCCTGCTGCCACTCGGGCTCGCCCTCCTCGCGCACCGGCGGCGTCCAGCCACGCGGCGGGATGGTGCCCACCGGGAAGCGGATGTCGATCGGCGACTGCAGCGCGAGCTCACCGGCGTCGAACGCCATGATCGCCTCGGCCGTGGAGCCGAACGACCGGCCCTCGCCCTTGGTGTCACGCAGCTCGCCGTCGGTGGTGAGGAAGAACAGACCGAGGACCATGTCCTGGGTCGGCATCGTCACCGGACGGCCGTCGGCGGGCTTGAGGATGTTGTTCGAGGACAGCATCAGGATGCGGGCCTCGGCCTGCGCCTCCGCGGAGAGCGGCAGGTGGACGGCCATCTGGTCACCGTCGAAGTCCGCGTTGAACGCGGTGCAGACGAGCGGGTGGATCTGGATGGCCTTGCCCTCGACCAGCTGCGGCTCGAAGGCCTGGATGCCGAGGCGGTGCAGGGTGGGAGCACGGTTGAGCAGCACCGGGTGCTCGGCGATGACCTCTTCGAGGACGTCGTACACAACGGTGCGGCCGCGCTCCACCATGCGCTTGGCGCTCTTGATGTTCTGCGCGTGGTTCAGGTCGACCAGGCGCTTCATCACGAACGGCTTGAACAGCTCCAGCGCCATCGCCTTCGGCAGACCGCACTGGTGCAGCTTCAGCTGCGGACCGACGACGATCACGGAACGCGCGGAGTAGTCCACACGCTTGCCGAGCAGGTTCTGACGGAATCGACCCTGCTTGCCCTTCAGCATGTCGCTGAGGGACTTCAGCGGGCGGTTGCCGGGACCGGTGACCGGACGGCCACGACGGCCGTTGTCGAACAGCGCGTCCACGGCCTCCTGGAGCATGCGCTTCTCGTTGTTCACGATGATCTCGGGCGCACCGAGGTCGAGAAGGCGCTTCAGGCGGTTGTTGCGGTTGATCACACGGCGGTACAGGTCGTTCAGGTCGGAGGTCGCGAAGCGGCCACCGTCCAGCTGCACCATCGGGCGAAGGTCCGGCGGGATGACCGGCACGCAGTCGAGCACCATGCCCTTGGGGCTGTTGCTGGTCTGCAGGAACGCGGAGACGACCTTCAGGCGCTTGAGCGCACGGGTCTTCTTCTGGCCCTTGCCGGTACGGATGATCTCGCGGAGGCGCTCGGCCTCCTCGTCCAGGTCGAAGGACTCCAGGCGCTTCTGAAGCGCCGCGGCGCCCATCGAACCGTCGAAGTACGTGCCGAAGCGGTCACGCAGCTCGCGGTAGAGGAGCTCGTCGCCCTCCAGGTCCTGGACCTTGAGGTTCTTGAAGCGGGTCCACACCTCGTCGAGACGGTCGATCTCGCGCTGCGCACGGTCGCGCAGCTGCTTCATCTCCCGCTCGGCGCCTTCGCGCACCTTGCGGCGCACGTCGGCCTTGGCGCCCTCGGCCTCCAGCTCGGCCAGGTCGGTCTCGAGCTTCTTGGCGCGGGCCTCGAGGTCGGCGTCGCGACGGTTCTCGATCTGCTGACGCTCGACGGAGACGTGCGCCTCCAGCGAGGGCAGGTCACGCGTACGGCGCTCGTCGTCGACGAACGTGATCATGTACGCCGCGAAGTAGATGACCTTCTCGAGGTCCTTCGGGGCGAGGTCGAGCAGGTAGCCGAGGCGCGACGGAACGCCCTTGAAGTACCAGATGTGCGTGACGGGGGCGGCCAGCTCGATGTGGCCCATCCGCTCACGACGCACCTTGGCGCGAGTGACCTCGACGCCGCAGCGCTCGCAGATGATGCCCTTGAACCGGACACGCTTGTACTTGCCGCAGTAGCACTCCCAGTCCCGGGTCGGACCGAAGATCTTCTCGCAGAAGAGTCCGTCCTTTTCCGGCTTGAGCGTGCGGTAGTTGATCGTCTCGGGCTTCTTGACCTCGCCGTGGCTCCACTGACGGATGTCGTCCGCGGTGGCCAGGCCGATCCGGAGCTCGTCGAAGAAGTTGACGTCGAGCACTATGCGTCAATCCCTCTCAGGGTTGTAAGTCTTGGGGTCTGATACGGGGGTCCCGGGGCCGGCCAGAGGCTCAGGGATCTTCATCGCTGAACCTCCGGACCGGACTCCCGTCAGACCTCTTCGACGCTGCTCGGCTCGCGCCGGGACAGGTCGATGCCGAGCTCCTCCGCCGCGCGGAAGACGTCCTCGTCGGTGTCACGCATCTCGATGGACATACCGTCGCTGGACAGCACCTCCACGTTCAGGCAGAGAGACTGCATCTCCTTGATGAGCACCTTGAAGGACTCGGGGATGCCGGGCTCGGGGATGTTCTCGCCCTTGACGATGGCCTCGTAGACCTTCACGCGGCCGGTCACGTCGTCGGACTTGATGGTCAGGAGCTCCTGGAGGGCGTACGCGGCGCCGTATGCCTCCAGCGCCCACACCTCCATCTCACCGAAGCGCTGACCGCCGAACTGCGCCTTACCACCCAGCGGCTGCTGGGTGATCATCGAGTACGGACCGGTCGAACGGGCGTGCAGCTTGTCGTCGACCAGGTGGTGCAGCTTCAGGATGTACATGTAGCCGATGGAGATCGGGTCCGGGAACGGCTCACCGGAGCGGCCGTCGAACAGCCGCGCCTTACCGGTCGGCTGCACCATGCGCTCGCCGTCGCGGTTCGGGATGGTGTGCTGCAGCAGACCCGCCAGCTCGTCCTCACGCGCGCCGTCGAAGACCGGGGTGGCGACGTTGGTGCCGGGGGCGACCGCGTCGGCGCCGATCACCTGCAGACGCTGCGCCCACTCCTCGCCGAGCCCGGAGACGTCCCAGCCGCGGCTGGCGAGCCAGCCGAGGTGGATCTCCAGCACCTGTCCCGGGTTCATTCGGGACGGCACACCCAGCGGGTTGAGGATGATGTCGACCGGAGTCCCGTCCTCGAGGAACGGCATGTCCTCGATGGGCAGGATCTTGGAGATGACGCCCTTGTTGCCGTGACGGCCGGCGAGCTTGTCACCGTCCGTGATCTTGCGCTTCTGCGCCACGTAGACACGAACCAGCTGGTTCACGCCCGGCGGCAGCTCGTCGCCCTCTTCACGGTCGAAGACGCGGACGCCGATGACCTTGCCGATCTCGCCGTGCGGCACCTTCAGCGAGGTGTCACGGACCTCACGGGCCTTCTCACCGAAGATCGCGCGCAGCAGGCGCTCCTCCGGGGTCAGCTCGGTCTCGCCCTTGGGCGTGACCTTGCCGACCAGGATGTCACCGGCGACGACCTCGGCGCCGATGCGGATGATGCCGCGCTCGTCGAGGTCGGCGAGGACCTCCTCGGAGACGTTCGGGATGTCCCGGGTGATCTCCTCGGGGCCGAGCTTGGTGTCACGGGCGTCGACCTCGTGCTCCTCGATGTGGATCGAGGAGAGGACGTCGTCCTGCACGAGGCGCTGCGACAGGATGATCGCGTCCTCGTAGTTGTGACCCTCCCACGGCATGAACGCCACGAGCAGGTTCTTGCCCAGCGCCATCTCGCCGTTCTCGGTGGCCGGACCGTCGGCCAGGACCTGGCCCTCGATGATCCGGTCGCCCTCGTTGACGATGACCTTCTGGTTGACCGAGGTGCCCTGGTTGGAGCGGGCGAACTTGGCCAGGCGGTACGTGATGTACGTGCCGTCGTCGTTGGTGGTGGTGATGTAGTCCGCGGAGACCTCCTGGACCACACCCGCCTTCTCGGCCTTGACCACGTCGCCGGCGTCGACGGCGGAGCGGTACTCCATGCCGGTGCCGACGAGCGGGGACTCGCTCTTGATGAGCGGCACGGCCTGACGCATCATGTTCGCGCCCATCAGGGCACGGTTGGCGTCGTCGTGCTCGAGGAACGGGATCATGGCGGTCGCGACCGACACCATCTGGCGCGGCGAGACGTCCATGTAGTCCACGTCGTCACCGGCGACGTAGTCGACCTCGCCGCCACGGCGGCGGACCAGGACGCGGGCCTCGGTGAACTGCATGTCGTCGTTCAGCGTGGCGTTGGCCTGCGCGATGACGTAGCGGTCCTCCTCGTCGGCCGTCAGGTAGTCGACCTCGTCGGTGACCTGGCCGTCGACGACCTTGCGGTACGGCGTCTCCACGAAACCGAACGCGTTGACGCGGCCGTAGGAGGCGAGCGAACCGATCAGGCCGATGTTCGGGCCTTCGGGGGTCTCGATCGGGCACATGCGTCCGTAGTGGGACGGGTGCACGTCACGGACCTCGAAGCCGGCCCGCTCACGGGAGAGACCACCCGGGCCGAGCGCCGACAGGCGGCGCTTGTGGGTGAGACCCGACAGCGGGTTGTTCTGGTCCATGAACTGCGACAGCTGGCTGGTGCCGAAGAACTCCTTGATGGAGGCGACGACCGGCCGGATGTTGATCAGGGTCTGCGGCGTGATCGCCTCGACGTCCTGGGTCGTCATCCGCTCGCGGACGACTCGCTCCATACGCGCCAGACCCGTACGGACCTGGTTCTGGATGAGCTCGCCGACGCTGCGCAGACGACGGTTGCCGAAGTGGTCGATGTCGTCGGTCTCGACGACGATCGTCTGGCCGTTGTCCGCAGCCGTCTCGGTCTCGCCGGCGTGCAGCTTGACCAGGTACTTGATCGTCGAGATGACGTCCTCGACGGTCAGGACGCCCGCGTCCAGCGGAGCGTCCGCACCCAGCTTCTTGTTGACCTTGTAGCGGCCGACCTTCGCGAGGTCGTAGCGCTTGGGGTTGAAGTAGAGGTTCTCGAGCAGCGTCTGCGCGGCCTCACGCGTGGGGGGCTCGCCCGGACGCAGCTTGCGGTAGATGTCGAGCAGCGCGTCGTCCTGGCCCTGGGTGTGGTCCTTCTCCAGGGTGGCGCGCATGGACTCGTACTCGCCGAACTCCTCGAGGATCTGCTCGGTGGTCCAGCCGAGAGCCTTCAGGAGGACGGTGACGGACTGCTTGCGCTTGCGGTCGATGCGCACACCGACCATGTCGCGCTTGTCGATCTCCATCTCCAGCCAGGCACCCCGGGAGGGGATGATCTTGGCGGAGAAGATGTCCTTGTCGGACGTCTTGTCGATGGAGGAGTCGAAGTAGACACCCGGCGAACGAACCAGCTGGGACACCACGACACGCTCGGTGCCGTTGATGACGAAGGTGCCCTTGTTCGTCATGAGCGGGAAGTCGCCCATGAAGACCGTCTGGGACTTGATCTCGCCGGTCTCGTTGTTCGTGAACTCGGCCGTCACGAAGAGCGGGGCCGCGTACGTGAAGTCACGGTCCTTGCACTCGTCGATGCTGTTCTTAGGCGGCTCGAAACGGTGGTCGCGGAAGGTCAGCGACATCGACCCGGAGAAGTCCTCGATCGGGGAGATCTCCTCGAAGATCTCCTCCAGACCGGACTTCGTGGGGACGTCCTGACCCGACTCCAGAGCCGCCTCGACCCGACTCTGCCAGGCGGTGTTCCCGAGCAGCCAGTCAAAGCTCTCGGTCTGCAACGCGAGCAGGTTGGGAACCTCGAGGGGCTCCTTGATCTTTGCAAAGGAGATGCGCAGCGGGGCGGTGCTGGCAGCGTTGTTCGTATTCGCGGTCGAGGCGTTGCGCGAGGCGGCCAAGAGGGGGTCCTTCCGAGGGCTCGGACTCACTACGCGCGTACCGGCCCCTCTCCTGTGCACGGAGACAGCTTTCCGGATCTGGCGAAAAGGGCCAGGTCAGGAAGGTCTGGTCGTCCGGGCCCAAGGGAGGGCATGCCCCTGGTGACGGGCAGGGGACAGCTAACAGGCAGCGCAAAGGGTCAGTGTAGCCACTTGGCACACTGATGTCCAGTGCGGGTTCTTCGAGACCCTCGTAGTTCTCAACGCCCTCGGTCTGCTCGTCCTCAACGCACGGTGATACTGCCCTCTTCGTCGCCGATCCATGCCTCGGATTCGGATCCTTGTGACGACGCGTCCTGAGAATTGCGCGCTGCGTGCGGTTCGTCAAGGCCCCCCTGCGCTGACCGGGGCGCTCGGAGACACGACGAAGATCACCATACCCCCCGCTCACAGGGGTGTGAGGTAACCGTGGCCGCGCCCCCAGGAACGACGAAGAGCGACCACCCAGATGGATGATCGCTCTTCGGTGCGTCGGCGTTACAGCCCCAGAGGGACTGATTCAGCCTTCGCGTACGGTCGTCGCCGACCGTGGGGTGTTACTTGACCTCGACCGAGGCGCCGGCGGCCTTGAGGGACTCGGCGGCCTTCTCAGCGGCCTCCTTGGCGACCTTCTCGAGAACGGGCTTCGGGGCGCCGTCCACGAGGTCCTTGGCCTCCTTCAGACCCAGGGAGGTCAGCTCACGCACGACCTTGATGACCTGGATCTTCTTCTCGCCGGCGCCGGTGAGGACGACGTCGAACTCGTCCTGCTCCTCAGCGGCCTCGACCGGGGCGCCCGGGGCGGCGGGGCCCGCGACGGCGACCGCGGCGGCGGCGGTGACGTCGAACTTCTCCTCGAACGCCTTCACGAACTCGGAGAGCTGGATGAGGGTCATGCCCTCGAACTCGGCGAGCAGTTCGTCCTGGGTGAGAGCCATGACGGCTTTCCTTCCACTAATTCGGCTGGTGCCGGTGTGTACATGTCTGGCGGGCGTACGTTCGGCCCGCTAACGACCGCTGCTTCAGGCGGACTGCCGGAAGACGACGGTCATTTCGGGAGCCGAATTACTCGGCACCGCCCTGCTCGGCCTGCTTGGCGCGAAGAGCGTCCACGGTGCGGACGAGCTTCGAGGGAAGCGCCTGGAAGAGCTGAGCAGCCTGAGACTGCTTGCCCTTGAAGGCACCCGCCAGCTTGCTGAGCAGAACCTCGCGGGACTCGAGGTCCGCAAGCTTCTTGATCTCGTCGGCGGACAGCGCCTTGCCGTCAAGGACACCGCCCTTGATGACGAGGTTCGGGTTGTCCTTGGCGAAGTCACGAAGACCCTTCGCCGACTCCACCGGGTCACCGGTGATGAAGGCGACCGCCGTCGGACCGTTGAACAGGTCGTCGAGCGTGTTGATCCCGGCCTCGTTGGCCGCAATCTTGGTCAGCGTGTTCTTCACCACGGCGTACTGGGCGTTCTCACCGAGCGAACGACGCAGCGTCTTGAGCTGCGCCACGGTGAGACCCCGGTACTCGGTCAGCACGGCGGCGTTCGAGCTGCGGAACGACTCCGTCAGCTCGGCTACCGCGGCAGCCTTGTCGGGCCTTGCCATAGAGCGTCGGCCTCCTTCCGGGTGATGAGGACCGCTCAGAAGGGGCTGTGACAGACGAAACGCCCCGGCGCAGGCGCACGGGGCGTAGCTCGACCGAACGAATTCCATGGAAGGAGTTCGGTCCGGGAGCACATCCACTGACACCTGCGCGGGTCGTCCGCGTTGCAGCGGATCCTTCGGCCACCGCCCCCTCTGTCCGAGAGCACGGCAACGACCAGCGGTCTTTGGCTTCTGGGGAAGACTACGTGAACGGGTCTCGGTGAGGCAAATCCGCCCGGACGGGCCCTCTTCCGGCTCAGCCGCGGGCCTCCTTCAGCTCCTTGGCCATGTCGACGGTGTCGGAGGCGGGCGGCGCCTTCACGGTCACGGGCTTGCCGATGTCGAGGAACGTGATGGTGAGGTCGAGCTGGCCGTGCCGCCCCATGCCCTGCATGCGCAGCTGCCGCGTGCGGTCGTCGGCGTCGACCCACAGGTCCATGGTGAGCTCGTCGACACCCAGCTTCTCGTACTGCGCGAGACTCTTCTCGGTCCGCTGCCGGACGGCGGCGGCGTCGCCCTTGTGGGCGGCGCGGATCTCGTCGATGGCGGCCGTGCCCGTGTAGTGGGTGGTTCGGACGCCCTCGACGGTCTCGGCGCCGGCCTTCTTCAGGTCGTCGGCCGCGGTGAGGAAGCCGCTCTCGTGGGAGGGGTTGTCGCGGACCTTGTCGGCCGCCGTGCCGGTGTCGACCTTGATGCCGCTCGGTGTGCCGGACTTGCCCGGCGCACCGAACTTGACCCAGTGCTTGCCGTCCTCGTTGGCCTCGTCGGTGCCCACGTACAGGGCTCCGTCGACCATCCGGTACTCGCCCGTGCCCTGGTCCGGCCCGCTGAGCACGGTGGATTTCAGGCTCATGGCCGGCGGCTTGACGCCGATGGCGGCCTCGGCCTTGATCCGGCCCTCCTCCGGTGTCCGGCCGGTCATGCGGTAGCGCAGGGAGACGGGCTGCTCCGCCTTCTTCGCGGCGCGGGTGACGGCGGCCGCGGCCCCCGAGTCACCGCCGCTGTCCGTGCCGCCCGCGGCCGCGCATCCGGCGACGAGCAGCGCGGACAGCCCGAGGACGCCTACGGAAGATCTCATTCATTTCCCCCAGAACCCCATACAGAGAACACACGGTCGATGCACAGCAAGACCGTGAAGGTATCCCGGAGGGGTCGGGGAGGTCTCGTGAATTACGAGCCGACGCCTGTTCCCTTCTGCTGCTTCACCAGCTCCGTGAAGTCGGCGGTGTCGCTGGCCGGGGGCGTCCGGGCGGAGACCTTGGTGCCGTAGTCGCTGTAGTACGCGGTCTGGGAGTAGGCGCCCGCCGTGGTCTCGCCCTTCTCGATCTTCTTGACCAGCAGGTCCCGGTCGTCGACCCAGATGTCGACGGTCTCGGTGGTGACGCCTGCCTGTTGCAGCGTCTTGCGCAGGTCGTCGAGCTGGCTGCGGGTGAGGCTGGAGTTCTTCTCGGCGAGGTCGGCCACAGCGAGGGTCCCCGAGTAGTGCGTGGTGTGCTGCCCTCGCACCTTCTCCTCGCCGACCTCCCGCACGTCCCCGGAGGCCAGCAGAAGCTTCACCGACTGGTTGGGGGTGGTGTTCTGCATCTGGTCCTTCAGATACGCACCGGAGCTGCCGCCGAGGCTCTCCAGGTCGTCGTAGGCGTACTTGATCCAGTGCCGGCCGCCGGCCTGGGTGGCGAAGGTGTCGCCCATCCTGGCGTAGTAGGCGTCGGGCAGATAGCGGGCCTCCATCGACGTGGTGCCCATCTGCCGCATGGTGTCGGCCATGGTGCCGCCGGTGTAGGTGATGGTGAGGGTGCCGGTGAGGCCGTCGCCCCAGCCGAGGGCGCCGTCGGCGGTCATCGACATCACCGAGCCCATCGTGGTGGTCGACTCGACCTTGGCGGAGTCGGCGCCGTCGGTGGACTTCTCGGCGGTGCGCAGGGCCGCTATGGGGCTGAGCCGCGGGCTGCCGTCCTCGCCGCCGTTGCCGCCCCTGGCGGAGCCGCCGGGGCTTGCGGAGCTCGCGGACCCGCCCGAACCGCCGGAGCTGCAGGCGGCCACCCCCGCGAACAGCGTCATCGCAACGATCGACAGACTCGCCCGGCGCACGGTCGCACGCTTCACTCGCCCCACCCCCAAGGATTCCCGTGACTGCACGCTAACGCACAGCACTGACACCCGTACGGCGAAAGGGACGAGCCCCGCACCTCGAAAGGTTGCGGGGCTCGTCGCCGACTCAGGGCGAACCGTCAGGTTCAGACCGCGGCCGGGTCCTCCTCGACGAGGAGGTTGCGGGTGCGGTTCGGGTCGAGCTGGATGCCGGGGCCGATCGTGGTGCTGAGAGCGGCCTTCTTGATGTAGCGACCCTTGGCGGCGGACGGCTTCAGACGGAGGATCTCCTCCAGGGCCGCGCCGTAGTTCTCCACCAGCTGGGTGTCGTCGAAGGACGACTTGCCGATGATGAAGTGCAGGTTCGAGTGCTTGTCGACGCGGAACTCGATCTTGCCGCCCTTGATCTCCGTGACGGCCTTGGCCACGTCGGGGGTGACGGTGCCGGTCTTCGGGTTCGGCATCAGACCACGCGGACCGAGCACGCGGCCGAGGCGGCCGACCTTGCCCATGAGGTCCGGGGTGGCGACGACGGCGTCGAAGTCCAGGCGGCCCTTCGCGACCTCGTCGATCAGTTCGTCGGAGCCGACGATGTCGGCGCCCGCGGCCTCCGCGGCCGCAGCACGGTCACCGGTCGCGAAGACCAGGACCCGGGCGGTCTTGCCGGTGCCGTGCGGCAGGTTCACGGTGCCACGGACCATCTGGTCGGCCTTGCGCGGGTCGACACCCAGGCGGAAGGCGACCTCGACGGTGCCGTCGAACTTGCTCGTGGAGGTCTCCTTGGCGAGACGGACGGCCTCGAGCGGGGCGTACAGCTTCTCCCGGTCGATCTTGGCGTCCGCAGCGCGGAGAGACTTGCTGCGCTTGCTCACTACTGCTCCTGGTGATTCTGAGGAGTCGTGGTACGGGCCGAGCAGGCCCTTCCACACGTCTGCTTGGTACGGGGGGGGTGAGGTCAGCCCTCGACGGTGATGCCCATGGAACGGGCGGTGCCGGCGATGATCTTCGACGCGGCGTCCAGGTCGTTGGCGTTCAGGTCGGGCAGCTTGGTCGTGGCGATCTCACGGACCTGCGCCTGGGTGATCTTGGCGACCTTGGTCTTGTGCGGCTCGCCCGAGCCCTTCTCGACACCGGCGGCCTTGAGGATCATCTTCGCGGCCGGCGGCGTCTTGGTGACGAAGGTGAAGGAACGGTCCTCGTAGACCGTGATCTCAACCGGGATCACCCAGCCACGCTGCGACTCGGTCGCGGCGTTGTAGGCCTTGCAGAACTCCATGATGTTGACGCCGTGCTGACCGAGCGCGGGGCCGACCGGCGGGGCCGGGTTCGCCGCACCGGCGTTGATCTGGAGCTTGATGAGCCCCGTGACCTTCTTCTTCTTGGGAGGCATTGCTCTCCGGGTCCTTTCATTCGGGTCCATGCCCGCGCCAGGGAACCAACCGAACGCAGGCATACCGCACAACGATAACGGGTATAGATGCGCGGCCAAAAACCGAGCAGGTCAGGCAAGCTGAGGCAGCCCGCCTGACCTGGTCGGAAGAGTTGAGATCTAGTTCTTCTGGATCTGGTCGAAGCTGAGCTCGACCGGGGTCTCGCGGCCGAAGATCTCGACGAGGCCCTTGACCTTCTTCGAGTCGGCGTTGATCTCGTTGATCGTGGCCTGCAGCGTGGCGAACGGGCCGTCGGTGACGGTGACCGAGTCGCCGACCTCGAAGTCCAGCACCTGGACCTCGACCTTGCGGGCCGGAGCCGGCTTGCCCTCGGCCTCGGCGGCCTCGCGGGCGGCCTTCTCCTCGGCCTCCGGGGCGAGCATCTTGACGATCTCGTCCAGGGTCAGCGGGTACGGGTCGTAGGCGTTGCCCACGAAGCCGGTGACGCCGGGAGTGTTGCGGACGACGCCCCAGGACTCGTTCGTCAGGTCCATGCGCACCAGCACATAGCCGGGGAGCTTGTTCTGACGGATCGTCTTGCGGTCGCCGTTCTTGATCTGGACGACCTCTTCCTGCGGCACCTCGGCCTGGAAGATGTAGTCCTCGACGTTCAGCGAGACGGCGCGCTGCTCCAGGTTGGTCTTCACGCGGTTCTCGTAACCGGCGTACGTGTGGATCACGTACCACTCGCCGGGGAGGGTGCGCAGCTCTTCGCGCAGGGCGACGACGGGATCGACGGGCTCGGCCGGCTCTGCTTCCTCGGCCTCGTCGGCGACGACGTCCTCGTCCTCGACGTCCTCGTCGGCTTCCTCGCCCTCGGCTTCCTCGTCCTCGACGTGGAGCGCGGCTTCCTCAGCGGGCTCGCCCGCCTCGGCCTCGGCAGCCTCGAACTCGTCCAGGTCCTCGTCCGCGCCCTCGACGATGTCGAGCTCGTCGTCCACGGACTCGACGTCCTCGTTCAGGTTCTGGTCAGACACGGTGGCTGCTTCTTCCTGGATACATAGGGGTGGAACATGCGAAAGGGGCGCCGGATACCTCGGCGCCCTTCGCGATTGGATCAGCCGAAGACGTACTTGGCGGCGTGGCTGAGTCCATAGTCAATCACGGTCACCAGGCCGATCATGATGACAACGAAGACGATCACCACGGTCGTGTACGTCGTCAGCTGGCTCCGCGTGGGCCATACGACCTTGCGGAGCTCCGCGACGATCTGCCGATAGAAGATGGCCAGACGCTTCAGCGGGCCCTTCTTGGCGCGCTTGCCGCCCTTGCGGGTCTTCTTCTGCGCCTCAGGCACCTCGTCCTGGGCATCAGGCGTGTCGATGGAGCCCACGGCGTCCGCCATTCGTCCTCACCTGTTCCCGGGTCGTGGCCGTGCCGCGCCCGGTCTGAGCCGCACGGCGGTGCATTGCTGCTGTACGTACATGCGCTGCGCACACATCCTGGTGATGGTGTGTGTAGCAGGGCCGGAGGGACTTGAACCCCCAACCGCTGGTTTTGGAGACCAGTGCTCTACCAATTGAGCTACGACCCTTTGTTGTGTTCCCCAACGTACCGCATCCGACCGGGTGCTCGGTGTGCACCTGTTGTGGCGCGGCTGTTGAAGGCCAACGACGTGTGAGTGTACGTGGTCTTGGGCCCCTCGTCGAACGGAAAGCGTTCTTGATCGGATTCGCTCCGCTGTTCACCGCGATGTTCACGCTGATGGCCCGTCGGCTGACCAGTCCGTGAAACCCGTGTGCCGGGCGGGTTTCCGGTCTGAAACCATGGACCCCATGAGCGCTGCAACCCCTCCCACCGAGCGCCGGGTCTCCGCCCGAGTCGGCGCGATCTCCGAGTCCGCCACTCTCGCCGTGGACGCCAAGGCCAAGGCCCTGAAGGCCGCCGGGCGGCCGGTGATCGGCTTCGGCGCCGGTGAGCCCGACTTCCCGACTCCGGACTACATCGTCGAGGCCGCGATCGAGGCCTGCAAGAACCCGAAGTACCACCGGTACACGCCGGCCGGCGGTCTGCCCGAGCTGAAGGCCGCGATCGCCGCGAAGACGCTGCGCGACTCCGGCTACGAGGTCGACGCGTCCCAGATCCTGGTGACCAACGGCGGCAAGCAGGCGATCTACGAGGCGTTCGCCGCGATCCTCGACCCGGGCGACGAGGTCATCGTCCCGGCGCCGTACTGGACCACGTACCCGGAGTCGATCCGGCTGGCCGGCGGTGTCCCGGTGGAGGTCGTCGCCGACGAGACGACCGGCTACCGGGTCTCCGTCGAGCAGCTGGAGGCGGCGCGCACCGAGAACACGAAGGTCGTCCTCTTCGTCTCGCCCTCCAACCCGACCGGCGCGGTCTACAGCGCCGAGGACGCCGAGGCGATCGGCCGCTGGGCCGTGGAGCACGGCCTGTGGGTGATGACGGACGAGATCTACGAGCACCTGGTCTACGGCGACGCGACGTTCACCTCGCTGCCCGCGATCCTCCCCGAGCTGCGCGACAAGTGCATCGTCGTCAACGGTGTCGCCAAGACGTACGCGATGACGGGCTGGCGGGTGGGCTGGATCATCGGTCCGAAGGACGTCGTCAAGGCCGCGACGAACCTGCAGTCGCATGCCACGTCGAACGTCTCCAACGTGGCGCAGGTCGCCGCGCTGGCCGCCGTCTCCGGTGACCTGGAGGCCGTCGCGAAGATGCGCGAGGCCTTCGACCGGCGCCGCAAGACCATCGTGCGGATGCTCAACGAGATCGACGGCGTCCTCTGCCCGGAGCCCGAGGGCGCGTTCTACGCCTACCCGTCGGTGAAGGGGCTGCTCGGCAAGGAGATCCGCGGCAAGCGCCCGCAGGACTCGGTCGAGCTCGCCGCGCTCATCCTGGAGGAGGCCGAGGTCGCGGTGGTGCCGGGCGAGGCCTTCGGCACGCCGGGCTATCTGCGTCTGTCGTACGCGCTGGGCGACGAGGACCTCGTCGAGGGCGTGAGCCGCATCCAGAAGCTGCTGGCGGAGGCCAGGGACTGACCCTGCTCTCAAGAGCAGGTTGCGGGCCGTCTCCTTCGGGAGGCGGCCCGCTGCTTTGTGCGAGCAAGACCACTATCGGGGAAAGTGGTACCAGGACGACGGGAACGTGCGGCAGGATTCCCAGATGGAGCGTGTACGTGATGTCTCTGAGCTGCCGAAGGCCCATCTGCACCTGCACTTCACCGGTTCGATGCGGCCGGCCACCGTGCTGGAACTGGCCGACAAGTACGGCGTGCGCCTGCCCGAGGCGCTGACCGAGGCGCTGACGAGCGGGGAGCCCCCGAAGCTGCGGGCCACCGACGAGCGGGGCTGGTTCCGCTTCCAGCGCCTGTACGACGCGGCGCGCTCGTGCCTCAGGGAGCCGGAGGACATCCAGCGGCTGGTGCGGGAGGCCGCGGAGGAGGACCTGAAGGACGGCTCGGGCTGGCTGGAGATCCAGGTGGACCCGACGTCGTACGCGCCCCGGCTGGGCGGGCTGATCCCGGCGCTGGAGATCATCCTGGACGCGGTGGAGTCGGCCTCGCGCGACACCGGGCTCGGCATGCGGGTGCTGGTGGCGGCGAACCGCATGAAGCATCCGCTGGACGCCCGCACCCTGGCCCGGCTGGCCGTGCGGTACGCGGACCGGGGGGTGGTCGGGTTCGGGCTCTCGAACGACGAACGCCGGGGCATGGCCCGGGACTTCGACCGGGCGTTCGCCATCGCGCGGGAGGGCGGTCTGCTGTCCGCCCCGCACGGCGGCGAGTTGACGGGGCCTGCGTCCGTGCGCGACTGCCTGGACGATCTGCACGCGAACCGGCTGGGGCACGGGGTGCGGGCGGCCGAGGATCCGCGGCTGCTGAAGAAGCTCGCCGACCGGGGCGTGACCTGCGAGGTGTGCCCGGCGTCGAACGTGGCGCTCGGCGTCTACGAGAAGCCGGAGGACGTTCCGCTGCGGACCCTGTTCGACGCGGGCGTCCCCATGGCCCTGGGCGCCGACGACCCGCTGCTGTTCGGCTCGCGGCTGGCGGCCCAGTACGACCTCGCCCGCCACCACCACGCCTTCACGGACGAGGAGTTGGCGGAACTGGCCCGGCAGTCGGTACGGGGATCGGCGGCGCCGCAGGACGTGCAGGCGAAGCTGCTGTCGGGCGTGGACGACTGGCTGGCGTCCTGAGCCCTCAGCCGGCGATGCCGGCCAGCACGGTGCGGGCCAGGCGTACGGCGAAGTCGGCCGCCTCCGGCCGCTCCCCCAGCGCGTCGTAGGCGAACGCCCGCTGGGCACAGGCTCCCATCAGCAGCGAGGCCGCTGCGAACACGTCCGCCTCCGGCCGGACCCGGCCCACGCCCTGCTCGGCCCGCAGATACGCCGCGAGCTGCTCGATCGGCACGTGAGGGCCCGCGCCCAGCTCCCGCATGGCCTCGTCGTGCCGCCGCTTGAGCTGGGTCTCGGCGTACAGGGAGGCCGCGATCGGGAAGCTCTGCTCGTAGAAGAGCGCCGCCTGGCGGGCGATCTCGGTGAGGTTCCCCTCCAGCGTGCCCCGGCCGGGCTCCGCGGCCAGGCTGCTCAGCATCGGGGTCAGCCGGGGCAGCCGCTCCGCGAGGACGCGGATGAACAGCTCCTCCTTGCTCGCGAAGTACTTGTAGAGCGCCGCCTCGGAGCAGCCGGCCGCCTTCGCGATCTCCTTGGTGGTGGCACGGGCCAGTCCGACGGTGAGCATCAGCTCGTGCGCGGCGTCGAGGATGCGGACGCGGGCCGGTCGATCCATGCGGGTTCCCCTCTTGACGGGTGGGTGAATGCTTACCCACTCTAGGGGAAGCAGGGGTGAGTGAATGCTCACCCACCTAGGGGGAATGGGAGCACGCCATGAAGTTCACCGTTTTCGGCGCCACCGGAGGCATCGGCCGGGAGCTGGTCCGTCAGGCCCTGGACGCGGGCCACGAGGTCACGGCCGTCGTACGGGATCCCGCCCGGCTCGCCGTCACCGGCGGACGCCTGGAGGTGGTCCGCGCCGACCTCACCGACCCGGAGGCGCTGCGCCCCGCCGTGACCGGCCGGGACGCGGTCCTGTCCGGGCTCGGCGCGCGCCGCCGCAAGGACGCGGGCGTCGCGGCCCGGCTGACGCGTACGGTCCTGTCGGCCCTGGAGGCGGAGGGCGTGCGCCGGCTGCTCGTGGTGAGCGCCGGTCCGATCGGCCCCGAGCCCGAGGGCGACGGCGCCCTGGACCGAACGGTGCGCGGCCTCGTCTCGGCTGCCCTGAAGGACGTGTACGCCGACCTGCGGGAGATGGAGGCGGAACTGGCGCGCAGCGCCACCGACTGGACGGTGGTACGACCGCCCCGGCTGCAGGACAAGCCGGTGACCGGGGCGTACCGGACCGTCGTGGGCGGCTTCCCGCGCAAGGGCCGGTTCATCGGGCGGGCGGACGTGGCGCACGCGATGCTGGCGATGGTGGAGGACGCGGGGACGGTGAAGCAGGGGGTGGGGGTGGCTTACTAGAGGGCGGGTTACGGGGGTGGGCCGACCGGGGACATCCTCCTATGGACCGCGTCCTCTCACTGGCGGCGGTTTCCCAGGGGGCCGGCGGCCGCTCGATGGGCGCCTACAGGCTGACGCCCACCATCACCGGCTCGTTGACCAGGGTGATCCCGAAGGCCTCGCGCACACCGGTCACGACCTCGCGGGCCAGCGCCAGCAGGTCCTCCGTGGTGGCCGTGCCGCGGTTGGTGAGGGCGAGGGTGTGCTTGCTGGAGATGCGGGCGGGGCCGCTGCCGTATCCCTTGGTGAAGCCCGCCTTGTCGATCAGCCAGGCAGCGGAGGTCTTAGTGTGGCCCTCGCCGGCCGGATAGGCGGGCGGCTCCACGCCGTCGCCCAGCCGTTCGCGCACGCGCGCGTGGAACACGGCGAAATCGGCGTCGGTGACGATCGGGTTGGTGAAGAACGAACCGGCCGACCAGGTGTCGTGGTCCTCGGCGTCGAGGACCATGCCCTTCCCGGCGCGCAGCTTCAGCACGGTCTCGCGCGCCTGCGCGAGCGGCACCCGGTCCCCCGGCTCGACGCCCAGCGCCCGTGCCGTCTCGGCGTACTTCAGGGGCGCCGACAGCCCGCCCGCGTCGGCCAGTTCGAAGCGGACGCGCAGGACGACATACCGCTCGGGGTCGGCCTTGAAGCGGCTGTGACGGTAGGAGAAGGCGCACTCCTCGTTGGTGAGCGCGACCGTCTCGCCCGCCCGGCGGTCGTAGGCGATGACCTCGGTGATCGTGGAGGAGACCTCCTGGCCGTACGCCCCGACGTTCTGGATCGGCGTGGCGCCCGCCGAGCCGGGGATGCCGGCCAGGCACTCGACGCCGGCGAGCCCGGCCTCCACGGTGCGGGCGACGGCGTCGGTCCAGACCTCGCCGGCGGCCAGTTCCAGCCGGGTCCCGAGGAGTTCGAAGCCTCGGGTGGCGATGCGCAGGGCGGTGCCCTCGAAACCCTTGTCGCCGATGACGAGGTTGGAGCCGCCGCCGACGACGAGCAACGGTGTGCCGTCGGCGTCGGCCTCGCGCACGGCGGCGATCACCTCGGCGTCGGTGGTCGCGGTCACCAGCCTGGTGGCGGGACCGCCCAGCCGGAAGGTGGTCAGCGGGGCGAGCGGGGCGTCCTGGAGTTCCTGCACGCGCCCAAGCGTACGAGACACCACCGACAGCCCCGCCCGCCGTCCCGCCCGCACGGCCGTCGACCGCCCGTCACCCGTCACCCGTCACCCGTCGTCCGTCTTCCGTCCGTCGATGCACGCGCGCGTGCTGGGTGATTGCTGGTGTCTCAGCGGGCGGCGCTCTCCGGAGCGGGCGCCGCCGACCTCCCGCAGCGCGTTGTCGGCGCCTGACGCGCTCCCCTGCTCCTGCGGACGGACGCCGGACATCACCAGGCCGGAGGCCGGGGCGAAGAACGACGCCATGCCGACGCGGCTGAGGGGAGGAGCCGAGGAGGGGGCCGGGAGGGGGCTGGGGCGGCGCTGCGAGGACCTGTGCCAAGGGGCCGACGGAACGCCGTCCCGACCTCGCCCGTTGGGGCAGGTAGGGGGCCGCAAACAGTAAGGAGCGCCCCGCAATGGAGAACGCCCCTTACTCACGTGCCTGCGCGTTACTCACGTACCTGCGCGCAGCCGCCCGACGTCAGCCCAGCCGCACGACCGCCCGGGACATCCCGAGCACCTTCTGGCCGCCGCTGGTCACGGTCAGGTCGACCCGCACGGTGTTGTCGTCGAGCTTGGCGCCGACCTTGCCGGTGACCTCGATCACCGCGCCCTGGTCGTCGTTCGGGACCACGACCGGCCTGGTGAAGCGGACGCCGTAGTCGACGAGCGCGCCCGGGTCGCCGGTCCAGTCGGTGACGACGCGGATCGCCTCGGCCATGGTGAACATGCCGTGCGCGATGACGTCCGGCAGGCCCACCTCCTTGGCGAACTTCTCGTTCCAGTGGATGGGGTTGAAGTCCCCCGAGGCGCCCGCGTACTGCACGAGCGTGGCGCGGTTCACAGGGAAGGACTGGGCCGGCAGCTCGGTGCCGACCTCGACGTCGTCGTAAGCGATCTTCGCCGTCATCGGTTCCTCACGCCTCCCCGTCTGCTTCTGCGGGCGTCGATGCCTGCTCAGGCTCCGCCGCGCGGGCGACCAGTTTGGTCCAGGCGGTGACGACGTGCTCGCCGGACTCGTCGTGGACCTCGCCACGGATGTCCAGGATGTCGTTGCCGGCCATGGACTTGACGGCCTCGATGGTCGAAGTGACCGTGAGCCGGTCACCGGCGCGCACCGGACGCTTGTAGGCGAACTTCTGGTCGCCGTGCACGACGCGGTTGTAGTCGAGGCCCAGCTGAGGGTCCCGGACGACCTGTCCCGCCGCCTTGAAGGTGATCGAGAACACGAAGGTCGGCGGCGCGATCACATCGGCGTATCCGAGCGCCTTGGCGGCGTCCGGGTCGGTGTACGCCGGGTTGGCGTCGCCCACGGCCTCGGCGAACTCGCGGATCTTCTCCCGGCCGATCTCATAGGGATCGGTGGGCGGGTAGGTCCGCCCCACGAAGGACTGGTCGAGCGCCATGGGCCTCGGCACCTCCTGGTTGCTCTGCGTGATTGCGCTGCGTTGCGTCACTGGCTGCGTTGCATTACTGGCCGGCTTCACCGACCGGGTCCACCGATCAGGCTTACCAACCGGTACGGGTCACTCAACGACACGAGGCCGCCCCCGATCACTCGGGGACGGCCTCGCATACGAGCCTGGTTTATCGCGTCTCGCGGTGCGCGGTGTGCGCGTTGCAACGCGGGCAGTGCTTCTTCATCTCCAGTCGGTCCGGGTTGTTACGCCGGTTCTTCTTGGTGATGTAGTTCCGCTCCTTGCACTCCACGCAGGCCAGCGTGATCTTCGGGCGGACGTCGGTGGCAGCCACAGGAGTGCTCCTTGACGAACGGATGGGACGATTAACGCATACAAGAGTAGCCGATCGAAGGACCGACCCCACAATCGGCTACTGTCAGTAGCGGTGACCGGACTTGAACCGGTGACACAGCGATTATGAGCCGCTTGCTCTACCGACTGAGCTACACCGCTTTGATGGGATCAGGTCCCGCCTTGCGACGGGAACCTCACCCACCAGAGCCCCAATACGGAATCGAACCGTAGACCTTCTCCTTACCATGGAGACGCTCTACCGACTGAGCTATTGGGGCGAGCGATGAAGACATTACACGGTCCGCAGCCGTTCACCCAAATCCGTTTCGCGAGGCCCTACGGGGCCGCCGAGGGGGCCGTTTCCCCAAGGTCCCGGCGGTCTCCTGAGCCCCTCCGGCATGTCCGACCACACCGGTATGACTATTTCGCTCCTCCCCGCCCGTCCCGAACCGCCGTCCTAGGCTCGACTCACTCTGCGTGATCTTGCGTTCCCGCGTGATCTCGTACGACACAGTCGCCGAGCCCATGGAGCGCGATGCCCGACAGCCAGCCGCAGCCGCCCCCCTCGTGGTCGTCCTGGTCGTCCTGGTCGCCCCAGTCGTCCCGGTCGTCCTGGTCCGGTGCTTCGGGAGGCTCACCGGAGCCGGCCCCTCTCCTGTTGTGCGGGGCGCGTCTGGCGGACGGCCGGACCGTGGACGTACGACTGGGCCGCGGACGCATCGAGGCGGTCGGCACGGCCGGCAGCCTGACCGTGGGCCCGGCGACCGGCCCGTCCCCCGGCGGCACGCGCCTGGACCTCGGGGGCTACCTCCTGCTGCCCGCCCCCGCCGAGCCGCACGCGCACGCCGACACCGCGCTCACGGCCGACACCGACGGCCCCGTCTCGTACGCCCCTGTGGACGTCCAGCGTCGTGCCATTGAGGCCGCGCTGCTGCAGCTCGGCCATGGCGCGACGGCGCTGCGCGCCCATGTGCGCGTGGGCGACGTCCAGGGCCTCGGCGCGCTGGCCGCCGTTCTCCAGGCCGGGCGTTCGCTGCGCGGGCTCGCCGAGCTGACGGCGGTGGCGGTTCCCCGGGTGCTGACGGGGGCAGCGGGGGCGGACGGGCTCGCGATGCTGCACGACGCGGTGAAGATGGGCGCCTCGGTGGTGGGCGGCTGCCCGGACCTGGACCCCGATCCGACGGGCTACGTGGAGGCCGTCCTGGAGGTCGCCTCCGAGCACGGTTGCCCCGTCGACCTGCACACCGACGCAGCCGACCCGGCGCGTCTCGCCCGCCTCGCCTCGATGGCCGGCGGCCTGCGCCCCGGCGTCACCCTCAGCCCCTGCGGCGGTCTCGACCACCTTTCCGCCGAGGCGGCCGGCCGCGCCGCCGGCCAACTGGCCGCCGCCGGCGTGACGGTGGTCTGCCTCCCCCAGGGCGGCTGCGGCTCCGCCCCACGACGGGGCGGGGCACCCGTACGGCTGTTGCGTGCGGCCGGGGTGCGGGTGGCGGCCGGCAGCGGGGCGTTGCGGGACGTCTCCAACCCGGTCGGCCGCGGCGACCCCCTGGAGGCGGCCTACCTGCTCGCCTCCCGCCACGGCCTGCGCCCCGAGGACGCCTACGACGCCGTGAGCACGTCCGCACGGGCCGCTCTGGGCCTGCCCGAGGTTCGCGTGGAGGCGGGATTCCCGGCCGATCTGCTGGCCGTCCGCGGCGACCGGCTGGCGGGCGTCCTGTCGCTGGCGTACAGCCGGATCGTGATCCACCGGGGGCGCGTGGTGGCCCGCACCAGCGCGGTCCGCGAGTACTGCAACTCGACGGCCGCAACGGAGTTGGGCCTGCCGAGGCAGGGCCGGGGAGAACTTTCGTAGAACGCAGAGGGCGCAGAGGAGGCACAGGACCAGAGGACGCCGACGCCGCAGAGGAGTTGGGGCCGCGGCACAGCCGGAAGGGGCGTTTTGGCGTTCTGGCGTGCGGTCGGGGATACGGGCGGGGTCTGGCCGAAGTCATGCGGCGGATGGGGCTGTCCGGGCGTACGGTCGGAAGCATGCGCATTGTCATCGCTGGTGGACATGGTCAGATCGCGCTGCGGCTGGAGCGTCTGCTCGCCGCGCGCGGAGACGAGGTCGCGGGGATCATCCGCAAGGCCGAGCAGGCCGACGACCTGCGGGCGGCCGGTGCCGAACCGGTGGTCCTGGACCTGGAGTCGGCGTCCGTCGAGGAGGTCGCGGAGCGGCTGCGCGGCGCGGACGCGGCGGTGTTCGCGGCGGGCGCGGGCCCGGGCAGCGGGACGGCCCGCAAGGACACGGTGGACAGGGGCGCGGCAGTGCTGTTCGCGGACGCCGCGGTCCGGGCGGGCGTACGGCGCTTCGTGGTCGTGTCGTCCATGGGCGCGGACGCCGATCACCAGGGCGACGAGGTCTTCGACGTCTACCAGCGCGCCAAGGGCGAGGCGGACGCGTACGTGCAGGGCCTGGGCTCCCTCGACTGGACGATCCTGCGGCCGGGCGCGCTGACGGACGACGCCGGCACCGGTCTGGTCCGCCTGGAGGCCCGTACGGGCCGTGGTCCCGTCCCGCGCGACGACGTGGCGGCCGTGCTGGCTGAGCTGCTGGACACCCCGGCGACGTCCGGCCTCACCCTGGAGCTGATCAGCGGCTCGGCACCGGTGTCGGTGGCGGTGAAGGCGGTGGCGGGGAACTGAGGGCAGCCGCGCGCCGACGACGCTAGAAGAGAGGCAGCTGTCCCGGGAACTCCGGGACTGTATATCCGTCCAACGACGGCTGGGCGGCGCCGAGTTGCGCCGTCCTGCGGGAGCCGGGGCAGGAGACGAGCTCCCCGCTCTCCCGCGCGCCCGGCGGGTCGTGCCGGGCGAACCGTCCGGCGACCACGGCGATCTCGCGACGGCACTCGGGGCAGGTTCTACGACGGCTGGACGTGCTGGACGTGCTGGACATGGGGCCAGTCTGCCCCAGTGGGCCACGCGGGTATCCCGTGGCGGGACGCGCCCCGCTCGCCGCGCGGAAGTGCGGTCACCTGCTTAGCATCCGTACACGTGGCACATACCTTCGAGGAACTCGTGGAGAAGCAGCGCGCGGCCGACGAGGCGCACGCGAGGGTCGAAGAGCTGCGGGACGCGTACGGCGCACCCACGGCCACCCCCTGGTCGGAGATCCAGACGGACACCTACGAAACCGCCTGGCGTGCCTGGCGCGACCTCGCCCGTGACGTCCAGGCCGCGGTGACCGAGTACGCCAAGGACGAGAACAAACCGCGTACCGACGTCGAGGCGGAGGTGAAAAGGGCGGGGAAGCCACCGGGAGACAGCTCGCAAACATCGCCCGAGGGAGAGTAGGGCGAGTGAAGCGCGGTCGCCCCGCGCACTTCCCCCCGCAACACGAAGAAACCCCTCCATCCTGCGTTTTCGCAGTACGGAGGGGTTCCCTCTCTCAGCGTGGCGGCGCCAGGATTCGAACCTGGGAAGGCTGAGCCGGCAGATTTACAGTCTGCTCCCTTTGGCCGCTCGGGCACACCGCCGGGATTGCTGCCCATTCGAACCGCTTTTCGGCGGTGCTCCCTGGCAACGACGTAAACGATACCCGATGCACCGGGGTGCTTCGCCACCTGATTCCTCGCCGCCCGGGGCGAGCGGGGTGGCTAGGCTTGTCCGGATGCGGCCCGGGATCACGCCGGGCTCGGCGGTCATCCCCACGTACGCCGATACCCGCCCGACACGCACTCCGATACAACCCCGATACAAGGAGCCACAGGACATGGCCGACTCCAGTTTCGACATCGTCTCGAAGGTCGAGCGGCAGGAGGTCGACAACGCCCTCAACCAGGCCGCCAAGGAGATCTCGCAGCGCTACGACTTCAAGGGCGTCGGCGCCTCGATCTCGTGGTCCGGTGACAAGATCCTCATGGAGGCGAACTCCGAGGACCGGGTGAACGCTGTCCTCGACGTCTTCCAGTCCAAGCTGATCAAGCGCGGGATCTCGCTCAAGGCGCTGGAGGCGGGCGAGCCTCAGCTCTCCGGCAAGGAGTACAAGCTCTTCGCGGAGATCAAGGAGGGCATCTCCCAGGAGAACGCGAAGAAGGTCGCGAAGCTCATCCGCGACGAGGGCCCCAAGGGTGTGAAGGCCCAGGTGCAGGGCGAGGAGCTGCGCGTCAGCTCCAAGAGCCGCGATGACCTTCAGGCCGTCATCACCCTTCTCAAGGGCCAGGACTTCGACTTCGCGCTGCAGTTCGTGAACTACCGGTAGTCGGCCGGGTGGGCGCCCGCCGGGTGCCCACCCTTGTGGTCCTCCCGTCCGCCGTCAGGACTGCTCCGCGTGGGGCTCAGTCGCGCGAGTTGCCGAACAGCAGGCGGTAGACGATCAGGAGCACCAGCGAACCGCCGATCGCCGCGGCCCAGGTGGCGCCGTCGTAGAAGTCCTTGGTGATGGGGTGGTCCAGCCAGCGGGCCGATATCCAGCCGCCGATGAACGCGCCCGCGATGCCGATGAGGGTCGTACCGATGAAGCCGCCTGGGTCACGACCAGGCAGCAGGACCTTGGCGATGACTCCGGCCAACAGGCCGAGGATGATCCAGCTGATGATGCTCATGTCCTGAACCTGCCCTTCCGTGCTGTGCCCGTGCCGTCCGGGCACTGTGATGTCGCTCGCTCCGGACGGGCCGTGCTCGTCTCGCCGTGCCCCGTGCCCCGCGTGCTTCGTCGCACGCGGGTTCGTGCGGTGTTGATGTGGACGACGCCACGACGGCACCCGGTGGTTCCGTCGGTCAGTAGGGTGCGGCCCATGACTCAGTCCGGATCGCCCGCGGGTTCGCCTGCCGGTTCGCCTGCCGAGCTGCGGCGGACACTGGGCGTCGGCGACGCCGTGGTCATCGGGCTCGGCTCGATGATCGGTGCGGGCGTCTTCGCCGCCCTCGCTCCCGCCGCGCACGCGGCGGGCTCCGGGCTGCTTCTCTCCCTCGCGCTCGCCGCACTGGTCGCCTACTGCAACGCCATGTCGTCGGCGCGACTCGCAGCGTTGTATCCGGCCTCGGGCGGCACCTATGTGTACGGGCGCGAGCGGCTCGGCGCCTTCTGGGGGTATCTGGCTGGTTGGTCGTTCGTGGTCGGGAAGACGGCCTCCTGTGCGGCGATGGCGCTGACGGTCGGGGCGTACGTCTGGCCGGGGCAGGCGCACGCGGTGGCCGTCGGGGCAGTGGTGGCGCTGACCGCGGTGAACTACGGCGGCATCCAGAAGTCGGCCTGGCTGACGCGGGCGATCGTGGCGGTGGTCCTGGCGGTCCTCGCTTCCGTGGTGGTCGTGTGCCTGTCGTCCGGCGCTGCCGACGCGGGGCGGCTGGACATCGGAGTCTCCGGGGGTGTCGGCGGGGTACTGCAGGCCGGCGGCCTGCTGTTCTTCGCCTTCGCCGGGTACGCGCGCATCGCGACCCTCGGCGAGGAGGTGCGGGACCCCGCGCGCACCATCCCCCGCGCGATCCCGTTGGCCCTGGGGATCGCGCTGGCTGTGTATGCGTGTGTGGCGGTCGCTGTCCTTTCCGTGCTGGGAGTGGACGGCCTCGGACGGGCCGGTGCGCCGCTGGCCGACGCGGTGCGGGCGGCGGGGGTGCCCGGGCTGGTGCCTGTGGTGCGGGTCGGCGCGGCCGTGGCCGCGCTGGGCTCACTGCTCGCCCTCATCCTGGGCGTCTCGCGCACGACGCTGGCGATGGCGAGGGACGGGCACCTGCCCGGCGTCCTGTCGGCCGTCCATCCGCGCTTCCAGGTGCCGCACCGCGCCGAGCTCGCTGTGGGCTCGGTGGTCGCGGTCCTGGCCGCCACGGTGGATGTCCGGGGCGCTATCGGGTTCTCCTC
The DNA here is from genome assembly GCF_055581185.1 of Streptomyces sp. NPDC031474. Lineage (NCBI taxonomy): Bacteria > Bacillati > Actinomycetota > Actinomycetes > Kitasatosporales > Streptomycetaceae > Streptomyces > Streptomyces sp. NPDC031474. Next base: position 79,000 of record NZ_JBVIJX010000024.1, read on the forward strand.
CTTCGGTGTGCTGGCGTACTACGCGGTGGCCAACGCGTCGGCCTGGACGCTGGATTCGGCCCCCGCCAGGCGGGTACTGCCCGCCGTGGGGCTCCTGGGCTGCGCAGTCCTCGCATTCGCGCTGCCGGGGACTTCGGTGGTCGTGGGTACGGGGGTGCTCACTGTGGGCGTGCTCGCATACGGGGTACGGCGGCGGTCGGGCGCGCGATAGCCGTAGGGGGTCGGGCAAAGGTCGGAGTCGGGGTCGGGACTGCGGGGCCGAAGGTGGGCTGTGCGGTTCCCGTAGGGCGGCGGATGAGCGGGTTCCTGTGGGGCGCCGGGTGAGCGGGTTCTCGTAGGGCGCGCTCAATGGACGTGCGGTCGCGCGGACGGCGGTGGGAGGCCTCCGGTCTACGCGCGCGCGGCAGCCGGCTGCTGCTGCCGTCCACGGTGCCGAATTGCTCTACGCCCTCTCCCCTCGCGCACCTCTCCTGTGTTCTGTGTGACGTCAGGTCCGGGTCGCCGGCGTGCGTATTCGGAACTCGGTCCAGGGCGTCAGACTGAGGTCCTCATCCATGACGTCGTACCAGCCGGTGCCGTCGAGCCAGGCGTGCAGCCAGTCCGTGAGGCTGGGGGCGTCGACGAACCAGGCGTGGTCGGGGTCGCCCGGGTTGGGTTCGAACAGCAGGACCGTCGCCTGGGGGAAGTGGCAGTCCACGCACGCGTACATCGCGCAGCCCCAGTGGGATATCGGCAGGAGGCCCTCGGGCCAGGGCCAGTCGGGGTCCTGGCGGCCGCTCTCGCGGTTGGCGAGGTATTGGGTGACGGCGGCGGGTTCGCCGGCCGGAGGGCTGTCGAACAGGGGCAGCAGGCCGTACTCCGGGCCGAATCCGCCGTCTCCTATGCGCAGGTAGAGGTCGGCGAGCAGTGGGGGCAGGCGGAAGCCGAGGGCGGCCTCGGCACGGGAGAGGGTGGCCTCGTCCACGGGGTCGGGGAGCGAAGGCCAGCCCCACGGGCGGGCGGTGGCCGCCTTGGCCGCCACCCTTGCCAGCAACTGCTCGTTCTCGGTCATGCATTCATGATGCAAGCCGCCACTGACAGTCGGGCCGGCCTGTGGATAACTCGCTCATTGTGGACAACCGACCGCGGCGCAACACGGACCGGTTATGGACGGCGAGCAGCTCGGGCCGACGCAGTCAGCGCGAGGCGAACAGCCGGTCGGTGGTCACGTTTTCGCGGCCGAGGGGGAACAGCGAGACCGGAATCAGCTTGAAGTTCGCGATGTCGAACGGAATTCCGATGATCGCGACGCCGAGGAGGAGGCCGGTGACGATGTCGCCGATGGCCCCCGTCGCGGCGCTCGACCGTCGTGTAGCCGACAGCGAGAGAGCGAAGATCCCGATCCGAAAGGCGGCGATACCGAGCGGGATGGTCTCCGTACGTTCCCGATCACGCCACAAGGGCGCTGCGGTTCCGCCTGAACGCCTGACCGGCTGATACTGGTGACAGCAGGCATGCCGATGGACTGACCTGGAGAGGTACCGACCATGAAGCTCTTCAACCTGCTGTTGAACATCATTTGGCTCGTCTTCTGTGGCATCTGGATGGCGATCGGCTACCTGATCGCGGCGATCATCTGCTTCGTCTTGATCATCACCATCCCATTCGGCATCGCGTCGCTGCGTATCGCCGGCTTCGTCATCTGGCCGTTCGGCCGCACCACTGTGGAGCGGCCGGGCGCTGGAGCCGGGTCGTTCATCGGGAACGTGATCTGGGTGATCTTCGCGGGCTGGTGGCTGGCTCTGGCTCACCTCGTCACGAGCATCCCGCTGTTCCTGTCGATCATCGGGATCCCGTTCGGGTGGGCCAATCTGAAGCTGATCCCGATCTCGCTCATGCCGCTGGGGCGCGAGGTTGTGCCGACAGATCAGCGGTTCGGCGAACGCTGACCACAAAGTCGCCTACTGGGACGGCATCGACCCAGGTACCCGTGAGCGAACACGTTCGCGTTCTCCTGCGCGTGTGTTGGCGGCTCGGCCGTCTCCCGAGTACGAGTCTCGCCGCCTCCGGGCCAGGACCCACACCCTCGGCTGCCGGGACCACATCCTCACCAAATCCCGCGCCTGCTCCACCACCTACGCAGCACTCCGCGCCGAACGCGCTCACCACGTCGGCCACACCGGCATTTCCGACACGATCACGGGTGCCCGGTGGCGATACGCGGGCGTTGAGCCGGGAGCCGGCGCAACAACGGGCGTGGATCCAGTGACTGAGACGAAGGCCATCTGGCTCCCAGACAAACGCCCTCTTCTGCCACCGCGCGGGTCCATCCTGCGAGTTCCGTTCGGACCACAGACACTTCGGCGGACGAACCCGCAGAAAACCCGACGCAACGTCAGAAACACGCGCTACCTTGGGAGTTCAGACAAACCCCCGGCAGCCGCTGCCACCGCCCCGGGGCCGGCCGACTGACTAGGAGTCGACGCGCCCGATAGAAGCACACCCCGCGTCCCTTCGGCATCGTGGTCGTGCCGGACGGCCGTGTGATCGGTCGCAAGGGCCGTGCCGTCTGGCTCTGGGTCTGGGCTCTGGAAGACATCGGCGTCTTCGTCTCCGTCGTCGCCGACGACTACGACAACACCACCACCGAGGGGCGCAAGAAGATGTGGGCGCGCTTCTTGCGGCTACCGCATCGCCAACAAGGGGACTCCTGGCTCGTACGTGGTGAACGACGGGGACGAGGCAAAGGTCGTCAAGCGCGTGTACGACCTAGTGGTCGGCGAGGGGCTCAACCTGCGGAAAGCCACCATTCGCCTCGTCAGCGAAGTGACCACTGCACGCTCCGGCAAGACCTGGGAAGTGGGAAGCATGCCAGGAAGGACGAGAACGGCGATCCCCTCTGGGGAGACTCAGTCAGGATCGACTTGCCTCGGATCCTGACCGAGGAACAAAGAGCAGAGCTACGACGCAAGCTCGCCGAAACAGCGAAGCTCAGTAGCGGCCAACGATGGATCTACCGGTGCAACCGGTAACGCGCCCAAAGACACCAGCCGGCAGTCCTGCGGCTGCGCGCCGGCGAGCATGGCGAAGAAGTCCTTACCGGACATGGCTCCAGCGCAACTAGCGGCCGTCTTGTCCATGCTGGAACTGAAGGTCACCATCACGGGCGCGGTGCCTGATGACAGGCGCGGTGGTGTCCCCTACTGCCCGAGGGGCACGGGGGCACGGTCCATCGTTCTGTAGAGGCGATCTTCCACAAGGCACGGCACGGGCCGGTAAGTCGTGGCCCAACGTGCCCAAGGAAACGGGTGCCACGATCCAAGCCTCGAAGCAATTCAACACCTGGGCGTCAGACGGCACCTGGAGTCGCGTGAACGCTGCCTTGTCGGCGTGGAAAAGTCTCTCTTCCGAAGCTTCAGCCGCTCAGGATCAGCCAGATGACGTTCAGGATGGTCTTCAATGGTGGCGACCAGCCATTTTCTCGAGCCGGGCGATGCGGTCCGCCATCGGCGGGTGCGTCGAGAACATTTTGGAGATTCCCTGACCCGGGCGGAAGGGGTTCGCGATCATCATGTGGCTCGCGGTCTCGATGCGGGGCTCAGGGGGCAGCGGAAGCTGCTTGGTGCCCGTCTCCAGCTTGCGCAGGGCGCTCGCGAGGGCCAGTGGGTCACCGGTGAGCTGGGCGCCCGAGGCGTCCGCCTCGTACTCCCGGGAGCGGCTGATCGCGAGCTGGATGAGACTTGCGGCGAGCGGGCCCAGGATCATGATCAGGAGCATGCCGAGGATGCCGGGGCCGTCATCGTCGTCGGAGCGGCCGATCGGGATCAGCCAGGCGAAGTTGACCAGGAACATGATCACGGAGGCGAGCGCGCCGGCGACCGAGGAGATGAGGATGTCGCGGTTGTAGACGTGGCTGAGCTCGTGACCGATGACGCCGCGCAGTTCGCGCTCGTCGAGGAGGCGCAGGATGCCGTCCGTGCAGCACACGGCGGCGTTGCGCGGGTTGCGGCCGGTCGCGAAGGCGTTGGGCGCTTCGGTCGGGGAGATGTACAGGCGGGGCATGGGCTGGCGGGCCTGGGTGGAGAGCTCGCGGACCATCCGGTAGAGGGCGGGGGCCTCGAACTCGCTCACCGGGCGGGCGCGCATCGCGCGTAGCGCCAGCTTGTCGCTGTTCCAGTACGCGAACGCGTTGGTGCCGAGCGCGATCAGGACTGCGACGACGAGCCCGGTGCGGCCGAAGAAGCTGCCGATGACGATGATGAGTGCGGACAGTCCCCCGAGGAGTACTGCGGTCCTGAGCCCGTTGTGCCGGCGGTGCACGGTACGCCCTCCAAGTCGTGCAGCAGGGGAACCCTTTGCTTGCGGATCTTGCTGTTCTCCGGTGGCACTGGTGCCGTGGTGTCACATCCAGTGCACCTTCCCGTACTGGTCAACGCCAGGCGGGAGGCACTAGTTCCCTTGTGCCTGGGGGGCAGGGGCGTGGGCCGTCCGGGTGCGGACGGGGTGTACGCGCGCGTGGAGGCTCAGAAGAGGCCGGTGTCGGCGAAGCGCAGGACCAGTTGGGGTGCTCCGGACAGGGCGATGCCGAGGGCCGCGGTGAGGGTGATCGCGGCTGTGAGGGGGGCGGGGACGCGGTGTTTCTCCGACTCTCCCTCGGGGGCACGGAAAAGCAGGGCCGTCCACTGGAGGTAGTAGTACAGGGCGATCACCACGTTGACGGCCATGACGACGGCGAGCCAGCCGAGGCCGGCGTCGACGGCCGCGGAGAAGACGGTGACTTTCGCGAAGAGGCCGATGATGCCGGGCGGCAGTCCTGCGAGGCAGAGCAGGAAGAAGGCCAGAAGGAGGGCTGCCGCGGGGTTTCTGGCGTAGAGGCCCCGGTAGTCGGTGATCCGGTTCGTCGTGCTCGTACGGCCCACCAGGGCGGCCACCGCGAAGGCGCCGAGGTTCACGGCGGCATACATGAGGGCGTACGCGACGGTGGAGCCGATCGCGTGTTCGGCGTCGTCGGAGTACGCGGCGGCGGCGATCGGTACGAGGAGGTAGCCGGCCTGGCCGACGGAGGACCAGGCGAGGAGGCGTACGGCGCTGTACGCGCGCGTGGCTTGTTGGCGGAGGGCGCCGACGTTGCCGGCGGTCATGGTGAGGGCGGCCAGCGCGGCGAGGGCGGGGCCCCAGACGTCGGCGTAGGAGGGGAAGCCGATGACGGTGACGAGGATGAGGCCGGAGAAGCCGACGGCCTTGCCGACGACCGACAGGTAGGCCGCGACGGGCAGGGGGGCGCCGACGTAGGTGTCGGGGACCCAGAAGTGGAAGGGGACGGCGGCTGTCTTGAAGGCGAAGCCGATGAGGGTGAGGACCACGCCGGTCTGGGCCAGGGTGTGCAGTTGGCCGTCGACGTGCTGGATGCGGTCGGCGACCTGGGTCAGGTACAGGGTTCCGGTCGTCGCGTACACGAAGCTGATGCCCAGGAGGCTGACGGTGGTCGCGGTGACGGACGACAGGAAGAACTTCAGGGCCGCCTCGGAGGACCTGCGGTCGCCGTGCCTGATGCCGACGAGGGCGAAGGCGGGCAGGGAGGCGACCTCCAGGGCGACGACGAGGGTGGCGAGGTCGCGGGAGGCGGGCAGGAGGGCGGCGCCGGCGGCGGAGGACAGCAGCAGGAACCAGAACTCCCCTTCGGGGAGTCTCCCGCGCGCGTCCTTCAGGGCGGTGACCGACAGGAGGGCCGCCAGCAGTGCTCCGCCGAGCACCAGGAACTGGATGACGAGGGTGAAGCGGTCGGCGGTGTAGCTGCACGCGCTGGGGTCGCCGGTGAGGCAGAAGGTGGAGCGGTCGCCGTCCAGGAGGGGCAGGAGGAGGGCCGCGGAGGCCGTGAGGCCCGCGACGGAGAGCCAGCCGAGAAGCGGCTTGCGGGCTTCGCCGACGAAGAGGTCGGCGACGAGGACCACGAGCGCGACGACCGCCGCGAGGGTGGGCGGCGCGATGGCCTGCCAGTCGACGGACTGGACCACCGACTCGGCCAGGGGCTGGGCGACCGAAGGCTGGACCAAGGAGCTCATCGGGTGCCTCCTGCGAGGAGCTGCTGCACGGCCGGGTCGGTCAGGCCGAGGAGGGCCTTGGGCCACAGGCCGGCGACGACGGTGAGGGCGACGAGCGGGGTCCAGGCCGCGAACTCGTAGGTCTGCACGTCGGCGAGGTGTGGGGCGTCCTGCGGGACGGTGCCCATGCAGACCCGGCGGACCACGGTGAGCAGGTAGGCGGCCGTCAGCAGCGTGCCGAACGCGGCTACCGCCGTGAAGGTGAGGAAGGCGGGGCGGCTGAGGTCGTCGGCGGGGTCGAAGGCGCCGAACAGGGCCAGCATCTCGCCCCAGAACCCGGCGAGTCCCGGCAGGCCGAGCGAGGCGACGGCCGCGAAGGCGAGGAGGCCGCCGAGGCGGGGGGTCCTGCCGTACAGGGCGGCGCCGGTCTGCTCGGCGAGGGTGTCCAGATCGGTCGTGCCCGTTCGGTCCTTCAGGGCTCCGACCAGGAAGAAGAGCAGGCCGGTGATGAGGCCGTGGGCGATGTTGGCGAACAGGGCGCCGTTCACACCGGTCGGGGTCATGGTCGCGATGCCGAGCAGGACGAAGCCCATGTGACCGACGGAGGAGTAGGCGATCAGGCGTTTCAGGTCGCCCTTCGCGCCCTGTTTGGCGAGGGCCAGGCAGGCGAGGGATCCGTAGATGATCCCGACGACGGCGAACGCGGCGAGGTAGGGCGCGAAGGTGCGGAAGCCGTCGGGCGCAATCGGCAGAAGAATCCGGACGAACCCGTATGTGCCCATCTTCAGCAGAACGCCGGCCAGCAGGACCGAGCCGACGGTCGGGGCGGCGGTGTGGGCGTCGGGCAGCCAGCTGTGCAGGGGCCACATCGGCGTCTTGACCGCGAGCCCGATCCCGATCGCCAGAACAGCGATGACCTGCACGGATGTAGTCAGCGACCGGCCGTTGTCAGTGGCGAGTGCCACCATGTCGAAGGTGCCCGCCTTGATTCCGATCAGGAGCAGGCCGAGCAGCATGACCACGGATCCGAGCAGTGTGAACAGGATGAACTTCCAGGCCGCCTGGGTCCGGCCTGCGCCGCCCCAGCGGGCGATGAGGAAGTACATCGGGATGAGGACCATCTCGAAGGCGAGGAAGAACAGCAGCAGATCGAGGACGGCGAAGGTCGCGAGGGTGCCGGACTCGAGGACGAGCACGAGAGCGACGAAGGCCTTCGGGGACGGGCCCGCAGGCATCTTGAAGTAGGAGTAGAGCGCGCAGAGGAAGGTCAGCAGCGCGGTCAGGACCAGCAGGGGGAGGGAGATGCCGTCGATGCCGAGGTGGATGCGCACGTCGAGTGCGGGGATCCAGCTGATGTCCGTGCTGGCCTGCATCTTCGAGGGATGGTCGTGGTCGAAGCCGAGCGCGAGGACGATCGCCGCGATGAGGATCACGCCGGTCACGGTCACGCCGTGCCGGAGCACGGCCTGCTCGGGTGACCTGCCCTTCAGTCCGGGCGGGGCCGGGAGGAGAGCGGCGGCGGCGCCGAGGAGCGGACCGACCACGATGAACGCCAGAAGGAACTGCATCACGGACTCGTTGATATCGATCACGCCTGCTCACGCTCCCGAGGCTACGAGAAGGGCGGCGACCGCCAGGACGACGGTGCCGGCGAGCAGCGCGCTCACATAGGTCTGGACGTTGCCGGTCTGGGCGCGCCGTACGGCGGCCCCCAGCCAGCGGGGCAGGGCGCCCGCGCCGCGTACGTAGGTGTCGACGACCTCGCGGTCGAGGAAGCGCACGAGGCTCGCACCGGCCTGCACGGGGCGGACGAACAGCGCCTGGTAGACGGCGTCGAGGTGGAAGCCGGCGGCGGCGTGGCGGTGCAGCGGGCCGAGCAGGAGCCGCCCGGGGTCCGCCGGGTCGGGGGCGGAGGCCACGTCTCCGTAGGCGGGCGCGTGCGTCGCGATGGCCTCGGCCTCGACCTGGGCCGCGTCGCCCTCGGGATGGGCGGCGACCGCGCCGATGGGGACGCGCGCGGCGAGTCCGGTGAGGTGGCGCCAGGCCCCATACGTGAGGAGTCCGCCGGCCAGGGCCACGCCTGTGCCGAGGACGGAGGTGGTGAGGGTCGGCGCGAGATCGTTGCCGTCGAACCAGTCGGGGAGCGTGCGGTAGGCGAACCCGCCGAGGGCTAGCGACGGGATGGCCAACACCCACAGCACCACGGTCATGGTCAGGGGCTGGCGTCCGTGGTCGGGGGCTTCGGCGCCCCGGCCGCAGAAGGCCAGCAGCCACAGACGCGCCGCGTAGGCGGCCGTGAGGAAGGCGGTGAGCAGGCCGGCGACGAGGACGAGCCAACCAGCAGCGCCGGGGACGTGCTCGCTGTGTCCGGTGATGGCGTCCTCGGCGGCGCCGAGGACGGACTCCTTGGAGAAGAAGCCGCTGAACGGCGGGATCGCGGCGAGCGCGAGGAGCGCGACGGTCATCGTCCAGTAGGCGTCGGGGATGCGGTCGCGCAGGTGGCTCATGCGGGACATGGCGGCCAGCGAGTTGGTTCCGGCGGCATGGATGATCACGCCGGCGGCGAGGAACAGCAGCGCCTTGAAAGCACCGTGCGAGAGGAGATGGAAGACGGCGGCACCGCGGTCGCCGACGGCGAGGGCGCCGGTCATGTAGCCGAGTTGGCCGATCGTCGAGTAGGCGAGGACGCGCTTGATGTCGTCCTGGGCGAGCGCGGCCAGGCCTGAGCCGACCATCGTCACGGCGGCCATCACGGCGAGGACCAGCATCGCGGCCGAGGAGGCCTCGAAGACCGGGAGGAGGCGGGCGATGAAGTAGACACCGGCGGCGACCATCGTCGCGGCGTGGATCAGTGCGGAGACGGGTGTGGGGCCCGCCATCGCGTCCGGGAGCCAGGTGTGCAGCGGGAACTGCGCGGACTTGCCGGCGACACCCGCGAGGAGCAGCAGGGCGACGACAGTCGGATGGTCGAGTCCGCCGTGGGCGACGGTGCTGAGGACCTTCGTGATCTCGAAGGAGCCGGCGTCGGTGGCGAGGGCGAACAGGCCGATGAGGAAGGGGACATCGCCGAGTTTCGTGACCAGGAAGGCCTTGATTGAGGCGGCGCGGGCCTCCGGGGTCTCCCAGTAGTGGCCGACCAGGAAGTAGGAGCAGATGCCCATGATTTCCCAGCCGACCAGCAGCACGATCAGATCGCCGGAGTAGACGACCAGCAGCATCGCGGAGGTGAACAGGGAGACGAGCGCGGCGTAGGAGGGGTAGCGCGGGTCCTCGCGCAGGTAGCCGGTCGAGTAGATCTGCACGCAGATGGCGACCATGCCGACCAGGACGGCGACAAGCGCGGCGAAGCCGTCGATGTGCAGGGCGAGTTCGACGGGGACGGAACCGGTGGGGGTCAGCTCGGTGGCCGCGTCGACGGAGGCTTCCCCGCCCTGGCGTACGGCGACGACCGCGGCCAGCACGAGGGCGGCGAGGGTCGGCAGGACAGCGAGGGGGCGGACGAATCCGGGGGTGGTGCGGCCCAGGAGCAGTCCGGCGGCGGCGCCGAGGAACGGAAGGAGGGGGACGAGGACGGCGAGGGTGGTCGTGGTCACGCGGTGGCCTCAGCCTTCTCGGTGGCCGTTCCGGTCGCGGGGGTGTCGCTGTCGGGGCCGTCGGCTCCGGGGCTCTCGTGGCCCTCGGCGGTGTCGCGGAGCCGGTCGATGTCCGCGGTGCCGCGATTGCGGTGGACGGCGAGGACGATCGCCAGGCCGATGCCGATCTCGGCGGCGGCGATGGCGATGGTGAACAGGGTCAGGGCCTGGCCGGAGTGGAGGGTCTCCTCGGCGGCCTTGCTGAGCCAGACGTCGAAGGCGACCAGGTTGAGGTTGACGGCGTTGAGCATCAGCTCGACCGACATCAGGACCAGGATCGCGTTGCGGCGGGCGAGGACGCCGTACAGGCCGGTGCAGAAGAGGAGGGCGGAGAGGACGGCGGGATAGGCGAGGTGCATCAGCGGGCGCCTTCCTGCTCGGTCGGGTTCGCGCGGCTGTCCGGGACGGCCGAGGGGCTCCCAGATTTTTCGGAACTCTCCGTGACCGGAGGGGAACTCTTGGTGGTGGGCCGGGCGTTCACAGGGGGAGAGCTCGACTCCGCCTTCGCTTTGCGGGACAGGACGATCGCGCCGACCAGTGCCGCGAGGAGAAGTACGGAGAGGGCCTCGAAGGGAAGCACCCAGTTCTGGAAGAGGCTCGCTCCGGTGACCTCGGTGGAGCCGGCGGCGGGGCCGTCCAGGTCGATCCAGGTGGCGCGGAAGGCGTCGACGACCACCCAGATCAGGGCGGCCGCGGCAGCGACGGCGACGGTGAGGGCGGCCCAGCGGTTGCCGGAGTCCGCGTCCGAGGAGCGGCCGATGGGGGCCTTGGTGAGCATCAGACCGAAGAGGAGGAGGACGACGACGGAACCGACATAGATGAGGACCTGCACCCAGGCGATGAACTCGGCGGTGAGCAGGAGGTACTCGACAGCGAGACCGCCGAGGGTGACCACGAGCCACAGGGCGGCGTGCACGAGCTGCTTGGTGGTGACGGTGACGAGGGCTGCGCCGAAGGTGACCAGGCCGACCAGCAGGAAGGCGATCTCGACGCCGGTCGGGGAGAGGAAGCCGTGGGGCGCCTGAGAGAGGGTCACGATGCTCCTCCCTGGGCTTCGTTCGGCTCGGCCTTGGCCGCCGCCAGCTTCTCGGCCGTCTTGCGGGCTGCCGCGATCTCCTTTGGCTCCTCGGCAGCGGAGTCGAGGGCGGGCGGGGCCGGGACGGTCCACATCCACTCGCGGAGCTTGTCGCGTTCGTGGGTGAGTTCGTGGATGTCGGTCTCGGCGTACTCGAACTCCGGGGACCAGAACAGGGCGTCGAAAGGACACACCTCGATGCAGATACCGCAGTACATGCACAGGGAGAAGTCGATGGCGAACCGGTCGAGGACGTTGCGGCTGCGCTCACGGCCGCCCGGGGCGGCGGGCGGCACCGTCTCCTTGTGGGAGTCGATGTAGATGCACCAGTCGGGGCACTCACGGGCGCACAGCATGCAGACCGTGCAGTTCTCCTCGAACAGGCCGATGACGCCCCGGGTCCGGGGCGGGAGGTCGGGCTGGGCGTCCGGGTACTGCTCGGTGACGGTCTTGCGCGTCATCGTGCGAAGGGTGACGGCCAGGCCTTTGGCGAGGCCACTACCGGGAATGGGGGCCATGGTTACTGGATCACCACCTTGACGACGCCGGTGAGGGCGATCTGGGCGAGGGAGAGGGGGACGAGGAGGGTCCAGGAGAGCTTCTGGAGCTGGTCCTCGCGCAGGCGGGGATAGGTGACGCGGAGCCAGATCACGACGAAGGCGAGGACGGCCGTCTTGAGGAGGGTCCAGACCCAGCCGAGGCCGTCGGCGCCCCCGGGGCCGTGCCAGCCTCCCAGGAAGAGGACGGTGGTCAGCCCGCACAGGACGACGATTCCGGCGTACTCGGCGAGGAGGAAGAGAGCGAAGCGAAGACCGGTGTACTCGGTGTACGCGCCGAAGATGATCTCCGAGTCGGCGACCGGCATGTCGAAGGGCGGGCGCTGGAGTTCGGCGAGGCCGGCGACGAAGAAGACGATCGCGCCGGTGATCTGCCAGGGCAGCCACCACCACTCGAAGGCGTCGACGATGCCGGGCAGGGAGACCGTGCCGGCCGCCATCGCCACCGAGGCGGCGGTGAGCAGCATCGGGAGCTCGTAGGCGAGGAGCTGAGCGGCGGTGCGCAGGCCGCCGAGGAGGGAGAACTTGTTGGCGCTGGCCCAGCCGGCCATGAGGGAGCCGAGGACTCCGACGCCCATCACGGCGAGCACGAAGAAGATGCCCGCGTCCAGGACCTGGCCGACGGCGCCCTCTCCGGGGCCGACGGGGATGGCGAGAAGGACGAGGAGATACGGGAGGAGGGCCACGGCAGGGGCGAGCTGAAAGATACGGCGGTCCGCGCCCGCGGGGACGATGTCCTCCTTCTGCGCGAACTTCACACCGTCCGCGATGAGCTGGGCCCAGCCGTGGAAGCCGCCCGCGTACATCGGACCCAGGCGGCCCTGCATGTGGGCCATCACCTTGTGCTCGGTCTGGCCGACGATCAGGGGGAAAGTGAGGAAGACGACGAACACGACCAGAAGTCGCAGGGCGACGTCGAGAGCGTCGTTCACTGCTGGCCTCCTGCGGGGTCGTCGGGGGCGGGGCGTTCGGTCTCTTCGACGGGCGCCGGCTTCCCTCCGGTGGCCGACTGCTCGGCACGGGACTGCTCTGGCTCTTGCACGGGCTGTGCGCCGTTCCTGGGCTCCGGCTGGGGCTCTGCCCCATTCCTGAGCTCCGGGTCCGGCCCGGGCTCCGGCTCCGGCTCCGGCTCCGGCTCCGGCGACACTCCGCGCCCGGGCTCCCGCTCCGACGACACTCCGCGCCCAGGCTCCGGCTCCGACGACACTCCGCGCCTGGGGTCCGGCTTCGGGTCCGGCTCCGGATGTGGCTTCTGCTGCCGCTCCGGCTTCGGGTCCGGCTTTGGCTCGTCGAATGCTGGGCGGGCGTGATGCCAGGGGGCGTCGGAGCTGCGGTGGGGCGTGGCGGGGCGGGTGGGGGTGTCCGGTGAGGTCGTCGGCGGCTGGGGGCGCTGGGAGGCCGAGCCCTGGGAGGCGCTGCGCGCGCGGCGGGGGCCGGCCAGGGGCTGCGGGGTCGACTCGGGGACCGTGGGTCCCGCCTCCGCGGCGCCCTCGGCTCCAGCAGTCTCCGCGGCTTCCACAGCGCTTGCGGGTTCCGGGGCGGCTGCCCGCTGTGACGCCGAACCCGCGGTTGCGCTTCGGGCGCGGCGGGGGCCGGCCGGGGGCTGCGAAGGCGCCGGGGGCTCGGCGGACGTCGGTTCCGTGGCGGACGTCGTGTCTGCGGCAGACTCGGGCCCCGCAGGCCCCGCAGGCCCCGCGGTCGCCGCAGGCCCCGCGGTCGCCGCCCTCTGTGATGCCGAACCCGTGGTTGCGCTTCGGGTGCGGCGGGGGCCGGTTGAGGGTGTTGCGGTTGTCTCGGTCGGGGGTGTCGGCGTCGGGGTCTGGCTTGCTGAGCCCTCTGCTGTGGTGCGGGCGCGGCGGACCGGGCGGTCGCCGGCCGGGCGTCCTGCCGCTGCTCGGGTCGGGCGGGCCGGGGCGGGGGGGAGTTGGCCCTTCAGGGGGCCCCATTCGTTCGGGTCGGGGACGCCTGGGGGGAGCATCTGGCGGCGCTTGGGGCCGCCGTGCTCGGACTCGCCGGGTTCCTTCGCGCCGGGCCAGGCCTTGGCGACGCGGGCCGCGAGGACGAAGTCCTTGCGCAGGGGGTGGCCTTCGAAGGTCTCCGGGAGGAGGAGGTGGTTCAGGGCGGGGTGGCCCTCGAAGTCGACGCCGAACATTTCGTGCGTCTCACGTTCGTGCCAGGCGGCGCCGGCGTAGACGTCGACGGCGGAGGCGAGGGTCGGCGCCTCGTGCGGGATCGTCGTGCGCACGAGGAGGCGGCGGACCGGGGACAGGGCGACCAGGTGGGCCGATACTCGGAAGCCGGTGCCGGGTTCGTCGACCGCGCTCAGCCAGTCGAAGTAGGTGCAGGACAGCCGGTCGCGGGCGACGCGCAGCGCAGCGGTCCAGGACGTCGGCGGGACGTCCACCGTCAGGACGTCGTAGGACTCCTCGGCCGTGGCCTGCGGGCCGAAGAGTTCCTCGGCGGGGGCCGGGAGCCAGCCGACCGTGCTCATCGGCCCTCCCTCTCCCCCGGCGCCGGAGGAGACGGGGCCTGGGGCGGCTGTACCAGGGCGCTCTGCAGGGCCGCCGTCGAGGGGCGGGGGGCGGCCGGGCGGGGGGCGGGCGTGGCGTAGCGGTCGTCCAGGGACTCGCGCGCGATCTTCTCCTGGAGCTTGAGGATGCCCTGGAGCAGGGCTTCGGGGCGCGGGGGGCAGCCCGGGACGTAGACGTCCACCGGGATGATCTGGTCGACGCCCTTCGTCACGGAGTAGGAGTCCCAGTAGGGGCCGCCGCAGTTGCTGCACGCGCCGAAGGAGATGACGTACTTCGGCTCGGGCATCTGCTCGTAGAGGCGCTTCACGGCTGGGGCCATCTTGTCCGTGACCGTGCCGGAGACGACCATCAGGTCGGCCTGGCGCGGGCCGGGCGCGAAGGGGATGACGCCGAGGCGGATGAAGTCGTGGCGGGCCATCGACGCGGCGATGAACTCGATCGCGCAGCAGGCGAGGCCGAAGTTGAAGACCCAGAGCGAGTAGCGGCGGCCCCAGTTCAGGACCACCTTCATCGGCTCGGGGGCGAGGCGGGCCAGGGTGCCCAGGCGCTTCGGCTCGGGCAGCAGCACCGGCCCGGAGGACGTCGCTTCCGGAGAAGTCACGGTCGGGGAAGTCGCTTCTGGGGTCACGTCCATGTCAGGACGCCCTTCTTGTATGCGTACAGCAGGCCCACGGCCAGGAAGCCGAGGAAGATGAACATCTCGACGAGCGTCGTCGCGCCGTACCCGTCTCCAGCAAACACCGTCGCCCAGGGAAAGAGGAAGATCGAGTCGACCGCGAAGATCACGTAGAGGAAGGCATAGACGTAGTAGCGGACCTGGGTGTGGGCCCAGCCCTCGCCGACCGGGTCGACGCCGCACTCGTACGTCAGGAGCTTCTCGGGGGTGGGGACCACCGGGCGCAGCAGGCGTCCCGCGCCGAAGGCGACGGCGACGAACAGCACGCCGACCAGGGCGAGCAGTCCGACGACGGAATAGGACTGGAAGTAGTCCGCCGCGACTTCGACGCTCGGTTCCCGCACGTCCGTCCCCTCGCTCCCTGACCTCAGCGTCTTCGACGATCTGTACGGACGGGAGTCTAGGCCCTGATAAAGGGACGGTAAGCAGCCCGTCACGCTTCGGGATGCGGGGCGGGGGTTTTCCCCAGGCGACGGAGGCGGATGACCTCATGGCGCGGCGGCCCGCGGCGCGGCACGCTAGCCCATATGACCACTTCCCAGCCCTCCTCCCGTCAGGGTCTTCAAAGCCTCCAGGGCCTCCAGGGTGGAACGGGGCACGACGACGATCGTCCGCCGCCGGCCCGCTTCGCCTACGACTCGCAGACATGGAAGGAGATCGCGCATCTTCTGGCGAACCTGCCGATGTCGTTGTTGGGGTTCACGTATGTGATGACGGTGATCGTCACCGGGGCCGCGATGACCGTCACCGTGGTCGGGTTCCCGTTGCTGGCGCTCGGTCTGGCGGGGGCGCGGCTGATGGGCCGGTTCGAGCGCGGGCGGGCGCGTCGGCTGCTCGGGGTGCGGGTCGACGAGCCGAGCCCGCTGCCGCTGCGCAGGGCGGGCGGCTTCTTCCAGCGGATGTGGCTGGCGCTGAAGGATCCGGTGGCCTGGCGCACGGTGCTGTACGACCTCGTCCGGCTGCCCTGGGGGGTTCTGACGTTCAGCGTGGTCGTGCCCTCGCTGTTCGTGCTGTGGCCGGTGCTGCCGTTCCTGGCGCGCGGGCTGACGAACGTGGACCGGGCGATGGTGCGGGGGCTGCTGTCGCCCTCCGACGAGTTGGAGCGGCGGATCGCGGAGCTGGAGTCGGACCGGGGCGTCGTGGTGGACACGGCGGCCGCCGATCTGCGGCGCATCGAGCGTGATCTGCACGACGGGGCGCAGGCCCGGCTGGTCAATCTGGCGATGGGGCTGGGTCTGGCGAAGGAGAAGCTGCTGGAGGGGCAGGCCGACGACGCCGTGGCGGCGATGGTGGAGGAGGCGCACGGCGAGGTGAAGCTCGCGCTGCAGGAGCTGCGGGACCTCGCGCGCGGGATCCATCCGGCCGTCCTGACCGACCGGGGGCTGGACGCGGCACTGTCGTCGGTGGCCTCGCGCTGCACGGTGCCGGTGAAGGTGACCGCCGACCTGACGTCCAGGCCGGCGCAGGCCATCGAGGGCATCGCCTACTTCACCGTCTCGGAGCTGCTGCAGAACATCAGCAAGCACAGCGGGGCCCGGTCGGCATCGGTGGACGTGTGGCGGTCGGACGACCGGCTGCTCATCCAGGTGTGGGACGACGGCCGGGGCGGCGCACGGCTCGACGGCGGGTCGGGGATGCGCGGGCTGGCGGAGCGGCTGGACGCCGTCGACGGGATCTTCGTCGTGGAGTCGCCGGCGGGCGGTCCGACGACGGTGACCGCGGAACTCCCCTGGCGGGACCGGGGAGCCGGCGACCGTGGGAGGTAGGGAAAACCCCCCGTCCAAGAGGCCGACGGCCTCCATGGTCCGCGGGCCCGCCGCCGAGGAGGGTTGGAGGTACGGATCGACAGCTGCGCGACGTGCAGGTACGAACGAGTAGAACGGACGACGCCGATGGCCACGCAGTACGGGCAGTACGGGCAGTACTACGACGAGTACGACCAGTACGACCGGTACGACGAGCACGGACCCGAGTCCGGGCGCCGGGACGGGGAGCGCCGGCATCTGTTGCCGTCGGGGCTGCGTGAGCCGCTCACGGCCCGCCACTGGCGTGAGCTCCTCTACATCCTGCTCGGTCTGCCGATCGGCGTCGTGCTGTTCACCTTCGCGGTCACGATGCTGTCGCTGGGCGCGGGCCTGCTGGTGACGTTCCTCGGTGTTCCGGTGCTGGCGGCGGGGCTCGCCGCATGCCGGGGCTTCGGGGCGGTGGAGCGTGCGAGGGCGCGCGGGCTGCTCGGCCTGGAGGTCGACGCGCCCGAGCCGCTGCGGCCGCGCGGCAGCGGCCCGATGGCCTGGATGGGCGCCGTTCTCAAGAGCGGCACGTCGTGGCGGAACGTGCTGTATGCGGTGGTGCAGTTCCCGTGGGCGGTGTTCTCCTTCGGCGTCACCGTGACGGTGTGGTCGTTCGGCTGGAGCATGCTGACGTATCCGCTGTGGTTCTGGGTCTTCCCGATGTACGGCGGTCAGGGCGGGCTTCAGCTGTACGGCGACGAGCAGCACAGCGTCTACCTCGACAACCCGTTCGAGATCGCTGTGACGGCGCTGGTGGGCCTGCTGATCACGCTGGCCACGCCGTGGATCGTGCGGGCTCTGACGACGGTGGACCGGCTGCTGGTGCACGGGCTGCTCGGGCCGTCGTCGCTGGGGGCGCGGGTGGTGGAGCTGGAGTCGGACCGGGGCGTCGTGGTGGACACGGCGGCCGCCGATCTTCGGCGCATCGAGCGCGATCTGCACGACGGGGCACAGGCCCGGCTGGTGGCGCTGGCGATGGATCTTGGGGTGGCGAAGGAGACGCTGCGGGAGAATCCGCAGGCGGCGGCGCGGATGGTGGACGACGCGCACGGTGAGGTGAAGACGGCGCTGCAGGAGCTGCGGGATCTGGCGCGGGGGATTCATCCGGCGGTGCTGACGGACCGGGGGCTGGACGCGGCGTTGTCGGCGGTGGCGTCGCGGTGCGTGGTGCCGGTGCGGGTGGAGGTGGATCTGGTGGAGCGGCCGGCGCCGGCGATCGAGGGGATCGCGTACTTCACCGTGTCGGAGCTGCTGCAGAACATCAGCAAGCACAGTGGGGCGCGGTCGGCCGCGGTGGATGTGTGGCGGGTGGAGGATCGGTTGATGTTGCAGGTGGTGGATGACGGGGTGGGCGGAGCGGATGCCTCCGGCGGGGGGGCCGGGGGTGGGTCGGGGTTGGCCGGGCTTGCGGGGCGGTTGGACTCGGTGGACGGGATTCTGGTGGTGGACTCGCCGGTGGGCGGGCCCACTCGGATCACCGCGGAGTTGCCCTGGCGGGCGGAAGGGGTCTGAGGGGGCGGAAGTGGTCTGAGGGGGCGGTTTTCTCTCGCCCCCGCCGCGCCTAGCCGTTCCCATCCGTCCCAAGGGGGCTGCGCCCCCAGCCCCCCGCCCCCCCGCTGTCGGCCCTTGAGGGGCCTCGTCCTCACACGCCGGACGGGCTGAATGGGCCGGCCCCCTCCGGCCGAGGGCCCCGTTCCCGAGCTGCGGATCGGCCGAAAGTGGGTGGGTCGTGGCTGTATTCGCGCCGTCCTCGGGTCTGGCACCACTGTTGTCGGGTGCAGACGAGCCAGAAGCTGGAATGCTTGACTGGTTCGACCGACGGGTGGACGGCTGGGGGGCCGAGGAGCGTGGAGGACAGGGTGCGGGTGGTCATCGCCGAGGATTCGGTGCTGTTGCGGGAGGGGCTGACCCGATTGCTGACCGACCGGGGGCATGACGTGGTCGCCGGGGTCGGGGACGCGGAGGCGCTGGTCAAGACCATTACCGAGCTGGACGACGAGGGTGCGCTGCCTGATGTCGTCGTCGCGGACGTACGGATGCCGCCCACTCACACCGACGAAGGGGTGCGGGCCGCCGTACAGCTGCGCAGGGCGCATCCGGGGCTCGGGGTGCTGGTGTTGTCGCAGTACGTGGAGGAGCGGTACGCCACCGAACTGTTGGCCGGTTCCAGTCGCGGGGTCGGGTATCTGCTCAAGGACCGGGTGGCCGAGGTGCGGGAGTTCGTCGACGCCGTGGTGCGGGTCGCGCAGGGCGGCACCGCCCTGGACCCGGAGGTCGTCGCGCAGCTGCTCGGGCGCAGCAGGAAGCAGGACGTGCTGGCGGGACTGACCCCGCGCGAGCGGGAGGTCCTGGGGCTGATGGCCGAGGGGCGCACGAACTCCGCGATCGCCCGGCAGCTGGTCGTCAGCGACGGGGCGGTGGAGAAGCACGTCAGCAACATTTTCCTGAAGCTCGGCCTGTCCCCGAGTGACGGGGATCACCGTCGCGTTCTCGCGGTCCTCACCTATCTCAACTCATGACGAAGTGGCACTGTGCCAGTCGTCACGGGTGACCACGCGTCTCGGGTGACCACGTCTTCTGGCCGGTGCGTCTAACCAGTACGACGCCGGGGGGCGGGAAATCATGGCAACGGGGGTGCCGGGCCGTGTCGGGGCGCTGACAGTCAGCTGACAGTCACACGAAATGGCCGAGGGAAGGCGACCCTTACCGACGTAGGGTTGATCCATGGAGGGTCTTCGGGAAGGCCCCTCCGGGACAGCCACCTCGAGGGAGGTCCAGTTCAGTGACCAGTCAGGTCAGCAGCCCAGCGGAACAGGCCGACGGAACCGGCGGAGCGGACGCGGCCGTCGTGGGAGAACAGCGCCAACCGGACGGGACGAAGGACGTACGCCGTCTCGACCGGGTGATCATCAGGTTCGCGGGTGACTCGGGTGACGGTATGCAGCTCACCGGTGACCGTTTCACCTCGGAGACGGCTTCCTTCGGGAACGACCTCTCCACCCTGCCGAACTTCCCCGCCGAGATCCGCGCGCCCGCCGGCACCCTGCCCGGCGTCTCCTCGTTCCAGCTGCACTTCGCCGACCACGACATCCTGACCCCCGGTGACGCGCCCAATGTGCTGGTGGCGATGAACCCGGCCGCGCTGAAGGCGAACATCGCCGATGTGCCGCGGGGTGCGGAGATCATCGTCAACACGGACGAGTTCACCAAGCGGGCGATGCAGAAGGTGGGGTACGCGGCCTCGCCGCTGGAGGATGGATCCCTCGACGGTTACCAGCTCCATCCGGTCCCGCTGACCACCTTGACCGTCGAGGCACTGAAGGAATTCGACCTCACCCGCAAGGAGGCCGAGCGCAGCAAGAACATGTTCGCGCTCGGCCTCTTGTCGTGGATGTACCACCGGCCCACCGAGGGCACCGAGAAGTTCCTGAAGTCGAAGTTCGCGAAGAAGCCCGACATCGCCGCCGCCAACATCGCCGCGTTCCGCGCCGGGTGGAACTTCGGGGAGACGACCGAGGACTTCGCGGTCAGTTATGAGGTCGCCCCGGCCGCGAAGGCCTTTCCCGTCGGCACCTACCGGAACATCTCCGGGAACCTGGCTCTGGCGTACGGCCTGGTCAGCGCCTCCCGGCAGGCTGATCTGCCGCTGTTCCTCGGGTCGTACCCGATCACTCCGGCCTCCGACATCCTGCACGAGCTCAGCCGCCACAAGAACTTCGGTGTGCGGACCTTCCAGGCGGAGGACGAGATCGCGGGGATCGGCGCGGCGCTCGGGGCGGCCTTCGGCGGGTCTCTCGCCGTCACCACCACCTCCGGGCCCGGCGTGGCGCTGAAGTCCGAGACCATCGGGCTCGCCGTCTCGCTGGAGCTGCCGCTGCTGGTCATCGACATCCAGCGGGGCGGGCCGTCGACCGGTCTGCCGACCAAGACCGAGCAGGCCGACCTGCTCCAGGCCATGTTCGGGCGCAACGGCGAGGCGCCGGTGCCGATCGTCGCGCCCCGCACGCCCGCCGACTGCTTCGACGCAGCGCTGGAAGCCGCGCGGATCGCGCTGACCTACCGCACGCCGGTGATGCTCCTGTCGGACGGCTACCTCGCCAACGGCTCCGAGCCGTGGCGCATCCCCGAGCTGGACGAGCTGCCGGATCTGCGCGTGCAGTTCGCGCAGGGGCCGAACCACACGCTGGACGACGGCACCGAGGTCTTCTGGCCGTACAAGCGTGACCCCCAGACCCTCGCCCGGCCGTGGGCGATCCCGGGCACGCCGGGGCTGGAGCACCGTATCGGCGGGATCGAGAAGGAGGACGGCACCGGGAACATCTCCTACGCCCCCGCCAACCACGACTTCATGGTCCGCACCCGCCAGGCCAAGATCGACGGCATCGACGTCCCGGATGTGGAGGTCGACGATCCGCACGGGGCGAGCACCCTGGTGCTCGGCTGGGGTTCCACCTACGGGCCCATCACCGCGGCCGTTAGAAGGCTGCGGACGGCGGGGGAGGCCATCGCGCAGGCCCATCTGCGGCATCTGAACCCGTTCCCGCGCAACCTCGGCACGGTCCTGGGGCGTTACGGCAAGGTCGTCATTCCCGAGATGAACCTCGGCCAGCTCGCCACCCTCGTCCGGGCGAGATACCTGGTCGACGCCCACTCCTACAACCAGGTCAACGGCATGCCGTTCAAGGCGGAGCAGCTCGCCACGGCGCTCAAGGAGGCCATCGATGGCTGAGACCTCAGCGGAAGGCACGGACACGATCGAGGCGCTCTCGCTCGTCCCCAAGGCCGAGGCCAGGCAGTCCATGAAGGACTTCAAGTCCGATCAGGAAGTGCGCTGGTGCCCCGGCTGCGGTGACTACGCGATCCTGGCGGCCGTCCAGGGCTTCATGCCCGAACTCGGCCTGGCCAAGGAGAACATCGTCTTCGTCTCGGGCATCGGCTGCTCGTCGCGCTTCCCGTACTACATGAACACCTACGGGATGCATTCGATTCACGGGCGGGCCCCGGCGATCGCGACCGGGCTGGCCGCCAGCAGGCGCGATCTGAGCGTGTGGGTGGTGACCGGCGACGGCGACGCGCTGTCCATCGGCGGCAACCATCTCATCCACGCCCTGCGCCGCAACGTGAACCTGAAGATCCTGCTCTTCAACAACCGTATCTACGGCCTCACCAAGGGCCAGTACTCGCCCACCTCCGAGGTCGGCAAGATCACCAAGTCGACGCCGATGGGCTCACTGGACGCGCCCTTCAACCCGGTCTCCCTGGCCATCGGCGCCGAAGCCTCCTTCGTCGCCCGGACCATCGACTCCGACCGCAAGCACCTGACGGAGGTGCTGCGCCAGGCCGCCGCCCACCCGGGCACGGCGCTGGTCGAGATCTACCAGAACTGCAACATCTTCAACGACGGTGCGTTCGAGGCGCTGAAGGACCGGGCGTCGGCCGAGGAGGCGGTGATCCGGCTGGAGCACGGGCAGCCGATCAGGTTCGGGGCGGACGGCGCGCGGGGGGTCGTGCGCGATGCGGCGACCGGGGATCTGAAGGTCGTCACGGTGACCCCGCAGAACGAGGCGGACGTGCTGGTCCATGACGCGCATGCCGCGTCCCCGACCACCGCGTTCGCCCTGTCGCGCCTGGCCGATCCGGACAGCCTGCACCACACGCCGATCGGTGTGCTGCGCTCGGTCGAGCGGCCGGTCTACGACACCCAGATGGCCGACCAGCTCGACACGGCGATCGAACAGCACGGCAAGGGCGACCTGGCGGCGCTACTGGCGGGCGGGGACACCTGGACGGTCGTCGGCTGACGCGGGAGGCCGACCGGCAGTGAGGCCCGGGACTGGAGCTCCTCCAGTCCCGGGCCTCTTCTCCCGGGCCTCTTCGGGTACGTGGACCCGGCTCGGTGCTTGCCTCTGCTCATTCGGCGCCGCTGCTCACTCGACGCCCCTCCTCACACTTACCTCGACGTAAGTGGCTTACTTCAAAGTGGGTACTTTCGTTGAGTAAGCGCACCTCCTAGGGTTAGTGGAAGACCCCCGCATCCGCACTAGGAGTTCCTGAAGCCATGAGCATCGTCGTCACCGGAGCCACCGGACACCTCGGCCGCCACGTAGTCGAGCAGCTGCTGGAGAAGGTCCCGGCCGAGCAGATCACCGCCGTCGTCCGCGACGAGGCCAAGGCCTCCGACCTCGCGGCCCGCGGCGTCAAGCTCGCCGTCGCCGACTACAACGCCCCCGAGACGTTCGGCAGCCTCTTCGCCTCCGGCGACAAGGTGCTGCTGATCTCGGGCAACGAGTTCGACAAGGGCCGCCCGGCCCAGCACCAGGTCGTCATCGACGCCGCGAAGGCCGCCGGGGTCGCGCTCCTCGCGTACACGAGCGCCTCGGGCACCCTGACCGCGGCGCTGGCCGACGACCACCGCGCCACCGAAAAGGCGCTGCTCGCCTCCGGCCTGCCGTACACGCTGCTGCGCAACGGCTGGTACCACGAGAACTACACCGAGCAGCTCGCCCCGGTGCTGGAGCACAACGCCGTCGTCGCGGCCGCCGGTGAGGGCCGGGTCTCCTCCGCCTCCCGCGCCGACTACGCGGCCGCCGCCGTCGCCGTGCTGACCGGCGAGGGCCACGAGAACAAGACGTACGAGCTGGGCGGCGACGAGGCGTGGAGCTTCGCCGAGTACGCGGCCGAGCTGAGCAAGCAGACCGGCAAGGAGATCACCTACAACGCCGTGCCGACCGAGGTGCTGATCGGCATCATGACCGGCGCGGGGCTGCCCGAGCCGCTCGCCGAGGTCTTCGCCGGCGTGGACGCGTCGATCGAGCAGGGCGAGCTGGTCGTCTCCAGCGGTGACCTGGCCCGCCTCGCCGGCCGCCCGACCACCCCGCTCGCCGAGGCGATCACGGCGGCGCTCAAGGGCTGACCCTCCCCTGAGGACTTCCGTGCGGGTCCCTTGAGTCACCCCACCCCCGCCTGTCATGACCGTATTGCGATACGGACATGACAGACGGGGGTGCTCGGCGTTACCTTCGACCACGCATGCCTGAACGTGAGAAAGAGGGACCCCGTGGCCGGGATGTCGAGGAGTGAGGGCCGGACCGGTCTGCTGAACGGCTTCGCGGCATACGGGATGTGGGGGCTGGTGCCCCTCTTCTGGCCCCTGCTCAAGCCCGCCGGGGCGACCGAGATCCTCGCGAACCGCATGGTGTGGTCCCTCGCCTTCGTCGCCGCCGCGCTGCTCGTCGTACGGCGCTGGGCGTGGGCCGGTGAGCTGCTGCGACAGCCGCGCCGGCTCTGTCTCGTGGTGATCGCCGCGGCCCTCATCACCGTGAACTGGGGCGTCTACATCTGGGCCGTGAACAGCGGCCATGCCGTCGAGGCGTCCCTCGGGTACTTCATCAACCCGCTGGTCACCATCGCGATGGGCGTGCTGATCCTCAAGGAGCGGCTGCGGCCCGTGCAGTGGGCGGCGGTCGGCGTCGGCTTCACCGCGGTGCTGGTTCTGGCCATCGGCTACGGCCACCCGCCGTGGATCTCCCTGGTCCTCGCCTTCTCCTTCGCCACCTACGGGCTGGTCAAGAAGAAGGTCAACCTGGGCGGGGTCGAGTCGCTGACCGCCGAGACCGCCGTCCAGTTCCTGCCCGCGCTGGGCTACCTGCTGTGGCTGTCCGCGCACGGCGACGCCACCTTCACGACCGAGGGCGCCGGACACGCCGCCCTGCTCGCCTCCACCGGCATCGTCACCGCGCTCCCCCTCGTCTGCTTCGGCGCGGCGGCGATCCGCGTACCGCTGTCCACCCTGGGGCTGCTGCAGTACCTCGCGCCCGTCCTGCAGTTCATCCTCGGCGTCCTCTACTTCGGGGAGGACATGCCGCCCGAGCGGTGGGCCGGCTTCGCGCTGGTATGGCTGGCGCTGGTGCTGCTCACGGGGGACGCGTTGCGCACCTCGCGCCGGGCGGCCCGCGCCCTCGCCACCGGCATCGCCGACGCCCAGGAGGCCCTCGACGCTCTCGACGCCCTCGACACCCCGGACGACGCCGTACGGAAGGCCGAGGGCGCGGCGGCCGCCGCCCCCGCTACCCCCGCCGCCAGGCCGTAGGCCGCGCTTCTCGGCGGGGATCCCGATCGCCGAGTCGGGCGGAGTACGGCGTGCGGGAGGCCGACCCGGCGTGGTCCTGCTACAAGTGGCTGCATGACCGAGACTCCCGCCGCATCCGAGACACCGTCAGCCTCCGAGGCCGTACCCGCGCCCGTGCACTGGAAGGTCGTCGTCGATTCCGCCGACCCGCATGCCCAGGCCGACTTCTGGGCCGCCGCGCTGCACTACGCGGTCGAGGACAACAGCGCGCTCATCGAGCGGCTGCTCGAGCTCGGCGCGCTGCCGGGCGCTGCGACGGTGGAGTTCCACGGCCGTCCCGCCTTCCGGGACCTGATCGCCGTACGCCACCCCGCCGACCCGTACGACCCCGACAGCGGGACCGGTCTCGGGCGGCGGCTGCTGTTCCAGCGGGTGCCGGAGCCGAAGACGGTGAAGAACCGGCTGCATCTCGATCTGCATCCCGGTGCGCACCTGCGGGCCGGGGAGGTCGAGCGGCTGAAGGCGCTGGGGGCGAGCGTGGTGCGGGAGGTGAACGAGCCGTCCGGAGCGTGGGTGGTGATGAAGGACCCGGAGGGCAACGAGTTCTGCGTGAATTAGCCGAGCGGGAAGCCGGAGACCCGGAGGGGCTCTCGATGTCCGGTATGTGAACCCCGTGTCCTGATACCGCTCTTGACGCGGAGTTGGCTCCCCGTTCACCATCCTGGAACCCCATTCACTGTGGAATCCCTGTGACCCGGCGATTCCCGAGGAATTCGGAGCCCCCCCACATGCAGCTCCCCGCCATGAAGCTTCCCGTTTCCGGGCGTACGGCGGCCGTCGGCGCCGTCTCGATTGTCATGCTCCTGACTTGCGGATCGATAGTCGGCGCGGCGCCCGCACCTGCGCACGGGTCCGCCGCTCTCGCCGCCGCTCCCGACATCTCCGTGGCCAACGTCAAGGCGCATCTGACGCAGTTGCAGTCCATCGCCACCGCCAACGGCGGCAACCGCGCCCATGGCCGTACCGGCTACAAGGCCTCGCTCGACTACGTGAAGGCCAAGCTGGACGCCGCCGGATTCACCACCACCGTCCAGCAGTTCACCTCCTCCGGCCGCACCGGCTACAACCTCATCGCCGACTGGCCCGGCGGCGACACCGGCAAGGTCGTCATGGCGGGGTCCCATCTGGACTCCGTGACCTCCGGCGCCGGGATCAACGACAACGGCTCCGGCTCAGCAGCCGTACTGGAGACGGCCCTGGCCGTGGCCCGGGCCGGCTACCAGCCCACCAAACACCTGCGGTTCGCCTGGTGGGGCGCGGAGGAACTGGGCCTGGTCGGGTCCAAGTACTACGTCAACAACCTGTCCTCGGCGAACCGCGCCCGCATCAGCGGCTACCTCAACTTCGACATGATCGGCTCGCCGAACCCCGGCTACTTCGTCTACGACGACGACCCGACCATCGAGAAGACCTTCAAGGACTACTTCACGGGCCTGGGCGTCGCGACGGAGATCGAGACCGAGGGCGACGGCCGCTCCGACCACGCTCCCTTCAAGAACGCCGGCGTCCCGGTGGGCGGCCTGTTCAGCGGTGCCGACTACGTCAAGACGGCGGCGCAGGCGGCCAAGTGGGGCGGTACGGCCGGGCAGGCCTTCGACCGCTGCTACCACTCCTCCTGCGACACCACGGCCAACATCAACGACACCGCCCTGGACCGCAACGCGGACGCCGTCGCCTACGCGGTCTGGGCGCTGTCCTCCTGACCGGCTCCTTCCGACCGGCTCCTTCTGATCGGCTCCTTCTGATCGGCTCCTTCCGACCGGCTCCTTCTGATCGGAACGAACCGATGCCGATCGGCGGCCGAGGCCGCTACGCGCCCGAGCTGCGGGCGCGTTCGGCCAGGCGGAGCATGCGCGCGCGGGCCGACTCCAGCTGCTCGACGTCTTCGGCGGCCGGGCCCTCCTCGGCGGTGAGCTCCGTCCACAGGCCGAGGAGTTCGGTCCCCAGGTTCAGCCCCTGCACGGGGTCGCGTACGGCGCGCCAGGCCGCCGCCGCGCTCTGGACGTTGCCGTACGCGGCCTCGCCGTCCCGGGCGCTGCGGCGGATCCGGGCCAGGTCGAGGGAGACGTGGAAGGCGCGGAGCGGGTCGCCCGCCAAGTAGGCGATGTACGCGCCGAGTTCGCGCAACCGGAGCACCTCGGGGTGCTCCGGCCCCAGCGTCCCGGACGCCTCCAGCACCGTCTGCTCCGCGAGAGCGGCCGCCGCGTCTATCCGGCCGGCCCGCACGGCCTCGTTGACCCGCGCCATCGGTTCCCCGAGGAGGGCGGGGCCGCCGTCGTCGCCCTGAAGGGTCCGGGGATCGTCACCGAGCACCGCCTCCGCCACCGCGTCGAAGCCACGGGCGGGGGTGGGCTTGGAGTCGAGGTCGTAGGCCGATTCGGAGACGAGGTCGTCGGGGAGGAGGGGGGTGGGGGCCGGGGATACGGGGGGCGAGGCGGGGACCGGCAACGGAAGCGGGATCGGCGCCGAGGCAAGGAGCGGGGTTGGGCTGAGGATCGGGGCAGGGGCGGAGGCGAGGGGCGGGGTCGAGGTCAGGGGCGGGGTTGAGGGCGGCGTCGCGGGCGGGGCCGGGGTCGACGTGGGGTTCAAGGTGGGGGTCGACGTGGGGATCGGAGTCGGCGTCGACGTGGGGGGCGAAGTCGGGGTTGAGTTGGGGGGCGAGGTGGGGTCGGCGTCCGGGTTCGGCGGCTCGTTGTTCGGCTGGTCGTCCATCGTCGGAGGTGGGCCGAACACGCCCGTCGGGGCGGTGACCGTCCCGGGGGCCGGGATGTCGTCCCGAGGTTCCGGGACCACCCGGATCGCATACGTGGGCGCCGAATCGGGTACCGGCGCCGACTGCGGTCCCTGCTCGGCCGCCGACTCCGGGATCGCGCGCAACGGGAACGTCGGCGCCGCGTCCCGTACCGGCTCGGGTACCTGGCGCAGCAAGTGCGTGGCCTCGTCGTTTCGCGGCCGCACAGGCTCCTCGTCCTCGACGGGGGCGGGGGCGGCCGCTGGGGCGGGGTCGCTGATCTGCGCGCCCGGGGCCGCAGTCGTACGCAAGGGTTGCGCCGTGAAGTGGCTGGAGCCGTCGGGGTCCACGCGCAGGGGGACGACGTAGCCGATGCGTTCGTCGTGGACCGTGGCGAGGACGGGGTGGCCGGTGGCGAGGGCGATGCGGTGCAGGTGGCTCAGCACGGCGCGCTGGATCTCCTCGCCGTCGACCGCCGCGACCGGTACGCCGCCTATCGTCGCCGTCCCGCCCCCGCGGACATGGACGTCGAGCGGCGCCACCACGGCGGCCGGCCGGCCGGCGTGCTTCTGTTCCCGCTTCTTCTCGCGGCTGAGTCGAGACATCGGTTCCTCACTCGGATGCGTCGTCACGATCCGGTCGTCCAGGTCCGTGTACGAGTACACGTACTGTTGAGTCTCTCCGAGCGCTCCCGGTCCTCACGTCACCGCGACGTCACAGCCTCGTTCCAGGAACCCACGCCTCGCGGCCGGGGCCGCCCCAGGACCAGCCAGGATCAGGGCGGCGCCCCGGAGGGACGGCGACGACTGGGAGGGGCACGGTTCATGCGGACGACGGACGGGCAACGGGGGCCGGAGATCTGGATCCGGGGGCCGGTGGCCGCGCCCGATCCGGTTCCGATGCCGTACGTCTCCACCGCCACGCCCCGGCGCTTCTCCTGGGTCGCCGCACACGGCGGGGCCGGCGCCTCCACGCTCGCCGCGGTGTACGGCGGCCACGACTGCGGGCGGGAGTGGCCCGGCGCCGGTGATCCGCCGTCCGTGCTGCTGGTCGCCCGCACGCATGCGGCGGGGCTGGAGTCCGTCCTGCGGGCGGTGGACGTCTTCCGGCGCGGGGAGGCTCCGCAGGGGCTCGATCTGGACGCGGTGGTCCTCGTCGCGGACGCGCCCGGCCGGTTGCCCCGGCCGCTCGTCCAGCGGGCGCGGGTGATCGAATCGCTCATCGACGTGTACCGCGTCCCCTGGGTGACGGACTGGCGCCTCGGTGACCTGGGCGGCAGCCCGCCCCGGGAGACGGCGGCGCTGGCCCGGCTCACCGGGGGGTGACGCCCGCGGCGTGGCCGCCGGCCGTGGAGATCGCCGCGGCCGTGCGGGCCGGCCGGCTGCCGGCCGTGGACGTCGTAGGCGAGGCGCTCGGACGGATCGCCCGGGTCGACCGCTCCCTGTGCGCGTTCGCCGCGGTGTGGGAGGAGCGGGCGCGGGCGTGGGCCCGTGAAGTCGACGTACGGATCGCCGCGGGCGAGAGCCTGCCGCTGGCCGGGGTGCCGATCGGCGTGAAGGGCCGTCACGGGCTGCGTACGGCGGCCCCGCTGATCGCCGCCGGATGCGTGCCCGTCGGGGCGACCGCCGTCCCCGGACCGGGCACTCCCTGGCAGACCTGGGGCCTCGGCGCCCACGGCCGCACCGTCAACCCCTGGCGTGCCGACCGCACGCCCGGCGGTTCCTCGGCCGGCTCCGCGGCGGCGGTGGCCGCCGGCCTCGTCCCCCTGGCCACCGGCAGCGACGGCGCGGGCTCGGTACGCATCCCGGCCGCGTGGTGCGGCGTGATCGGCCTGAAGACGACGAACGGGCGAGCGCCCGCCGAGGACCGGCCGCCTCCTGACCGTACGGGTCTGGCGGCGCCCGGCGTCCTCGTTCGGTACGCGGTGGACGCCGAGGCGTACTGGCGGGTCATGGCCCCGGAGGCGGCGTCCTCGGGGCGCCCCTCGACGCCGACGCCGGTGCAAGGGACGGCTCCCGTGCGAGGGGCGGCTCCGATGCAAGGGGCGGCTCCCGTGCAAGGGACGACTCCGGTGCAAGGGGTGGGGACTGCGGTTTCCGCTCCGCCCCTCGCCGTCTTCTCCCCCGATCTGGGCTTCGCCGCGCCCGACCCCGAGCCGCTCGCCCTCGCCCGTGCCGCCGCTGAACACCTGGCCGCCGCCGGTGTCGTACGGCTGCCGGTCCATGACACGCCCTTGTGTCTGGAGGACCCCGGGCCGGCCTGGCTCGCGCTGCGCACGCCGGACTCCGACCTCCGCGCGGCCGCACGGGTCAGGGAGGTGAACGACCGGCTGCTGTCCGGCTTCTTCTCCCGTGCCGACCTGCTGCTGACGCCGACGACCCCGACCGCCGCGCACGGTCACGACGGCCCCGGCGACCGCTACTCGACGGCGCTCACCTGGGCGTTCAACCTCAGCGGGCACCCGGCGATCAGCCTTCCGGCGGGGGTCGGCGCGGACGGTTGTCCGGTGGGGTTGCAGGCGGTCGCGGCCCACGGCGCGGAGGCGACGTTGCTGGCGGTCGCAAAGAGCGCGCCCCTCCCCCAGGTCCCGCAGGCCCCACTCTAAAATTACTTGCATGAACATATAATGCAGAGGCAGACTAGCGTCGCACGCCGACTACTCTTGGGGGATCGGATCATGACGCACCGCAGTTTCCTGTTCGTGCTGGGCAGCAGTCGACCGGACGGCAACACCGAGCTGCTGGCCCGCGAGGCCGCCGAGCAGTTGCCCTCCGACATCGAGCAGAGCTGGATCAGCCTCGCCCGGCACCCGCTGCCCGACTTCGAGGACCTGCGCCACGACAGCGACCACATCCGCCCCACCGAGGGCAGCCCGGCGCTGCTGCTCGACGCCACGCTCGCCGCGACGGACATCGTGATCGCGTCCCCGCTGTACTGGTACTCGGTGTCCGGCCAGACCAAGCGCTATCTGGACCACTGGTCGGGCTGGCTGCGCACCCCCGGCGTCGACTTCAAGGCGACGCTCGCCGGGCGCACCCTCTGGGGCGTGTCCGTGCTCGCGGACGACCAGCCCGTGGTCGCCGATCCGCTCATCGGCACGCTCCACAACTCGGCCGCGTACCTGCGGATGCGTTTCGGCGGAGTGCTGCTCGGCAACGGCAGCAAGCCGGGCGACATCCGGAAGGACACGCAGGCGCTGACACGCGCGAAGACGTTCTTCGCACAGGAGGCGCCCCTCGCCCGGTTCGCCCACGAGACGGTCTGACACGCCCTGGGCCTCGGCCGGCAACGCTCTGTCAGGCGGTGACGTCCTTCGTCGTGAAGCGCGCCCAGGCCGCCGAGCCGAAGACCGCCGCGTACAGGGCCTGCAGGCCGAGGTTCTTCTGGAGGTCGTCCCAGTAGACCGGCTCGCGCATGAGGTCGGCGAAGGACAGCCAGTAGTGCGAGAAGAAGTACGGCTGGAGCGCGTGCAACTGGGGGATCTGGTCGAGGATCTGGATCGTGATCAGCAGGCCCACGGTCGTCGCCATCGCCGCGATGCCGCTGCTCGTCAGCGTGGAGACGAACAGTCCGAGCGCCGCCACGCCGATCAGGGACACGGCGACGACCAGGGCCATCAGCAGCGCACGCAGCAGACCGTCGCCGAAGCCGATCCGGGTGCCGGAGATCGTCGTCAGGTCGCCGAGCGGGAAGAGCAGCGCACCGACCGTCAGCGCCGAGAGGGCGACCACGAGCGTGGCCGCCAGGCAGAAGATCATGACGGTCGCGTACTTGGCCAGGAGGAGGCGGGTGCGGCCGGCGGGGGCGACCAGGAGGTAGCGGAGCGTGCCCGCGTTCGCCTCTCCCGCGATCGCGTCGCCCGCGATCACACCGATCGCCATCGGCAGGAAGAACGGCAGTGTCACGGCCAGCGCGGTGAAGACCAGGAACAGGCCGTTGTTGGTGACCTGCGAGATGAACGCCGGGCCGCCGCCCCCACCGCCCCCTCCCCCGCCGCCACCGGGACCCGCGGACGAGCCGTCGCTCGTCTCGATCTTCACGGCGATCCCGACCAGGACCGGCACGGCCGCCAGCACAGCCAGCAGCGCGAGGGTGCGCCAGCGCCGGAAGGTGGTCAGCAACTCGCTGCGCAGGAGCCCGAACGTCCAGGTCCAGGACCTGGTGCGGGTCGACGAGGAATCCTCGCGGGAAGTTCCGCTCCGGGTCTTGCTCACTTCCGCTTCAGCCCGCGACATCGAACCCCTCCCCCGTGAGCGCCACGAACGCGTCCTCCAGGGAGGCCCGTTCGACGGCGAAGCCGCGAACGCGGACCCCCGCCGTCACCAACGCGGCGTTCAGGTCGGCGAGCTCGCGCTCCGCGGGCGGAGCCTCCGCGCTCACCCGGTCCTCGGCGACGACGACGTCGCCCACGCCCTGCTCCTTCAGCACCCGGGCCGCGTCCGCCGGGTCCGGGGTCGTCACGACCAGCCGGCCGCGGGTCCCCGCCGCGAGGTCCGCCACCGAGCCCTGTGCGAGCAGCCGGCCCTGCGCCATCACCGCCGCGTGCGTGCACACCTGCTCGATCTCGTCGAGGAGGTGGGAGGAGAGGAAGACGGTCGTGCCCTCCGCGGCCAGCTCCCGGATCAGCGAACGGATCTCCCGCATGCCCTGGGGATCCAGGCCGTTGGTCGGCTCGTCGAGGACGAGCAGGCGGCGGGGCTGGAGAAGGGCGGCGGCCAGGCCCAGGCGCTGCTTCATGCCGAGCGAGTACGCCTTCGCCTTCTTGCCGGCGGCGGCCGTCAGCCCGACCCGCTCCAGCGTCGCCGTGACCCGCGTACGCCGGGTGCGCGGGTCGGCGGTCGGGTCGGCGGCGTCGTAGCGGAGCAGGTTGTCGCGGCCGGAGAGGAAGCCGTAGAGGGCGGGGCCCTCGATGAGCGCCCCGACGTGGGGCAGAACGGCGCGGGCGGCCCGCGGCATGGGTTGCCCCAGGACGCGGGCCGAGCCGGCCGTGGGCTCGATGAGCCCCATCAGCATGCGGATGGTGGTGGTCTTGCCGGAGCCGTTGGGACCGAGGAAGCCGAAGACGCTGCCCGCCGGGACGGTCAGATCGAGACCGTCGACGGCGAGCTGTCCACCGCGGTAGCGCTTGGTGAGGGCGCGGGTGTGGATGACGGCGTCGCCGTCGCCGTCGCTCGCGACACCACCCGGTGCACGACCCGCGGCATCACCCGTGGACTGCGTCATCGGCTCCCCTCACACCCCGCCCAGGTCGCTGCCTACTTCGCCGCGTTCGCCGCCTTCACCAGGGCGTCCTTGGTGACCGCGCCGACGTAGACCTTGCCGTCGTCCGTCATCAGGGCGTTGATCAGGCGAGTGGAGAAGACCGTGCCGGAGCCGAACTTACCGCTCACCTTGTCGCCGAAGGAGCCGAGGAAGCCGCCGAGGGCGCCGCCGGCCTCGGAGCCCGAGGGCATTCCCTGGCCGCCGGTGTCGAAGGTCGCGACGGAGGTCCAGCCCTCACCGAGGACGTTGAGACCGGCGGGGCCGCCGAGGTCCTTGGCGAGGTCGTCGTCGGACTTGCCGGAGTGCCCCGGAGCCGTCCGCGTCGCGCCCTTGTCGCCCCACTTGCCCCCGACGTCGCCCTTCTCGGCCTTGTCGCCCTCGGTGACCTTCGCGCCCTTGGGGGTCGTGAAGTCGAAGGTGGAGGCGGCCGGCTTGGCGAAGGTGACCTGGGTGAAGCCCGCGTCCACGACGGCGGCGCCGCCGCTCGCCGGCGTCAGCGTGAACTTCAGCGGCAGGCCCGTCTTCGCGTCCACGGCCACGCTGATCGCGCCCACCGTGGAACCGGACTGCTTCGGCTTGACCAGCAGCTTGTAGGCGTCGCGCCCGGCGACCTGGACGGTGCCGTCGACCGTCACGGACGTCGTGTCGTCGACCGCCTTCAGGGCGTCCTCGGTGAGATCCTTCGGCGTGGCCGGAACAGGGGCGTCCGCCTTGCCGGAGCTCTCGTCGACGGTGGAGTGGTAGACCTCGTTGGAGGCGCTGTCGTACCCCCACACGTCCTTGCCGTTGTGGATGACGCTGTATTCGGCGGCCTTTTCCAGCAGCGAGAGCTTCTGCCGGTCCGGGCCGTCGGCGGCGACGCGCAGGGTGTGCGTGCCGGACGCGAGTTCGGTGAGCTTGGTGGACGGGTCCGCGGACGAACCGTCACCACCCTGCTGGGCGGCCCCGGAAAGCAGACCGCTCTCCAGCCCGCCGAGGTCGGGCAGCCCGAGATCGGTGGTGATCTTCACCGTGCCGGACAGCTGCTGGACGTCCGAAGCGGCGATCTTGTCGAGGAGTTGCTGTGCGGTGATCTTCGGCAGGTCGGGGTCGCCGGAGTCGGCGAGAGCCGGGACCAGCCCGATCGTCGCCGCGGCGACACCGATCACGGTGACCGGGACGACGTACCGTACGGCCTTGCGCCGGCCGGCGCGCAGGTCGTCGGCCTCTCCGCTGTTCGGCTCCCCGCCGGTCAGGGTGTCGTCGGATGCCTTCGGTGCCATGTGTGCCTTACCTCCGTCGTCGGCGGCGGCTGGTCATCTCACGCTGAACGCCCCACCCAAGCCGCCATTCTCACCCGAATCGGTGAGGAGTGGTGTTTTCTCGTAGTCCCCATCTGACCAAATCGCCCACCCGAAAACGTCAACCCGAGGGCCCAACTCCGCGTACGCCTGCGGTATGACACGAAAGCAGGGAAAAGCCAACCGACCCGTAGGGGTCCCCCAGAGAGACGACGCCTTCCCCTAGGGACACAGGGGGTTGGAGGGTGCAGGCGAGGGAGGGGCGCGGGGGTCGCAGTGAGGGCGAGTGATGTGGAGGGTGCGGGGCGAAGGGTGGGGGGTGCGGGGCGAGGGGTGTGGGGTGTGGGGGACGCGGGGCCTGAGGGGTCCCGGACCGGAGCGGGGCGCTGCACCTGAGAGCGTGCCGGGCCGACGGCGATCGCCGGACCTGCGCGGAGTTGCGGACCGAAGCGGGGTGCGGCACCTGAGAGGGGGGCCGAGGTGAGGGGACGTGGGACCGGAGGGGTCCCGGACCGGAGCGGGGGCGAGGGGTGTGGGGGCCGCGGTGAGGGGGACGCGGGGCCAGACGGGTGCCGGACCGAAGCGGGGCGCTGCACCTGAGAGCGTGCCGGGCCGACGGCGATCGCCGGACCGGAGCGGGGTCCCGGGCCGGAGGGGGTCCGGGCCGGAGCGGGGTGCCGGACCTGCGCGGGGTGCCGGGCCGGAGGGGGGTCCGGGCCGGAGTGGGGTCCGGGCCGGAGGGGGGTCCGGGCCGGAGTGGGGTCCGGGCCGGAGTGGGGTCCGGGCCGGAGTGGGGTGTCGGGGCGGAGGGGTTAGCCGGCTCGGTGGACCACTGCGTCGCAGAGTTCCATCAGCGCCGCCTTCGCGCCGCACTCCCGCAGTGGCGCGAGCGCGGATCGCGCGTCCTTCGCGTACCGCACGGTGTCCCGGCGGGCCTGTTCCAGCGCCGGGTGTACGCGGAGCGCCTCCAGGGCCTCGGCGAGCCGGGCGTCGTCGCTCAGGTCGGAGTCCAGCAGCTCGCACAGCGCGATGTCCTCGGGCAGCGACAGACGCGCCGCCCGCTCCCGCAGCCGCAGCACGGGCAGCGTGGGAACGCCCTCGCGAAGATCCGTCCCCGGCGTCTTGCCCGACTCGTGCGAGTCGGACGCGATGTCCAGGACGTCGTCGGCCAGCTGGAAGGCGACGCCCAGCCGCTCGCCGTACTGCGTGAGCACGTCGACGACCGTCTCGTCGGCGCCCGACATCATCGCCCCGAACCGGCAGGCCACCGCGACCAGCGAGCCCGTCTTGCCGCCGAGCACGTCGAGGTAGTGCTCGACCGGGTCCCGTCCGTCGGTGGGACCGGCCGTCTCCAGGATCTGCCCGGTGACCAGCCGCTCGAACGCCTCCGCCTGCACCCGCACCGCCTCCGGTCCGAGGTCGGCCAGGATGTGGGAGGCGCGCGCGAAGAGGAAGTCACCCGTGAGGACGGCGACGGAGTTCCCCCAGCGGGCGTTCGCGCTGGGCACCCCGCGGCGCACGGCGGCCTCGTCCATCACGTCGTCGTGGTACAGCGTGGCCAGGTGGGTCAGCTCCACGACCACGGCCGACGGCACGATGCCCGGCGCGTACGGGTCCCCGAACTGCGACGCGAGCACCACGAGCAGCGGCCGGAACCGCTTCCCGCCCGCCCGCACGAGATGCTGGGCGGCCTCCGTGATGAACGGAACCTCACTCTTGGTGGCCTCGAGCAAGCCTTCCTCGACAGCCGCCAATCCGGCCTGGACATCGGCTTCCAGAGCCTGGTCCCGCACGCTCAGCCCGAACGGCCCGACGACGGTCACGAGGGGTCTCCTGTCTGCTGGTGTCTACTGGCGATTACGCGGTTTGTCGATAGGTCTCTGCCATCACTCAAGTCAGCGTATCCGGTCACGTTTCGATCACCGATAGCCCCCACGGTTACAGGCCAGGTGGTATCGACTCACGCCCGATATGTTCCTGATTCAAATATATGAACAGATATTTATAGAGTTAGCCCGAAGTGAGGACTTCCGCCCGGCGGCGCCATCGACGCCGGAGTCGCCGACCTCCACCCTCTCCCCACCGCCACCGACTTGGGATTAATGCCCGATTCGCCGCACTTGTGGACGCTGGTGACTTGACTCACTCCCCCCGCCGAACCCGCCCGATCCCGTCCGATCCACCCATTCACGGATTCTCCACACCTCCAAGCAAGTTGAGGCTTTGCACTCACAAAGGATCAAGCACCCCATAGGCCACAGACCAAGGTCAATAGGGGTGATCTGTGAATCCGCTACTTGTTTCGGACATGTGCTCTCGCATACGTTCCCGGCCTGTCGGGCGGAACGCCGAATCCTGCCGCCGCCCGTACACCCACCTAAAACGCACGGCAGGAGCGGGGGAACCAGGTAAGTCGCCGGGCCGGATGTTTCAGACATATCGGTACGGCTCGGGGTGAAGTCGCGCCCGTCAGGACGCGACCGGGCAACTCCCGCCCGAACCCGACAGCTCACCTCGCAGGCGCCGGAGAGGAAATTCGTCATGCCCGCTGCCGCTCAGCCGCGCCGCACCCGTCGTAACCGTCTCGTCCGCACGCTCACCGTCGCCGCCACCGGCGCCGCCGTGCTCGCCCTTCCGCTCCTCGGCGCGACCGGCGCCTCCGCGGCGACCCCGACCGTCGCCACCGCCACCAGCCTCGGGTATTCCAACAACCTCGACGGCTGGATCCGTGCCTCCCTCCACGTCATGGCCCAGCACGGGATCCCCGGGACGTACAACGGCATCTACCGCAACGTCATCCGCGAGTCCTCCGGCAACCCCTACGCCATCAACCTCTGGGACTCCAACGCGGCCGCGGGCATCCCGTCCAAGGGCCTGCTCCAGGTCATCGACCCGACCTTCCGCGCCTACCACGTCGCCGGCACCTCCTGGGACTCCTACGACCCGGTAGCCAACATCACCGCCGCCTGCAACTACGCGGCCGCCCGGTACGGCTCGATCGACAACGTGTTCGGCGCGTACTGACGGATCCCCGTAGAACCCCCAGCCCAGGGGTCTACGGGCCCTACAGGCCCGGGTCCATGGGTCCGCGGACCTTACGGGAACAGTCTTTCGAGGACGACGGCCACGCCGTCGTCCTCGTTCGACGTCGTCACCTCGTCGGCCACCGCCTTGAGTTCGGGGTGGGCGTTGGCCATCGCGACCCCGCGCGCGGCCCAGTCGAACATCGGGATGTCGTTGGGCATGTCCCCGAAGGCGACGGTGTCCTCGGGCCGCAGACCCAGGTGTTCGGCGGCCAGGGCCAGGCCCGTCGCCTTGGTGATCCCGCAGGGCTGGAGCTCGACCGTGCCGGGCCCCGACATGGTGACCGTGGCGAGCGAGCCGACCGCCGCGCGGGCCGTCGCCGCCAACTCGTCGTCGGACAGGGTGGGATGGCGCAGCAGTACCTTGCTGATCGGCTCGCACCACAGATCGTCGCGCCGGTCGACACGCAGGGCGGGCAGCGTCGGGTGCGGCATCCGGTAGCCCGGCTCGATGAGCGTCAGCCCGTCCACGCCGTCCTGGTCGACGGCCGCGTACAGCTGCCCCACCTCCGCCTCGATCTTGCCGAGCGCGGTCTCGGCCAGCTCCCGGTCCAGGGTGACCGACCACAGCAGACGGTCCGCGCCGGCGTCGTACACCTGCGCGCCCTGTCCGCACACCGCGAGCCCCCTGCTGTGCAGCCGGTCGAGCAGGGGGCGTACGCGGGGCGCGGGGCGTCCTGTGACCACCAGGTGGCGTGCGCCGGCGGCGGCCACCCGCGCGAGCGCGTCGAGGGACCGGTCGGAGAACGTGTCGTCGCCGCGCAGCAGCGTTCCGTCCAGGTCGGTGGCGATGAGGGAGTACGCGGAGTCCGGGGTGCGCTCGGCATATGCGGTGGGTGCGGCCATGATCAGAGAATACGGATGCCGCACCCCCCTGGTTCGACGCGAGCCGGACGACGACCAGGTCCTGTCCGGTTCTGCCAACTCCCCTTTGCCTACTGATGCGGAACTGGCTGAGGACGGGCACAAAGAAACGGCTTTCTGGCGCATCGCCGGGTAGCGGACGGTTAAAGGCCTCTGTACCGGTTGGCAACAAGATGGGACGCTACCTACCGCGACGCCCGGGTGGAGCGGTACCGTCCAGGTGTCCAGGGGGGACTTGATCGGGGGGTCAGGTTGAGCAGTGGGCGCATTCGTGTGCTGAGGCCGGAAGGCCTCGGCGAGGGGGACAGGGAGCGGTGGCGCGCGCTGCGTGCCGCGTCGACGCTTTCGCGAAACCCCTTCATGGAACCGGAGTTCACCGACGCCGTGGGCCTCGTGCGGCCACGCGCGCGCGTGGCGGTGGTGTACGAGGGGCGTGAGCCGGTCGGCTTCCTCCCCCATGAGCGGGGCCGGCTCGGCCAGGGTCAGGCCCTCGCGTACGGCGTCTCGGACGCGCAGGGCGCGGTGCTGGCCCCGGGTCTCGGGCTGAACGCCGCCGAACTGATGCGGGCGTGCTCCCTGTCGAGCTTCGCCTTCGACAACCTGGAGGCGGCACAGGGGCTGTTCGTCCCGCACGCGGCCGAGGAGTACGCCGCCTATGTCATCGACGTCGAAAAGGGTTACGAGACCTACGAGTCCGTACTGCGGTCCCAGTCGCCTAAGTTCCTGAAGACGACGCTCGCCAAGGAGCGCAGGCTCGGCCGTCAGGTCGGGGAACTGCGGTTCGTGTTCGACGAACGCGACCCGGCCGCGCTGCGCACGCTCATGGCGTGGAAGTCGGCGCAGTACCGCAGGACCGGCCGCCGGGACCGGTTCGCGCAGGAGTGGATCACCCGGCTGGTGGGCGCGCTCGCCGCGACGCGCGCGCCGGAGTGCTCCGGCACGCTGTCCGTCCTCTACGCCGGTGAGCGGCCGCTCGCCGCGCACTTCGGACTGCGTTCGTCGACGGTCCTGGCCTGCTGGTTCCCGTCGTACGACCTGGAGTTCGCGAAGTTCTCGCCGGGCCTGGTGCTGCATCTGCGGATGGCGGAGTCGGCTGCCGCCGAGGGCATCGGCCTGCTCGATCTCGGGCGGGGCGCGGCGGAGTACAAGGACTCGTTGAAGACCGGGGAGATGCCCGTGTTCGAGGGCGCGTGGACGCGTCCGGGGGTGGGCGCCGCGCTCCACTGGCTCAGCCGTGAACCGTCGCGCCGCGCACACCACTTCGTACGCAACCGGCCGAGGCTCGCCGCGGCGGCGGCCCGGACCTTGAAGAGCGCGGGCCGCCTGCGCGGCGCGTGACGATCACACGGGGACTGTCACACGGCTCACGAGCACACGGCTGGCGGGCACACGGTTCACGGGCACACGAGTGACGGTCAGAGACAGTCGGGGACCGGCCGGGGTCAGTCGGAGATTGGCGGGGACGATCAGGGATTGCCAGGCGTGGTCAGGGATTGCCAGGCGGGGTCGGAGAGTGCCAGGGGCGGTCGGAGAGCGGTAGGGGCGGTCATGAGACAAGGGGGGGTTCATGTCCCGCGCAAGAGGTGCGCAG
Source organism: Streptomyces sp. NPDC031474 (assembly GCF_055581185.1). Lineage (NCBI taxonomy): Bacteria > Bacillati > Actinomycetota > Actinomycetes > Kitasatosporales > Streptomycetaceae > Streptomyces > Streptomyces sp. NPDC031474. The sequence goes on from NZ_JBVIJX010000024.1 coordinate 118,220, forward strand.
CAGGAGATCGTGCGGCTGGAGATCGAGAGGTTCCTCGGCATCCGGCCGGTGCAGATCGCCGAGCTCGAACTGGACGAAGGAGGCACGCTCAGCCCCGGTCCAGGCAGCCCGCCTGTCACCCACGGTCCGGTGTTCGTGCTGGTCAGGCAGGGTGGGCGGCCGGTCGGGACGCTCCTCGGGCAGGTACCGGAGGGCGCCGATCCGAAGGCGGTCATCGTGGACCTGGCCGCCCGTGAGCACATCGCGCCGGGTCCCGCCCGACTGCCCGGCCCGAGGTCCGTCCCGTTCACCAGCGTCGTCATCGCCACCCGCGAACGCGCCGGACTGCTCGCCCACGCCCTCGACTCGCTCCTCGCCCAGGATCACCCGGACTTCGAGATCATCGTCGTCGACAACGCGCCCGTGACGGACGCGACCCGGGACCTGGTGACCCACAAGTACGCCGAGCGCGTGCGGTACGTGACCGAGCCGGCGCCCGGTCTCGCCGTCGCGCACAACAAGGGCGTCGAGGCCGCGCACGGCGAGGTGATCGCCTTCACGGACGACGACGTCGTGGCGGACCCGCGCTGGCTCACGGAACTCACCGCGCCGTTCACCGCCGACCCCCGCCTCGGCTGCGTCACCGGCCTGATTCTCCCGGCCCGGCTGCGCACGCCCGCCCAGGTCCTCCTGGAGAGCCACGGCGGCTTCGCCAAGGGCTTCACGGCCCGCACGTACGACCCGTACGACCCGCCCGCCGACGAGCCGCTGTTCCCCTTCACCGCGGGCCGCTTCGGCTCCGGCGCCGGCATGGCCTTCCGTACGGAGGTGCTGCGGGCGGTCGGCGGCTTCGACCCGGCGACGGGTGCGGGCACGCTCGCGCGGGGCGGCGACGACCTCTACGGGTTCGTCCGTGTCCTCGCCGAGGGCCACCGGCTGCACTACAACCCGCAGGCCCTGGTCTGGCACCGCCACCGGGAGACCTGGCAGGACCTGGAGACCCAGGCCTACGGCTACGGCGCCGGCCTCACCGCCTACCTCACGGCGATCCTCGTCAATCGGCCCGGTCTGCTCCCGGCGTTCCTGGCCCGGCTTCCCCGGGGACTGGCATACGCACGCTCGCTGACGGCGAGTCGCGAGGCGGCGTCCGGGTCGGAAGCGGGGTCGGAAGCGGGGGCTCAATCGGGGGGTCGTTCGGGGAGTCCATCGGGGGCGCGATCGGGGGCGGACGTGCCCGGGAGCCCACCGGGCGCGCCCCGGCGTGCGGGGGGCGCGCCCGGTGGGCATGACGATCGGACGCACGCATGGCCCGGGCGGCTGTCCCGGCTCCAGAGGCGCGGGATGCTCTACGGACCGCTGGGATATCTGCGGGCCCGACGAGCGCTGCGCCGGCGGCTGCAGCAGCAGCAGCGGCAGCGGGGGGCCGCGCGATGACGGCGGCGTCCGCGCACAGAGGCGGCGGCGTCCCGATGCCCGCAGGCGGCAGCATCCCCGTGTTCCTGTACCACGCCGTGATGGAGGATCCGCCCGACTGGATCGCGGAGTTCACCGTGAGCCCGAAACAGTTCGGCGAGCACTTGGACGCCGTCGTCGACAGCGGTCGTACGCCCGTCACGATCAGCGCACTCGCCGACCATCTCGCCGGGCGGGCGCCGCTGCCGTCCCGGCCGGTGCTGCTCACCTTCGACGACGGTTTCGCCGACCTGCCCGGTGCGACCGCCGAGGCGCTGGCCGGGCGCGGGCTGTCCGCCACCGCGTACCTCACCACCGGCGCCATCACGGCGGGCGGGCGCAGTCTGCTGCCGCCCGCCCCGATGATGACGCTGGAGGAGGCAGCCCGGCTGGAGCAGTACGGCATGGAGATCGGCAGCCACACGGTCACCCACGCCCAGCTGGACACCCTCGCGCCCAGCGCGCTCGCGCACGAACTGCGGGCGTCCCGCTCGGCGTTGGAGGACGCCCTCGGTCATCAGGTCCGCCACCTCGCCTATCCGCACGGCTACAACAGCGGCCGGGTGCGGCGGGCGGCCGCCGCCGTGGGCTACGAGACGGCCACCGCCGTGCGGCACGCGCTCAGTTCGGACCGCGACGAGCTCTACCGCATCGCCCGGCTCATCGTGCGTCGCGGCCACACCGTCGCCGACGTCGAGGGCTGGCTGGCGGGTTCCGGCGCCCGAGTGGCCCCGTATCGGGACGGACCGAGGACCGTCGGCTGGCGGTGGTACCGCCGGGGCCGGGCCGTCGTTCGAGGACCCGTTTTCGGGGGCTGAAACGGGGTGACAGGAACCGGCCCGTCCGCCGGAAGGTTCGACGATTTTGGTGTGAAAAGCAGCCGAAATTCCTATAGTTGACCTGGGGGAGGGGAGCCTCAGCGTGCAGCAACATGTGCCTGTACCGACCACCGAGAGCAGCGAGCTACCCACCCTTGTCCGGGCCGCCGGCGGCGAGCGCAGATCCTGGCGGATCCCGCGCCGCCCGCCGGACGCCGCGCTGGTGACCCTGCTGCTCGCCGCGGGGCTGTGGGTGTACGCGCTGCCCCGCATCGGCTTCCGGGAGATGGGCGACTACGGCCTCCTGGACCGTCTCCCGGTTGCCTACTACGCCTCGTTGCTGGTCCTCACCGCGGGCTTCGTGCTCAGTCTGCGGCGCGCGGGCACCGCACCCTGGTGGCCGGCCGCGCACTGCGCCGCACTGCTGTTCGCGCTGAAGGCGCCGCCGGCGGTGCTGTACGACGCGGTGCGCTACCCGTGGGCCTCCAAGCACGACGCCATCGTCAACACGCTGCTCGCCAACGGTGAGCTGCGGCCGGGCGCCGCGCTGTCGGGCAACATGTCCGCCTACGACCAGTGGCCGGGCTTCTTCACGCTCAACGCGGGCCTGGTACGGGCGTTCGGCGTGGAGAGCGCCGCCGCGTACGCCAACTGGGCGCCGATCGTCTTCGGCCTGCTCATGTTGCCGGTGCTCGTCCTGATCTACCGCACCTTCTGCGAGGACTGGCGGCTGATCTGGACCGGCGTGTGGATCTTCCAGCTCGCCAACTGGGTGGGCCAGGACTACTTCGCCCCGCAGGCCCTCGCCTACCTGCTGCATCTGACGGTCCTCGCGGTGGTGCTGCGTCACTTCGTACGCCCCGGCTCGGCCGGACGACTGCGGGACCGCACCTACCTCGACCCCGTCGCCGCACCCGTCCCGCCGCCCACCGGGAGCAGGCAGCGCGCGGTCTGCGTGGTGATCCTGGCCCCGCTGATCGCCGCCATCAACGCCACGCACCAGCTCACCCCGGTGATGCTCACCATCTGTCTGCTCGCGCTCAGCTTCACCCGCCGCTACCGCAACTACGGGCTGCTGATCGTCGCCGCGCTGCTGATGCTCACCTGGGACCTGACCATGGGGCGGCCGCTGTTCGTCGAGACGCTCTCCACCGTCAGGAAGTCGATCGGGGAACTGACCGAGAACTCCCGCGCGGGCTATGCGGGACAGCTCACCGGCCCCGGCCCCGAACTCGCGGGCACCTCCAACATCGTGATGGTGCTGGCGATCGCCGTCCTCGCCGGAACCGCCGTCGTGCTGCGGCGCCGGCTGACCCGCAGCGCGCTGCCGCTGCTGCTGGTGTCCGTCGCCCCGGTGCCACTGTTCGCCGTCAACGACTACGGCGGCGAAATGCTCTTCCGCGTCTATCTGTTCGCCCTGCCCGGCGCTGCCTTCTTCGCCGCCGCCGCGCTCGTGCCGGCCGTCGCGGGGACCCACCGCAGCAGGGCGAAGACGCTGCGGCGACGGACCGCGGCCGTCGCCCTGCCGACCGTGCTGCTGATGCTGCTGGCCGGCTTCCTGCCGTCGTACTACGGCAAGGAGAAGATGTTCTACACGCCGCCCGAGGAGACCGCGCTCGTCACCAGGGCTCTGGACGACGCCCCCGACGGCTCGCTGATCCTCGCCACCAGCGGTTCCTTCCCGCAGGCGCTCCGCCACTACGACCGCCTCGAACACTGGTTCTTCGCCGAGCAGGCGCTGCCCGAGAACGAGAAGATGCTGAAGGACCCGGCGTCCTACCTCGCCGCCGGCATCCCGCCGGGCGCGAAGGCGTACGTAGTCCTCACCCGCACCCAGGACATCTACGCCTCCGGCGAGGGCCTGCTGCCGCCCGGCGGCTTCGACACCCTGCGATCGAAACTGACCGCCTCGCCCCGCTTCCGGACCATCGAGAGCCATCCCTACGGCGTCGTGCTGGAGTACCGCCCGGCCGCCCGATGACCGACCGATGGCCGCCGACCGACCACAAGGTGATCGAATTGACGGACAACACCGAAGACACCACGGACGCCACGGACGCCGCCAGGATCACCCCGACCCACCTCAGACTCCTCGTCGCGGCCTCGGGCTGGCTGGCCCTGGCCGCCACCGCCGTGCCCGGCCACTCTCCGCTGCGCTGGATCCCGGTACTGCTCTTCGTCCTGTTCGGCCCGGGCTGTGCGGCGCTGTATCCACAGCCGGGTGCGCTGGCCTCCGGCGCCAGGCTGGAGGCCGTCGCGCTCGCCGCGCCCATCAGCCTCTCGCTCGGCGTGCTCACCGCCACCTCCCTGTTCCTGGTGAAGGGCTTCTCGATGACCGTCTTCCTCGTCTCGCTCGCCGGCTTCACGACAGTCGTCGCCGCCCTCCCGGGGCTACCACTGCCGGCCGCACGGCGCGGAGCGCTCGAACGCGCCAAGACCAAACGCAGGACCTCCAGCAGCAGCAACACATGACCGGCCCCCACCGCCTACGCAAGCCACCCAAGCCACCGAGGCCCAACGAGGCGAGCACCACGGGGAGCAACACCATGAGGGACGAAACGGAGGATGCGCGGGGTTTGAGGGGGGACACGGGGGGTGCGAGGCGCGTCTACGTGGCTGTGGTGCTGGTGGCGGTGGCCGCGTTGCTCGCCGGGCTCGGCGTCTGGGCCGGCCGCTCCGAGAACTCGGAGTCCGCCGATGACGCCGTGCCCGAGAACGCGGCTTCGGGCGAGCTGCCCACCGGCCCCTGCGCCCCCACGGACGCGCTGATCCCACCCTGCGGCGCATGGTGGGGGGCCGCCGTGCCGTACGCCGGGAACGGCTCGCTCAAGGACGCCGTGCTCGGCTTCGAGAAGAGGATCGGCCGCAAGCTGGACCTCGTCTACAACTACCACGACATGTCGGGCACCAAGCTCGACGGCGAGCTGCTCACCCCCGACGAACAGGAACTCGGCAAGGACCGGCTGCTGATGCTGGCCTGGGAGTCCACCGTCTGGACCGAGCCGCACCACGAGAACTGGACGGAGACCCAGCTCGGCTGGAAGAACATCGCCTCCGGAAAGCTCGACGAGAAGATCCTCGATCCGCAGATCCGGCGTATCAAGGCCTACGGCAAGCGCGTCTTTTTCTCCTTCGACCAGGAGACCGACGCCCGCATCAAGGAAGGCGCCGGCACCCCGAAGGAGTTCATCGCGGCCTACCGCCACCTGCGCGAACGGTTCCGGCAACTGGGCGCCGACAACGTCGTGTGGGTGTGGACCGTCTCCGGCTACCTCGGCAGCGCGGCCGACATGAAGGCGCTCTACCCCGGCGACGCGTACGTCGACTGGATCGCCATGGACCAGTACAACTACTACCAGTGCCATGGCACCACCGACTGGAAGGACTTCCTGCGCAGCCAACGGCCCAGCTACGAGTGGCTGCGCGCGAACATCAGCGACGACAAGCCCGTGATGCTCGCGGAGTTCGCGACCGCTCCCGACGCCGGTGCCCCGCAGCGCCAGCGCGACTGGTACACGCAGATCCCCGCCGCCGTGAAGAAGCTCCCCGAGGTGAAGGCCCTGGTGCACTGGAACCGGCCGACCTCCGAGCAGGCCGTATGCGATCTGACCGTCAACGAGGGCCCGGGTCTTCAGGGTTACCGCGAGGCGGGGAAGAACGGCTACTTCCACCAGCCCGTGCCGCCGCGCTGACGCCTGTCCATCGGGTCCGTGTGCCTCTCCCTTTCCCGCGGAGCGACAGGAAGAGTGCGGCGAGGGCGAGGACGACGAACAGGGGCAGTGCTATGGACGCGAGCTCCTGCCGCCACACCCAGCCGCCCAGCGCCACGAGATAGAGGACCCCCCAGCGGCCCGGCCACGTCAGCCGCCGCCCCGCGCGGGCCAGCAGCAGCCACAGCGGTATGAGGCACAGGACCTGCCCGACCGGCGGCACCCACCGCAACAGCGGCTCAGGCCCGTCGAGCCCCGCCCTGTCGGCGAGGAAACGGGCCGCGCTCTCGTACAACGCCCCACCGACCGGCGCCGGTTCCCAGCCGAACGCCACAGGTACGGCGTACAGGGCGAGCAGGGCGGACGCCAGCGCCGCCCCCGGCAGCCACGTGTCTCGCGCGGCGCGCAGCGTCACCGAGCCGACGAACACCACCAGCACCAGGCCCCCCGCGACGAGCGCCGTGAGCGGCAGTGCCGCCAGCAGCTGACGCCCGGTCAGCACATCGGAGGACGGCCCGTCGAACCACGGCAGGTCGCGCAGCGCCGCCCAGTAGGTCACGGTGGCCACACCGAGCAGACCCCACAGGACACCCCCACCCCACCGCTCCCGAGCACCAGCCGACGAGGACCAGGCACCGGCCGACGAGGACCGTGCCGTCACACCCTCCCGGCCGGCCTCCTCCCACTCCTCCAGCCCGCCACTCTCCCCACTCCCCCGACTCTCTCCCTGGCTCTCCCTACGCCCCTGACTCCCGCTACTGCTCCCCTTGCTCCCCCTTCTCCCTTCGCCCCGCTCGCTCTCCGCGTCCCCGTCGGACTCGTGCGGCCGCACGATGAGCGCGAGGGTGTCCGCCTGCAACGCCTCGCGTTCATAGCCGGGACGCCCTATGAACAGGGTGACCGTGTCCTCGTCGATGCCCTCCCGCTCGTACGCCGCCCGGCGCGCCCAGTTCGTGCCGTACCCGGCGGTGGCGTTCAGCCGCGCCCAGCGAGTGCCGTAGGCCGGGGCGGCGGCGGACCGGCCGGTGGGCAGGTGGTCGTGCCGGCGCAGCGCGGAGCGCAGGCCCACGGCGGAGACGACGGCGATCAGGGTCATGCTGAGCAGCACCGCCCAGCCCGCGCCCGCGATCCCGGCCGGGGCGAACAGCACGGCCGCGCTGCCCAGCACGAGCGTGCACATGGCGCCCTGGAGCGCGGCGAGCACGCCGGTACGGCCCTGCACCCGCAGCACGCCGATGTACAGCTCCACCACGACCCTGGGCAGCGCGCCTGCGGCCAGCAGCCGCAGCACGGTGGTGCCGTGTTCGGCGTAGTCCTCGTTGAACGGCATCAGGATCTGCGGGGCGAACAGCACCAGCACGAGCACCACCGGCACCAGCAGCAACGTCATCCGACGCAGCGCCCCGCGCACTCCGTCGGCGAGACGGCGCGGGTCGTGCGAGGCGTGCGCGGTGAGGGAGGAAGCCATGTTGATGGCCATGAACTCCATCGTGCCGCCGACGGTGTACGCCACGTAGAAGTAGCCGTTCTCCGCCGCGCTGAAGCGGACGGCGACCATGACCGGCAGCAGGTTGATCATCGCCAGGCTGAACAGGGCGCCCAGCGAGTCCCCGGCCAGGAAGCGGCCCATCTCCCGCAGCCCGGGAGGCTCCAGGTTCTCGTCGGCTGCGGCCTGGCGCGGGATCAGCCGGCGGAAGATCAACCAGCCCAGCGGCAGGGTCGAGAACGCTATGGCGACGGCCCAGGACACGAAGATGCCGAGCACCGGCAGCGCGGTCGCGAACACCACCAGCAGGATCAGCTTGCCTACGGAGAACACCGCGTTGCCGACGGGCACCCACCCCGACCGGCGCAACCCGGTGAGCACCCCGTCCTGGAGCGTGAGCAGGGCCCAGGCCACGCAGGCGACGACGAACGTCGCCCCCGCGGCTGCCGTGCCGAGCGGCGCGTACGTCGCCCCCCACAGGTCGAGGGTGAGCAGGAACACGAACGCGGCGACGGCGACGACCACCGAACTGGCCGCGTACGCCCGCCACACCAGCGAGCCCGTCGCCCGCCCGGCGCGCGGCACGAAGCGGACGACGGCGCCGATCATCGTGGTCGCCGTGACGCTGGCGAGCAGCCGCATCGCCGCGATCGCGGCCGAGCCCTGCCCGACGGCCTCCTCCGAGTAGTAGCGGGCGGCCACCAGCCAGAAGCCCAGCCCCAGCACGGCGGATACGCCCGTGCTGAGCATCAGGAAGTAGGCGTTCCTGAACAGGGAGTCGGAGCCGCGGGTGCTGTCGACCGGCGTCGGGCCGGTCGGCTCCGTTCCGGCAGCCGGCGCCGAGGGTTCGGGTACCTGGATTTCCGCCTGCGTCTCAGCCACGGGTCGGCTCCAGCCCTCCCGGCACCTCGGCCGGCCGTACGCCGGAGTCCTGAAGCACCTCGACGACCTGCCGGGCCCGCAGCGGATCCACGGGCAGCGCATGCCGGGCGAACCAGCGGGCCCCCTCGGGATCGGGCGACGGGTCGGTGAAGGCGGCACCCGCGTAGTCGTCCAGGGGCGGGTCATAGAGGTACCCCACAACGATGCCCCGCCTCGCGAGCGCCGCCCTCGCGGCGTCCCGGTCGGCGACGAACAAGGGGACCCGGAAAAGGGGTTGGACCCGGTCGGCGCGGGGTGCCGCGGGCTGCGCCCATGGTGTGGACAGCAGCAGTTCGGTGCCCGCCCGGCAGGCGGCCAGCACCTCGTCCAGGCGGTCGAGCCTGCGGCCGATGCGGCCCGTCCTCAGCGGTCCTGAACGCAGCCGGTAGTCGTGCATGTCGACGCGGATCCAGGAGTCGTGCGCGGCGAGGTCCGGCGCCGTGTCGACGGCGCGGGCCAGCTCGGCCGGGCGCAGCGGCATCCGGATCTCCTCCCGTTCCATCAGTCCGAGCAGCCGCACCGTGGCCCAGGCGGCCCGCCGCAGCCGCAGCCCGCGTACGGTCGCCTCCGCGTACGGTCGGACGGTGTAGGCGAGTTCCGCCGTGAGCCGCCCCGGCAGCAGCAGGTCCTCGCAGGTCTTCTCCAGGGCCTCGCGCAGTCCCGGGTCGGCACAGGCCAGGAAACCGCCGGCCTTGGCGCCGACATGCTTGGACAGGCTGAAAACGGAGGCGTCGCCCCAGGCCCCGACCGGTCGCCCGCCCACTTCGCTGCCGATCGCGTGGGCCGCGTCCTCGAACAACGGGATGCCCAGCGCGTCGCACTTCTCCCGCAGGCGCATGCTGTCCTCCGGGTTGCCGTACAGATTCGTCGTGAGCACGCCGGACAGCGAGCGCCACACCTCGTCGGGCACGCCATCGACATCGATCGACGCGTCCAGCGGGTTCAACGGCGCCTGCACCGGCCTGAGTCCGGCCGCGAGCAGGACGAAGAAGATCACGTCGTCGTTGACCGGTGACATCAACACGCGTCCGCCGGGCGGGCACCAGTGGCGCAAGGCCACGAACAGCCCGAATCTGCACGACGGCACGTACACGCATTCCCGGCCGAGTCTGTCGCGCATGGTCGCTTCCAGCCGTTTCGGCCGTGAGCCACGCCGCACCGACCCGAGGCCGGCCTCCCCTATGGCCATTCGCCCCCCAGGTGTGCCAGGCGAAGGCCCCCTCCCCGAGGCCTTCCAGCACCCGCTCAGAGTGTCCCCTTTCGCACCGCTCCGTCAAGATTGCGGACCTGCCCATGGGCGACATTCGGTAAGCGACCGGATGCGCAGCGCTGTCGGCCGAAGCGCCTCGCCGGTCCTGCCCCCGTGTCACTTCCGTGAGGTCGGCCGTAACGTGTGGCGCGGCTCGGCGCAACCGCGCGACACCCGCTCGGAGTCCGGCGAGCACGACATGGCGAGCACCAATGAGCGCACGAAAGAGAGGCAGAACCCGATGCCCCCCTTCGACCTTCCCGAGGGCGATCCCTTCGGCCCGCACAACCTCCCCTACGGTGTGTTCTCCCTTGCGGGCTCCGCGGAGCGGTCCGTCGGCGTCCGGCTCGGCGACCACGTCCTCGACGCGGGCGCGGCGGCCCGCGCGCTCGGCTCGCCGTACGCCGGCCTGCTCGCGGCGCCGACCCTCGATCCGCTGCTGGCGGCGGGCCGTACGACCTGGTCGCAGGTGCGTCGCGCGCTGACGGAGTGGGTGACCGACCCCGCCCACCGCCCCACCGTCGAACCGCTCTTCCACCCCCTCTCCGCGGTGACCCTGCACCTCCCCTTCGCCGTCGCCGACTACGTCGACTTCTACTCCTCCGAGCACCACGCCCGGAACGCGGGAGCGATCTTCCGCCCGGACGCGGGGGACGTCCTGCTGCCCAACTGGAAGCACCTGCCGATCGGCTACCACGGCCGCGCCGGGACGGTCGTGGTCTCCGGCACCGATGTCGTCCGCCCCTCGGGTCAGCGCAAGGCGCCCACCGACCCGGCCCCCGTCTTCGGGCCGTCCGTGCGGCTCGACATCGAGGCCGAGGTCGGATTCGTGGTGGGCGTGCCCTCTCCCCAGGGCAGCCCCGTCGCGCTGACCGACTTCCGCGAGCACGTCTTCGGCCTGTGCCTGCTCAACGACTGGTCGGCTCGCGACCTCCAGGCCTGGGAGTACGTCCCCCTCGGCCCGTTCCTCGCCAAGTCGTTCGCCACGTCGGTGTCGGCCTGGATCACCCCGCTGGAGGCCTTGGACGACGCGCGGGTCTCGCCCCCGGAGCGGACCCACCCCCTGCTGCCCTACCTGGACGACTCGGCCACCGAACCCGCCGGCTACGACCTGCGTATCTCCGTCGCGCTCAACGGTCACGTGATCTCCGGTCCGCCGTTCTCCACCATGTACTGGACGGCCGCCCAGCAACTCGCCCACCTCACCGTCAACGGCGCCTCGCTGCGCACCGGCGACCTGTACGGCTCCGGCACGGTCAGCGGCCCGAACGCGAACGAGCGTGGCTCCCTCCTCGAACTGACCTGGAACGGCCGTGACCCGCTCGAACTCCCCGACGGCAAGCGGACGTTCCTGGAGGACGGCGACGTGGTGACGCTGTCGGCGTGGGCTCCCGGCCCCGGTGGGGCGCGGGTGGGACTGGGAGAGGTGAGCGGGTGGGTGGTCGCCGGGCGAAGCGACGGCTGACGAGACCCGTGACACAGCCGACGCCGGGGCCCGCGATGGGACGCGGGACGGGATCGACGACAGGGCAGGTGGCAGCGCAGGCGACAGGGCAGGTGACGGGGCAGGTGACAGGGCCAGGAACGAGGCGCGTGTCGAGGCCGGGCAGGCCGGGCTGAATCGGGGCTTCTTCGTGGGCTGACTCGCGGAGTAACCGCCGTCATACTGGCGGCGGGCACGGTCCTCGCGCCGAGCCCGCCGCCCGTGGGAGGCCGCACGCACGCGGGTACGCGGTACGCACCCCGCGCGCACGTGGCGCACGCCCCCGCCCCGACCAGGATCCGGAGCCCATGGCATGACCCTTTGCCTGCTCCTGCTGAGCGTCGTCGCGCTGACGGCCGCCGTGCCGGCGCCGCGCGCGCTCACCCGTTCCGCATGGCCCGAGCGGGAGCCCGTGGTCGGGTTGTGGGTGTGGCAGTGCCTGGTCGCCACCGTCCTGCTGTGCTGCCTGACAGCACTGGTGCTGGGCGCAGCGGCCGTGTTCCACACGGTCCGCGCGCGCGTCTTCGCCCCGGCACCGCCTGCGGTCACCGAGGCGTACGACCTCTCCGCCGCCCCGCTGTGGGCCGTGGCCCTGACCTTGTTGCTGGCCTGCGGGGCCGCCTGGACCACCGCGATGCTGACCCGCGAGCTCGTCGAGGCGCGCCGACGCCGCGGCCAGGCCAGGGCGCACCTGCGTGAGCGCGCCCCGGACCTGCCGGCGGGCCTGCCGTCCGCCCGCGGCCCGCTGCTCGTCCTGGAGGACGAGTACCCGGACGCCTGGTGGATGCCCGGCAGTCCACCCCAGTTGATCGTGACGACGGGCGCCCTGCACCGCCTCACCTCCCACCAGTTGGACGCCGTCCTCACCCACGAACGCGGCCATGCCCGCGCCCACCACGACTGGCTGCTCCACCTCTCGACCGCCCTTGCCACCGGATTCCCCCGCATTCCGTTGTTCTCCCATTTCTGCGACCAGACCCACCGCCTGGTCGAACTCGCCGCCGACGACACGGCGTCGCGCCGCTGCGGCCACCTGACCACCGCGCTGGCTCTGATCGAACTGAACCAACACCGGGGCGTCCTGTCCTGCGCCTCCAGTCACCGTCTCCTGGGCGAGCGGGTCGACCGGCTGCTCCAGCCGCCCCCGCGCCTGCTCCGCAGACACCGGGCGCTGACGACGACGGTGGCCTCGCTGGTCCCCCTGCTGCCCCTGCTGATCACGTTCGCTCCGGGACTGACGGCGTTGTCCTGACCTGGCAGAGCACGACATGGCACTCGACAGCGCAGCTTCCGACCCGGCAGATCTTGCTCACGATCTGCCCTTTCGCTCCCTCACGAGTCGACCCTCGCGACCGACTACCGAGCCTCCCGCAACACCGTCCGCCAGGCTCTCGACCTGCTGCGGGCGGAGGGCCTGGTGGAACGCCTGCCCGGCGTCGCACGGTCGTCGTGGCACACAAGTACACGCACGGCCTGGACCGCTCTCGCCGACCCCGCCTGGCAGGTCCGCGCGGGTGCCGCCACAGCACTGTCCGTGGCCCACGCGGACACGGCCGTGCCCGTCCTCGCCAAGACCCTGGCCGATCCGAACGCCGACGTCCGCAAGGCCGCCGTCCTGGCCCTGACCCGACACCGTGCGTCGGACGCCGCCGCGCAGCCCTGGCCACGGCGACTACCGACTCGGACGCGGACGTCAGGGCGTACGCGACCCGCGCCCTCTGAACAGCCTCTCCAGCCGAAACCGAAACCGAAGCCGAACCGGGTCTCTCCTGCCAGGCACGCGTCCAGCCAGTCCGCGATATCCCGTCCCCGGTATCCCGTCCCCGACCAGTCCCCGAGGTCCAGTTGCTATATCCAGTCCTCGGGCTCCGGCTCCTCGTCCATCTCGGGCCAGTGGTCCGGGTCTCCCGGATCCGCGTCGGCGGCCGGGGCAGCGCCGGAGGCGGGGCCGCCGGCGGGCGCTGGAGCGGCGGTGTCCGGCGTACTGCCCAGTGAGGCCAGGACCGCGACCACGCCCTCGCCGTACGTCGCCAGCTTCTTCTCACCGACGCCGCTGATGCCGCCGAGTTGTCGCACCGACGTCGGCCACACCGTGGCGATCTCCCGGAGTGTGGCGTCGTGGAAGATGACATACGCGGGAACGCCCTGTTCGCGGGCCTGCTCGGCACGCCAGGCGCGCAGGGCCTCGAAGGCGGGCAGCAGTTCCTCGGGCAGCTCGACCGCAGCCGTCTTCGCCTTGCCCCTGCCGGACGAGGACGAGCCCGACGCCTTCGCCGCCGCCGGTTTCTTCGGTTCCTTGCGCAGCGGCACGTCCTGCTCGCGGCGCAGCACCGCCCCGCTGGCCTCCGTCAGCACCAGCGTGCCGTACTCCCCCTCGACCGCGAGCAGTCCCTGGGCCAGCAGCTGCCGTACGACGCCCCGCCATTCCCCCTCGGTGAGCTCCTCGCCGATGCCGAACACCGACAGCTGGTCGTGGTCGAACTGGATCACCTTGGCCGTGCGCTTGCCCATCAGGATGTCGACGATCTGCACCGCGCCGAACTTCTGTCCGCGCTCGCGCTGCAGTCGCACCACGGTCGACAGCACCTTCTGGGCCGCGACCGTGCCGTCCCAGGTCTCCGGTGGTGCGAGGCAGGTGTCGCAGTTGCCGCAGCCCGCCGGGGCCGGTTCCTGGCCGAAGTAGGCGAGGAGTTGGCCGCGGCGGCACTGGGCGGTCTCGCACAGAGCCAGCATCGAGTCCAGGTGGGCGGCGGCCCGCCGCCGGAAGGCTTCGTCGCCCTCTCCGGACTGGATCAGCTTGCGCTGCTGTATGACGTCGTTGAGGCCGTACGCCATCCAGGCGGTGGAGGGCAGTCCGTCACGGCCGCCGCGCCCCGTCTCCTGGTAGTAGCCCTCGATCGACTTGGGCAGGTCGAGGTGGGCGACGAACCGCACGTCCGGCTTGTCGATGCCCATGCCGAAGGCGATGGTCGCGCAGACGACCAGGCCCTCCTCCCGCAGGAACCGGGACTGGTGTGCCGCGCGGGTCCCCGCGTCCAGACCCGCGTGGTAGGGCACCGCTTCGACGCCGTTGCGGGAGAGGAACTCGGAGGTCTTCTCCACGGAGTTGCGCGAGAGGCAGTACACGATTCCCGCGTCACCCGCGTGCTCCTCGCGCAGGAAGCTCAGCAGCTGCTTCTTGGGGTCGGCCTTGGGCACGATCCGGTACCGGATGTTGGGCCGGTCGAAGCTCGCCACGAAGTGGCGGGCCGTCGGCATGTTCAGCCGCTGGGTGATCTCCTCGTGCGTCGCGCGGGTGGCCGTCGCTGTGAGGGCGATCCGTGGGACGTCCGGCCAGCGCTCGCCGAGCAGGGAGAGGGAGAGGTAGTCGGGGCGGAAGTCGTGGCCCCACTGGGACACGCAGTGCGCCTCGTCGATCGCGAAGACCGCGACCTTGCCTCGTGAGAGGAGGTCCAGGGTGGAGTCCAGACGCAGTCGCTCCGGTGCCAGGTACAGCAGGTCCAGCTCGCCGGCGAGGAACTCGGCCTCGACGACGCGCCGCTCGTCGAAGTCCTGCGTGGAGTTGACGAATCCGGCGCGCACGCCGAGCGCCCGCAACGCGTCCACCTGGTCCTGCATGAGTGCGATCAGTGGCGAGACGACGATGCCCGTACCGGGTCTGACCAGGGCGGGGATCTGGTAGCACAGCGACTTGCCGCCGCCGGTCGGCATGAGGACGACCGCGTCCCCTCCGGCCACCACGTGCTCGATGACCGCTTCCTGCTCGCCGCGGAAGGCGTCGTACCCGAAGACCCGGTGCAGCGTGGCCAGCGCCTCGCTCTCGGTCCGCCCCGGCGTCCCGGTGATCCCTGTCATCCCGCTGATCCCACCCGTCCCACCCATCGCCTGTCCCCCGTACGTCGTCCCTCGACCACTGCCTCCACGATAGGGGTCCGGACTGACAGCGCCCGAGTTATCCACAGGCCACTTTCGGTTACTCTGCGTAACGGTGGCGGGAGAGTCCCTGAACTCGATCACCTGTACGACGCCGACGGGCCCGGCCCCCGCTGGGGGAACCGGGCCCGTCGCACAGCCGTACACAGGTCAACGCACCGCGGCGAAGCGGCTCAGCGCACGAACACTCCTGCCTGGTTCGCCAGGTCCAGGAAGTACTGCGGCGCCACACCGAGCACCAGCGTGACCGCCACGCCCACCCCGATCGCCATCATCGTCAGCGGAGACGGAACGGCGACGGTCGGGCCCTCGGGCCGCGGCTCACTGAAGAACATCAGCACGATCACCCGGATGTAGAAGAAGGCGGCGATCGCCGACGAGATCACACCGACCACGACCAGCGGAGCCGCGCCGCCCTCCGCAGCCGCCTTGAACACGGCGAACTTCCCGGCGAAGCCGGAGGTGAGCGGGATGCCGGCGAAGGCCAGCAGGAACACCGCGAACACGGCCGCCACCAGCGGCGACCGCCGGCCGAGCCCCGCCCACTTGGACAGGTGCGTGGCCTCGCCGCCGGCGTCGCGCACGAGGGTGACCACCGCGAACGCGCCGATCGTCACGAATGAGTACGCGGCCAGGTAGAAGAGGACGGACGAGACGCCGTCCGGAGTGGTCGCGATGACACCCGCAAGGATGAATCCTGCGTGCGCGATGGACGAGTACGCCAGCAACCGCTTGATGTCGGTCTGCGTGATCGCGACGATCGCGCCGCCCAGCATGGTGACGATCGCGACGCCCCACATGACCGGCCGCCAGTCCCAGCGCAGGCCGGGCAGCACGACGTACAGCAGACGCAGCAGCGCACCGAAGGCGGCCACCTTGGTCGCCGCGGCCATGAAGCCGGTGACCGGGGTCGGCGCACCCTGGTAGACGTCGGGCGTCCACATGTGGAACGGCACCGCGCCCACCTTGAAGAGCAGCCCCATGACGATCATCGCGGCGCCGACGAGGAGCAGCGCGTCATTGCCCATGGTGTCGGCGAGCGCCGGGTCGACGTTCTTGATCGTGCCGTCGACGACCTGCGCGATCGTCCCGTACGACACCGAGCCCGCGTACCCGTACAGCAGTGCGATGCCGAAGAGGGTGAACGCGGAGGCGAACGCGCCGAGGAGGAAGTACTTGACCGCGGCCTCCTGTGACATGAGCCGCTTGCGGCGGGCCAGTGCGCACAGGAGGTACAGGGGCAGCGAGAAGACTTCCAGGGCGATGAAGAGGGTCAGCAGGTCGCTGGCCGAGGGGAAGACCAGCATGCCGGCGACCGCGAACAGCAGCAGGGGAAAGACCTCGGTGGTCGTGAACCCGGCCTTGACCGCGGCCTTCTCGCTGTCGCTGCCCGGCACGGAGGCCGCCTGGGCGGCGAACGAGTCGACCCTGTTGCCGTGCGTCTCGGGGTCGAGGCGCCGTTCGGCGAAGGTGAACAGGCCGACGAGGGCGGCCAGCAGGATCGTGCCCTGAAGGAAGAGGGCCGGTCCGTCGACCGCGATCGCTCCCATGGCGGCGATGCGCGCCTTCGTGGTGCCGTACCCGCCCTCCGCCAGCGCGATCACGGCGGCGAAGGCGGCGACCAGCGCCACGACGGATACGAACACCTGTGCGTAGTAGCGGTGCTTGCGCGGCACGAACGCCTCGACCAGCACCCCGATGATCGCCGCGCCGATGACGATCAAGGTGGGCGACAATTGCCCGTACTCGATCTTCGGGGAGTCGATCTTCGAGATCGGTTCGGCCGCAGTTGCCGCCGTTGTCCACAGGCTGTGGACGGCTGATGCGCTCACTTGGCCGCCTCCACCTCGGGCTTGGGGTCCTTCTTGTGTACGTCGGACAGGGTCTGCTTGACCGCCGGGTTCACGATGTCCGTGACCGGCTTCGGGTAGACCCCGAGGAAGATCAGCAGCACGATCAGCGGGGCGACGACCACGAGCTCGCGCGCGCGGAGGTCCGGCATCGCGGAGACCTCGGGTTTCACCGGGCCCGTCATCGTCCGCTGGTAGAGGACGAGGGTGTAGAGCGCGGCGAGGACGATGCCGAAGGTGGCGATGATGCCGATCGCCGGGTAGCGCGCGAACGTGCCGACCAGGACGAGGAACTCGCTCACGAACGGCGCGAGCCCCGGCAGTGACAGCGTGGCCAGACCGCCGATCAGGAAGGTGCCGGCGAGCACCGGGGCGACCTTCTGCACACCGCCGTAGTCGGCGATGAGCCGCGAGCCGCGCCGCGAGATCAGGAAGCCTGCGACCAGCATCAGGGCGGCCGTCGAGATGCCGTGGTTGACCATGTACAGCGTCGCGCCGGACTGACCCTGACTGGTCATCGCGAAAATGCCCAGGATGATGAACCCGAAGTGCGAGATCGACGCGTAAGCCACCAGCCGCTTGATGTCCCGCTGTCCCACGGCGAGCAACGCTCCGTAGATGATGCTGATCACCGCGAGGACGAGGATGACGGGCGTCGCCCACTTGCTTGCCTCGGGGAACAGCTGGAGGCAGAACCGCAGCATCGCGAAGGTGCCCACCTTGTCGACGACCGCCGTGATGAGCACGGCGACCGGGGCGGTGGCCTCACCCATGGCGTTGGGCAGCCAGGTGTGCAACGGCCACAGAGGGGCCTTCACCGCGAAGGCGAAGAAGAAGCCGAGGAACAGCCAGCGTTCGGTGTTCGTCGCCATGTCGAGCGTTCCGTTGGCGCGCGCCTGGGCGATCTCCGCGAGCGAGAAGTTCCCGGCCGCCACATAGAGGCCGATCACCGCGGCCAGCATGATCAGACCGCCGACCAGGTTGTACAGCAGGAACTTCACGGCCGCGTACGACCGTTGCGTGGACGCCGTCTCCTCGCCGTGCTCGTGGGCGCGGTCCCCGAAGCCGCCGATGAGGAAGTACATCGGGATGAGCATGGCTTCGAAGAAGATGTAGAAGAGGAAGACGTCGGTGGCCTCGAAGGAGATGATCACCATCGCCTCGACGGCCAGGATCAGGGCGAAGAAGCCCTGCGTCGGCCGCCAGCGCTTGTTGCCCGTCTCAAGCGGGTCGGCGTCGTGCCAGCCCGCCAGGATGATGAACGGGATCAGCAGGGCGGTCAGCGCGATGAGAACCACCGCGATGCCGTCCACGCCCAGTTCGTACCTGACCCCGAATTCCTTGATCCAGGAGTGGGATTCGGTGAGCTGGTAGCGGTCGCCGTCGGGGTCGAAGCGGACCAGGACGACGATCGCCAGGGCGAGCGTCGCGAGGGAGAACAGCAGCGCCAGTGCTTTGGCCGCGTTGCGCCGGGCGGCCGGTACGGCGGCCGTGGCGACCGCCCCGATCGCCGGGAGTACCGCCGTCGCTGTCAGCAGAGGAAAGGACATCGGTATCAGACCGCCCTCATCAGCAGGGTCGCGGCGACGAGGATCGCCGCACCGCCGAACATCGAGACCGCGTACGACCGCGCGAAGCCGTTCTGCAGCTTGCGGAGGCGTCCGGACAGGCCTCCCATCGAGGCCGCCGTGCCGTTGACGACCCCGTCGACCAGGGTGTGGTCGACGTACACCAGGGAGCGCGTGAGGTGCTCGCCGCCCCGGACCAGGACGACGTGGTTGAAGTCGTCCTGGAGGAGGTCGCGGCGGGCGGCCCGGGTGAGCAGCGACCCGCGCGGGGCGAGGAGCGGTACCGGGCGGCGGCCGTACTGCGCGTAGGCGATGGCGACGCCGATCACCAGGACCACCATCGTGGAGAGGGTGACGGTGAGGGCGCTGACCGGCGAGTCGCCGTGGGAGTAGCCGGTGACCGGCTCGAGCCAGTCCAAGAAGCGGTCGCCGATGCTGAAGAACCCGCCCGCGAAGACCGATCCGAACGCCAGCAGGATCATCGGGATCGTCATGGACTTGGGCGCCTCGTGCGGGTGCGGCTCCGCGTGCTCGCCGTGATGCTCGGCGGCGGGTTCCGCACTGGGCGCCTCGGGCGAACGAGTGGGTTGGTTCTTCCAACGCTCCTCGCCGAAGAACGTCATCAGCATCACGCGCGTCATGTAGTACGCGGTGATGGCCGCGCCGAGCAGGGCGCAGGCGCCGAGGATCCAGCCCTCGGTGCCGCCCTTGGCGAACGCCGCCTCGATGATCTTGTCCTTGGAGAAGAAGCCGGACAGCCCGGGGAAGCCGATGATGGCGAGGTAGCCGAGGCCGAAGGTGACGAAGGTGACCGGCATGTACGTGCGAAGGCCGCCGTACTTGCGCATGTCGACCTCGTCGTTCATGCCGTGCATGACCGAGCCCGCACCGAGGAACAGCCCGGCCTTGAAGAAGCCGTGCGTCACCAGGTGCATGATCGCGAAGACGTAGCCGATGGGGCCGAGGCCCGCGGCCAGCACCATGTAGCCGATCTGCGACATCGTCGAGCCGGCCAGCGCCTTCTTGATGTCGTCCTTCGCGCAACCGACGATCGCACCGAACAGAAGCGTGACGGCGCCGACGACGGTGACGACGAGTTGCGCGTCGGGAGCCGCGTTGAAGATCGCACCGGAGCGGACGATCAGGTACACGCCCGCCGTCACCATCGTGGCCGCGTGGATAAGGGCCGAGACCGGGGTCGGGCCCTCCATCGCGTCCCCGAGCCAGGACTGCAGCGGCACCTGGGCGGACTTGCCGCAGGCGGCGAGCAGCAGCATCAGGGCGATCGCGGTGAGCTTGCCCTCGCTCGCGTCCCCGGCGATGCCGGGTGCACCTTCCGTCCCCAGCAGCGGGCCGAAGGCGAAGGTCCCGAAGGTGGTGAACATCAGCATGATGGCGATCGACAGGCCCATGTCGCCGACACGGTTGACCAGGAAGGCCTTCTTCGCGGCCGTCGCGGCGCTGGGCTTGTGCTGCCAGAAACCGATGAGCAGGTAGGAGGCGAGACCGACGCCCTCCCAGCCGACGTACAGCAGCAGGTAGTTGTCGGCGAGGACGAGCAGCAGCATCGCCGCGAG
>NZ_JBVIJX010000025.1:0-8413 GCF_055581185.1 Streptomyces sp. NPDC031474
TAGCGTGAGGGAAACGCCCGGTTACATTCCGAACCCGGAAGCTAAGCCTTACAGCGCCGATGGTACTGCAGGGGGGACCCTGTGGGAGAGTAGGAAACCGCCGAACAAATATTGAGGAAACCCCCGTGCCATTCGGCACGGGGGTTTTCTGCGTTCAGGACTTGTTTTGGGGACTCGTTTAGGGTCGAGTCATGCGCTACGACTTGGTGATCTTCGACAACGACGGTGTCCTCGTGGACAGCGAGCCGATCTCGAACCGGCTGCTGGCCGCCTATCTGACCGAGCTCGGGCACCCCACCTCCTACGAGGACTCCATCCGGGACTACATGGGGTCCGCCATGCACCGGATCCACGACCTGGTCGAGGAGCGCACGGGGGAACGCTTGCCGGCGGAGTTCGACGACACGTTCCACCGGCGGGTGTTCGCGGCTTTCGAGCGGGAGCTGGAGCCCGTGGCGGGTGCTGTGGACGTCCTCGCGAAGCTGGCCGCGGACGGGGTGCCGTACTGCGTGGCCTCCTCGGGGAGTCATGAGCGGATTCGGGTGGGGCATCGGACGACAGGGCTGGACCGGTGGTTCGAGGACGCCCGCATCTTCAGCTCGCAGGACGTGGGCAAGGGGAAGCCGGCTCCCGATCTGTTCCTGTACGCGGCTCAGCGGATGGGAGTGGCACCGGGGCGGTGTGTGGTCGTGGAGGACAGCCCGCTGGGCGTGCAGGCGGCCGTGGCGGCCGGGATGGACGTACTCGGGTTCACGGCGATGACGCAGGCCGCGAAGCTCGCGGGAGCCACTCAACTCTTTTCCGGCATGGGCGAGTTGGCTGACCTGCTGATCTGACGTTCGATCGGGTGCCGGGCTGACATTTGTCATGCGTAGCTCCGGACGTTCGTTTCTACTGGGGGACCCCTCCCGGCGGCGAAGCTGAGGGCATGACGACGAACCAGCACAAGAAGCAGAACGCCTTCGCACCGCTCCTCCTGGACGTGGCGGTGCCGCTCGGGTCGTACTACCTGTTCAAGGGTGCGTTCGGGATGAGCACCTTCGCCGCTCTCGCCTGGAGCAGCGTCGTGCCGGCCGGGCGGACCGTGTGGAGTGCGGCGAGGGAGCGGACGCTCAACGGGCTGGCCGGGCTCATCCTCGTCGTCAACGTCGTCGGGCTGGTGCTCAGCTTCGTCTCCGGGGACCCGCGGCTGATGCTGGCCAAGGACAGCGGGGTCAGCAGCACGGTCGGGATCGGGATCCTGGTCTCCGTGGCGCTGGGGCGGCCGATGATGACCGCCGGGCTCAAGCCGTTCCTGGTGAAGGGCGACGCGGTCAAGGAGGCCGCGTGGCAGAGGCTGGAGAGTGGTGTGGCGGCGGCGTCGGCGGACTTCCGGCGTCGGGAGCGGGCCTTCTCCCTCGCGTGGGGTGTGGTGCTGCTCGCCGAGTGCGTGCTGCGGGTTGTGGGGGCGTACACGGTGCCGGTGGACACCATGGTGTGGCTGGGGTCCGTGGTGATGGTCGTGGCGATCGGCATGGGGATCGTGCTCGGCGGGGCGCTCGGCGCCGGGCCGATGGAGGCGATGCTCCGTTCCGAGGTGAAGACCGGGGAGGCAGGGGAGATCGGGGAGGCCGAGGCTGAAGCCCAGGTCGAGATGGCCGAGGTCGTCCTCGCCCGGTAACCCCGGTATCGCCGCCGTGACGCCGGTGACGCCGGTGGCGCCGGTAAAGCTGAAGAGAACTCATCTTTGGCTTGATCTACCCACGAGTACGCAGGGGCCCTACGCTCGCCGCCATGACAGAAGTGCTGCGGCGCGGTAGGGCCTCTTTGGCGTTCAGTTTCTTCGCGCAGGGGGCCGCCTTTGCGCTGCTCGTGACGAGGATCCCGGCCATCCAGAACAGGTACGGGGTGTCGGACGGGCTGCTGCCCGTCTTCCTCGCCGCGGTGCCCGTCCTGGCCGGGGTGGGGAGCGTGACGACCGAGCAGTTGGTGAAGCGGATACCGCCCAGCCGGCTGCTGCGCTGGTCCCAGCCGGTCGTGCTGCTGGCGCTGCTCGGGGTCGGAGCGGGGCGGGGGATGGTCGAGCTGGGGGTGGCCCTGGCGGCGTTCGGGCTCGCCGTGGGGGCGCTGGACGCGTCGATGAACATGCTGGGGGTGAGTCTGCAGCGGGCGTACGGGCGCAGCATCATGCTCAGTTTCCATGCCGTGTACAGCCTGGGCGGGATCGTGGGGGCCTCGCTGGCGTGGGTGGGGGCGCACTGGCACCTCGCGTTGTGGGTGTCGTATCTGCCGGTGGTGGCTGTGCTGTTGCCGGCCGCTCTGGTGGGGAGCCGGTGGTATGTCGACGGGGTGGACGAGGTCGGCGAGGGGGGTGCGGCCGGGGCCGTCGATGAGGGCAGCGCGGGGAGTGGCGGTACGGGTGTCGTCTTCAAGGTTCTGCTGCCGTTGTGTCTGGTGATGTCGTTCGCTTATATCGGGGACTCGACCGTCTCCAACTGGAGTGCGAAGTATCTGCAGGACGTGCTGGGGAGCTCGGAGCAGCTGGCGACCGTCCCGTACAACGTGTACATGGTGACCACGCTGCTGGGGAGGGCCATCGGGGACTTCGGGGTGCGGCGGTTCGGGGCGGCGGCCGTGGTGCGGGTGGGGGCGCTGGTGGCGGCCGGCGGGTTCGCGGTGGTGGCGGGCGCGCCCGGGGCGTGGGTGGGGATGCTCGGGTTCACGCTCGTCGGGCTGGGGCTGTGTGTGCTGGTGCCGCAGACGTTCGCGGCGGCGGGGCGGTTGTTCCCCGGGGCTTCGGATGCGGCGATCGCGCGCCTGAATATTTTCAACTACGTCGGGTTTTTGATCGGTTCGCCGTTGGTGGGGGCGTTGGGGGACGCCTGGACCTATCGGGGGGCGATGGTGGTGCCGATGGTGTTGGTGCTGGTGACGTTGGTGTACGCCCGGTCGTTCGAGGCTCAACCTGACCGATACGGTGGCGGGCATGAGCGGCCGCGCACAGCTGATGTGGGACGAGGCAGTAACGGGCTATGACTTCGGGCCCGAGCATCCGATGGATCCGGTCCGGCTGGATCTGACCCGGAGGCTGGTCGGTGCCCTGGGGCTCGACCGGGAGGTGGACGTCGTCGCGGCGAAGCCCGCCGGGGAGTCGACGCTGCGGCTCGTGCACCGGCAGGACTACGTCGAGGCCGTGAAGGCGGCGTCGGCGGATCCGGGGGCGGCGGACCAGTCGTACGGTCTGGGGACGATGGACGATCCGGCCTTCGCGGGGATGCACGAGGTGTCCGCTCTCATCGCCGGGCTGTCGGTGGGGGCCGCGGAGAGCGTGTGGCGGGGGGAGGCGCTGCACGCGGTGAACTTCGCGGGCGGGCTGCACCATGCCATGCCGGGGGGTGCGTCGGGGTTCTGCATCTACAACGACGCGTCGTTGGCGATCGCCCGGCTGCTGGAGCTGGGGGCCGAGCGGGTCGCGTACGTGGATGTGGACGTCCATCACGGGGACGGGGTGCAGGCGGCGTTCTGGGAGGACCCGCGGGTGCTGACGATCTCGTTGCACGAGCATCCCCGTACGTTGTTCCCGCAGACCGGGTGGCCGGAGGAGACCGGTGGGGAGGGGGCGGAGGGGTCCGCGGTGAACGTCGCTCTGCCGGCGGGGACCGGGGACGCGGGGTGGCTGCGGGCGTTTCACTCGGTGGTGCCGGAGCTGATCGCCGATTTCCGGCCCGATGTGCTGGTGACCCAGCACGGGGCCGACACGCATTTCGAGGATCCGCTGGCTCATCTCGCGGTGTCGCTCGATGCGCAGCGGGCTGTGCAGGTGGCCTGCCATGAGCTGGCGCACGAGTACGCCGGGGGGAAGTGGGTCGCCTTGGGCGGGGGTGGCTACGCGGTGGTGGAGGTGGTGCCGCGGTCGTGGACGCACCTGGTGGGGGTGGCGGCGGGGGTGCCGGTGGCTCCGGAGACGGTGATTCCTGAGGGGTGGCGGCAAGAGGTCTTCGCTCGTACGCGGCAGTTGGGGCCGGCGCGGATGACTGATGGGCGGTGGCCGGTGCGGTGGGCCGAGTGGGAGGCGGGGTACGACCCTGCAGATCGGCTGGATCAGGCTGTGCTGGCTGCTCGGCGGGCGGTTTTTCCGTTGCGGGGGCTGCTGGCTTAGGGGTGCGTGGGCGGGCTCTTTTTCGCCCCCGCCGCCCCTACCCGTCCCATCCTCAGGGGGCTCTGCCCCCTGGACCCCCGTATCGGCCCTGAAGGGGCCTCGTCCTCAAACGCCGGACGGGCTGTAAGGCTGCGGACGGGGTGGAAGGCTCTCGACGGGCTGTAAGGCTGCGGACGGGGTGGAGTGCTTACGCCAACTGTGCGGTGTTCCGCCGTTTCCGTCCCGGTCCCCGCTGCCGTCCGTCAGCATCGCTGTCGTGTTGAGTTCTGGGGGGATTCGGGCGCATCTGCTGGCTGCGCGGCTGGCCGGGGTGGTGGCTACCCCTCGGGAGGAGAGTCTGCGGAGTTATCGGCTCTTCGCCGCGCGGGATCCTCGGGTGCTGATCGGGCTTGATCCCGAACGGAGCTGGGGGCAGCGGGATCTGATCGCGTTGATGGCGGACAAGTGCGGGGTTTCGGCCGATCCTCGATGCGTGTCCGGGCATGATGTGATCGACCCCGAGCGGACGGTTGCCGCGCTCGACGCGTTCGCGGATCGGCTCGCCTCGGTAGCCCAGCGTGGTGCTGCCGTGCTGCTCGGCACCGGGCATCCGCATCGGCTGCTGGGGTTCTACGCCGCTCTTGCAGACGCTTTGTCGGCGGCGGGATGTGAAGTCCTCACCCCGGCGCAGGGTCACTGTGTCGACATAACGACCCGGTTCGGTCTACGCACGCACACCCTGCACTACGTACGGGGAGTCGCGGTCGTCCGGGAGGCCGGGGGTGAACGCGCCGGTTGTGCGACGGGTGTGCACAGTCATTCGCCGCTGCCGGTTCGGGTCGCTCTCGACGCGGCGGCCGAGGGTGCGGGGCGGCTGCCCGAGCTCGTCATCGGGGACCACGGGTGGGTCTGCGGGGCAGGTCAGCTGGGGTTCGAGGCCATCGGGCCGGCCGACACCGACGACCCCGCGCTGTTCGTCGGGGAGGCCGAGGGGGTCGTCTCCGTGGCCGTTCCACTTGATGACGGTGTGCGGTCGGATTACTACAGGCCGCTTACCCGCTACGTACTCAATCGAGCGTGTCTGTCACAGTAGGCCTGCGATAGGTATGCGATGGGTGCACCTCTTCCCCACTCGCATCACCCGCCCCTACATTGGGGAGTGAGCACGCAGCGACGAAGAGTCACCGGAAGGGGAAGCCGGTGGCCGTCGAGTCGAGTGCGGAAGGTTCAGGTGTGTCATGGCTGCAGCTGGCGAGAGGCCTCTGAACGAGGTTCAGTTCCTTACCGTGGCGGAAGTCGCCTCGGTGATGCGAGTGTCGAAGATGACCGTGTACCGGCTGGTGCACAGTGGTCATCTGCCCGCGATCCGGGTGGGGCGGTCCTTCCGCGTCCCCGAGCAAGCGGTTCACGAGTACCTCCGCGAGAGCTATGTGGGGGTGGAAACCGCCTGACGACAGTGGGTCGGGGGGCTCCTCAGGGCTCTTCCGGATCTCCCCCGATCCGCCTCGATTACGACCTCAGCGCTCGGGCGGGTAGGCTAGCCCCTCGTAGGTCGTATGGGCCCATGGCGCCCAGCACCGAGTGATGAGAAGTGAGCGAGGGTAGTCGTGGGCTCTGTTATCAAGAAGCGGCGCAAGCGGATGGCCAAGAAGAAGCACCGCAAGCTGCTCAAGCGCACGCGCGTTCAGCGTCGCAACAAGAAGTAAGCGCACGTCCTTACTTCTTCGCCGACGCGAGCCGCGTAGGCGTGGTGTGGCCCCCCACCGTGTTGTCGGTGGGGGGCCACACGTATGTCCGGGTGTCGTGCGGCCCGTTGAACGCCGTGCGTATGCCTGGACTGGCACCATGGCTGATCTGGTCGTACGCCCGAAGGTTGTGGTGACGTGGTGCGTCGGGTGGTCATCACGGCGCAACATCGACCCGCTAAGTTGGCCCGCGGGCGGGGAACACGGCAGGGTGGCCGAGCAGTACCAGGATGGTTCAAGGGCGGTTCCAGGACGGAAGGAAGGCGCTGATCTTGGGGAAGGTCGTGCTCGTTACCGGAGTGGCCCGTCAGCTGGGGGGCCGGTTCGTACGACGGATCCAGCGTGACCCACGGGTCGACCGGGTGATCGCCGTGGACGCCGTGCGGCCCGAGCACCATCTCGGGGGCGCCGACTTCATCCAGGCCGACATCCGGCAGCCCACCATCGCGCGGGTTCTCGCCGAGACCGGCGCCGACACGGTCGTCCACCTGGACGTGACGGCGACGGCGCTGGGCAGTGGCAGCCGGACCACGGTCAAGGAGACCAACGTCATCGGCACCATGCAGTTGCTGGGGGCCTGTCAGAAGTCGCCGAGTGTGAAGCGACTGGTCGTCAAGTCCTCCACCAACGTGTACGGGTCCGCGCCGCGTGATCCGGCCGTGTTCACCGAGACGACCCCGCCCAAGTCGCTGCCCAGCGGCGGCTTCGCCAAGGACGCCGTCGAGGTCGAGGGCTATGTGCGTGGGTTCGCCCGGCGGCGGCCCGATGTCGCCGTGTGCGTGCTGCGGTTCGCCAACATCCTGGGGCCGACCGCCGAGACGCCGCTCGCCTCGTACTTCTCGCTGCCCGTGCTGCCCACCGTGTTCGGCTACGACCCACGGCTGCAGTTCGCGCACGAGGACGACGTGATCGACGTGCTGCGGATCGCCTCGCACGAGCCCGAGCGCGGCACGCTCAACAGCGGCACGTTCAACATCGCCGGGGACGGGGTGCTGTTGCTGTCGCAGTGCTCGCGGCGGCTGGGGCGGCCCACCGTGCCGCTGCTGCTGCCCGCCGTCACCTGGGCGGGGTCCCTGGTGCGTACGCTGGGCATGACGGACTTCTCGCCCGAGCAGATCCGGCTGCTCACCCACGGCCGGGTCGTGTCGACGGACCAGATGCGCGAGACGCTGGGGTTCACGCCGCGGTACACGACGGCCGAGACCTTCGCGGACTTCGCGCGCAGTCACGGCCCCGGGCTCCTGCCGCCCGAGGCCGTCGCCGGGGCCGTGGACCGGATCGCCGCTCTGCCGCTGCCGGGCGGCGGGCACGCCCCGGCTCACCCCCCGACGCCGAGCGCCAACTGAGGAGCGCATCAACGATGGCGGACGCCAAGGTCATTCCGTTCGACGACGACCGGACCCGGGGAAGCGCCGTGGCGCGGCCGCCGCGGCGCCGGGGTGTGGGGAGTCGGCGCAAGAACGGCGAGCCCGCGCCGGTCCGGGAGATCGGCGAGATCGGCCAGGCCGGTGAGGTCGGTGAGGTCCAGCCCCTGCCCACCAGGGCGGTTGGGCAGGAT
The DNA here is from genome assembly GCF_055581185.1 of Streptomyces sp. NPDC031474. Lineage (NCBI taxonomy): Bacteria > Bacillati > Actinomycetota > Actinomycetes > Kitasatosporales > Streptomycetaceae > Streptomyces > Streptomyces sp. NPDC031474. The sequence goes on from NZ_JBVIJX010000025.1 coordinate 7,421, forward strand.
GATGTTTCTGTGACGGGTGAGGAACGGGTGCGCGAGGGCGCGGGCGGGGGCCTGGAGCGGCGGATCGCGGGCGGGCTGTCGTTCCTGCGCCGGCGTCTCACGGGCGACTACGAGGTCGACGACTTCGGCTACGACGAGGAGCTGACCGACCAGGTCCTGATGTCCCTGCTGCGGCCGCTGTACGACAAGTACTTCCGGGTCGAGGTGAAGGGCGTCGAGAACATCCCGGCCGAGGGGGGCGCGCTGATCGTCGCCAACCACTCCGGGACGCTGCCGTTGGACGGCCTGATGATGCAGGTCGCCGTCCACGACCACCACCCGGCGGGCCGGCATCTGCGGCTGCTGGCCGCCGACCTCGTCTTCGTGCTGCCGGTCGTCAACGAGCTGGCCCGCAAGCTCGGGCACACCCTCGCGTGCGCGGAGGACGCCGAACGGCTGCTGGGCCAGGGCGAACTGGTCGGGGTGATGCCGGAGGGCTTCAAGGGCATCGGGAAGCCCTTCAGCGAGCGGTACAAGCTCCAGCGGTTCGGTCGGGGCGGCTTCGTCTCCACGGCCCTGCGCCAGGGCGCTCCGATCATCCCGTGCTCGATCGTCGGGGCGGAGGAGATCTACCCGATGATCGGCAACGCCAAGACCCTCGCCCGGGTCCTGGGCTTCCCGTACTTCCCGCTGACGCCGACCTTCCCGTGGCTGGGGCCGCTGGGCGCCGTTCCGTTGCCGACGAAGTGGACGATCCAGTTCGGCGAGCCGATCCTGACGGACGGCTATCCGCCGGAGGCGGCGGAGGACCCGATGCTGATGTTCAACCTGACGGACCAGGTTCGCGAACAGATCCAGCACACGCTCTACAAACTGCTGGTGCAGCGGCGGTCGGTGTTCTTTTGACGGGGCCGGTGCTTTGCGTTGTTACGGCGGTGGGGGGGGGGGGGGGGGGGGGGGGGGGACCAACCCCCAAACCAAAAAAGCGCCCCCCCCCCCCCCCCCTCCCCCTCC
>NZ_JBVIJX010000025.1:8423-68841 GCF_055581185.1 Streptomyces sp. NPDC031474
TGTGGTGGTCGTGGTTTTTTTTTTTTTTTGTTTTTTTTTTTTTTTTTTTTTTTTTTTTTTTCTTTTCCCCCCCCCCCCCCCCCCCCCCCCCCCCACCGCCGTAACGAACGGGTCTACTCCGCGTCCTCGCTGTCGATGCCCAGGCCTGGGAGGAGGCCGGGGAGGAGGGGTGGGAGGGTGACGTCGGGTTGGGTGCTGGGGAGGGCCGGGGTCGGGGCGGTGGTGCCGGGGTCCTTCGGGGGATCGAGGAGGCCGCCGGTGTTGCCGCCGAGGAGGCCGTCGTCGGTCGTGCCGGAGGTGGCCGGCTTGCTGGGGCTGCCGGAGGTGCTGCCTGCGGTGCCGTCGGAGGTGCCCTGGCCGGTGCTGCCGGGGGTGGTCGAGTGGCCGGTGTCGGAGGTGCCGGGGGCTGTCGAGCCCGAGCCGTGGCGGGTGCCGCCGCCTTGGGCGGGGGGCTGCGGGAGCAGGGACTGCAGCGGGGCGACCTCTTCGTCTATGGCTTCGAACACCGACGAGACCTGCTGACTGACGTCCCCGAGCTGGACCGGCAGGCGGTCGCGGAGGGCGCCCCAGGCCTCGCGGTGCGAGCGGGAGAACGCGTCGAGGGCCTGGATGGGGCCCAGGGAGTTCGGGTCGCGTTCGTACGCCTCGTGGAGGAGGCGGTGGCCTTCCGTCGCGTCGTGTTGCATGCCGTTCAGGGCGCGGCGGATCTCGCCGAGGGACTCGTGGTCGAGGTCGCCGCTGCGGCCCCGTTCCATGAGCCGCCGGGCCTCGCTCAGCCGGGTGGAGGCCTGGTCGAGGTAGGTGCGCCCGCGTTCGTCCTCGCCGTCGGCCAGGTAGTTGAGCTTGAAGTCCTCGATGCCGCGCTTCAGCCCGTAGAGCCCGTCACCGGGGAGGGCGTCGGAGCTCGCGGCGGCCACTCCGCCGAAGGCGCCCGCCGCGACGCCGACGCTGAGGCCGCCCGCGGTGAGGCCCTTGGCGAGGCGGGAACGCGGTCGGAACTTGCCCAACGGACTGGCCCGGTGTGTGCCCCTCGCCCGGTGGGAGCGTTGCTCCGGCACCGAAGGGTCCGCCGCCTCGCCTCCCACGGTGCCCGCCTGCAGCATGGCCTCCATTGCGGCGACCAACTGGGCCCGCTGGACGACCTTTACCTCGGGATCGAGTGTCGGCTTGGGCAGCTCGGCGAGACTCGTGGCAAGGGCCAGGAGGCGGCCCTGTCCGGTCTGGTCCGCAGCGGCCGGTGCCGGCGGTGATCCTTCGGTCTGCTCGGCCGCCGTGCCCTCGGCGGAACAGTCGGACTGCTCCTCCAAGGCCTGGGCGAAGGCGTTCGCCCGCCGGTGCGCCGATACGTTCGCGATCACTGGCGGCACCTCCTCTCGTCATGACGGTCGACTCCCTTGGGGTCCTGAGGGTTGCACGCCCCGGGCCGATTCCACACGATCGAGTGATCGGGGTTGGCCGGGACGTGACCACAGGGAGCCTGTATCCCGCACAACGACTGGCGCGGCACTTGGGTTACGGACAGCTGATGATCGGCTCGGGAAGACAACGGACTTTCACTGAAGGTGAGTTGGGGATGACCGGCAGTGGACTCCGGGCCGGTCCGGTCAGCGGGCGTCTTCGGGCAGGAGCCGGGCGAGGGTGCGGACGGCCCGGTACTGGAGCGTCTTGATGGCACCTTCGTTCTTGCCCATCACGCGCGCGGTCTCGGCGACGGAGAGGCCCTGTAGGAAGCGCAGCGTCACGCACTCCTGCTGCTGCGGGTTGAGCCGCCGTACGGCGTCCAGGAGCGCGGCGTTGGAGAGGGACTCCAGGACGGAGTCCTCGGGTGAGCGCTCGACCTCGTTGGCGTCGAGCATCTCGCCGGTGGTCACCTCGAGCCGGAAGCGGCTCGACTTGAAGTGGTCGGCGACGAGGTTGCGGGCGATGGTGACCAGCCAGGCGCCGAAGTCGCGGCCCTGCCAGGTGAACGTTCCGATGCGGCGCAGGGCGCGCAGGAACGTCTCGCTGGTGAGGTCCTCGGCGGTCGCCTTGCCGCCCACCCGGTAGTAGATGTAGCGGTAGACCGTGTCGCTGTACTGGTCGTACAGGCGCCCGAACGCGTCGGCCTCGCCGGCCTGGGCGCGTTCGACGAGGTCCATCATCCGAGCGCTGTCGCTGTCGGCGGCCGGCCGACGGGCGGTGGCCGTGCCGCTCGCACGTCCCCGTCTGCCGACCGCCGCGGTGCCGTCGGCCAGTGCATAGCACGGGCCGACGGGCGCGGCGGCGGCGAAGGCGGGGACGGCGTACGCGGTGGGGACGAAGCCGCGCAACAGGTCCTGGACCGTAGCGACCGTTGCGCGCAGCGTAGCCAGGCCCGAGGTGTCAACCCCGACGTGTGGGTACACGGGACTCCCAGAGGCAGAGCTTCCATCACGTGCAGTGCGGAACCTTTCACCCGTCGTAGCGACAGGAGGGGTACCGGATTGCGTCTGAGGAGAATAACGCTTCGTGCAGGCCCTGCTACACCGAGTTGCTCAAAACTTCGATTACGTCGCTTCTGTGGTTGATTGGTGCCCCATCAAGTCGCGTGGAGTGAGCGGTTGTTGATCGGAAAGGATCGAGTTTCGAGGTGGTCTGGGGCGTGTTGTGGCTGTGCGCGGACAATGCGAATAGACGGCCGCCCTGGGGGGTACGACCGTCTATTGGCGCTGGTACGGGTATGGGTACGGGGACGGGTGCGGGTACTGGCGTCGGCGCGCAGTGGCTCCTTGTTACCGCCGGCGCCGGTGCAGGGCGATCGCCGCCGCCGTGCCGCCCGCCACCGCGCCCACGCCGGCCGCCGCCGGGATGCCGACCTTCGCCGCCTTGCGGCCCGTGCGGTAGTCGCGCAGCCGCCAGTCGAGGTTGTGGGCGTGCCTGCGGAGCTTGGCGTCGGGGTTGATGGCGTAGGGGTGGCCGACGAGGGAGAGCATCGGGATGTCGTTGTGCGAGTCGCTGTAGGCGGCGCAGCGGGAGAGGTCCAGGTTCTCCGCCGCAGCCAGCGCGCGCACCGCCTCCGCCTTGGCCGGGCCGTGCAGGGGCTCGCCGACCAGCTTGCCCGTGTAGACGCCGTCGACCGACTCGGCGACCGTGCCCAGCGCGCCGGTGAGACCGAGGCGGCGGGCGATCACCTGGGCGATCTCCACCGGGGCGGCGGTGACCAGCCACACCTTCTGGCCCGCGTCCAGGTGGGCCTGGGCCAGCGCCCGGGTGCCCGGCCAGATGCGCTCGGCCATGTACTCGTCGTAGATCTCCTCGCCGATCGACATCAGCTCGGCGACGCGGTGGCCCTGCACGATCGACAGGGCCGAGTCGCGGGCCTCCTGCATGTGTTCGGGGTCCTCGACGCCGGCCAGCCGGAACCACGCCTGCTGCCAGGCGAAGCGGACCAGGTCGCGGGTCTCGAAGAACTTCCGTTTGTGCAGACCGCGGCCGAAGTGGAAGAGCGCCGCGCCCTGCATCACCGTGTTGTCGAGGTCGAAGAAGGCGGCGGCCATCGTGTCGCCGTGCACCGGGAACTGCGGTTCCCGGTCGGCGGTGTCCAGGGCTTCCTGGGACTCCAGGGCTTCCTGAGCTTCCTGGGTCGACTTGCGGGCTGCCTCCGCCGAGGCCTCGCCTGCCAACACGCTCCGCGCCGTGGCGGAGCGCCTACGGGGAGTGAGCCATCCTAGAGCGGCCATGGCGTGAGCATAGCCAGTCTGTTCGGTGGTTCCGGAGTCGAGAGGTTTGAAGGGTGTGAACACTCCGCGACCGCGCAGTTAAAGAGCGCGAGAATGGCCCACATGAGTCCCCTCTTTCGACGTAAGGCAGCCCCGCACGAGCGGGTGGTCACCCTCATCCGCAAATCCGGTTGCCATCTGTGCGACGACGCGGAGCGCGTGATCGAGAAGGTCTGCACGGAACTCGGCGTGCCCTGGGAACAGAAGGACATCTCCGAGGACCGCCGGCTGTACGACGAGTACTGGGAGCAGATCCCCGTCGTCCTGGTGGACGGCAGGCAGCACACCTTCTGGCGGGTGGACGAGGATCGCCTGCGCAAGGAGCTGGCCGGGTAGGAGGCGTGGGCGAGGCGCGTGGCAACTGACCGAGCAGTACAAGGGCGGACCGAACGTCGCTTAGGATCGATGGCGGTTTTGTCTCGGGGGCGGGATTCACGAGGAGAGTGGCGGTTTTGCCCCCTGGAATGATGTGCGTGACCCCGGTCACGTTGGCCGGGCAAAACGGACACCATCTTTGTGCACGCGTTCACAAAGACATAGCCTGCTGTCGACGGGGCGGTCTGGGTACGTGTGACCGCCTACAGCCCCGCTCTACCCGCAGGAGCACCGTGGCAACTGGCCGAACTCACCGACCGGCGACCCGTAGCCGAGGGATTCCCGAGGCCACCGTCGCCCGCCTTCCGCTGTACCTCCGCGCGCTGACCGGACTGTCGGAGCGCTCGGTGCCCACGGTCTCCTCCGAGGAGCTCGCCGCCGCCGCGGGGGTCAACTCCGCGAAGCTGCGCAAGGACTTTTCTTACCTGGGTTCTTACGGCACACGGGGTGTCGGCTACGACGTCGAGTATCTCGTCTACCAGATCTCCCGTGAGCTGGGCCTCACCCAGGACTGGCCGGTCGTGATCGTCGGCATCGGAAACCTCGGCGCGGCGCTCGCCAACTACGGCGGTTTCGCCTCGCGCGGCTTCCGGGTCGCGGCCCTCATCGACGCCGATCCGGCGATGGCCGGGAAGCAGGTCGCCGGGATCGCCGTGCAGCACAGTGACGGCCTGGAGAAGATCATCTCCGACAACGGCGTCTCCATCGGCGTCATCACCACCCCGCCGTCCGTCGCCCAGCAGGTCTGCGACCGGCTCGTGGCCGCCGGCGTCACCTCCATCCTGAACTTCGCGCCGACCGTGCTGACCGTCCCGGACGGCGTGGACGTGCGCAAGGTCGACCTCTCCATCGAGTTGCAGATCCTCGCCTTCCACGAGCAGCGCAAGGCCGGCGAGGAGGCCGCGGCGGGCGACGGCGTCGTACCCACCGCCGTCACCCGCGACGACACCACCGACCAGGGGCCCGACGGGGACGTACCCGCCGTGATGCCGGCATGAGTCTCCTCGTCGTCGGACTGAGCCACCGCAGCGCCCCCGTGAGCGTGCTGGAGCGGGCCTCGCTGTCTGCGGACGCCCAGCTCAAGCTGCTCCAGGACACGGTCGCCGCCGAACCGGCCGCCGAGGCCGCCGTCCTCGCCACCTGCAACCGCATCGAGCTGTACGCCGACGTGGACAAGTTCCACGCGGGCGTCGCCGAGCTGTCCACGCTGCTCGCCCAGCACAGCGGGGTCGGCCTGGAGGAGCTCACTCCTTATCTCTACGTGCACTACGAGGACCGCGCCGTCCACCACTTCTTCTCGGTGGCCTGCGGCCTGGACTCCATGGTCGTCGGCGAGGGCCAGATCCTCGGGCAGATCAAGGACGCGCTGGCCCGGGCGCAGGAGCTGCACACCGCCGGACGGCTGCTGAACGACCTGTTCCAGCAGGCCCTGCGGGTCGGCAAGCGCGCCCACTCCGAGACCGGCATCGACCGCGCCGGGCAGTCCCTGGTCACCTTCGGCCTGGAGCAGCTCGCCGCGGGCGCGGACGTGCGGGACTGGGCGCGCGGCAAGCGGGCCCTCGTCATCGGCGCGGGTTCCATGTCCTCGCTGGCCGCCGCCACCCTCGCGCGCGCCGGGGTCGCCGAGGTCGTCGTCGCCAACCGCACGCTGGACCGGGCCGAGCGGCTCGCCCAGATACTCACCGAGGCGGACGGCACGGGCGTGCCGGCCCGCGCGGTACCGATGGAATCGGTGCCGGCCGAGCTGACACGTGCTGATGTGGCCGTCTCCTGTACCGGGGCGACGGGCCTGGTCCTGACGGCGGAAGCGGTCGCGACGGCCGTCGAGGGCCGCACGGGCGCGCCCGTCGCCTTCGCCGAGGACGCCGTGACCACGGGCGGGGACGTACGGCCGCTGCCGCCGACCTCCGTCGGCGCCGACGAGAACTGCCCGCTCGATCCGGCCCCCGCACCGCAGGCCGCCGTACCGCAGGCCGCCGTGCAGCAGTCCGGTTTCTCCGTGATGGGGGAGGCCGCCGTGGCCGGCATGGACGCGGCGACGCTGGAGCAGCACGCCGCCTGGGTCGACAACGCGACCGTGGACCGGCGCCTCGCCGGCCGCCGCAGCCCCGAGGCCGACGCCGAGCTGATCAGCGCGCTCGCCGCGCTCGCCGCCACCGTCGGCCGCATCCCCGAGCGCCGCAGGCCCGAGCCCGTCGCCACGCCGGTGCGGCCCGAGCCGGTCCTCTTCCTGCTCGACCTGGCGATGCCGCGCGACGTCGACGCGGCCGCGCACCGGCTCGCCGGGGTACGGCTCGTCGACATCGAATCGCTCGCGGAGGCCTCCGCCGACGCGCCGATGGCCGCCGACGTCGACCAGGTGCGGCGGATCGTCGCCGACGAGGTCGCCGCGTTCGGCGCCGCGCAGCGGGCCGCGCACATCACACCGACCGTGGTCGCCCTGCGCGCCATGGCCGCCGACGTCGTCGCCGGCGAGATCGCCCGGCTCGACGGGCGGCTTCCCGGCCTGGACGACAAGCACCGCGCCGAGATCACGCAGACCGTGAAGCGGGTCGTCGACAAGCTGCTGCACGCGCCGACCGTTCGGGTCAAGCAGCTCGCGGCCGAGCCCGGCGGCGCCGGGTACGCGGACGCGCTGCGGACCCTGTTCGACCTCGACCCGGAGACGGTGGCCGCCGTGTCCCGGGCCGAGGACAGCACCGAGAAGAACGCAGAGAACCGAGGGCCGGCATGAGCGGCATGAGTACGAGAGCACTGAGACTGGGGACCAGGCGAAGCACCCTCGCCATGGCCCAGTCCGGGCAGGTCGCGGAAGCCGTGAGCCAGGTGACCGGACGGCCCGTCGAGCTTGTGGAGATCACCACCTACGGCGATGTCTCCCGCGAGCACCTCGCGCAGATCGGCGGCACCGGTGTCTTCGTCACCGCGCTGCGGGACGCGCTGGCGGGGGGCGAGGTCGACTTCGCGGTTCACTCGCTGAAGGACCTGCCGACCGAGCAGCCCGAGGACCTGGTCCTGGCCGCCGTACCGGTGCGCGAGGACCCCCGCGACGTGATCGTCGCCCGGGACGCGCTGAAGTTCACCGACCTGGCCGCGTCCTCCCCGAACGGGGTCGCACGCATCGGGACCGGTTCGCCGCGCCGCATGGCCCAGCTGAACGCGTACGCCCGCACCCACGGGCTGGACATCGAGACGGTGCCGATCCGCGGGAACGTCGACACGCGGATCCGGTACGTGCAGGACGGCGAGCTGGACGCGGTGGTGCTGGCAGCGGCCGGCCTCAGCCGCATAGGCCGCCTCGACGAGGTCACCGACTTCCTGTCGATAGACACGGTTCTGCCGGCTCCCGGCCAGGGAGCACTGGCGATCGAGTGTGCCGCGGACAACGCTGCGCTCATCGCCGCGCTCGGAGAGCTCGACGACCCCTTCACCCGGGTCGCCGTGACCGCTGAACGGTCACTGCTCGCCGCCCTGGAGGCCGGTTGCAGCGCCCCTGTGGGTGCGCTGGCCGACCTGCTGGCCGACGGGCAGATTGTCAAGGAAATGCGCCTGCGGGGCGTCGTCGGCACCACCGACGGCACCCGTATGGTGCAGCTGTCCACCACCGGTCCCGTGCCCGAGACGCATGACCAGGCAATGACGCTCGGTCGCGAACTCGCCGCCGAGATGCTTGCCCAGGGCGCGGCCGGTCTGATGGGGGAGCGAGCACAGTGAGCCCCACCACTCTTCCAGCCGCTGGTCCTGAACACGGGCACGTCACCTTCCTGGGTGCCGGACCCGGGGATCCGGGACTACTGACTCTGCGCGCCGTGGAGGCGCTGGCGCACGCGGACGTCCTCGTCGCCGAGCACGAGGTGCTCGACGTCGTACGGTCGCACGCGAGGCCGGGCGTCACCGTCGTGAACGCGGAAGCGGGTCCTTCGTCGGACCCTCTTCCGGGCACGGGCGCGCCCCTCCCGACGGTTGTTGACGGCACGTCAACAACCGCTGAGGTACCCGCTGTGCGCGATGCCGCACATCTTGTCATGGAGGCCGCGCGGGGCGGCAGGCGGGTCGTCCGTGCGGTGTCCGGGGACCCGGGACTGGATACGTACGCGGCGGAGGAAATGCTCGCGTGCGCGGCGGCCGGCGTTCCCTTCGAGGTCGTACCAGGTGTCGCGGCCGCCGTCGGCGTGCCCGCGTACGCCGGGGTGCCGCTGCGCGACGCGCAGGGCGCGGACGTCCGGTTCGTGGACGCGCGCACGGCTTCGGACCGTTGCTGGACCGAGGTCGGGGCGTCGGACGGGACCGTGGTCGTCTCGACGACGCTCGACTCCGTAGCCTCCGCCGCCGGTGAGCTGGTGTCGGCGGGCCGCAAGCCCGATACGCCGATGACGGTGACGGTGGCCGGTACGACGACCCGGCAGCGGACGTGGAGCGCGACCCTCGGGACCATCGCGCAGACGCTGAAGCAGGCGAAGGCGCTGCCCTCGCCCGAGGGCGGCCGGCCGGTCATAGTCGTGGTCGGCGAGCGTTCCGCCCCTGCCCAGCGCGACCAGCTGGCCTGGTTCGAGTCCAAGCCGCTGTTCGGCTGGAAGGTGCTCGTGCCGCGCACGAAGGAGCAGGCGGTGTCGCTCTCCGACCAGCTGCGGTCGTACGGGGCCGTGCCGCACGAGGTGCCGACGATCGCCGTCGAGCCGCCGCGGACCCCGCAGCAGATGGAGCGGGCCGTGAAGGGGCTCGTCACCGGACGCTACGAGTGGATCGCCTTCACGTCCGTCAACGCCGTCAAGGCAGTGCGGGAGAAGTTCGAGGAGTACGGGCTCGACGCGCGGGCCTTCGCCGGGATCAAGGTCGCGGCGGTGGGCGAGCAGACGGCCAAGGCGCTGGTCGCGTTCGGCGTGAAGCCGGACCTGGTGCCGAGCGGGGAGCAGAGCGCGGCCGGGCTGCTGGAGGACTGGCCGCCCTACGACCCCGTCTTCGACCCGATCGACCGGGTGTTCCTGCCGCGTGCCGACATCGCCACCGAGACGCTGGTCGCCGGGCTGATCGAGCTGGGCTGGGAGGTCGACGACGTCACGGCCTACCGGACCGTGCGGGCCTCGCCGCCGCCGGCGGAGACCCGGGAGGCGATCAAGGGGGGTGGCTTCGACGCCGTTCTCTTCACGTCGTCGTCCACCGTGCGGAACCTGGTGGGCATCGCGGGCAAGCCGCACAACGTGACGGTGATCGCGTGTATCGGCCCCGCCACGGCGAAGACCGCCGAGGAGCACGGGCTGCGGGTCGATGTGATGGCTCCGGAGCCGTCCGTGCAGGCGCTGGCGGAGGCGCTGGCCGACTTCGGGCTGCGGCGTCGGGCCGCCGCCCAGGAGGCGGGCGACCAGGTCAGCCGGCCCAGCGAGCGGCGGCCGGGGGCGCGGAGGCGACGGGCTACCTGAGCCGCAAGGACCGGACTGACCGTGCGCATGAGGCCCCGTACCCGTCGAATCGGGTCCGGGGCCGCGCACGTTCGCTCTGTCAGTTCCCCGAGGCGTACGGCAGGAAGGCCGCCCAGGTGGTGGGGGTGAGGGCGAGGCGGGGGCCGTGGGGGTTCTTGGAGTCGCGGACGAGGACGTGGCTCTCGTCGGGGATGGCCACCTCGACGCAGTCAGGGCCGCTGGACGTGCTGTAGCTGCTCTTTATCCACTCCAGCTTCATGTCTCTCCATGCACTTTCTCGATGAGGGCCATCGACTCCCGAGGGCTGAGAGCCTGTGCCCGGATGATTCCATACTGGATGTCGAGGAGTTGCACCTCTTTCGGCTCAGCAATCACACGGCTGACGTGCACGACCTCGATGTGGCCAACGGTCGTGCCGTCCGTGAGCCTGAGCAACCTGAACGGTCCGTCGAGCCCCGAGTTTTCCTCGTGACCCAGAGGAAGCACTTGGAGGTCGACGTTGCGGAAATCTGCGACCGCCAACAGGCGTTCGAGTTGCGCGCGCATCACCATCTTGCCCCCGATGGGTCGACGGAGCGTCGACTCGCACTGGACAAAACTGAAGACGGGCCGGGCCGTCGTGTCGTTGACGATCTCCTGCCGCGCCACGCGGGCCGCTACCAGTTGCTCCAACTGGTCGTCGGTGAACGGTGGCCGACGAGCGCCGAGCACCGCTCGCGCGTACTCCTTGGTCTGCAACAGCCCGTGAATCACCGAGTTGTTGTACGCGCACAGCTCGACCGCGTCCGCCTCCAGCCTCTTCAGGTCCCGTACCTTCTTCGGATACCGGACCTCCGCCAGGTCCTCCTTCAGCGCGGCGATCCTGCCGCCCGCCGACAGGGCCTCGTCCGCGCGGTCCAGGTACTCGGGCCGGGGAATCCGCCGCCCCCGCTCCACGGAGGAGACCTGTTCCTCTCCGTACCCGATGGCCGCCCCGAACTCGGCCTGGGTGAGGCCGGCCGACTCCCGCCACAGCTTCAGCTGCCGCTGAACGGTCCGCATCACGACCCCGGCTTCCTCGTCCTCCTCCAGCCCCGCGTCCCACTCGTTCACGTCCACCGTCCTCCAGCCGCGTTCAACTCCGACACCCGCCTCCGGTCACCCCGTACGGTCCGGACAGAACCGGACGCCACACGGACGGACACTGTCCGCACGGGCCGCCCTTCTTCACAGGTTACGCATGGCTGGACACGCTGAGTCATGTGAATCAACAGATTGTGCGCCCCCCGCTCCACCAGTTCTCCGTGCCGCTCTCCGCCACCCGGCGCGGAGCGCGTCTCGCCCGTCTGCTCGCGGTCGAGCAACTGAGCTGCTGGGGGCTGCCGTTGGACCCGGCCCGGATCGTGGTCGCCGAGCTCGCCGCGAACGCCGTCCTGCACGGCCGCGTCCCCGGCCGGAGCTTCCGCCTCACGCTCTCCGTCGTCAGGGCCGGGACCTTGCGTATCGAGATCACAGACACCCGGGGTGATCGCCTCCCGTCCCGGCTCGGACAGTCCCGGAGGAGCCTGCGGAGTCCGGCTACGGTCTGCTTCTCGTGGAGGAGCTCGCCGACCGCTGGGGTGTGTGCGCCGGGCCGACACCCTGCAAGACGGTGTGGGCGGAACTCGATCTCACGCTCTGCCGGTGACCCTGGCCCCGGAGCCTGGCGATGTGTCCACCCCACAGCGGTACCCGGGACGGACTGGGAACCGGTACTTCTCGGATGGTGCTGACTCGCCGCGCCGGACGCCTGGTGATGACGGACGGGTTCAACGCGTGCCGCAACTCCTTCGGTGAGCCGGGGCGGTAGCGGGGCTTGCCGGACTAAGAGCACTCTGCCCGTCGATCAGCAGCGGTTGAGGAACTTGCCCGGTCAGTAAGGCAGTTGCGCTGTCAAGATGATCGTTCCCAGTCCCTTGCCGCCAGGGGCAGGAAGGCACTCTGCCCGCACGGCGGTAAACCCGTGGCGGCGAGCGTAATCGGCCCACACCTCGGGGGAATGGCACCAGCGGTCGACGGTCATCTTCGTCCCCTCGGGACCCTTCCCGTGCATGGGTTGGCGTCCGTGCAGGTGGTGGGGGGTCTCGCCGTGTGCGAAGGCGAACACGCCACCGGGCCGGAGGCGCTTGGCGACGAGCGGGAACAGTTCCTCGGGGTCGGTGAACCAGACGGCTCCCCAGATGGAGAACACCGTGTCGTACGCCTCGTCCGTCTCGCGAAGATAGGAGCAGGCCTCCCCCTCGACGAACGTCAGCTCGGAAACGTCCTTCCACCAACGGCGCGCACGTTCGATCTGGACGGGTGAGAGGTCCAGGGCGGTGACGCGTACGCCCCGGCGGGCGAGCCAGGACGCTTCACGGCCTTCGGCCGCCCCCAACTCCAGCGCCGTGTTCGGCCGTCCCAGCAACTCGGCTCCGGGACCGTGGCCCTCGTACTGCGTCCATTCGAAGGCGAATACCTCGGGGGGTGGCGTGGGGCCGTCGCGGTCCGGTTTGTAGCGGTCCCAGAAGGCGGCGTCGTGTGATGTGTGGGGCATGCGGTTCCTTGGGAGGGCGTGGAGCGGTGCTGGTGCCGCACCGTATCCGCACCGCTCCCGCGACACGCCATGGAGACGCCAACGGGTCCGGGGCCCCGCATGGAGGACCCGGACCCGTTGAGGCGTGACTGACCTAGTGGCAGTTCTCGCCCGGCCTGCACGGACCGCATTTCGCGAAGTCGCGCTCCCACAGCTTCCAGTCCACGGGGAAGCCGTTCTCGGCGATGATGTGCGCCGTGCGTTCCACCGAGCCGTCGTACTTGAACTCGATCTCCGGGATGTGCTCCAGGAACCTGCCGTCGAAATGCTGGGCGCAGAACTCCCGGTAGTTCTTCGTGTCCAGGATGAAGACATGGACGGCGATGTCGACCACCCGACCGCAGCACATCTCCAGGCCTTGTCCCCACCTCTCGATCGCCGTGATCAGGTAGGTCACGGCCGCGCTGAACAGCCGCTCGGCCATCACCTCGTCGAACGGGTGGTCGCGCATCAAGAGCTGGATCTCCCGCTCCCAGACCTCCGGCTTGACGTAGTCCCTGGGATCCCGCTTCGCGGGAGCCCTCTCGGGGATGCTCTCAAGGGCTGTTGCCACAGTGGGTCTCCTCCCGTCCGTCGCGTACCCGCTCCCTGACGGCGGGCCGCACCTCCACAGCACCACGCGGTCGGCCCTTGGCATCATCAACTCGCGGTCTGCGCAGACGACATGCAGATGATGCACATCCCATAGGCGCGCTGTTCCACAATCCTTACTGTGGACAGATGGTCCTGCTCTGCCGTCGGGGAGGCGCGATGCAGCGCACCACCGAACCCTTGTGGAACTCATCCAGGGTCCGCTTACTCGTGGCGCGGTGTGATCCCGGGGGACTGATCAAGCTAGGCAGAACCTGGCACGGCTGGCGTCAGGCCGACCTCGGCCGCCGACTTGGCTGTTCGGCGTCCACCATCTCGCGGCTGGAGAAGCCAGGCCGGGTCAGCGATCTGCGTCTCATGCAGCGAGCCGCGTACGAAGTGGGCGTACCCGCGAATGTGCTGGGAGCGGCACTTGGTCTGGTTGGGCCGCCAGCCACTAGAGTTGCGCCGACTGGGCCACGCCACACCGAGGAGGACCCGATGCGACGCCGTACGCTGCTCGCAGCGGCAGGGCTGGCCGTCCCCGTGTCTGTTCTACTCGACGTGGAGTCTGCCCTCGCAGAGATGCCCGTGCCCTCGGGTTCGCCTGAGCCCTTCGACGTGCGCCTGGCCCGAGCGCGTGCGCTCTTCGACACCGGTGCGTACGGCGATCTCCTGAAGGCGCTCCCAGACCTTCTCGCCACCGCCCATGCTCGTATCCGGGACCGTGCTGAGATCAGCTATGCACGCCTGTCTGCCGGCTACTCGCTGACGGCTCAGGTCCTGGTGAAGATCGGGCGCTACGACCAGGCACGGCTCACCGCAGACCGGGCAAGCCTCTACGCGGACCTGTCCGGCTCTCCGTCGGCCTCGGCGGCAGCGGCTCGTGAGCTGAGCATCGTTCTGCGCCATCAGGGTCAGGCGGACGCCGCGCAGCGGCTCATTCTCCATGCTGCGTCCCGCGTCGAAGCCACGGGGCTGAAGACCCCTGCACATGCGGCGGCGTACGCGCAACTGCTGTGCACCACCTCCTACACAGCGGCTCGCGCGGGCGACCGCGACCAGGCTCTGTCGATGATCGACGAGGCTGCGCGGGCCGCCCGTGCACTGCCCGCCGAAGCGCCGAACGGGCGCCTCTTCGCCCTCACCCCCGCGTCCGCGCGGCTGTACCAAGTGGGCATCCACTGGGCTCTCGGTGACGCCGGGGCCGCGATCAGAGCAGGCGGGCAGCTCCATGAGGGGCAGTTCGCCACCGCGGAGCGTAAAGGACGCCTGCACACCGACATGGCCCGCGCCTGGTGGCAGTGGGGGAAACCGGAACAGACCGCACAGTCACTACTCAACGCGATTCGAGTGACTCCTGCCGAGGTCCGGGACCGGCCCAGTATGCGAGCGATCGTCACAGAGCTCCGCCGGACACATCCCCGCGTCAGCGGCGTCCGCGAGCTTGCCCGGGTGGCGCTCGCCGAATAGGACAGTGTGTGCGGGTCTCGCCGCTGGTGGAGACGCGGGAGGGCCACCCGTCGGGGCGCGGCGGCGTCGGGCGATCTGAGAACTGGGCGGAGCGCTCCTCCGTGGAGCGCTCCGCCCAGCCGGCTTCCGGTTTGGTAGGGGCCTACTTGATGTAGACCAGACCGTCCGTCGTGACCGTCGGGCGGCCGGTGGTGCCCACGACGACGATCTTGATCGTGTGCTTGGCGCTGCTCGACCAGGTCCTGGTCCAGATCGCCTGGCGGTACAGGGTGGTGGTGGTCTTCAGGTCGACCGTCGCTGCCTTCGTGCCGTCGACGTAGACGTACGCCTGGCCGGAGGTGGTCGCCCGGGAGACCACCCAGGCGGCGGAGCGGCCGGTGAAGGTCCAGGTCAGGGCCGCGCCCTTGGAGCCGCTGGAGTAGGACGTGCCGCCGAGGTAGCTCGTGCTGGAACGGGCGGTCCAGCTGCCGGACTTGACGGCGGAGGTCTCCTGAAGGATCACCGGGGTCGAGGAGAGGGAGGCCGTGCGGTAGTTGCCGGCGTAGTCGTCGGCCCGCAGCGACCAGGTGGTGGCGGCGCCGGGCTTGGCCGTGCGGACGGAGCTGGTGACGGTCGGGCCGAAGGTCGCGGCGGTGGGCGACAGCAGCTGCACGGAGCGCAGGGCCTTGTCGTCGGCGGCCTTCCAGCCCAGGGTGACCGGGACGGCGGTGGTGCTGACGGTGCCGGTGCGCAGGGAGAGCGTCGGCGCGGTGGTGAAGGTCGGCGCCGTCGTCTCCGCCACGACGTTCAGGGCGGCGGTCGTCGTCGTCTTTCCGGACTGGTGCACGGCCCGTACGGCGACGGTGTGGCTGCCCAGGGGCAGGGTGGCGCTCGCGGAGGTGGCCGTGCCCGTGACGGTGGCCACGGCCTTGCCGTCGGCCAGCAGCTCGAACTTCGAGATCAGCGCGCCGGGCGTGGTGGCCGTCCAGTTCACCGTGAGGGCGCCCTTGGTGTAGTACGTCGAGCCGGACAGGCTCGCGCCACCGGCCACCGAGGTGACCTTCAGGCCCTGCACCGGGCCGGCCGCCCACGCGCGGACGGTCGGCAGCTGGTCGTAGAGCAGCCCGCCGGGGCACTGCGTGTTGTAGCCGTCGCGGTGGCCGGAGATGCGGTTGAAGGTGTAGAGGCTGCCCGAGGTGAAGCTCTTGCCGAAGTAGTTCGTCTGGGTGGCGCCCGCGGTGAGCTGGACGGTCCCGGCCGGGTCGGCGCCGTACTGGCCGAGCTTCCAGGCCGCGAGGCGGGCGATGGAGGTCAGCGCGGCGTTGGTGGCGGTGGTCTGGGTGTAGTCACCGATGACGGCGACGGCGTCGGCCTCGCGGTTCCAGCCGTAGGTGTGGGCGCCGAGCACCGGCAGGTCCACACCGCCCTTGCGGCCCTCCCAGAGGGTGCCGCACTTGTCGACGAGGAAGTTGTAGCCGATGTCCTTCCAGCCGCTGACCTGCACGTGGTACGCGTAGATGCTGCGGATGATCGACGGCGTCTGGTCGCAGGTGTAGTCGTTGGTGCCGTCCGTGTGGTGCACGAACATCGCCTTGACGTCGTTGTTGTACTCCGGCGCGTCGGGGCTGATCGACTCGTCGGCGCCCCAGTCGGCGCGGGAGCGGATCGGCGGCTCGGGCACCGTGGACTTCGGCGCGGTCGGCGGGGGCGCGACGGTGGCCGACGGGCTCGTCGTCGGGGACGCGGTGCCAGTCGAGGCGGACGCCGTGACCTCGGGCGCGGTGTCCGTCGGCGACGCGGAGACGGTGGGCGCGGCGGAGACCGTGTCGGACGGCGACGCCGAGGCCGTGTCACCGGGCGAGGAGGACGCGGAGGGGCCGGGGCTCGTGGTGTCGGACGCCGTCGGGTCGGGCGTGCCGTCCATCACGAAGCCGGCCGGCTCGGCACCGGTCGTGCCGGTCGTGCCGGTCTTCGTCTCGGCGGCGGTCGCCACGCCGGGGTCGACCAGGTTGACCTGCAGCCCCTTGGGCAGCGCGGCGCTGGTGCCGTTCTTGCGGACGACCTGCACCTGGACGCCGTCGGACGGGCCGACCCAGACCGGCTCGGACGCGCCGCGCACCTTCGGACCCGGCCTGTCCAGCGGGTCGACGTCCAGTTCCAGGTCGTGCCAGGCGCTCCACTGGCCGGTGGCGACGCTGCGGGTGCGCACCTGTGCGGTGCCGACGAGCCGCCTGGCGCCGCCGGTCCAGGTGACGCCGAGCAGCGAGAACTGCTCGGTGTCCGTGCGCGGCATCTCCCGCCGGTCGGCCGAGGACGCCTTCAGCGCGAGGTCGTACACCTTCACCGGCCGCTTGGGCCGGGCCGCGTGATCGGTGGACGGATTGGCGGCGGCGTAGGTCACCACGCCTCCGCCGCCCAGGACCACCGCACCGAGTGTCAGCCAGGCCCGTCTCTTCATGCTCAGCGGTCTGTACGCACGCGTTCCACCCCGACGCCGACGTCGACTCACGACGAAATCCACCCCTGTATTCACAACTCTGGTCGCATAGGGCGCACCTGACACGCAGACGGCCAGTACAGAGAGCGCTGTCTGGCGGAAAAACGTCACACGTGTCCGGGTCCAGATGACGAAGATCACTCGCCGGTGAAGGGCTCGCGGGCCGACTCGGCGTCGGCAAAGGCGGGGCCGGGACGGGCGTAGCGTAGGGGCATGACGAAGTACGGATCCTTCCCCGGTTCGCGTCCTCGGCGGCTGCGGACCACCCCCGTCATGCGGCGTATGGTCGCGGAGACCCGGCTGCATCCGGCCGACTTCATCCTGCCCGCGTTCGTGCGGGAGGGCGTGAGCGAGCCGGTGCCGATCCAGGCCATGCCCGGGGTCGTGCAGCACACGCGCGACAGCCTGAAGAAGGCCGCGCTGGAGGCCGTGGAGGCCGGGGTCTCCGGGATCATGCTCTTCGGGGTGCCGGAGGAGTCGAAGAAGGACGCGCTCGGTACGCCGGGTACGGATCCGGACGGGATTCTCCAGGTCGCCATCCGGGACGTGCGGGCCGAGGTCGGGGACGACCTCCTCGTCATGTCCGACCTGTGTCTCGACGAGACGACCGATCACGGGCACTGCGGTGTGCTCGACTCCGAAGGGCGCGTCGACAACGACGCCACCCTGGAGCGGTACGCCGAGATGGCGCAGGTGCAGGCCGACGCGGGGGCTCATGTCGTCGGGCCCAGCGGGATGATGGACGGGCAGATCGGGGTCATCCGGGACGCCCTGGACCAGATCGGGCGGGAGGACGTCTCGATCCTCGCCTACACCGTCAAGTACTCGTCGGCCTTCTTCGGGCCCTTCCGGGAGGCGGTCGGGTCGTCCCTGAAGGGGGACCGGAAGACCTATCAGCAGGACCCCGCCAACTTCCGGGAGTCGATGCGCGAGCTGGCGCTCGACCTGGAGGAGGGGGCCGACCTGGTGATGGTCAAGCCGGCCGGGCCCTACCTGGACATCCTGGCGAGGGTGGCGGACGCGGTGCACGTGCCCGTCGTCGCCTACCAGATCTCCGGCGAGTACTCGATGGTCGAGGCCGCCGCCGAGAAGGGCTGGATCGACCGCGACCAGGCGATCTTCGAGGCGCTGACCGGCATCAAGCGGGCCGGGGCGCGCAACATCCTCACCTACTGGGCCACCGAAGCGGCCCAGAAGCTGCGGTAGTTCGCCCGCCGCATCCGGCCGCTACCAGCCGAGCACGTCGTCCTGGTCGTGCTGCCAGTACGTCACCTTCAGCGAG
The DNA here is from genome assembly GCF_055581185.1 of Streptomyces sp. NPDC031474. Classification (NCBI taxonomy): domain Bacteria; kingdom Bacillati; phylum Actinomycetota; class Actinomycetes; order Kitasatosporales; family Streptomycetaceae; genus Streptomyces; species Streptomyces sp. NPDC031474. Next base: position 26,347 of record NZ_JBVIJX010000025.1, read on the forward strand.
CTGTCGTAGTAGACGCCCTTCGCGGGCAGGGACGGCATCGCGGACGCGCCGCCGTCGCTGTTCGGGGTGTAGCCCTGGAAGGCGACGGTCAGCTTCTTCGCCGTCGTGCCGCCGTCGCCGCTGCCGTCGGCGGCCGACAGCAGGACGGCCGCGTAGCCGGACTCGCCGGGGGTGAGGGTCGTCACCGCCTGCGGCTGCGTCGCCTTGTCGGCCTGCGGGGCCCACTGCATCTCGTCGAAGCGCAGGATCGGGTAGTAGGTCAGGTCGCACGTCTTGGAGCCGGTGTTGGTCACCGTGAGCAGCATGTGGTTGAGCGGGCGGGACATCGGCTGGGCGGTGACCTTGGTGTTGGAGCCGTTGCAGAGGACGCGGGTCGGGGCGGCGTCGGAGCCGGAGCCGGCTCCCGTGCCCTTGCCGGTGCCGGTCCCCTTGCCGGTGTGAGCGCCGGTGCCGGTCGAACCCGTGGTGTCCTTCGCGGGGGTCTTCGCCGGGTCCTCGGACGTGCCTGCCGACGTCGTCGCGGACTGCGTCGGCTGGGTGGCGGAGCCCGCCGCCGTCGCCGTCGATGACGCCGGGTGCGACGCGCCCTCGTCCTTCACGCCGGTCCCGTTCTCGCAGGCCGTGAGCGCCAGGGCGGTCAGGGCGGTGAGGGCGAGCAGGTGGCGGGTGCGGCGGATACGCATGATGAAGTCCCCTTCCGGGATGGCGGGTTGAAGCGATGTGCTTCGATGGCCAAAGCTTGTGAGGGGATCCGTCCCGGCCGCCATGACCTGCGGCCGATCAGGGACGCTGGAATGCCCACAACGGGTTTGACCAGGGGAAACAAGCCGTCCCTGGAACGCGGGGATGGGACATGGAGAGTGGGGAAACGGTGTCTGCGAGCGAGTTCGCCGAGCTGCTGCGGGAGCTTAAGGAGCGGTCCGGGCTGAGCTACGGGACGCTCGCCAAACGGCTCCACATGAGTACGTCCACGCTGCACCGCTACTGCAACGGGGACGCGATCCCCACGGATTACGCGCCCGTGGAGCGGCTGGCCCGGCTCTGCAAGGCGTCCCCGCAGGAGCTCGTCGATCTGCACCGGCGGTGGGTGCTGGCGGACGCGGGGCGCGGGCGGAAGACGGCGGGCGCGGCGGAGGGCGGTGCCGCGGAGGGCGGTGCCGTCGAGACCGGCGTCGTGGAAGCCGCGATGGAAGCCGCTGCCGTGGAAACCGCTGGTGTGGAGGCCGTCGCTGAGGAAACGGTTCTCGGCGAAGTGACGGTTCCCGAGGGGCACGGGGGCGCGGGGGACGGAAGCGCGGCGAACGGTGGCGTGGGGGCCGAGGAGATCGGTCCTCCCCGGCCTGCGCGAACTCCGCGCCCCGCGCGTCGTGTGCGGCGTTCCCTGGTGCTCGCCGGTGCCGGTGTCGTGGCCGCCCTCGGGTCCGTCGCGCTGGTGCTGTCGCTGACCCTGCCGTCCGACGCATCGGGCGAGGGCGGCGGCGGGGGCGCCGCGGCAGCCGGGGAGTCCGTGCGGGGGAAGGCAAAGGGGGGCGTGTCGCCGTCTCCGTCGGCGTCCGTGTCCGCCTCGGCCACCGCGTCCGCGACGGCGACGTCGTCGGGCGCTGCCTCGGCCTCGGGCTCGGCGTCCCCGTCGGTCGCCGCCCCCGGCGCGGGTTCCGGGATGCAGGCGGACGATTCCGTCCCGCTGACGGTCAACACCCGGCCGTACGCCTGGGTGGACCCCTGCAGCCAGCACTATCTGATCCGGAGCGGGCCGGAGAAGGTCGCGCCGCCGCCCGTGGAGCAGGACGCGCCGGCGTGGGTGTCCGCGCACGGGGCCGTGTCGGCGGGGGAGCAGTTCCTGGAGATCACCGTGCAGGGGACCGGTGCGCAGACCGTGGTCGTGGACAAGCTGACCGTGCGCACGGTCGGCAAGGGCGTGCCGCTCGCCTGGAACGACTACGCCATGGGCTACCCGGGCGTCGGCTGCGGTGGCGGGATGCCGACGCGGGCCTTCTCCGTCGCCCTCGACGCGGCGCGGCCGGCGCTGGTGCCCGAGGCGGGGCACCGGGACTTCCCGTTCACGGTGAGCGAGTCCGACCCGGAGGCCTACTACATCACCGCCGACGCCTCCGCCTACGACGTGCGCTGGTATCTGGAGCTGTCCTGGTCCAGCGGTTCGCGGCACGGCACGGTGACGATCGACGACGAGGGCAAGCCGTTCCGCACGAGCGGTTCGAACGGGCGGCCCGACTACGAGTTCCCGCTCGGCGGTTCCGCGTGGCAGCGGGCGGGGGCATCTCCTACGCCGTAGGCGGCGAGCCGGACGAGCCCTTTGAGGGTGCGGGCGCTCGACGGGCCCTCGTCGCGCAGGCCCTGGCCGTCGTTGCACGCGGTGAGGGCGAGCGCGGCGACGGCCGTCAGCGCGGCGGCGAGCAGGCGGACGCGGGTGCGGGTGCGGGGGGTGGGGCGAGTGGGCATGGGGCAAGCCTGGGGCGTAGGGCCCGCCGCCTTCCACCCGCGTGGCGCAACTCGGGACGCCGGTCCGGTCCCATGGTGTCTGACCTGCGAGAACGACGCCCTTTCGGGACGGGATGTGGGACGCCGTTCTCCTGGTTGCGCTCTCGGTCGGTGACCGGGTGGGAAGGCGTCAGTCCCACCAGAAGGACCACGCGGGCTCGCCGATCAGCTCCTCGGCGTAGGCGCGCAGGGCGTCCGGGCCGTTCCGGGTGATGGTGTCGGGGCAGAACGCGAAGTGCTCCGCCGCCACCGCCTCGGCCTCTGCCGGGGTGGCCGGCGGGGCCGCGACCGACACGACGAGGGTGTCGAAGCCGAGCGCGACCACCCGTATGCCGAAGCGGTCCTCCCAGGAGCGCAGGACGGCGCAGAGGCGGGCCACGTCGTTCTCGTGGTTCAGGGGGCCGGTCCAGCCGATCGCCGCCGGGATGTCGGCGGACCGGCGGGCCGCGACCAGGGCGAGGTGCGGCTCCTTGAGCCAGGTCCGGGCGCCGTCCGTCAGCGAGTCCGCGATGCCCGCCGCGCGGGCGTCCGGGGTGGCGGTGGGGGAGGTTTCGGGCGCGAGGCCGGGCCAGTCGGGGCCGAAGGGCGCGGCGCCCTCGGCGAGTTCCTCCTCGGCGTTGTCCTCCCAGTGCTCCGCGAGGACGTCGTCGGCGTCGTGGTCCCCGGGGTAGGACATCTCGTCGGGCATCAACTCCCAGTCCGCGGGGCCGCCCTGAGGGCCGCCCACGTCCACGAGGACCGGGAGCAGACCCGCGCGGGCGGCCTGCGCGCCGACGGACTTCCAGGCGCCGGGCGAGGCGGCCTTCTCCGCATGCCACAGCAACGGCTCGTGCCACGGCCCCTCGTCGGTCGTGTCGATCAGTCTCCCGGGCGGGAGTTGCAGCCCCAGGGAACGGCCGCTCGGGTCGGTGGCCAGCCTGGGCAGCGGGTTGGGAAGAGTCGCCATGGAGGTGACTGTAGGGGCAGCCACTGACATCGCCGTGGGCGGGCGGGCGGCGGCGGGCCGAGGCCCGGCAGCCCCTTGGCGGGGGCGGCCGGGCCTCGGTGGGCGGGTGAGCGGGTCGCCGGCGTCAGCCGAAGGTCTTGACCGTGTTCCAGTCCACCGCCAGGACGGTTTTCACCGGGTCGTTGGTGTTCGTCCGCGACGGGTTGTAGATCCGGGTGTACCCGTCGGAGGCGAAGCGGGCCCAGATGTCGGCGATGCCGTCCCCGCTGACGTCGGGGATGCCGATGGCCGTGGGCACGGCGGCATCGGTCCAGCCGGTGCCGTAGGCCTCGTCCTTCCCGGTCAGCGAGTTGGCGCCCAGCTTGAGCGACTCCAGGTCGACGCTGCCGGCGACGGCGCCGGGCTTGCCCTGGCGGTCGTACATGTTGCCGTTGTCCAGGTTGCGCCAGAGCAGGTCGGGCGTCTTGTCGCCGTTGACGTCGGTCACGTTGACGATCTCCCGGCGGGCCCAGGCGTCGGCGTTCATCTGCGTCGCCGTCTGGAAGGTCGCGCCGGTGTAGCCGGACAGCGTCCAGAAACCGGCCCCGGCCCGCAGCACCAGGTCGGGCAGCTTGTCGCCGGTGATGTCGCCGACGGCCTTCAGCTGCGTCCAGGTCGACGGCGCCGGAGCGTTCGAGGGCAGCCGGACTTCCAGGCGCTGGGTGACGTCGAAGCTGCCGTAGCCGTCGCCCGGGTAGAGCCAGAAGTGGCCGTCCGGGGCGACCGCGAACAGGTCGGTGGTGCCGTCGCCGGGGTAGGTGTCCTGGTAGTGGGCGATCAGGGCGGCCTTGCCGGTGGCCGGGTCGTACCAGTGGCCCTGCGGGTCGGGCTGCTTGTCGGCGTCGTAGGAGGCGGCCAGGCAGTTGTACAGGTCGCCGCCCTCACCGCCCACGCAGGTGCGCAGATCGCCGTCGGCGTTCACGATCAGCAGGTCGGGCATGCCGTCGCCGCCGGTGTCCATGGGGCCGTCCGCGATGTCCCGCGGCGGCACGTAGAACGGGTAGTCCCTGCGCTTGCTGGGGTTGCCGAGGGAGTCGTACGCGTACACCTGGATGGTGTTCGGGCCGGCGTGGGCCGGGGCGAAGGCGGGCAGGGTGGCGGTGTTGTTCGTGGCGGCCAGATCGGTGGGGTTGTTGCCCTCGATGGACCACCGGAACTTCGAGGCGCCCTCGGAGGTGAACGTGACGGCGCCGGTCTGCCCGAACTTGACCTTGGCCCAGGTCTGGGCGTCGGGCGTGGCCTCGGGGAAGGTGTCGCTGTCCACGGTGGGCGGCGGCGGGCCGGAGCCGTCGACGACGACGGTGCAGCGGTTGCCGCTGGTCGGGTAGTAGGCGGACACCGCGGTCGGGGAGTTGCTGTCCTCGGCGCGGACGTCCCAGTAGTAGACGCCCTTGTCGACGAGGGTGCTGGAGGCGATCGTCAGGGTGGCCTTTCCGCTGGTCAGGCTGGTGACGAGGGTGCCGGCCGGGGTGGCGGCGCCGGACTTCCAGAACCTGAAGCGCAGGCCCTTGAGGTTGCCGTCGGGGTCGGAGGACTTCGCCGACAGGATCAGGTTGGTCTTGCCGACGGTGGCGCCGGCCGCGGTCTGGTTGCAGGTGCCGCCCGGGGTGCTGGAGACGCTGCTCGGCGTGGCGGGCGGCCGGTTGTAGACCACTTCCAGCGCGGCGCTGGTCGCCTTGAACTTGCGCCAGGTCTGCACGTCGCCCTCGCTGGTGGCGCGCATGCCGAAGGTGATGTTCGACCAGCCCTTGGTGGCGCCCTCCTGCGCGGCGGACTTGACGTTGAAGTCCTCGTAGTCGTCGGGGCAGGAGCCGGCGGACCAGCCGTGGGCGAACGACTTGCGCTGGATCTCGTCGGACCAGCTCGGCTGCTTGTTCCAGGTGGTGCCGGAGGAGATCGCGCCGGTCATCCAGAACTGGAACTCGCGGGTCGTGCAGGACCAGGAGTGGTTGTTGAGGATCTTGAAGGTCGCCGAGCTGACCGTCGCGCCCTTCAGGCTGGTGCTGTAGTTCATCCGCCAGAACGAGCGGGCGGTGCCGCCGGTCTCGTTCTCGTGGCCGACGCGGGCGTCGGAGGTGCCGGAGGAGAAGTTGGTGCCGTTCCAGAAGCTGGTGTTCGGGTACGGCTTGTAGGCGACGGTCCAGGCCAGCCAGCCGGCGTTGAGCGTCGGGTCGACGTACACCGGGAACGTCACGTCGGCGTCGGTGAACAGGCCGGCCTGGGCGGCGTGCAGGTCGAGGCGGGCGGCGCCGGTGCCTTCGCCGGCCAGTTGGACGGGCATCGGGGCGCTGTGCGCGCCGGGCTCGATGCCGGTCAGGCCGGACAGCTTCAGCACGTCGGCCGGTGTGGCGACCGAGGTGCGGGGCGTGCCCTTGCCCTCGTCGAGTTCGGGGTCACGGCCGGCCGAGTCCCAGGCGAAGGGGGTCGGGATGGAGCCGATTTCCTTGCCGGAGCCGTCCTGCACCAGGATGCGGCCCGTCTGCTCGTCGTGGTGGAAGACGGCCGTCTTCGAGCGCAGTCCGTAGGCGACGGTGGCCAGCGCCCTGCTCTGCGCGGCCTCCTTGTTCTTGACGATCAGGAGTTGGGCGAATCCGCCTTCCTCACGCGCGACCAGCAGCAGGTCGACGCCCGGCAGCACTTCGGAGTAGAGGGCGCGGGGGCCGTCGAGCACCGGCTCGGGCAGGGCGCCGGGCCAGGTGTAGGCGACGGTGTGTCCGGCGATGTCGACCTCGGCCAGCACCGTTTCCTGCGCCTGCGGTCCGTCGGCCAGCGGCAGACGGGCGAAGGAGCGGTCGGCACGGGCGGTGGACCCGCCGGGCGTGCCGCTGGAGAAGCGGACCGGCTGCGCGGGGTTGACCGGCTGGACGCCGAGGCCGCGGGCGGCGTTCTGCACGCGCCGCAGCCGGTTGTCGATCGGCGCCCATGTGCCCGCGGCGGTCTTCGCGCGCTGCGGCAGGGCGGCCATCCGGGTGCGCAGTTGTCCGTCCGGCTGCGCCCAGGTCTGGGAGGTGGCGGTGGTGGCGGTGTCGACGAGGACCGGCTTACGGGTGCGCCGGGCCTCGGCCTGGGCGGCGCTCTCGTCGCGTGGGCCGGTGGCGGCCTGCCGGGCGTCGGCGGCCTTGCCGGCCGTCGGCGGTGAGGGATCGTCAGGGTGCCACCACGGCAGCAGCGTGACGGTCAGGGCGGCCAGTACGAGGCCGAGGGTGAGAGCCAGCCTGGTGCGCGTGCGCACGAAGGGGCTGAGAAAACGAGGCGGCGCGGACACGGCGGCGTCTACTCCCGTGTGGACCAGGCGGACAGGGACAGCACGAACGGCCCCGGGCGGTGGGCCGCGGGGCATGGGCGCGGACACGATCACACGGTTCTCACCCCTCGTCCACATATGAAGTTTTTATAAAAGTGTGATGGTGCGTTGGGCGTCCCTTGACCGTTTGTTGGCCGGGCCCCCTTTGCGTCTTTTGATCACCTGTTGTGGGTCGATGAGTATCCAGATTCGCCCATGCCCCACCTTCGTCAAAAAATATGTCGCTATCTCCCCTTTTGCACCGTGACGAAGTTCACGCGAAGTCGCTTTCGGCCCGATTCCCGGACCTTGATGACTGTGGCGGCCATGACAGAGGGTTCGATCTTCATCTGTCGTTTTCGCATGCCTGGGTGGGGTCGACGCGTATGCGTGCTCAAAGTCCACCGTCGTGGCTGGGGCGGTCCCGCCCGGTCAGGACGGAGTCACAACGACGGCGCCGCCGGCAAAGCCGCGTGGCGACCGTCCTTTTGTTGTCCTCGGCGTTGTTGGCGAGCAGCCTCGGCGCGGATGCCTGGGCGATACCCGGCCCCGGCATGACGCGTGAGGAGGTCAAGCTTCCCGAGCTGCCGGAGAGCACCGCGCTCCCGGCGGACGAGGAAGCCGAGAAGAACCTCACCACCGCGCCCGAGGTCCCCGTCACCCCGTACGCGCCGAGCGCCGTGACGCCGTGGGCGGGGGACACGGGTGTCGCCACGCTGACGCCGGACGCCACACCGGGCACGACGGTTCCCGTCGACGACCTGCCGATCGCGGTGGGCGTGCCCGAGGGCGGAGATCCGGCCGCGATCGACGGTCAGTGGAAGGTCGACCTGGCCGCGCCGGCCGACTCCCAGACCGCGGGCGTCTCCGGCATGATCATGAAGGTCACGCCGCCGGCCGACGCCGACCCGGCCGCGCAGGTCGCGATCGCCGTCGACACCACCGGCTTCGCCGACCTGTACGGCCCGCAGGCCGCCGACCGCTTCGGCCTCGTGCTGCTGCCCAACTGCGTCATGGACGCGCCCGACACCGGCGACTGCGCCGACAGCGGTGTGACGACCATGGCGGGCAAGGCCGACAAGCAGCCCGAGCGGCTGCGCAGTTCGGTCGAGGTGGTGCCTGCCAAGGAGGCGCCCACCAGGACCACCGCCGCGAAGAAGTCCACCACCCGGAAGATCCTCACCGGCTCCGTCCCGGTCTCCGGCCTGCTCGGCGGCAACACCGGCTCGACGACGTCCGGCGCCTCCGCGCGCACCGCGTCGTTCCGCAGCGGTGACGTCCTGCCGGTCGTGGACGCCTCCGGCCCGCAGGTCGTCGGCGCCATGGACACCGGCGCCTCCGCCTCCGGCGACTTCACCGCCAGCCCGCTGTTGTCCTCCGGCTCCTGGGCGGCGGGCTCCTCCTCCGGCGCGTTCACCTACTCCTACGACGTGCAGGTACCCGAGACCGCCGGCGGCCTCATGCCGAAGATCTCCCTCGGCTACTCCTCGCAGTCCGTCGACGGCCGCACCTCCGCCACCAACAACCAGGCCTCCTGGATCGGCGACGGCTGGGACTACAACCCGGGCTCCATCACCCGGACGTACGCCAACTGCCGTGAGGACTCCAAGAAGGAGGGCTCCAACAACAAGACGCACCGCACCGCGGACCTGTGCTGGGGCTCCGACAACGCCACCCTGTCGCTGGGCGGCATGACCACCGAGCTGGTCTGGGACAAGGACCAGGGCACGTGGCTCACCGCCAACGGCGACGGCTCGAAGGTGGAGCGGATCCAGGACGACACGTCCGGAAACGGCGCCTACAAGGGCGAGTACTGGAGGGTCACCACCCGCGACGGCACCAAGTACCACTTCGGCAAGCACAAGCTGCCGGGCTGGGGCTCCGGCCAGCCGGTCACCAACTCCGTGCTGACGGTGCCGGTGTACGGCAACCACGACGGCGAGGACTGCTACAAGGCCGGCGACTGGAAGGCCTCGGCCTGCACCCAGGGCTGGCGCTGGAACCTCGACTACGTCGAGGACGTCCACGGCAACGCCATGTCCCTGTGGTGGCAGAAGGACCAGAACTACTACGCGCGCAACTTCGACTTCAAGGCACCGGTCGTCTACGACCGTGACGGCTGGCTCGACCACATCGACTACGGCCAGCGTGCGAACACCCTCTTCAGCGCGGTCGCCCCGGCCCGCGTCAACTTCACGGTCGCCGAGCGCTGCCTCGACGAAGCCTCGCTGACCTGCTCGGACACCAACTTCAAGGACAAGGACCCGGGCAAGTACCGCATCTGGTACGACACACCCGCCGACCTGAACTGCGAGGCCGTCACCAAGACCCAGACCAGGAAGTGCTGGAACGCCGGCCCGTCGTTCTGGAGCCGCAAGCGGCTGGTGCAGATCCAGACCTCGGCGCAGCGCCGTACCGACACCACCGCCCGTCAGGTGGTGGACCGGCACACGCTCAAGCAGAACTTCCCGGTCCTGAAGACCGGCCCCAACACCGCGCTGTGGCTGGAGTCGATCCAGCGCACCGGCTACGCCCGCAACGGCAGCACGGACGAGAGCGCCACCACCAACGCGGTGCGCTTCGAGTCCAACGCGGAGGACATGCCGAACCGGGTGATGCGCCCGAACGACCCGCGCCCCGGCTTCTCCCGGCTGCGGATCGGCCGCGTCATCAACGAGTACGGCGGCGAGACCGTCGTCAGCTACAAGCGGGCCGACGGTGACTGCGCCACCGGCACGGGCCTGCCGGGCAAGACGGACAAGGCGGCGCTGAAGGCGAACACCCGGCTGTGCTATCCGACCTTCTGGTCCCCGGACCCCGAGGTCGAGGACATCGACTGGTTCCACAAGTACGTGGTGGACACCATCGAGGAACTCCCCAACGTCGACGGCGCGTTCGCGACGAAGACGGCCTACGAGTACAAGAACCCGGGCTGGAAGCTCGCCGACGCGGAGTTCACGAAGAAGTCCACGCGGACCTACTCGCAGTTCGCCGGCGTCGAGCAGACCACGGTGATCACGGGCGCGGACCACGACGACATCGGCTCCAAGGAGTCGAAGGCCGTCACCCGCTTCTTCCGCGGCATGGGCGACACCGTGTCGATGAAGGACATCACCGGCGTCGAGATCGCCAAGGACCGGGAGGCGTTCGCCGGCCGGATCGCCGAGGAGCTCGACTACGACGAGGCGGACGACGCCGACACCGACTGGGTCTCCCGCAGCGTCACCGTCCCGGCCGTCACCGAACTGGGCCACCGCAACCGCGACGACGGCCTGGACCCGCTGTACGCCTGGCGGGTGACCGAGCCCACCGAGATCGCGTACACCAAGTCCTCCGGCACCAACAGCGACGACACCCGCACCGAGCGGATCGTCAGGACCAACACCACCTACGAGTCGGTCTACGGTCTGCCCACCCTGGTGGAGTCGCTCGGCGACACCGGCAAGGCCGGTGACGAGTCCTGCACCAAGTCGGAGTACATCCACCAGACCGCGAAGCACCTGATCGGCCTGTCCAAGCAGGTCCTGGTCTCCCCGACCACCTGTGCGGCCGCCGACTTCACCGACCTCGGCACGCTCACCGGCGGCACTCGCACCGCCTACGACGGGCAGGGCTACGGGCTTGCCCTGGGCGCGGGCACGCTCGGCGAGGCCACCGAGTCGTGGTCGCTGAACGACGCCGGCACCGGCTGGCAGACCGGCGGCACCACCGAGTTCGACGACGTCGGCCGTGTCACCCGCACGACCGACATGGACTACAAGACCTCCGGCACCATCACCTACAAGCCGGCCATCGGACAGGTCTTCTCGATCGTCGAGACCAACGCCCTCGGACACGCCGAGACAGCCGAGGTCGAACCGGGCCGTGGCACGACCCTGAAGACGACCGACGCCAACGACCACGTCACGCAGGCCGAGTTCGACCCGCTGGGCCGGCTGACGAAGGCCTGGGCGGCGGACCGCACCCCCTCCGACTCGGCCGTGCCGGACTTCCGGGCCGTCTACACGATCCCGGAGTACAAGGCGGGCGAGGAACGCAAGCCCTCGTACGTCACCACCTACACCCGCGGCTACGACAACCGCGTCGAGACCTCCGTCACCCTCTACGACGGCCTCGGCCGCGAACGGCAGACGCAGGAGGAGGCGGACGGCGGCGGCTACCTCATCACCGACACGCTGTACAACAGGTCCGGCGAGGTGTGGCAGACCAACAACGCCTACCTGACGCACGAGGCCAAGCCGGGCGAGCTGTTCACCCCGGTCAGCGACACGGCCGTGCCGAACATCACGCGCTACACCTACGACGGTTCCGGCCGCGTGCTGGAGGAGATGCCGGTCCTCAAGGTCGCGGACCCGCTGACCGGCGAGTCCAAGTCGGAGCCGGTCCCGGCACGGGCCACCCGCTACGAGTACGGCCTGGACTGGTCCAAGGTCGACAACCCGCAGGGCACCTCCGACTACCGGGTCTACACCGACGCCCTCGGGCGCACCAAGCGGGTGGACACGTTCAACGCGGACGCGCCCGGCGGCTTCACGTCGATGAAGTACGACTACGACACCCGCGGCCAGCTGGTGAAGGCGACCAACTCCGCCGACCCCACCCACCCGTGGTCGTGGACGTACGACAACCGCGGCCGTCAGAACACCGCCACCGACCCCGACACCGGCACCACCTCGACGTGGTACGACAAGTACGACCGCGTGCTGCACACCAAGAACGCCCGCGGCGCCGAGCTCTGGAACACCTACGACCTGCTGTCCCGGCCCACGGAACAGCACCTGAACACCGCGGACGGCCCGCTGCTGGCCGGCTTCACCTACGACCTGGCCCCCGGCGGCAAGGGCATGCCCTACACCGCCACCCGGTACACCGACAACGAGGCGTACACCCAGCAGGTCGACGGCTACACCAAGGACTACCAGCCGACCTCGACCACCCTGACCCTGCCGCAGTCCATGAAGGACACGTGGGGCCTGGACACCTCCTACAAGTACTCCTACCAGTACAGCGACAACGGTGTGCTGGAGGAGTCGACGCTGCCGAAGATCGGCAAGCTCGACAGCGAGAAGCTCGTCGTCCGCTACAACAAGGACGGCAAGCCCCTCTCCATCTCCGGCAAGGACTGGTACGGCTCCGAGACGGTCTACGACCCCTACGGCCAGGTGCTGCGCTCCACACTCGGCGCCCAGCCCTACCGGGTGTGGACGCAGAACACCTTCGACGAGTCCAGCGGTGAGCTGAAGCAGCAGTCGGTCTTCCGTGAGAAGCCCGGCGACAAGAGCCTGGTCGGGGGCAACCCGAACAATCCGTGGCTGGTCTCCGACCGTTCGTACACCTACGACCCGTCGGGCAACGTCACCTCCATCAAGGAGGGCTCCCTCGGCATCGAGGAGCGGCAGTGCTTCGCCTATGACCCGCTGGGCCAGCTGAAGTCGGCCTGGACGTCGAAGGACCAGTCCGCCTGCGCGGGCCCGAAGAACAGCGACGGCACCCTCAACGTGGCCGCCGGAAAGGACAACTCCGGCTACTGGCAGGAGTACGAGTACGACCTGCTCGGCAACCGCAAGAAGCTGACCGAGAAGGACCTCACCGGCAACACCGCCAAGGACGCCACGACCGGCTACGCCTACGGCAAGGCCGACGGCACCCAGCCGCACACGCTGACCAAGGTGTCGAAGACCTACACCACGCCGGCCGGCGCGCAGGTCAAGGCGGAGGCGGAGCGTCTGTACGAGCTCACCGGCGAGACCAAGTCCGTCACCTCCGTCGAGAACGGCGACAAGCAGTCGCTGTCCTGGACTCCCGACGGCCAGGTCGACCGCATCACCGGCGCGGGCACCGGCGGCAAGACCCCGTACGTGGGCCTCGCCGACAAGTGCCTGGACCTCAAGAGCGGCCTCGCGGTCGCCGCGACGGCGATCCAGCTGTACTCCTGCAACGCCTCCCCGGCGCAGAACTGGCGCTTCACCCCGTCACCGGGCGCGACGCAGACCGACCCCAACCGGGGCACGCTGAACGTCTACGACAACTGGTGCGTCCAGCCGGCCGCCAACACGGCCGGATCCGCGATCCAGCTGCAGAAGTGCGACGGCTCGGCCGGCCAGGAGCTGAAGCGGACCACCTCCGGTCAGCTCATCCACGCCGCGTCGAACCTGTGCCTGGCGGTGCAGGGCGCGAACTCGGCGAACTCCACCCCGATCGTGCTCGCCGCCTGCGACGCCACGAAGTCCGAGCAGCAGTGGGCGCCGCAGAACGACACCCGTCACATCTACGGCCCCGACGGCTCCCGCCTGATGACGATCAAGGGCAAGCAGGCCACGCTGTACCTGGGCGAGGCCGAGGTCACCGTCCAGAAGGGCGGCATCCTGGTCAACACCCAGCGCACCTACCCCGCCCCCGGCGGTGAGGTGATGCGCTATGCCTACGGCAACGGCGGCGAGAGCCTGGTCGCGCTGACGGCCGACCACCAGGGCAGCACCTACGCCGAGATCGCCATGAGCGGCGAGATGCCGGTACGGATCCGTAAGCAGGACCCGTTCGGCAACCAGCGCGGCACCGACAAGGGCGGCGTCAACCTCCAGGCCCACACCGGTTTCCTGGGAGCCACCGAGGACGACGCCTCCGGCTACCAGCCGCTGGGGGCCCGCCTCTACGACCCGGTGGTCGGACGCTTCCTGTCCGCCGACCCGGTGGTCGACCTGAACGACGTCCTGCAGTCCAACGGGTACGCCTACGCCCACAACAACCCGGTGACGTTCTCCGACCCGACGGGTCTGGCCATCTCGCTGACCGCTTCCGAGCGGGCCGCGGCTCTCGCGGGCGCGGGACTGTCGGCGGCGCAGGTCGCGCAGGCGCAGTCGATGATGGGCAAGTCCATGACCTCGGTGATCCTCGCCGTGGCGTGGGAGACGCTGAAGGACTTCATCGGCATCAACGACGCGATGGCCTGCTTCGGCGGCGACATGTGGTCCTGCATCAGCATCGCGGTCGACGCGATCCCGTGGACCAAGCTCGGCAAGATCCCGTCCGTCATCAAGGCCGTGAAGCGCACGATCAAGGCGATCGAGTCCTTCAAGGCGGCCAAGAAAGCGGCCCAGCTCGTCCTGAAGGCCGCGAAGGCGGCCGAGGCGGCGGCGCTCAGAGCGAAGAAACTCGCCATCGAGCGAGCGAAGAAGCTGGCGGCGCAGAGAGCCAAGAAGAAGGCGGCCGAAGCAGCCAAACGCACAGCCGACAGGGCGGCGGCCGCCGCCAGGAAGACCGGCAACCGCGTCCAGAAGCAGGCCCAGGCCAAGGCTGCCCCGAAGGTGTCGTCCCACGGGGGCGGCGGCGGAAAGGGCAGCGGCGGAGGCTCCAAGCCCGGCGGTTCGTCCGGCGGCTCCTCCAAGAGCAAGGGCGGCTCCAGCGGCAGCGGCGGCTCGGGCAAGGCCGGATGCAACAGCTTCCTGCCCGGCACGAAGGTGCGGATGGCCGACGGCTCCACCAAGTCGATCGAGGAGGTCAGGACCGGCGACAAGGTTCTGGCGACCGACCCGAAGACCGGGGACACCCGCGTCGAGACGGTCACGGCCGAGATCAAGGGCCAGGGTCTGAAGCACCTGGTCAAGGTCACGATCGACGTCGACGGCAAGAAGGGCGCCAAGACGGCCCAGGTCACCGCGACCGACGGCCACCCCTTCTGGGTCCCCGAGCTGCGTGCCTGGATCAAGGCCACCGAGCTGAAGGCCGGCCAGTGGCTGCAGACCAGCGCGGGCGCCTACGTCCAGATCACCGCGATCCAGCGCTGGACCGCCCCGGCGACCGTCCACAACCTCACCGTCAGCGAAATCCACACGTACTACGCGCTGGCGGGGTCGACCGCGCTCCTGGTTCACAACGACTCCTGCCCGACGGGCGGAGACGGCGCGGGCGAAGGCGATGGGATCCGCAACTGGGCGCCGGAGCACTATGCTGCCGAGGAAATCGAGGCTCGGGCACAGGACATGTCCGACCTTGGAGAGTTCTTCTCGGTTCATCCGGACACCCACGAGCTGGTGGACATGTACCGGGCGAATCCGAACATGCCTGCGCGGCAGTTGCCGGGTAATGCCGGCGACGACATATTCCGGGGGAACGATCTCAATCCCCGGCAGCGTGCCCAGTGGTCTTCTTGGTTTGGCGCGAAGATCTACTGGAACGGCCGGGACAGGAGCCAGATCAGGATCATGGTCCATCCGACGACCGGACAGATCGCCCACTTCCCCCTCCTGAGCAACGGCGGCCACAACTACGCGTCGCCGCGCATCTACCGCTGGTAGTAGATTAGAAAAAGAGCAGCGCACGGCACCCTTTGAGGGGTGCCGTGCACTGCTTCATCCACGTGTTATGGCTTCATTCAAGAGTCCTTCGGAAAGGTTGAAGTAATGGGCCACGCTGGGCGACTCGCCCCCGCCGGACTGGTCTTCCTGGGACTGATGGACCTGGATCTCCCCCTCATCCCGCCGGCACTCGCCAACATGGCCACGGGATATCAGCCGCCGTCCAGGGAATGGCCGAGGGCGGTCGTCGACCGCGGTACGCCGGATTTCGTCACCAAGGCGAACGAGGAGTGGTACGACCTTTCCCGGCAAGGAGGCCTCTTCGGAGACGACCGAGAATTCCTGGTCGCTGTCGCGCTCCATGAGGGCGGGAACGACTTGTGGTGGGCGCGCGTCAGGCTGGCCGAATCCTGGGACCTCGTGGGTGCGGGCTCCGCCTCCGCACTCGGCAGCGGTTTCGGCGCACCGGAGTTCACCGCGCTGTCGGTGACCGGAGACGTCGTCGCCTTCTGTTCGTCGGACACGGCCTCGATCGGCACCGTCCTGGCGGCCGGATTCTCGGATCTCGCGGGTCTTCGCGACCTCGCGGAATGGAAAGCAGGCTATCCGAGAACGCCACGGCAGGAGAAAGCGGCGGCCCGGAGATGGCTTGAGTTCATCGGCCAATGACCCTCGAACGCACCGGTGTGGACCTGTGCCGGCCGCGCCGCGGTACGTCTGCGAGACGCTCGCCGGGTGGGGACTCGCAGGTCAATCCCGCCCCGCTGGGTGTCATCCAGCGGGGCGGCCGAGCCAAACCTGGAGAGCCGGGCCGGCCCTTCTCCTGTCAGGCCTTGGTCACCGGTTCCTGGAGTTCGGTGACCCACTCGTCGTGGTTGTCGGGGCATTCCAGGTTGATTTCTCGGGGGTAGCCGACCGAGCGGTAGCCGTTGGCGTCGATCCAGCGGCCGAGGGTCTGGACGGTGGGCAGAACGGTCTCCATCGAGCCGCGGTGCATGACCGTCGCCGCCTGCTCGACGGGCGGCAGGTCCACGATCTGCAGCCCGTCGTCGTCGCTGAGGGGCGCGGAGACCTCGACACCCGCGTGGATGAGGATCCCGCCGTCCGGCGCGTCCTCGTAGTAGGCGACCCCGGGCCCGGAGGGGGCGATGCCTGCCGCCTCCAGACGTCGGAACAGCTCGTCGTAAAGCGGCTGGATGACGGGGCCGATGGTGTCGAAGTCGGGTGTCACTGCGATCAGTTCGGCCACCCGCACGCTCGGCAGGCTCTTCAGTACGACATCGTTGCTGGGCATCTGACCCTCGCTCTCAATCGAGCGGAGCCTCGCCTCGACCTGGGCCAGCCGGGCCGCCGCGGCCGTCATCGCCGCCTCCAGCTCGGCGCGCCGTAGCCGGAGCATGGCGCGCAGCTCCTCGGTGGTCACCTTCTCGTCCAGGATCGTCTGGACCTGCTGGAGGGTGAAGCCGAGGTCCTTGAGCGCGATGACGCGGTTGAGGCGGGCCAGCTGGGCGGCCGTGTAGTAGCGGTAGCCGGTGGCCGGGTCGACGTGGGCCGGGCGCAGCAGGCCGGTCGCGTCGTAATGACGCAGCATCCGGACCGAGACGCGACCGTGCCGGGCGAAGTCTCCGATGGTGAACATGATGTCTCCGAGTTGACCGCCTGACACGGTGTGAGGGTCAAAAACTCACTCTTGCAGACAGCGGTACAGGGAGGTCTTCGGGATGCCGGTCTTTGCGCTGATCTCGCCCGCGGCGGCCGACAGCTTCGGCGACGGTGCGGGCCACGCGTCCCAGGCTCGGACCGGGGAGGGTGCTGCCCCGCCCAACGCCCTCAGGTGTGCGTCGGCGGTGTCGCAGACTCGGCCGCTGCCGGGGCTGCCGGGGCTGCCGGGGCTGCCGGGGCCGCGGGGGCGGTGGTGCGGTGGGAGGTCATCGCGGCGGCGGCGATCGCGGTCGCGGCCAGGATCGCCCCGGCGGTGGCCAGGGCCGCCTGCGCGGCGACGCGCGGCGCGTCTGCGTCGGCAAGGTAGACGCCGCCGGCGACCGCGATGCCGAGCGTGCCGCCGAGTTGCTGGACGGCGTTGAGGAGCCCCGCGGCGGAGCCGGTCTCCTGCGGTCCGACGCCGTCCAGCGCGGTGGTGAAGAACGGTGGCGTGAACAGGCCGGTGCCCAGGCCCGCGACGGCGAGCGCGAACGGCAGGGCGGCGGGGTACGCGTCGGGGGCGCTTCCCCGGTAGGCGAGGACGGCCGCGGCCAGGCCGGTGGCGAGGGTGGCGATGCCGGCGTGCATGACGCGGGTTCCGTGGCGCGGGACCAGGTAGGCGCCCGCGGCCCATGACCCGGCGGCCAGTCCGGTCGACCACGGCAGCAGGGTCAGGCCCGCGGTGAGCGGGCCGCGGTCGAGGCCCAGTTCCAGGTGCAGCACCACGGTGATCATGACGGCGTTCATGACGGCGAAGAACAGCGTCGAGGTGGCCAGCGCCGCCGGGAACGCGCGGCCGCGCAGCAGCGCCGGTTCGATCAACGGGGTCCGGCCCAGGCGGGCGGTGCGGCGCTGGTGGGCGACGAACAGCGCGAGGACGGCGGCGCCTGCCGCGGCGGTCGCCCACGCCACCGGGCCCGGGGCGCCGGTGGCCAGGGGGCACACCACCAGGGCGGTGCCGGTCATCGCCAGCACGGTCCCGGCCGGGTCCAGGCGCGGGCGGGACGGGGCGCGGTCCTCACGCAGCCGCGGCGCGATCGCCAGCACGGTGGCGGCGAGGGGAAGGTTGACGAGGAAGACCGCGCGCCACGACGACCCGAACACGTCGGCGTGCGTCAGGACTCCGCCGAGCACCGGCCCCAGCACCGCGGACAGGCCCATGACCGGGCCGATGATGCCGAGTGCCTTGGGCAGTTCATCGCCGTCGAACATCGCCCGGATCAGCCCGAACGTCTGCGGGATGATCAGCGCCGCGGCGGCCCCCTGCAGCGCGCGCAGCCCGATCAGCGCCTCCGGGGTCGGGGTGAGCGCGCACGCCAGCGAGGTGGCGGCGAACGCGGCGACGCCGATGCGGAAGACGCGGCGGCGGCCGGCGATGTCGCCCAGCCGGGCGCCGGTCAGCAGCCCGAGCGCGAACGCGAGCGTATAGGAGGCGCTGAACCACGGGATGGCAGCGCTCGCGCCGCCGAGGTCGGTGTGGATGACGGGGCCGGCGACCTGGACGATCGTCGCGTCGAGGAGGTTCATGGCCTCGGCGACCAGCACCGCGGCCAGGCCGAGCCACCGCCACCGGTATGCGGGCTCCGACACGTCCGGGCCCGGATTCCGGCGCGGATTCCAGCGCGAGGCGGCGGGTGTGTTGCGGTGTGTGTCTCGGGACATGCTCTCTCCCCCTGCGGTGTCCGGGACGGCGGCACGCCCCGGTGAGGCGGCCGGCGACCACCGTGCCGCCCCACCACTCCGGGCTTCCATTTACGACCATGAATGGGTGATTACTTCCATCAAGCCAGGCTAATTTGGTGGATATGCTCGTACTGGATGACCTGGACCGCGGCCTGATCCACGCCCTGCACGTGGATGCACGGGCCCCGTTCACGCTCGTCGCCGACGTACTCGGCTCCTCCACACAGACCGTGGTACGCCGCTATCGCCGCCTGTCAGCGCAGGCGGGCCTGCGCGTGGTCGCGCTGCCCGCGCCCCGCAGCTCCGGCACCCACCAGTGGTTCGTGCGGCTGACCGCCGCGACGCGTACCGCGCACGACATCGCAGTCGCGCTCGCGCGCCGCCCAGACACTTCGTGGGTGCGGCTGACCTCCGGCGGCACCGAAATCGTGGCGATCATCCACACCACGCCCGCGGGCCCGGACGCCCACGCGCTGCTGCTGCGCGACATCCCGCGCACCGCGGGGATCACCGCGGTCTCCGCGCACTACTTGCTGCACACCTACCTCGGAGGGCCGACCGCGTGGCGCGGCCGTGTCGACGCCCTCGACGCAGCACAGCAGGCGCGGCTGCGCGCCGAGAGCGGCGCAGGCCCCGGACCGGAACCAGGCGCGCCCGTGTACCTGCTCACCGACGCCGATCGGCTGCTGCTGGACGCGCTGCGCCACGACGCCCGCATCAGCTACGCCGATCTTGCCGCCGCGACCGGCTCGACCGCGTCCACGGTGGCCCGCAGGCTTGCCGAACTGCGTGCGCGCGGCGCGTTGTTCTTCGACGTGGACATCGACCCGGCGCTGCTGGGCGTCACCGTCTCAGCGCTACTGTGGATGCAGGTAGCGCCCGCGCACCTGGACGACGTCGCCACCGCGCTGGCCGGACACGAGGAACTCGCGGTGGTCGCGGCGACGACCGGTCCGACGAACCTGGTCGCGCACGCGCTGTCCCGGGACGCCGAGGAACTGCACCACTACCTGACCCGGAAGGTGGCGTTGGACGCGATCGCGCGGATCGAGACCGCGCCGGTGCTGCGCACCTACAAGGCCGCCGCGACGCTACGGACCGGCTGAGCAGGGTCTTCTACTGGAGAGATGCGGTGAAGGCGGCCCAGGCGGCGGGGGTCACGTGGAAGACAGGGCCGTCTTCGGGGGCGTTCTTGGAGTCACGGACGTGGATGGTGGTGGGGGTGGGGGCGACTTCCAGGCATTGGCCGCCCTCGCTGCCGCTGTAGCTCGACTTGAACCACTTCAGTGCTTCGGCGCTCATTGCTCTCCTAGGAGGCGGTCCAGCAGGTCCATCGAATCCTGAGTGGTCAGGGCCTGTGTCCGCAGCATCGCATATTTGCGCGCCAGGATGGACACCTCATCCGCGTCAGAAACCCACTGGCTGCCGCGTTGGCCTTCGGTGTACGCGAGGTGCTGGTGGTCCGGGGTTTCGAGGAGCGTGAACGGTCCGTCAAGCCCCGCGCTGTAAGGGCTTCGCATGGGCAGGAACTGCAGTGACACACACGGCAGTTCCGCCAGCTCCCTCAGATGCCGCAGTTGGTCCAGCCGCCCACCGATCTCCATGTACAGCACCGGCTCCCACACCACGAAGCTCAACGTCGGCGGGTTCCTTTGGTGCAGGATCTTCTGGCGATCCAGCCGGAGTGCCGTGTACGTCTCGATCTCGTCGTCCTTGTACGCCGGAACCCTGTTGCGCAGGACGGCTCGGACGTACGGCTCGTTCTGGAGCAGGCCCGGCAGGACCGCGTTGTCGTACCAGGACAGCGCGATGGCCTCCCGCTCGTGTTCCATGTACAGCTCGGCCCACAGCGGGAACTGGTCGATCTCCGGGAGGTTGTCGACGCCCGTCGCCAACATGCCCTTGGTGTCGAGGATGTCGTCCAGCAGGGCCGCCAAGTCCGGCTTGAGAGCCCGCCTGCCCTGCTCGATCGACGCGATCGTCTCCTCGTCCAGCTTGACGAGTTCGGCGAGGGCGATCTGGGTGTGGCCTGCCTTGCGTCGGGCCGTGCCGAGCTGTTTGCCCAGCATCTTCATGGTCGAGAGGTTCTTCTTGCGCTGGCTCATGGTGCTGCCAATCCCCCTGTGTGCCTGCCCTTGACCCGGTCGTAACCCGTACAAAAAATCCGTACGGGTTCACCGGGTGATCAACGGTAGTCACTCTCCGCAACCCTTGTCTCGTGAACGAGACCATCCAACTCCCGCCCCTGCGCGAGAGGTTCTTCCGGCGTGAGCGGCGTTCTGTGCCGGCCGCGCGGCGGTACGTCTGCGAGACGCTCGCCGAGTGGGGGCTCGCCGGGAGCCCGCGTGCCGACGACGTGCTGCTCTGTGTGAGCGAGCTGGTGACCAATGCCCTGCTGCACGGCGTCCCGCCCGGCCGTCAGTTCCTGCTGTTCCTGCGGTACGACGGGCGGGTCCTGCATATCGAGGTGCATGACAGCGGTCCCGGGGTGCCGCGCATCGTGGGCGAGCGGGACGAGGGCGGGCGTGGGCTGGTGCTTGTCGCCGCGCTGAGTGACAAGTGGGGGGTGCGGGAACGCGAGCTCGGGAAGGTGGTGTGGTGCGAGTTCGCGGGACCGCTCCGGTAGGCCTGCGCTCGGCGGTCAGCGGGGCTTTCTCGCGCGTAGGCGATGCGTCAGCCAGATGCCCAGGCCGATCAGCGGCAGCACGACGGCGGCCGGGATGAGCACGCCCGCCCCGCCGATCAGCAGGAAGCCGATCAGCGCCTCACCGACCGACGGGTCGTCCTGGCCGCCCAACTGTTCCTCCTTGCGCCCGTGTTGCTGATGCCGGCATCTCGGGGGACGCGTGCGCGCCAGGAGTCGGTTCCGTCGTGGCCCGGTCCACCGTGGCCTGGAAGCATTCCCTCTTGCCGCCTGTCGCAGGGAGGAAGCAGGCCCGGATGACGGTTCCCGCGCGGGTCGTCGCCATGAGGGTGTGGACGTAGGTGTCCGCATCGAGGCGGTTCCTCACCCGGGCGAGGTGGCCGCGTAGTTCGACCTCGTCGCCGATCCGCGTGCCCCACATCCGTACCCAGGTGGCCCCGCACATCTCGCTGTACCGCAGCTGTACCGAGGCTCCGGTGGCGGTGACGTGCTCGGCCAGGGTCTCGGGCGCGGGGCCGCATTGCATGACCAGCGGGTCCTTGCCCTCGCAACCGGCGTCCCGGCAGCGCGGCCCGGTCACGGACGGGGACGCCGACGACGACGCCGACGGTCGTGCCCCCTCACTCCCGTGCGGGAGGAGAAGAAGGGTCAGCACGACCGCCCCGAACACCAGGGCCGACACCGACACCAGGACCGCCACGGCCGTCGCTCCCCGGCGACCGACGGCATCCGTGGAGCCTCCGGGAGCTGGAGTCGGGGTCGGCGTCGGGGGCGGGGAGGGTTTCGTCGTCGTGGTCGTCGTGGTCGTCGTGGTCGTCGGCGTCGGCTCCTTCGGGGCGTCGCTCCACTCCGACTGCGCGAGGTCCCGCAGTGCCAGGTAGCGGCCGGGCGGTTCACCGGCCAACCTGCACAGCTCCTGGACCGCCGGGCGCGGCGGCAGCGTCCTGCCGTTGAGATAGCGCTCCCAGGACGACTTGCTGAACGTGGTCTTCGCCGCGAGCCCGGCCAGGCTCAGACCCGTGCGTTCCTTCAACTCCCTCAGCCCGGCGGCCAGCCGGGCGCTCTCCGGTGACGGCTCGGGCCTCCTGGTCATCCGCGGAGCGCCTTCCACGTGAGCGGTCCGACGATGCCGTCGTCCTCCAGCCCCGATCGCTTCTGCATGGTCATGACCGCTCGCCGGGTCAGCGGACCGAACATGCCGTCGATGCCCCCCGGCGAGATGCCCGCCCGGCGCAGCAGGCACTGCGCCTCGGCCACGTCGGGACCGCTGTTGCCGGTGGCGAGCTCGGCGTCCTGGGTGCGGCTGTTGCCCGCGTACCAGAGCCCGCCGACCTTCTCGACGCGGCAGCTGTACGTGGGAGCGGACGACGACGCCCCGGCGGTGGACTGGCCCGAGGGAGCGACCGCGTGGTCGCCGCCGTCGTCGAGCCGCATGATCAGAAGGACCGCGGTGGAGACGGCCAGGACCAGGGCCAGCACTCCCGCGACGAGCGCGATGTGCAGCGTGCGCCCGGGAGGCAGCGAGCGCCTGGTAGGCAGCACGCTGACGGCCTCCTCCTCCGTACCCACAGCCTGCTCCGCCGAAGTCGCCTGCGCCGTCTGCGTCGACGTGGTCCCCTGTGCGGCGCTCCACGTCTCGGCCGCGACCTCGTGCAACGCGAGCAGCCGCACGGGGTCGACGCCGCCGATCCTGGCCAGCTTCTCCACGGCCTCCCGCGGCGGCAGCGACCGGCCGCCCAGATACCGTTCCCACGACTTCTGGCTGTACCCCGTCTTGGCCGCCAGTTGGCGCATGCTCAGCTCGCCGTGATCCGTCAGCCCGCGTAACTCCGTCACCAACTGCCGCACACGCGGATCGAGTTCGGCGGACAGCGCTTTGCGACGCGCCATGTTCCCCCCATATGCGGTCATGGACCGTGGTCAGCAGCCCCCCGCTGCGTCGCATTCTGCATGAGCAGCACAACATCTGCACAAGGTCTGTCACAGCCGTCCCACACCGTCGTCCCGACCGCCCGCGTTCGCGCAGGTCAGCGGGTGGGACGTCCCAGGAAGCCGTCACTTCCGCGGCGGCCGTGGCGGCCCCTGCTCCCCGCCCCCAGTCTTGTTTGCGAGCCGGCCGGTGTGGTCGGCCCGACGAAGGGTGTAACAGCATGCGTATGACCAAGAAGTTCGCCGCCCTGGCCAGCGGTGTCCTGATGACCGGTGGTCTGCTGGCCGGAAGCGCGGGTGCGGCCCAGGCCGCGCCGTCGGCGTCGTCGGACTGTCCGGCGGGCTGGTTCTGCGTCTGGGCCGGGCAGAACTACACCGGCCACATGCAGAAGATCTCGGGGACGAACCGTGACCTGACCCAGTACTCGGTCTTCCAGAGCTTCAAGTCCTGGTACAACCACGGCAACTCCTGTGACCTCAAGTGGTACTCGGAGAAGGACTACGGCGGGTCCAGCTCGCTCGTCTACAAGGGCTACAAGACGAGCACCCCCGAGAGCCACTACATCAAGTCCAACACCTGGGTGAACTGCAGCTGAGCCGAACCGAGCTGAGCTGAACCGAGCTGAGCGAACGCCACGGCCCGTCCTCTCGCGGGGGAGAGGACGGGCCGTGGCGTTCGCTTCAGGCGCTCAGAGCTTCTCGGGCGTCCGGATGCCCAGCAGGGCCATGCCCAGGTGGAGCGTGCGGCCCGTCAGGTCGACCAGGAACAGCCGGTTCTCTACGACCTCCGGCGCGTTGTCCGGCGACAGCACGTGGCACTGGTCGTAGAACGTCGTCAGGTGCGAGGCCAGCTGGTAGAGGTACGCCGCCAGCTTGTGCGGCGCGTACTCCGCCGCGACCTCCGCCAGCAGCTCGCCGAACTGGTCCAGATGCAGGCCCAACGCCCGCTCCGCCGGGGCCAGTTCGAGCTCCGGGTGGGCGGCCGGGCGGGCCTCGCCCGCCTTGCGCAGGATCGACTGGATACGGGCGTACGCGTACTGGAGGTACACGGACGTGTCGCCGTTCAGCGAGACCATCTGGTCCAGGTCGAACTTGTAGTCGCGGACCGCGGACGTCGACAGGTCGGCGTACTTCACCGCGCCGATGCCGACGTACCGGCCGTTCTCGACGACCTCCTCGTCCGTCAGCCCGACCTTGTCGCGCTTCTCGCCGACGACGGCCGTCGCCCGGTCCACCGCCTCGTCGAGGAGGTCGACCAGCTTCACCGTCTCGCCCTCACGGGTCTTGAACGGCTTGCCGTCCTTGCCCAGGACCGTGCCGAACGCCAACTGGTGGGCCTTGACGTCCTCGTTCAGCCAGCCCGCCCTGCGCGCCGTCTCGAAGACCATCTTGAAGTGCAGCGACTGACGGGCGTCCACGACATAGAGCAGCGTGTCCGCCTTGATGTTGAAGACACGGTCACGGATCGCCGACAGGTCCGTCGCCGCGTAGCCGTAGCCGCCGTCCGACTTCTGCACGATCAGCGGGACCGGGTTGCCGTCCGGGCCCTTGACGTCCTCGAAGAAGACGCAGAGCGCGCCCTCCGAGCGGACCGCCACGCCCGACTCCTCCAGGAGCCGGCAGGTCTCCGCCAGCATGTCGTTGTAACCCGACTCGCCGACGATGTCCGGGTCCCGGACCTCCATGTCCAGCTTCTCGAAGACCGAGAAGAAGTAGATCTTCGACTCGTCGACGAACTTCTGCCAGATCGCGAGGGTGTGCGGGTCGCCCGCCTGGAGGTCGACCACCCGGCGACGGGCCCGCGTCTTGAACTCCTCGTCGGAGTCGAACAGCTTGCGGGCCGTCTTGTAGAGGCGGTCGAGGTTCGACATCGCCTCCTCACCGCTGACCTGGGACTCCTTGTGGTCCAGCTCGTGCGGATGCTCGTCCAGGTACTGGATGAGCATGCCGAACTGGGTGCCCCAGTCGCCGATGTGGTGACGGCGCACGACCGTCTCGCCCGTGAACTCCAGGATCTGCACCACCGCGTCGCCGATGACCGCCGACCGCAGGTGACCGACGTGCATCTCCTTCGCCACGTTCGGCTGGGCGTAGTCGATGACGGTGGTGCCGGGGTGCTCGGCCTGCGGGACGCCCAGGCGGTCCGCGTCCGCATAACGCGCCGCCAGGTTCTCGGTGATCGCCCGGTCGGTGATCGTCACGTTCAGGAAGCCGGGGCCCGAGACCTCGATCTCCTTGATCACGTCACCGGTCACGACCTGCGCGACCACCTGCGTCGCCAGCTCCCGCGGGTTGGCCTTCGCCTTCTTCGCGAGGGCCAGGATGCCGTTGGCCTGGAAGTCCGCCCTGTCGCTTCGTCGCAGCAGCGGGTCCGCGGCACCGGCCTCCGGCAGGGCTGCCGTAAGGGCCGTCGCGAGACGCTGGTGGACCGAAGCGGTGAGAGACGTGACCGGGGCCATGGGAGTGGGTGCCGTTCTCCTGGTGGGGATGGATAGACACGGCCAGTATCCCACGGGGGGTAAAGCGGTTTTCCCGGGCGCGGGGCGGTCTGGGAGAATGACCGTGTCAGCAAGCCTTCCGAGCAACTCAGAACAAGAGGACGTGCCGATCGTGGCTCAGAGCACCGAGACCACCGACTGGGTCTCCCGTTTCGCGGATGAGGTCATCGAGGAGTCGGAGCGCCGAGCCCCCGGCACTGTGACATCAGTCGCTACCGCTCCGGTCGTGGTCGTGGCCTCAGGGCTGTCGCCCTCCGGGCCGATCCACCTGGGCAACCTGCGTGAGGTCATGACCCCGCACCTCGTCGCCGACGAGATCCGCCGCCGCGGGCTCCAGGTCCGCCACCTGATCTCCTGGGACGACTACGACCGCTACCGGAAGGTCCCGGCCGGCATCGCGGGCGTCGACGAGTCGTGGGCCGAGCACATCGGCAAGCCGCTGACCTCCGTCCCGGCCCCCGCCGGCTCGACGTACCCGAACTGGGCCGAGCACTTCAAGGCCGCCATGGTCGAGGCGCTCGCCGAGCTCGGCGTGGAGTTCGACGGGATCAGCCAGACCGCCCAGTACACCGCCGGCGTCTACCGCGAGCAGATCCTGCACGCGATCGCGCACCGCGCCGACATCGACGCGATCCTCGACCAGTACCGCACCAAGAAGGCCCCGGCGAAGCCGAAGCAGCAGAAGCCCGTGGACGAGGCCGAGCTGGAGGCCGCCGAGGGGTCCGGCGCGGCCGCCGAGGACGACGGCTCCTTTGGGGCCGGGTCCGTGGGGTACTTCCCGTACAAGCCGTACTGCGGCAACTGCGACAAGGACCTCACCACGGTCACCTCCTACGACGACGACACGACCGAGCTCACGTACTCCTGCACCGCGTGCGGCTTCTCCGAGACCGTCCGGCTCAACGAGTTCAACCGCGGCAAGCTGGTCTGGAAGGTCGACTGGCCCATGCGCTGGGCCTACGAGGGCGTCGTGTTCGAGCCCTCCGGCGTCGACCACTCGTCCCCCGGGTCCTCGTTCCAGGTCGGCGGGCAGATCGTCGGGATCTTCGGCGGCAAGCAGCCCATCGGACCCATGTACGCCTTCGTGGGGATCAGCGGCATGGCGAAGATGTCGTCCTCCCGCGGTGGCGTGCCCACCCCCGGCGACGCCCTGAAGATCATGGAGCCGCAGCTGCTGCGCTGGCTGTACGCCCGCCGCCGCCCCAACCAGTCCTTCAAGATCGCCTTCGACCAGGAGATCCAGCGCCTCTACGACGAGTGGGACAAGCTCGACGGCAAGGTCGCCGACGGCTCCGCCCTGCCGGGCGACGTCGCCGGGCACTCGCGTGCGGTGCGCACGGCCGGCGGCGACCTGCCGCGCACGGCGCGACCGCTGCCGTACCGGACGCTGGCCTCCGTCGCCGACATCACCGCCGGGCACCAGGACCAGGCGCTGCGGATCCTCAGCGAGCTCGACCCCGAGAACCCGATCGGCTCGCTCGACGAGGCCCGGCCGCGGTACGACAAGGCCGAGGCGTGGATCAACAACCACGTCCCCGCCGACCAGCGCACCATCGTGCGCGAGGAGCCGGACGCCGAACTGCTGAAGTCCCTCGACGAGGCCTCCCAGCAGTCGCTGCGGCTGCTGCTCGACGGCCTCGCCGAGCACTGGTCGCTGGACGGCCTCACCCACCTCGTCTACGGCGTGCCCAAGGTGCAGGCCGGGTTCCCCGCCGACGCCACGCCCAAGGAACTCCCGGCGGAGATCAAGACCGCCCAGCGGACGTTCTTCGCGCTGCTGTACCACCTGCTGGTGGGGCGTGACACGGGGCCGCGGCTGCCCACGCTGCTGCTCGCGGTCGGGCAGGAGCGGGTGCGGGCCCTGCTCGGGGAGTAGGCGGCAGTGAAGAAGGGGCCCTCGGAACGAGGGCCCCTTCTTCCTGTCTCAGGTTTTCCTGTCTGAGGTTTTCCTGTGTCAGGCGATGTGGTCTTCCTGCAGTTCCGCCGTGTGGCGGTTGGTGAAGCGGTTGACCATGCGGTCCGCTTCGCGCTGCGGAATCGTTACGCCGAACGTCGCTTCCACGTCGTCCCGCAGCTGGCCCGAAGTGGGGTAGCTGCCGTCGATCGACTTCTTGAAGACCAGGTAGTAGTCCTCCTCGGTCGGCTCCGGAGAACCGCCGCCCTCACCGAGCTCGCGGCTGCGGCCCGGCACCACCGGGATGGGGAACGAACCCGTCTCCTCCGGAGAGGGCTCCTGAGCCGGGGGCTCCTCCTGGTACTGGTCCTGGTACTGCTCGGCGTCCCGCTGCTCCTCGTACCAGCCGGCGAACTGCTCGGCGGGGTCGTAGGTGGGGTCGTAGCCGCCCTGGTACTGCACCTCGTGCGGCGACTGGAACCAGGGACTCTGGTCCTCCTCGGGCGGCCCGGGCGGCTGCTGGCCGAACTGCTGCCACTGCTGGGACTGGGCCTGGCCCTGGGGCTGCGGTTGTCGTTGCGCCGGGGCCGCCGCCAGCTCCTGGGGCCCCTGCGGCCCCTGCGGCCCCTGCTGGGATGCCAGTGCCTGCGTCTGGGGCTGGATCGTCTGCGTCTGCGCAGGCATCGGGGGCAGCAGGACCGGTTCTATGCCCGCCGCCGCCAGGCCCGCCGGGGCCGTCTCCGCCAGCGGGACGCCGTAACGGGCCAGGCGCAGAGGCATCAGGGACTCCACCGGAGCCTTACGACGCCACGCCCGGCCGAAGCGGGAATGCAGCCGCGCCCGGTAGACGAGACGTTCCTGCTCCAGCTTGATCACCTGGTCGTAGGAGCGCAGCTCCCACAGCTTCATCCGTCGCCACAGGAGGAACGTCGGCACCGGGGAGAGCAGCCAGCGCGTGATGCGCACGCCCTCCATGTGCTTGTCCGCCGTGATGTCCGCGATCCGGCCGATCGCATGCCGAGCCGCCTCCACCGCCACGACGAACAGGATCGGGATCACCGCGTGCATGCCCGTGCCCAGCGGGTCCGGCCACGCGGCGGCGCCGTTGAACGCGATCGTCGCCGCCGTCAGCAGCCACGCCGTCTGACGCAGCAGCGGGAAGGGGATGCGGATCCAGGTCAGCAGCAGGTCCAGGGCCAGCAGGACGCAGATGCCCGCGTCGATGCCGATCGGGAACACATAGGAGAAGTTCCCGAAGCCCTTCTTCAGAGCCAGCTCACGGACCGCCGCGTACGAACCGGCGAAGCCGATGCCGGCGATGATCACCGCGCCGGTCACCACCACGCCGATGAGAACGCGGTGCATCCGGGTCAGCTGTATTGGCGCGGACACCCGTACTCCCCTCCCCTTGCGTGTTCTTGCGCGCAACAGGGTGGCACATGTGTGCGGCGCACGCGTTGCCGGACCGTCAGCTCTTCGCCGAAGCGGACGCCTTCGGAGCCGCCGCGGCCGCCTTCGACGCCGCCGCCGACGCCGGCGTGGACGGAGTCGCGGACGGCGACGCCTTCCCCGTCGGAGAGGCCGCCTTCGAGCCCGAAACGGAGGGGGACGAGGCGGCCGGGCCCGACGGCGACGTGCCCGAACTACCGCCGCTGCCCTCGCCGTTGGCCGACTGCACCGCGGCCACCGCCTCCTTCACCGCTTTCTCCGCAGACGTTGTCAACGTGTCCGCGCTCGGCGTCTTGTCACCCGCCAGACCGGCCCCGTTGTAGTCCAGCGTGACGACGACGTTCTCGACGCGCGCCACGACCGTCTGCTGCTTGAAAGCGCCTTCCGACTTCTTCAGGTCGTAGCGCACCAGCGTCGCCTCGTCGCCCGTGCCGGCCACCGGCGTCGCCTTCGTGTTCTTCGCGCCCGACACCACCTGCGCGTCCTTGACCTGCTTCGCGTAGTACGTCTTCGCCTGCGACGCGCCGTCGCCGGTCGTCGCGTCCGACTCGAAACGCAACAGGGACACGTTCAGCCAGCGGAACTGCGACCCCTTCACACCGTTGTTGGCCAGACTCGACCAGGAACAGCTCGCCCGCGTACCCGTGTCGCTGGACGTCTGCTCCTTGCCCTTGGCCGCCCCCTTCGGCACGAGCTCCGTCAGCGTCTTCTTCGACAGCACCGCGCACGCCTCCGGCAGCGTCTTGTACGCCGCCGCCTGCACGGTCGGCGAGGCACTCGCCGCCGAGTCACCCGAACCGGAGCCGGTCGTGGCGCTCGTGTCCTGCGCGTCCTTGCCGGAGTCGGAGCCGGAGTCCGAGGAGCAGCCCGCGGCGATCAGCATCACCGGGACGGCCACCGCGGCGGCCAGAAGGCGGTTCAGCCCTCCGGCACGCACCACGCGCTCGTCACGCTGCTCACACTGGTCAAACTGGCCGTCACGCTGGGCTCGTCGCTGCATGGTTCCTTCACTCATGACGCTCGTGGTTCCTGCGGTCGGATCGGGTCCGAGGGGCCACGGTACGCGGTGAAGACTTGGTGCGGTTCCGCTTCAAAGCCTTTGCGCGGCCGAGGCGGACGGGGCCGAAGTGGCCTCAACCGGCCAGGGAGTCGGACAGCTGTGCGGCCAGTTTCCGGGCCTTGTCCTGCATTTCCTTGCTGTCCGGGACCACGCCCACGGTCGCCGGCTGCTCCTCGTACTCGATCGTCACGATGACGTTCGACGTGCGGAACGCCACAGTCACCGTGCGCTGCTTGGCCGTCGAACCGGAACTGTTGAGCACGTCGTCGACGAACGCCTCGTCGCCCAGATCGTCCAGGAGCCGGGGCTGGACGTCGACGGCCGCGACGGTCGAGGAGGGGGAGGCGGAGCCGGTGGAGGAGAGGGAGGCGGAGAGTGAGGGGGAGGCGGGGGCAGAGGCAGTAGGGGAGGGGGAGAGGGTGGCCGTCGCGGAGGGGCTCGCGCTCGTGGAGGGGAGGGGCTCCGGAAGGTCGGCGGCGGTCACCTTCTTCGCGAAGAGGGCCTCCGCCTGGCTGTCGTCGCTGACGGCGTTGTCGTAGGAGACGACGCGCTCGAAATCGACGAGGAGATGGTCGGTGGCGTCCGAGGACTCCACCTTCCAGCGGCAGCCCACCTTGCGGTCCGTGTCGTACGTCAGCGTCGCCTCGCCCGCGTAGGCCGCCGTTCGCCGGGTCTCGTCGGTGAGCTGCTTGATGCCGGGGAGGAGGGAGTCGAGCGTGCTCCGGCTGACGACACCGCAGGCCTCCGGGAGCGTGGCGTACTTGCCCGGCTGGGCGACGGCGGCGGACGTGCCGACCTGGCCCGGGTTGGAGTTGTCCGTCGAGCCGCCCTTGTCCGAGCCGCCGGTGCAGCCTGCCAGCAGCGCCGCGAGGAGCACGACGACGCCGGGTACGTAGGCCTTCCGCTGCACGGTCGGCTCCTCTCGACGGTGATGAACGCTGATGAACGGCGGTGAGGGGTGGCTCCGAGGGGTGGGTGCCCCCGTGTCCCCGCTGGTTAATCGCTTGCCGGGCGGGGGTGGCCCCTGCAGACAATGTGTATCGCACGCAACGCCGTGGATGCCGGTCCGTCGTCCCTTTTCACTGACCTTGGCCCTGGTTTTGCGGTCTATGACTTCTGTAATGTTTCCGGGGGAATGAGGACGAAATGTCGTACGTGGAAATGCCGGGCGCGAAGGTGCCCATCCGTATGTGGACCGACCCGACGTCGGTCGAGGAGGGCGCACTGCAGCAGCTCCGCAACGTCGCCACCCTCCCGTGGATCAAGGGCCTGGCGGTCATGCCGGACGTCCATTACGGCAAGGGCGCGACGGTCGGCTCGGTCATCGCGATGCAGGGTGCTGTGTGCCCTGCGGCGGTGGGGGTGGACATCGGCTGCGGAATGTCGGCGGTCAAGACGTCACTGACGGCGAACGACCTGCCCGGAGACCTGTCCCGACTGCGCTCGAAGATCGAGCAGGCCATTCCGGTGGGGCGGGGGATGCACGACAGTCCCGTCGAGCCGGGGCAGTTCCATGGGCTGGCGACTGCGGGGTGGGACGACTTCTGGGGGCGGTTCGAGGGAGTCGCCGAAGCGGTCAAATTCCGCCATGAGCGGGCCATGAAGCAGATGGGAACGCTCGGGTCCGGAAATCACTTTGTGGAAGTCTGCATCAGTGGTGACGGATCGGTCTGGCTCATGCTCCACTCCGGCTCCCGGAACATCGGCAAGGAGCTGGCCGAGCATCACATTGGCCTGGCTCAGAAGCTTCCGCACAACCAAGGGCTGATCGACCGCGATCTTGCCGTGTTCGTCGCGGACACTCCGCAGATGGCGGCCTACGAGAACGATCTCTACTGGGCTCAGGAGTACGCGAAGTACAACCGATCGATCATGATGGGTCTGTTCAAGGACGTGCTCCGCAGGGAGTTCAAGAAGGCTCGGGTGACCTTCGAGCCCGAGGTGAGCTGCCATCACAACTACGTGAACCGAGAGCGTTACGAGGGCATGGACCTGCTCGTCACGCGTAAGGGGGCGATCAGCGCCAGGGCCGGCGAATACGGCATCATCCCGGGCTCGATGGGCACCGGCTCGTACATCGTGAAGGGCCTCGGCAACGAGAAGGCGTTCAACTCGGCGTCGCACGGTGCCGGTCGGCGGATGAGCCGCAACGCGGCGAAGCGTCGCTTCACGACGACGGACCTGGAGGAGCAGACGCGGGGCGTGGAGTGCCGTAAGGACTCCGGCGTCGTGGACGAGATCCCGGGTGCCTACAAGCCGATCGAGCAGGTCATCGATCAGCAGCGGGACCTGGTGGAGGTCGTGGCGAAGCTGAAGCAGGTCGTGTGCGTGAAGGGTTGAAATGAGCGAGGGGCCCGAGCCGTAACGGCTCGGGCCCCTTTTTTGGGGAGTGGGAACCGGGGCGGGGGCGAGTGTTGTCCTGAAAGTAGCGCCTCGTGCAGGAGTGCGAGGAGTGCGCAGACACGGGGATACGGCGATACGGGGACACGCGGATACGGGGGTTCTTCGATGGGGCGTGGTCAGCGGATGCGTGCGTCGGTCTGGGTCGCGGGGCTGGTGTTGGTGGGTGTGGGGGCGCTCGCCGGCTGTTCGCAGGAGTACAACGACGAGCGGGGCAAGGGGGACGCCCCGGTGAAGGGGCGTGCGGGGGACGACACTCCCGCCGAGGTGTTCAACATGCCCGACGGGTTCGGGAACCTGGCCACGAAGTGTGTGGGGCACGGGTTCCGGGCGTATGTGACCACCAACGCCACGGGGCCGTCCAACGTGCAGATCGTCGAGGACAAGACGTGCGGCGGCTGAGGGCCGTCGGCACCGCGCTTGTGCTCGCCCTGCTGCTCGGCGGGTGTTCGCAGAAGTACTACGACGAGCGGGGGAAGGCCGACGCCCCGGTGGCGGGGAAGGCGGGGGAGGACTCTCCCGCCGAGGTCTACAACTTCCCCGACGGGTTCGGGAACCTCGCCACGAAGTGTGTGGGGAAGGGGAAGCGGGGTTACGCGACGACGCGGGACATCCATGTGGAGGGCGAGGACGAGAGCGACGCCGAGATCGTGATCATCCCGGCGAACGCCGTCGTCGTCGACGACCCCGACTGCAAGGGTCCTCAGGGCCTGTCCGGCGGATCGAGTCGCCAGTAGTTCCCGGGGGCTGTGGGGGCCTATTTCGCGTGGCGGACCGCGTAGATCATCACGAACGCGATGACGTGGATGCCGAAGAGGAAGTACGCCAGGAAGACCCACATGTGGCGTTCGTTCTTCGTTTCCTGGATCAGGCGGGCCTGTTCGAGCGACTTCGCCCGCTCGTCCGCCCCGTCCGTCCCGTCCGCCCCGTCCGTCCCGTCGGCCTCGTTCTTCTCGTCCTGGTCGGGCATCACAGCTCCCGGTGCACCTTCGTGTTCGACGCCTGGGCGCGGGGGCGCAGGACGAGGAGGTCGACGTTGACGTGGCTGGGGCGGGTCACCGCCCAGGCGATCGTGTCCGCCACGTCGTCGGCCGTCAGGGGGTCGGCCACGCCCTCGTACACCTTCGTCGCCTTCTCGGTGTCGCCGCCGAAGCGGGTGAGGGCGAACTCGTCGGTCTTGACCATGCCGGGGGCGATCTCGATGACGCGGACCGGCTGGCCGACGATCTCCAGGCGGAGGGTCTCGGCGAGGACGTGCGCGCCGTGCTTGGCGGCGACGTAGCCCGCGCCGCCCTCGTAGGTGCCGTGGCCGGCGGTGGAGGAGACGACGACGACCGTGCCGTCGCCGCTCGCCACCAGCTTCGGGAGCAGGGCCTGGGTGACGTTGAGGGTGCCGAGGACGTTCGTCTCGTACATCGTGCGCCAGTCGGCCGGGTCGCCGGTGGCCACCGGGTCGGCCCCGAGCGCGCCGCCCGCGTTGTTGACCAGCACGCCGATGGTCTTGAAGGCCGTCGCGAACTCGTCGACCGCCGCACGGTCCGTCACGTCCAGCTGGTACGCCGTCGCCGCATGGCCCGCGGCGTCGATCTCCTCCACGAGTGCCTCGATGCGGTCCTTGCGGCGGGCGGTGAGGACGACCCGGTAGCCGGCCGCGGCGAGCCGGCGGGCGGTGGCGGCGCCGATTCCGCTGCTCGCACCGGTGACGACGGCGATGCGGGACGCGGCGGACGGTACGGCGGTGGCCATGAGGTGCTCCTCGGGACGCGGTGGACGGCTGGCTGCCGCCAAGCGTAGGTGACGTCAGGAGATGGGCCGCCTGCCTTTCGATGGGCGGACGGTTTCGCGGGGTGGGACGATGTCAGGGGTGATCCTCCTGTTCTGCGGAGGTCGATCATGGGACAGGCACGAGAGGTCATGGACCGGCTCACCGAGGCGGTCACCACCCACGCGGAACCCCGGCGCATCGCCGAGCTGTACGCGCAGGACGCGGTCGCCTTCACTCCCGACGCGGGGGAGATCCACGGGCGCGACAACATCGCCGAGTACTGGCGGCAGATGACGGAGATGGTTCCCGACGGCAGTTTCGAGTCGGTGCACGCCTACGAGATCGGCAACACGGCCATCGACGAAGGGTTCTTCAGCGGCCGTAACACGGGACCGATCCAGCTGCCCACCGGGGAGTCGCTGCCGGCGACGCAGAAGGAGGTCAGGATCCGGGGGGTGGACCTCGCCACCGTCGACGCGGACGGACGCATCGTCGACTACCGGCTCTACTTCGACGAGATGGAGTTCATGGGGCAGCTGGGGCTGCTGCCCGACGAGCCCTCCCACGAGCCCTCCCACGATCCCTCCCGCGAGCCCTGAGCCCCCGTCGTTCGCCGCCAGGTCCCGTCAGCCGCCGTTTCTCGGCGTCCACATGATCACGGCCATGCCGACGAGGCAGATCAGCGCGCCTGTCACGTCCCAGCGGTCGGGGCGGTAGCCGTCGGCGACGACGCCCCACAGCAGTGAGCCGGCGACGAAGACGCCACCGTAAGCGGCGAGGATGCGGCCGAAGTGGGCGTCGGGCTGGAAGGTGGCGACGAAGCCGTACGCGCCGAGGGCCAGGACGCCGCCGGTCGCCCACAGCCAGCCGCGGTGTTCGCGCACGCCCTGCCAGACCAGCCACGCGCCGCCGATCTCGAAGAGTGCGGCGACGACGAAGAGGGCGGCCGAGCGGAGGATGAGCATGGCCGCAGCTTCGCACGGCGGTCCGGTGTCACCTGTTGGAGGGCGCCTGCGGGCCGCCCCGCGTGGGATACATCCGGGCATACGTCGCTTGCGGCACGGTGCGTGAGGAGTGGTGGCATGGGCATGCGCAGGATGCGGGGTCTCGCGGTGTGGGGTGCCGTGCTGGCGGTGGGGGCGGGGATCTCGCCCGCGCGGGCCGCGGGGGCTGCGGGCGATGCGGGCGATGCGGCGACCGAGGCGGATCTGTCGTACCACGGCTTCGCGGTGATGGACGGCCCTCGGGTCGACGTACGCCTGACGCCGCGCAACCACGGTCCTGGGGACGTCGCCGACGCGACGGTGCGGTTGCGCTGGTCGGTGCCGTTGGCGGCGGGGGAGCAGCGGCTGTCGGCCGGGTGTGCGCGGACGGGCCGGCAGGAGGTGGTGTGCCGGACGGGCGCGTTGGCCGCGGACGGGTCGGGGGAGCAGATCGTGTTGCGGGTGTGGCTGCGGGGGCGGCCGAGGGAGGTGACGATGGCCGTCGACACGCTGTGGGGTGGTGGGGCGGTGGACCGTAACCGGTCCAATGACCGGCAGCAGGTGCTGGTGCTGGACACGGGGGACGCGTACTTCTTCTGAGGTCCTTGATGTCCCTGAGTACGATCTCGGCACACGGCGCCGGCGAAGGGGTGGGCGATGTCCCAGAACGTGCGGTCGAGGCTGCTGGACGAACTGTCCACGGTCTCCCGCCGGTACGTGGCGTCGTACGCCTTGTTCAATCAGGCGCTCGCCGACCGGCTCGGGCTGCACCCGACCGATCTGCAGTGTCTGAACCTGTTGACGCTGGAGCGGCAGCCGGTGACGACGGGCCGGGTGGCCGAGCTGACGGGGCTGACCACGGGGTCGGCGACGCGGCTGGTGGACCGGCTGGAGAGGGCGGGGTACGTGGTCCGGGAGCGGGACGTGGCCGACCGGCGGCGGGTGCTGGTGGCGCCGGTGCCGGAGCGGATCGCGGAGTTCGGGCGGCTGTGGGAGCGGCTGGGCGGGGACCGCTCGCCCCTGTTCGAGGACCTGGCCGACGCCGAACTCGCGGTGATCGTGCGGCATATGAGGCGAACGGTGGAGTTCCACGGGGAACGGATCACGCGGTTGCGGGAAGGTCGGGTGTAGGGGCGGGATGCAGGAGACCGAGATACGGGTGCTGCCGACGGCGGTGGCGGTCGAGGGGGCGCAGGGCGCCGGGCGCGGGCGGGAGCTGCCTCGGCACTGGCCGTTGTTGCTGCTCGGGGCGGCCGTGGTGCCGGGGGCGGTGCTGGTGGTCGTCGGGCGGTCGTTGGACGACCCGGCGGTGCAGGCGTGGCGGACGGTGTGTCTGGCCGTGACCGTGCAGGCGCTGCCGTTCCTGCTGTTGGGGACGGCGCTGTCGGGGGCGATCAACGCGTTCGTGCCGACGCGGGTGTTCGAGCGGCTCCTGCCGAAGCGGGCGGCGCTGGCCGTGCCGGTGGCGGGGATGGCCGGGGTGGTGCTGCCGGGGTGCGAGTGCGCGTCGGTGCCGGTGGCGAACAGTCTGATCGGGCGAGGGGTGACTCCGGCGGCGGCGTTCGCGTTCCTGCTGTCGGCGCCGGCCGTGAACCCGGTCGTGCTGACCGCGACGGCCGTCGCTTTCCCGGGCAGTCCACAGATGGTGCTGGCCCGGCTGCTCGCGTCGCTGGTCACGGCCGCGGTGATGGGCTGGCTGTGGCTCTGGCTGGGCCGGGAGGAGTGGCTGAAGCCGCGGGTGCGGCACACGGGGCACGTCCCCGGGCGCAGTCGGTTCACGGAGTTCCGGCGCGGTTTCCAGCACGACTTCCTGCACGCGGGGGGTTTCCTCGTCGTGGGGGCGATGGCGGCGGCGACCTTCAATGTGGCGGTGCCGCGTTCGGTGCTGGACACGTTCGCCGGTTCGCCGTGGCTGTCGGTGCTGTTCCTGGCGGCGCTGGCGATCGTGCTGGCGGTGTGCAGTGAGGCGGACGCGTTCGTGGCGGCGTCGCTCAGCGGTTTCTCTCCGGTGGCGCGGCTGGCGTTCATGGTGGTGGGGCCGATGGTCGACCTGAAGCTGATCGCTCTGCAGGCGGGGACGTTCGGGCGGGCGTTCGCGGTGCGGTTCTCGGCGGCCACGACCGTGGTCGCGGTGGTGTGCAGCGCGGTGATCGGAGGGGTGCTGCTGTGAAGCGGTTCGTGCAGGTGGGGCTGCTGGTGCTCGGGGGACTGGGGCTGTTGCACACCTCGTTCTTCACGGACGAGTACCTGCGGTTCGTGAAGGAGGGGATGCGGCCGCTGCTGGTCGCCTCGGGGGTGCTGCTGATCGCGCTGGGGGTGGCGGAGGCGTGGGCTTCGCCGCCGAAGGAGGCGCACGAAGACGGGCCCGACGCGGGGCATGACGCGCATGGCCATGAGCACAGCGACAGTCACGAGCACAGCGACAGCCACGGCCACGGGGGCGGTGACGGCCACGGCCACGATCACTCCCGTGTGCCGCGCGTCGCCTGGCTGCTGTTCCTGCCGGTGTTGAGCCTGCTGTTCTACGCGCCGCCCGCCCTCGGGTCGTACACCGCCTCCCGGGAGCCCGCCAAGGTCGTCGCCGTGCAGGAGGACGACTTCGATCCGCTGCCCGCGACCTCGCCGCTTCCGATCACGCTCACCGAGTTCACCCAACGGGTGCAGCAGGACCGTTCGCGGGCGGTCAAGGGGCGCACGGTCCGGATGACGGGGTTCGTGACGCCCGCCGACGGGGACGGCTGGTATCTCACCCGGATCATCATCAGCTGCTGTGCGGCGGACTCGACGACGCTGAAGGTGCGGGTGTACGGGGTGACTGCGCCGAAGGTCGACACCTGGGTGACCGTCGTGGGGGTCTGGCACGAGGGCGGGGCGCTGGGCACGTCGTCGGCGGCGGTCGCGGTGGACGCGCGCACGGTGGTGAAGGTACGGAAGCCGACCAACTCGTACATGGACGCCTTGCCGTTCGACTGACGACGGCAGGGACGGCCATAAGGGGCGGGAAGCGGCGGCGGGAAGCGGCCTGAAGGGGCCGGAATAGAAAACGTGAGGGGGTCGTTCCAGGGGTATAGTTGAACCGTCAACAACTTTGGAGAGTGAGCGACCATGCAGTTCGGGATCTTCTCGGTGGGCGATGTCACGCCGGACCCGACGACGGGCCGTACGCCGACCGAGCGTGAGCGGATCAAGGCCATGGTCGCCATCGCGCTCAAGGCCGAGGAAGTCGGGCTCGACGTGTTCGCCACCGGTGAGCACCACAACCCGCCGTTCGTGCCCTCGTCCCCGACGACGATGCTCGGGTACATAGCCGCGCAGACGGAGAAGCTGATCCTCTCCACCTCCACCACGCTGATCACCACCAACGACCCGGTGAAGATCGCCGAGGACTTCGCCATGCTCCAGCACCTGGCCGAGGGACGCGTCGACCTGATGATGGGCCGCGGCAACACCGGCCCGGTCTACCCCTGGTTCGGGCAGGACATCCGGCAGGGCATCAACCTCGCCATCGAGAACTACGCGCTGCTGCGCCGGCTGTGGCGCGAGGACGTCGTCGACTGGGAGGGGAAGTTCCGCACCGCCCTGCAGGGGTTCACGTCGACGCCGAGGCCGCTGGACGACGTACCGCCGTTCGTCTGGCACGGCTCCATCCGCTCGCCCGAGATCGCCGAGCAGGCCGCGTTCTACGGTGACGGCTTCTTCCACAACAACATCTTCTGGCCGGCCGACCACACCAAGCAGATGGTCGAGCTGTACCGCAGCCGGTACGCCCACTACGGCCACGGCACGCCCGAGCAGGCCATCGTCGGGCTCGGCGGGCAGGTGTTCATGCGGAAGAACTCGCAGGACGCGGTGCGCGAGTTCCGGCCGTACTTCGACAACGCGCCGGTCTACGGGCACGGGCCGTCCCTGGAGGACTTCACCGACCAGACCCCGCTGACCGTCGGCACACCCGAGCAGGTCATCGAGAAGACGCTCAAGTTCCGCGAGTACGCCGGCGACTACCAGCGTCAGCTGTTCCTCGTGGACCACGCGGGGCTGCCGCTGAAGACCGTGCTGGAGCAGCTCGACATGCTCGGCGAGGAGGTTGTGCCGGTGCTGCGCAAGGAGTTCGCCGTCGGCCGGCCGGCCGATGTGCCGGACGCGCCGACCCACCGGTCCCTGCTGGCGCAGAAGGAAGCCGAGGCAGGCAAGGCAGGCAAGGCAGGCAAGGCAGGCAAGGAAGGCAAGGAAGCGAAGGAGGTCGTGGCATGAAGCTCGTCGTCGTGTCGGCGGGGCTGAGCGTCCCGTCGTCGACCCGGCTGCTGGCGGACCGGCTGGCCGCCGCGACCGCCGGGCGGACCTCCGCGGACATCGAGGTCGTGGAGCTGCGCGACCTCGCCGTCGAGATCGCGCACAACTTCACCAACGGGTTTCCCGGGCGGAAACTGGCGGCCGCGCTGGAGGCGGTGACGGCGGCCGACGGTCTGATCGTCGTCACACCGGTGTTCTCCGCCTCCTACAGCGGGCTGTTCAAGTCGTTCTTCGACGTGCTCGACCCGGACGCGCTGGCGGGCAAGCCGGTGCTGATCGCCGCGACGGGCGGTTCGGCGCGGCACTCGCTGGTGTTGGAGCACGCCCTGCGGCCGCTCTTCGCCTACCTGCGGGCCGTCGTCGTCCCGACCGCCGTCTACGCGGCCTCGGAGGACTGGGGTGCGCAGGGCCTGCCCGAGCGGATCGAGCGGGCGGCGGGCGAGCTGGCCGCGCTGATGACGGGACTGTCGGCGGCCCGCCCGGCGAAAGAGGCGAAGGACGAGTTCGAGGTCGTCCCCTTCGCCGAGCAGTTGGCGGCCCTGCGGCCCGCAGGCTGAGAACCGTCGGCCGGTTGCCTGCGGCAGAGTGAGAGGCCAGTAAGAAGGCCTACTGAAGGAAGATCATCAGGTCGTCCCGGTCGGAAAGCTTGGCAAACTGGACCGGTGCCTCCCACCCTGCTGCTCGCCGAAGACGACCGTGCCATCCGCCACGCCCTGGAACGCGCCCTGGCCCTGGAGGGCTACCAGGTCACCGCGGTCGCCGACGGCGTCGAGGCGCTGGCACACGCCCACAAGAACCCGCCGGACGTGCTCGTCCTCGACGTCATGATGCCCGGGATCGACGGCCTCCAGGTCTGCCGGGTGCTGCGCGCCGAGGGCGACCGCACGCCCATCCTGATGCTGACCGCGCTGGTGGAGACCGCCGACCGGATCGCCGGGCTGGACGCGGGCGCCGACGACTACGTCGTCAAGCCGTTCGACGTCGAGGAGGTCTTCGCCCGGCTGCGGGCGCTGCTGCGCCGGACCAACCCCGAGGCCGCCGTCCCCGTGCCGGAGGCCCCGAAGCCGGTGTCGGAGCGGTATGTGGACGGGGCCGGGCTGCGCATGGACCCGCAGGCGCGGCGGGCGTGGCGGGGCGGGCGGGAGCTGGAGCTGACCCGGACCGAGTTCGAACTGCTGGAACTGCTGGTGCGCAACGCGGGGATCGTCCTGGACCACTCCACGATCTACGACCGGATCTGGGGCTACGACTTCGGGCCCGGTTCCAAGAATCTCGCCGTCTACGTCGGCTATCTGCGCCGTAAGCTCGACCAGCCGGGCTCGCCGCAGCTGATCCACACCGTGCGCGGGGTCGGGTACGTGCTGCGCGAGGACTGAGGGACGAGGACGGGAGTGGGCCGCGGTGAGGCGAGGATGGCGAGGATGAGGCGACGGTGAGCCTGCTGCGTCGGCTGCGGCGGCTGCTGTCGACGCCGCGGCCGAAGCTGGTGTCGCTGCGGACGACGTTCGCCGTGTCCTTCGCGGCCGTGACCGCCGCCGTCACCGTCCTCGTCGGCGTCCTGTCGTACTCGGCGGCCGCCCGGCTGGTCCGGGTCGACCAGGAGTCGGTGTTCGACGAGGTCGTGCAGGACCTGCGGGACGAGGTGCGCGACCACCCGATGACCCCGGAGGACTTCTCCTCGGCCGAGCCGGGCCACGACATCGTGCGGCCGGCCCGGACGGACGTGCAGGTGCTGGGCCCGGACGGGTCGGTGGTCGACGGCGGCAGCCCCGGACTGCCGGTCGTGTCCGCCGACCGTACGATCGCGGTCGCCGTGACGGCCGGGCGGATGGCCGAGCACAAGGACGTGGACGTCGGCAGCGACGTCTACCGCATCGCGACCGTGTCCCTGGGCGGCGGGCGGGGCGCGGTGCAGGTGGCGCAGGAGTTCAGCGACACCGAGGATCTGCTGCGGGCGCTCCAGCAGCGCACCCTGATCCTGATGATCGCGGTCGTGACGGCCGCGGGCCTGTTCGGCTGGTGGCTGGCCCGGCGCATCACCCACCGGCTGGTCATCCTCACCACGGCAGCCGAGGATGTCGCCCGCACGCGTCGGCTCGGCGTGCAGGTGCCGGTCACCGGATACGACGAGGTGGGCCGGCTCGGCCGCGCCTTCGACCGGATGCTGGGCCGGCTCGCCCAGTCGGAGGAGGACCAGCGGCGGCTCGTCCAGGACGCGGGACACGAGCTGCGGACGCCGCTGACATCGTTGCGGACGAACATCTCGCTGCTGCGCCGCATCGACGAGCTGCCGCCGGACACCCGTGACGAACTGGTGGCCGACCTGACCCAGGAGGCCCGTGAGCTGACCGACCTGGTCAACGAGCTCGTCGACCTCGCGGCCGGCCAGTCCGACAGCGAGCCGCCGCGGCGGGTGGACCTCGCCGACATCGCCGAGGAGGTCGCGGGTCTCGCCCGGCGGCGCACCGGGCGGCAGATCCTGATCCGGGCGAGTGGCGAGACCAGCACCTACGGGCGGCCGGGCATGCTCCAGCGGGCGCTGTCCAACCTCGTGGAGAACGCGACCAAGTTCGACCGCGAGGGCACCGGGCCGGTCGAGATCGCCGTCACCGGGCCCGCCCGGCCCGGTGTCGTCCGCGTCGAAGTCCTCGACCGCGGTCCCGGCATCGCCGAGGCCGACCTGACCCGCGTCTTCGACCGCTTCTACCGCGCCGCCGAAGCCCGCTCCCTGCCCGGATCCGGTCTCGGTCTGTCGATCGTGCGCGAGGTGGCCCTGGCGCACGGCGGCGCCCCCTTCGCCTTCCACCGCGCGGGCGGCGGCTCCGTGATCGGCTTCACGGCGGGCGGCGGACTCCCGGACGGCGGCCGTGGCGACGAACGATCGCGCATGCGGGGTCCCAGCTGAGCAGCGATGCCGCCAAAGCGGCGCGC
The DNA here is from genome assembly GCF_055581185.1 of Streptomyces sp. NPDC031474. Classification (NCBI taxonomy): domain Bacteria; kingdom Bacillati; phylum Actinomycetota; class Actinomycetes; order Kitasatosporales; family Streptomycetaceae; genus Streptomyces; species Streptomyces sp. NPDC031474. Next base: position 68,635 of record NZ_JBVIJX010000025.1, read on the forward strand.
AGCGGCAGCGGTGTCGGCAGCGGTGTCGGGTGCGGCAGCAGGGGCAGTGCGGGAGCGGTGTCGGGTGTGGTGGCGGTGGCGGTGCGGCGGGCACGGCGGGGGTGGCAGGGCGGCAGCGGTGTCGGGTGCGGCAGCAGGGGCAGTGCGGGAGCGGTGTCGGGTGTGGTGGCGGTGGCGGTGCGGCGGGCACGGCGGGGGTGGCAGGGA
>NZ_JBVIJX010000025.1:68937-126815 GCF_055581185.1 Streptomyces sp. NPDC031474
GGGCGGCAGCGTGGCGGGTGCGGGAGCAGGGGCAGTGCGGGAGCGGTGTCGGGTGTGGCGGCGGTACCGGCGCGGCGGTGGTGGCGGGTGTGGCGAGTGCGGCTGGAGCGGGAGCAGTGTCAGGTGCGGCGGGTGCGGCAGGTGCGGCAGCAGGGGCAGTGCGGGAGCGGTGTCGGGTGTGGCGGCGGTGGCGGTGCGGCAGTGGTGGCGGCGTGGCGGGTGCGGCTGGAGCGGGAGCAGTGTCGGGTGCGGCGGCACGGCGGGGGTGGCGGGGCGGTAGCTGTGGTGGGTGTGGGCGAGTATCGCCGGTGCGGCGATAGTGGCCGGTGTGGCGGGAGAGGCCCGTCGGCGATGGAGGGGAGTGGGGCGTGTTCGGTGACCGGGAGGCGGCCGTGCTGGCCGCGGTGGACGAGGAGACCGTCGGGCGCACGTTGCTCGACCTGATCGCGATACCCAGCGTCACCGGGAGCGCCGCCGAGTCCGATCTCCAGCATCACCTCGCCGGACGGTTGGATCGGCTCGGGCTCGACGTCGACCTGTGGTCCATGGATCTGCCCGCCCTGCGCGCCCACCCCGACTTCCCCGGCACGGAGGCGCCGCGCGAGGAGGCATGGGGGCTGGTGGCGCACACGGCGGACGGCGGCGTCGGCGGCGGCGGTGAGGGGCCGACGTTGATCCTCCAGGGCCATGTGGACGTCGTCCCGCCGGGAGACCGGTCCGCCTGGGACGGTGACCCGTTCGTGCCGCGGGTCACCGGGGATCTCGTGCACGGGCGGGGCGCCTGCGACATGAAGGCCGGACTCGCGGCGCACCTGGGCGCGCTGGCCGCGATCCGGGCGGCCGGGGTGCGGCTGCGCGGGCGGGTCGCCGTCCACTTCGTCGTCGGCGAGGAGGACGGCGGCGTCGGCGCCTTCGGCACCTTGCGGCGTGGGTACGGCGGCGACGCGTGCGTCATCGCCGAGCCGACGTCGGGGACGGTGATCACCGCCAACGCCGGCGCGCTGACCTTCCGGATCACCGTCCCCGGCAAGGCCGCCCACGCCAGTTCCCGGGAGGCCGGGGTCAGCGCGATCGACGCCTACCTGCCGCTGCACCGGGCGCTGGCCCGGCTCGAGGCCGAGCGCAACCGGGACCCGGATCCGCTGCTCGCCGAGTACCCGATCCCCTACGCCCTGTCGGTCGGCACCGTACGCGCGGGCGACTGGGCGAGCAGCGTGCCCGATCTGCTCGTCGCGGAGGGCAGGTTGGGGGTGCGGCTCGGGGAGGATCCGGCCGCGGCCCGGGCGGCGCTGGAGCGGTGCGTGGCCGAGGCGTGCGCACAGGACGACTGGCTGCGCGCACATCCGGCGTCCGTGACCTGGCCGGGCGGTCAGTTCGCGAGCGGCCGGCTGGCGGCGGGGCATCCGCTGCGGGACGTGGTCGCGGACGCCCACGCCGACGCGAGTGGCGACCCGCGCCCCCGGGAACGCGGCGCCACCTACGGGAGCGACCTACGGCTCTACGCCGCGGCCGGGATCCCGTCGCTGCAGTTCGGGCCGGGGGACATCGGTGTCGCGCACAGCGCCCGCGAGCACGTGTCCCTCCGGGAGGTGGTGGAGACGTCCCGGGCACTGGCGCTGACGGTGATGCGGACCGTGGGGGTCAGATGAGGGGCGCGAAGGGGTAGATGGGGGGCGCGGCGAGTCGGCTTGTGGCGTGGATCACAGGTCGGGGGTTGAGTGTGGTGGTGGGGGGAAATCCGTAGCCCCGTACGACGACCGGTGTCCGGATGCGAGGATGAGGCGCCATGACTGCTGGGTGGTGTTCTCGCACGTTACGGGCCGCGCTGTTCGCGGCCGTCTGCGTGCTGCTCGCCGCCCTGGGCCACGTGATGATGTCCGGGTCCGAAGTGCCCGCGTGGGCGCTGGCCCTGGGAGCGGCCGTCACCGGGATCGCGGGCTGGTCCCTCGCGGGCAGGGAGCGCGGACTGCCGTTGATCGTGACGGTCGTAGTCGCCGCGCAGACGGCTCTGCACTCGGCGTTCTCGCTGACCGGCTCGGAGCCGACGGCTGCCGGCCCGGCGGCCATGGGCATGGGCTCGATGCGCATGGGCTCCATGGATCCGATGGACTCCATGGGCCCCATGGCCTCCATGGACATGAGCCGCATGGATCACATGGATCACATGGATCACATGGATCACATGGATCACATGGATCACGTGGGCCACTTGGGGCAGGGCGCCGGTGACGGTGGCTCATCCTCGTTCGGGATGCTCGCCGCCCACCTCCTCGCCGCGCTGCTGTGCGGGCTGTGGCTGGCCTACGGCGAGAAGGCCGCGTTCCGGATTCTGCGTGCGGTCGCCGGATGGCTGGCCGCGCCGCTGCGACTGCTGCTCGCTCTGCCCGCCGTCCCGGACCGTCCGCGCGTCCGGATCAGCCGCCGCCGCTCGGATCGGGCGCCGCGGCTTCTCCTTCTCACCCATGCGATCACCACGAGGGGCCCGCCCCTGAGGGCCGCTGTCGCCGTCTGACCTGAACTGAGCTGAGCTGACGACAAGCGTCAGAAGCGCCGGGCCGCCAGGCCGCCGGGCCGCCAGGACGACAGCAGGCGATCCGACCCGAGGCTGCTCACCCGCGCCTCGGGCCGTCTCTCCTTCATGCCCTCATGCCCCATGCCCTTTTGCCCTCATGGATGATCCGAGAAGGACACCAGGTGATCACGTCTGCCCAAAAGGCACCCCAGGCGCCCCAGATTTCCCAGGCTGCGCTCGACGAGTCGATAACCGCGTGGGCGCTCGCCGCCCGGGCCGGTGACGCGGACGCGGTCGAGCGATTCGTCCGTGCTCTGCACCGCGACGTCGTGCGCTACGTCGCCCATCTGTGCGCCGATCCCCAGGCGGTCGACGACCTCGCGCAGGACACCTTCCTGCGCGCCCTTGGCAGCCTGCACCGGTTCGAGGGCCGTTCCTCGGCGCGGTCCTGGCTGCTGTCCATCGCCCGGCGGGCGGTGGTCGACAGCTACCGGTACGCCGCCGCCCGGCCCCGGCTGTCCGACGTACCGGACTGGCAGCTCGCCGCGGAGCGCGCCCAGCGGCGCGACCTGCCCGGCTTCGACGACGGCGTCGTCCTGCTGGACCTGCTGGCCTCGCTCCCGGCCGAGCGGCGGGAGGCGTTCGTCCTCACGCAACTGGCCGGCCTGCCCTACGCGGAGGCGGCCCGGGTGAGCGACTGTCCGGTCGGCACGGTCCGCTCGCGCGTGGCGCGGGCGCGGGCCACGCTGGTGGACCTGCTGGAGGAGGAGGCGGCCGAACCCGCCGCGCTCGCCGGCCCCACCGCGCTCGTCGCCTGAGTCACCGTGTTCTGCTGAAGGCGGTGGCCCGTGCGACCGCCTTCAGCAGGGCCTGCCAGGGCCAGAAGAGGAACGGCCGTGTCGGCAGGCCGACCTCACGGAGTTTCAGCACTTCGCCGACCGGGAGCGGGGTGCAGTTCAGGGCCAGCAGCCGCAGCCCCTGCTGATCGTCGCGCTCCCGGCACGCCTTGATGAACCGCTCCAGTACGTCGAGGGGTGCATGGTTGCCGATGGCGGTCATCAGGTGGTCGGTGTGCAGGGGGAACAGGCCCACGTGCCGGGTCCCGAGGAACGTTCTCGTGCGCCACAGGCGGTAGAGCGTGATCCCGTTGCAGCACTGTGCCGCCTCGACGAGCAGCCGTTCGGCGTCGAGGCGTCGATGGCCCGCGCGAAACGCCTGCCAGAGCACGGGCAGCAGGTCGGGCTCCGCCTCGCAGATGTCGCTCAGCACCTGGTCCGCCTCGTGGTCGCGGTCCTCGTCGCGCAGTCGTTCCACCGCCGCGACGACCTTCAGGACGTCGACCCTCACCTCCGCCGACGTCGACGGGGCCGCACCCTCCGCACCCCCCTTCGCACCCCCCTCTGTACCCCTCCTCGTGCCTTCCGCCCCTTCCTGTACTTCCACCCCGCCCCGCGCGTTCGGCGCGTTCGGCGCGTTCGAGGCGTCCGTCGCGTTCGCCGTCGTCTCCGGGGAGGGTGTCTTCAGGACCGGGCTGTCGTAGCGCGCGATCTCCTGCGCGGTCTCCTGCGCCATGGCCCGCAGGTGCCGGGCCTCCTTCTCGTGCAGGCGCAACAGCGCCTCGTGCTGGCGGATCTGGTCCTCCAGCTCGGCGATCCGCCCCCGGGCCACATCCCGCTCGGCGGTGGTCTCACCGATCTCCCGGGCGTGGTCGTCGGCGGCCGCGATCAGCACGGTCAGCTGGTCCTCGGCCTGCCGGCGCAGGGCCCGTTCCCGCTCCAGCTCGTCGCGCAGCACGCCGAGTTCGGTGGCGGTCCGCACCCGGACCCGTTCCAGTTGCTCCCGCAGTTCCTCCAGGTCGAACTCCCGTGCCCGTAACGGCTTCGTGGTGCGCTCGGCGTCGAGCGCGGCGTACAGCAGGCGGCGGGTCTCCTGGACCGCCTCCGGGTCGCGCGCGGTCCCGGCGGCGGCCTCGCACACCCGGTGCAATGCCGTGACCTGTGCGCGGCTGGGCACTTCGTGGCCGCTGAGGAAGTCCGACAACCGCGAGGCGGTGAGGGCGACGCCCCGCTGTTCGAGCCGTTGCACCAGCTCCGGGACGGTCAGGCCGGACGCCTCCCGCAGCGCGCGCAGCTGCGCGACCAGTGCGCGGCGCGGTCCGTCGGGTATCTGGTCCAGCACGGCGAGCTCGTCGGAGCCCTTTCCCGTTCCCGCCTGCCCCGCGTCCAGCTCACGGCCCACCGCCACCCCCGGGTTCTTCGCCACGCACCGTCACCTTCGGCTGCTGAGGTCGGAACTGTACTCAACGGCCCGAGAAGACCGGGGCGAAACCTGTCATCCCGCCACCCGACCGAGCAAATGTTGTGCACTTTATTGACGACAGTCAGGTGAGAGCCTAACTTCGCGGTGTCCTTCCCCCGCTCAAGGGAGACCGCGATGTCCCCGTCCCCCATCGCATCACCGTCCCCGTCCTCCTCCCCGCCCCCGTCCCCGTCCACGAACGCCGAACGCACCCGGCAGTTGCGCGTCGTCGCCGCCTCGGGGCTGCTCGGCACCGCCGTGGAGTTCTACGACTTCCTCGTCTACGGAACCGTCGCCGCCCTCGTCTTCGGCGAGCTGTTCTTCCCCGGCGCGGACCCGGCCGTCGGCACCATCGCCGCGTTCGGTACCTTCGCCGCCGGCTATGTCGCCCGTCCGCTCGGCGGCATTCTCTTCGGGCACTTCGGCGACCGGCTCGGCCGCAAGTCGATGCTGCTGCTCACCATGGGTCTGATGGGCGGCGCGAGCTTCCTCGTCGGCCTGCTGCCCACCTACGACACGATCGGCGTGTGGGCGCCGGTGCTGCTGATCGCCCTGCGCGTCGTGCAGGGCGTCGCCATCGGCGGCGAGTGGGGCGGCGCGACCCTGATGGTCGTCGAGCACGCGGGAGAGCGGCGTCGCGGACTGTGGTCCAGCTTCACCCAGATGGGTGCCCCGCTCGGCTCCCTGCTCTCCACCGCCGTCGTCACACTCGTCGTCACCCTCCCCAAGGACGAGTTCGCGGCCTGGGGATGGCGGGTGCCGTTCCTGCTGAGCGTGGTGCTGCTGGGTGTCGGGCTCTTCGTCCGTCTGAAGGTCGTCGAGAGCCCGCTGTTCGCCGAGGTGAAGAAGGAGCGCGCCGAGTCACGGCTGCCGATCCTCGACGTGCTGCGCCGCCCCCGCCCCGTCCTGCTGGCCTGCTGCGTCGGCATCGGCGCGTTCACCGCCCAGTCGCTGCTGACCAGCTATCTGATCGCGTACGCCACGGGCATCGGCTACGCCCGCCCGCAGGTGCTCACCGCGCTCACGGTGTCCGCCTCCGTCGCCCTCGTCGTGCTGCCCTGCGCCTCCACGCTCTCCGACCGCGTCGGCCGCCGCCCGGTCGTCCTCGTCGGCGCCCTCGCCTCGGCCGCGCTCGCCTTCCCGGTGATGGCACTGGTCGACTCGAAGTCGCCGGGACTGCTGATCCTCGCCGTCGTCCTCGGCCACGGCATCGCCCAGTCCACGATGTACGGCCCGCTGGGCGCCCTGCTCACCGAGATGTTCGGCACCAAGGTCCGCTACACCGGCGCCTCCCTCGGCTACCAGGGCGCCACCCTCATCGGCGCCGGCTTCTCCCCGATGATCGCCGGAAGCCTGGTGGCGGGCAGCGGCAACAGCACCCCCGTCGCCCTGCTGCTGTGCGGCGGCGCGGCGATCACCGCCGTGACCGTCCTGTTCGTCCGGGAGACCAGCCGGGAGTCCCTCACAGGCGCCGCCGAGGATTCCGAGGTCCCCCACACCCAGGAGATCTCCGCATGACGACGCCCGCCCGCACCCCCACCCCCTCACCGGCCGCCCTGCCGCTCGCTCACCCCGCCCACCCCGCCTGCCACCAGTGATGCCGTACGACCGCCCACCGCACCCGCCGACGGGCGGTCGTACCCTTTCCCCCGTGGAGGACGACGACATCTCGGACACGGACAGCATCGACGGCGCCCCGCAGTTGCGGCCGCAGTCGCTCATGCTGGCCTTCTTCGGCAACCACGTCCTGGAGGAAGGCGAGCTGTGCGTCTACTCGGGCAGCATCATCGACGTCCTCGGTCGCGTCGGCGTCGGTGAGCAGGCCGTACGCTCCACGCTGACCCGTATGGTCGGCCGGGGTCTGCTGCGGCGGCAGCGGGAGGGCCGCAGGATGTACTTCGGCCTGACCGAGCAGGCGACGCGCGTTCTGCAGGACGGCCGGGTCCGTATCTGGCGCAACGGCGCGGTCAACGACGACTGGGACGGCGACTGGACGCTGCTGGGCTTCTCCCTCCCGGAGTCCCGTCAGCGCGAACGCCACGACCTGCGCTCCCGGCTCGTCTGGTCGGGGTTCGGCGCGCTGTACAGCGGGTTGTGGATCGCGCCGGGGAGGGTGGACGTGGCCGCCGTCGTCGCCGAACTCGGTCTGACCGCGCACGTCAAGATCTTCCACGCGTCGGCCGACGCGGCCACCGACATCGGCCTCATGATCCGCGAGACCTGGGACCTGGAGAGCGTCGCCGCGCGCTACGTCTCCTTCGACAAGCGCTGGACGGCCCATCTGAACGCCGGGCCCGGCGACGATCCGATCGGGGCCCGGCTGCGGCTGGTCAGCGAATGGCTCTGGACGATCCGCACGGACCCCCGCCTCCCGGGCCGCCATCTGCCCCCGGACTGGCCGGCCCGGCCCGCCCAGGAGACCTTCCGCAAGGTCGCGGACCAGACCACGGCCCCCGCGCGGCGCCTGGCCCACGAGCTCCTGGACACGATGCCGCTGCGGTGACCCGTCCGCCGGACCTCAGCCGTCCTTGCGGGCGACTCCGCCGTAGATGCCGATCGGCGGGGCGTCCTGCTGCGGGGGCTCGTCGGGGCGCCAGTGCGGGACCAGGACCAGACCCGGGTCGGTGAGGGTGAGGCCGCCGAAGAACTCCAGGACGCGGCCGTGGTCGCGGGGGTTCATGGTGGCCGTGGCGTTGTTGTAGACCTTCACCGCGTCCTCGCGGTCGTTGTCGTGGATGTCGACCGTCGCGTGGGACAGGATGAGGTAGGAGCCGGCCGGCAGTGCGTCGAGGAAGGCGGCGACGATGGCGTCCGGGTCCTCCTCCTCGGTGATGAAGTGCAGGATGGCCACCAGCAGCAGCGCCACCGGCTCGTCGAAGTCGATGACCCTGCGCACGTCGGGGTGGTCGAGGATGGCCCGGGGGTCGCGCAGGTCGCCCAGGACGACGGAGGTGTGGTCGTCGTCGTCCAGCAGGGTCCGTGAATGGGCGCTGACGATCGGGTCGTTGTCGACGTAGGCCACGCGGGTCTCGGGGGCGATGGCGCGCGCGATCTGGTGCACGTTGGGCTCGGTCGGCAGGCCCGTGCCGATGTCGAGGATCTGCCGGATACCGCCCTCGGCGACGACATGCCGCACGGCGCGGTGCATGAAAGTCCGGTTCGCCCGGACGGCGAGCCGGACCTCCGGCGCCGCCTTGATGAACTGCTCGGCGGCTTCCTGGTCGACCTCGTAGTTGTCCTTGCCGCCGAGGAAGTAGTCGTACATCCGGGCCGGGTGGGGCTTGCTCGTGTCGATCTTCAGGGAGACGGCGTCGCCGCTGCTGTCGCCGCCGTCGCCGCTGAGGGGAGAGGCCATCTGCCTGGCTCCGTCCTGGACTTCGTGTCCTGCCGCCGGATGAACCGTGATGAGTGACTGTCGGATCATCATCCTGGCATGCCTTCGAGGTCGGCCAACCACGGCCTGCTCCTGGGCAGTTGTCCGGGCGGCGGAGCCCGGCCCGGCTCAGCCGAGCAGCCTGCGCTTCTGTTCCGCGAACTCGGCCTCGGTGAGCACCCCTTGCTTCTTGAGCTCGCCGAGCTCCTTGAGCTGGTCGAGCTTGCTGTTCATGTCGTCGGCCTGCGGCGGCGCGGCCTGCTGCGGCTGCTCGGAGGCCTGCTGCTGGGGTTCCCGGTAACCCTCCTGGGCCGCCCAGCGCCCCTGCTGACGGCGCGACACACGGTTGGAGACGGCGGTCGCCGTACCCGCGACGACCGCGGTGCGGGCGACTCCGCGAAGAAGACCTGGCATGGCCCATCCCCTCTCGTCCGTAGGTAATTCCATTGGACCACCGCGCGAGGGCGGCCGCGATTCCTCCGAAGGGACAGCCGCCGTCGCCCTCGGCCGGGTGGGCGCCGTCGAGGGCTTCGGCGTCCGCGCGTACGCGCACGAGGCGGACGTCTCCCGGGAGGGATTCAGCCGACCGGTCCTGCCCCGGGTGCCGGGGGTCGCAGGTCACGGCAGGCTGGATGGAAGAGGCCTCAGTTTTCCCGCTGATCCCGCTGAACCCGCTGAACCCGCTGACTTCCCGCACAGACGAGGACTCGTCGCCATGATCTGTCGTAGCCGGGCCGGCCGCCGGGCCGGAGCCGTCGCTCTCCTGCTCGCCGTCGCGGGCTGTACAGAGCAGTCCGCCCTGGGGACGATCGAGTACACCACCGCGGCCAAGCGGGTGGTGAAGCTCCAGAGCCCGCCCGACGAGGGCTGCCACCTCCTGCCGGGCGGCGCCCACAACGTGTGGAACTACACGGTCGACGACATCCGGCTCTACGCCAACGCGCACTGCGTGCTGACCGAAGCCGGCGACGACCAGAGCGGCCGGGTCGGCGGAGAGAGCTTCTATCTCGGGACGCAGATGTCCGTGGAGTACACGCCGGGCCAGGCCCCGTGGCTGAGCTACTCCGTCGTCGGCGGAGGCGGCTGAGCGCGCGGCCGTCACCTCAGGAGGCCGCCCGGCCGTCACCTCAGGAGGCGGCCTCGGCCGCTTCCAGCGAGGCGAGGATCGCCTGCACGGGCAGCCGTCCGGAGGCGACCAGCTCGGCGCCGCCGCGCCGCAGGGCGGCCGCGAAAGGCGCGGCCCACACGTTCTCGTAGATCAGAAGCCCGGCGGAGTTGCCCGGCTCGACGGCCGCGGCGGCCTCCTCCAGGTCGTCCTGGCCGAGCAGCCCGGAATGGGCGCCTTCGAAGACGGCGAGGTCGAGCTTGCCGTCACCGGTGAGATCAGCGATCTCCAGGGCGGTCACCGAGCCGTCCTCCTCCTTCCTGATGAACATCAGGTCCAGGATCCGGATGAGGCCGCGGTCCACCAGATCGACCAGCAGCGGGAAGCCCTCGCCCGTCATCCGGTTGCCGGGGAACTCCACCACCACGTAGTCGACGGGTCCCATCTCTTCGAGTCGCTCGCTCTGCTCGCTCACGGTCTCACCTCTGGTGCTCGTGCGGCGGCCCCCTGACTGCCATTGCATCACCCGGTATGGGCCGTCGCACCCGGTGCGCGTTCACCTGACCGGATGCTCCCGGCTCGCCGGACCGCCCCTTCGGCGATCTCCTCGAAGGCATGACTGGCAGCGATACGCCCCCGCCACGGCCCGAGGGCCCCTCCGGGGGCTCCGCCGAGGAACGCCGGCTCGCCCAGCAGGACCGGGAGCTGGACGAACTGCATCGCCGACTCGGCGAGTTGGAGCGCGCCCGGCACGAGCCGAAACACCGGCTGCGGGCGCTGGGATCGGCCGTGCTGATCATCCTGGCGTCGCTGCTGGCCCTGCTCGCCGTGGTCGCGGTCTGGGCGAACAGCATCATCCGCGACACCGACCGCTACGTCGCCACCGTGGCGCCGCTGGCCTCCGACCCCGACGTCCAGCAGGCCGTCACCACCCGCGTCACCAACGTCGTACTCCAGCAGATCGACGTGGACGCCCTGGTCGCGGAGCTGAGCCGGGCCGCGTCGGAGAAGGGCGTGCCGCCGAAGGCCGCGGGCCTCATCAAGAACCTGAGCGGCCCCATCGACAGCGGCCTGAAGGAACTGGTGAGCAGCACCGTGATGAAGGTCGTCTCCAGTTCCGCCTTCGAGACGGCCTGGACGAACGCCAACCGCCGCGCCCACAGCGCCGTCGACAAGGCGCTGACCGGCTCGGGCGGCGGCGCGGTGCAGGTGAAGAACAACCAGGTCGCCATCGACGTCGGGCCCATCGTGGCGCAGGTGAAGGAGCGGCTCGTCGACAGGGGACTCGCGGTGGCGGCGAAGATCCCCGAGGTGCACACGAACTTCGTCGTCGTCGAGGGCAAGGACATCGGCAAGATCAAGTCGTATCTGAGGGTGCTCCAGATCATCGGCAACTGGCTGCCGATCATCGCGGTGCTGATCGCCGCCGGGGGCGTGTTCCTGGCCACCCACCGGCGGCGGGCGCTGATCGGGGCCGCGATCGGGGTGTTCCTCGCCATGGTGCTCCTGGGCGTGGTGCTCGCCGTGTTCCGCGCCGTGTATCTGGACCACCTGCCACCGGGGACGAACTCGGACGCCGCGGGCTCCGTCTACGACGCGCTGGTGCGCTTTCTGCGCTCCAGCATCCGGGCGATCGGGGCGCTGGCCTTGGTCACGGCCCTCGGCGCGTTCTTTGTCGGCCCCTCCCGGCCCGCCGTGTTCACCCGGCACTTCTGCACCAAGGGCATCGGAGCGGGGCGCGAGGTGGCGACCTCGGCGGGGCTGCGCCTGGGCGCGGTGGGCGGGTTCGTGCACCGCTTCAAGGGGTGGATCGGGGCGGCGATCCTGGCCGTGGCCGCGGTCGTCCTGTTCACATGGAGCTATCCGACCATGGCGGTGGTGCTCTGGACGGCGGTGATCGTGCTGGTCGCCTTCGCGCTGCGCGAGTTCCTGGACACCGGTCCGGCGTGACACCGGCACGGCCCGGCGACGACCAGTACGCGAACATGCTCCTCGTTCAGCCCTGCCGTTCTCACCCGTTCGGCCCCCGTAGCCTTCCCGCCGCAGGCCGGGAGGGCGTGGTCCGGGGCACGCTGGCAGCATGCAACCTGCTGGGCAGCCCCCACAGGACCGCCCGGCGCCCCGGTCCCGCCGGGAGCGGTGGCGGGCGCGGGGCGCGGCGGTCGGGGCCCGGGCGGCCGGACTGCGGGTCCGGGCCGAGACACGGTTTCCGGTGATCACCCATCTCATGGAGCATCTGATCTCGGTGAACGTGCTGGACTCCGCGACCCGCCTGGCCGCCCAGACATTCCTCACCGTCGTACCGCTGCTCTTCGTGGTGGCGTCCATCGCCCCGCAGGCGCTGCGCGACCGGCTCGTCACCTCCGTGACCGACGCCTTCGGACTGACCGGAAGCGCGAAGGCCCAGCTGGAGCAGGTCCTGACGGGCGACACCTCCGAACTGCGTCAGAGCACCGGTGTCGTCGGCGGGCTGATGGTGCTGATCTCCGCCACCGCGTGCAGCCGTGCCATGCAGCGGCTCTGCGAGCGCGCCTGGAGCCTGCCGAAGACGGGCGCGCGGATGGCCGCCTGGCGCTGGATCGCATGGCTTGCCGCCTGGCTGGTCATGATCTTTGTGCAGGGCGCCCTGCGAAGCGGCTTCGGCCTCGGGCTGTGGCTGGGCCTGCCGCTGCTGCTGGTCGCCGAGACCCTCATGTGGTGGTGGACGCAGCACCTGCTGCTCACCGCCCGCGTGCCGTGGTCGGCGCTGTTGCCGGGCGCGCTCCTGGCGGGCGCGGCCCTGAGCGTCCTCACCTCGCTCGCGCACCTGTACGTACCGCGGGCCCTCAACCACAGCCTCGACAAGTACGGCTCGCTGGGCGCCGTCTTCACCCTGCTGTCGTGGCTCATCGCGCTGTGCGCGGTCGTGACCCTCTGCATCACCGCCGGCGCGGTGATCGCCCGCGAACCCGCGGTGGCCCGGCGACTGGGCGGACCCGAGTCGCCGCGCCCCTCCACCGGCGATACGTTGGAAGACGGATAGCGGTCGACAACTTCCTCCGACAGGACGATCCAGCAGGACGATCCGACAGGACGGCCAGGCATGTCCGAGGCGCGGCACTACGACGTCGTCATCACCCCGACGCCCTGCGCGTCGGCGACCACATCGTGGAGCGTCTGCAATGAGTGACAACAACCCCACCGGCCACGAACTGCGCCACCGCACCCCGAAGGAGCGCGCCGAGCGCGGCAGGGTCGCCCGGGCCGCCGTACCCCGGTCCGCGCACGCCGAGTTCACGCCGCCGCCGAAGCGCACCGACCCGGTGGACATCATCGACGCGCAGTCGGCGAAGCGGGTCCAGGAACTCGTCCCGATCCGCTACGGGCGGATGAGCGAGTCACCGTTCCGCTTCTACCGGGGAGCCGCCGCCATCATGGCCGCGGACCTCGCCGAGACGCCCCGCACCGGCATCAGGGTCCAATGCTGCGGTGATGCGCACATGCTGAACTTCCGGCTGCTGGCCTCCCCGGAACGCCGGCTGATGTTCGACATCAACGACTTCGACGAGACCCTGCCCGGCCCGTGGGAGTGGGACGTCAAGCGGCTCGCGGCCAGCCTGGTCATCGCAGGCCGCGCCAACGGGTTCAGCTCCAAGGAACGGGCGTCCGTGGTGCGGGCCGCCGTACGGTGGTACCGCGAACGGATGCGGGAGTTCGCGGACCAGGGCAATCTCGACGTCTGGTACACCCGCTTCGAGGCGGACGAACTTCAGCAGCAGTTCGACGTGGACCTCGACGCCAAGACCCGCGAACGCTGGGCGCAGACCCGGGAGAAGGCGCACGCGCACGACACGCTCCAGGTCTTCGACAAGCTCACCCGTGCGGTCGACGGCAAGCGCATCATCGCCAACGACCCGCCGCTCCTGATCCGCCTTGAGAACCTGCTGCCGAAGACCGAGGGCCACGCGCTTGAGACGGAGATCAGCAGGCTCGTCGAGCGGTACGGCCAGTCCCTCCAGACCGACCGTCGGTTCCTGCTGGAGAGCTACCGCGTCGCCGACATCGCCCGCAAGGTCGTCGGCGTGGGCAGCGTCGGAACCCGCTGCTGGATCATCCTGCTGCTCGGCAAGGACGACCAGGACCCGCTGTTCCTCCAGGCGAAGGAGGCCGACGAGTCGGTGCTCGCGCCCTACGTCGGCGCCAGCGGATTTCGCACCCAGGGCGAGCGGGTCGTCGCCGGACAGCGGCTGATGCAGGCCACCAGCGACATCTTCCTCGGCTGGGAGCGCGCCACGGGCATCGACGGACGCCGCCGGGACTTCTATGTCCGTCAGCTCAGGGACTGGAAGGGCATCGCTGTCGCCGAGAACATGTCGCCCAAGCGGATGGCCCTGTTCGGGCAGCTGTGCGGCGCCACGCTGGCCCGCGCCCACGCCCGGTCGGGCGACCGTATCGCCATCGCCGCCTACCTGGGCCGCGCCGATGTCTTCGACCGCGCGCTGGCGACCTTCGCCGAGTTGTACGCGGACCAGAACGAGAAGGACCACCAGGCTCTCCTCGACGCCATCGCGGCGGGCCGCGTCCCCGCCGAAGCGGCGTGAACTACCTACCTCGACGAGGCGCTCGACCGGTTGGCGGCCCGCTGAACGCGGGGACGGCCGGGCGCTGTGGCAGCAACTGGGTCAGGGCGAAGGACATCACCGCCGCCAGCACCACGAGCGCCACCGTGTCCACGTTGCCCAGCAGCAGGACGACCAGCACCGCGCTGCTGACGGGCAGCCGCAGGGCCGCCGTCACGGACGCCGCCATCCCGGCCGCCATCGCCGGCACCAGACCCAAGCCCGGCAGCGGCGCCAGCAGGGCCCCGGCCGCCCCGCCCAGGAACAGCGAGGGGAACACGGGACCGCCGCGCAGGCTGCCCAGACAGAGCGCGTAGGCGAGCCCCTTGAACGCCAGCACCGCGACGAGCGCGCCCACGGACCAGGCGTGCGCGTCCTGCGCCAGCTTCGCCAGCGTGCTCTCCCCGGACAGCGCGACCTCGGCGGGGGTGCGGCCCGTGGCAACGGCGTAGAGGGCGGTGCAGCCCGCTACGCCGAGCGCGCACAGGGTGGTGTTCCGTACCGTCCAGGACGTCACGAAGCGGGCCGTGTATCTGCCGACCACGAAGATCCAGTGGATCAGGAAAGCGAGCGCGGGCGCGATCAGCAGGACCCACAGGACGTCCGCCCAGTCGAGCGGCGGCGGCTTGGGCAGCCCGATGTCCAGACTCCCGGTCTGCAGACCGGTCCAGTGCACGAACCCGGTGAAGACCAGGTCGCCGACCCCGCTGGACAGCAGCACGGGCAGCATCACCGCGAACAGCTGCGGCCCGCCCACCCCGGCCACCTCCATCAGGAGGACCGCGCCCACCAGCGGGTTCCCGAAGAGCGCCGAGATGGCCGCGGCGGCGCCGGCCGCGCCGAGCAACGCCGTGCTCGCCTCCGTGTGCGGCGCTCGTACGAAGCTCGCGAAGAGCAGGGCCAGACCGCCGCCCAGGGCGATCAGCGGTGCCTCGGGACCGAGCACGACGCCGAGCGGCAGTCCGACCAGGGCCGCGACGAGCACCCCGGGCAGCGCCTCCTTCGTGACCCCGCCCGAGTGCAGACCGGCCGCGGGGAGGTGTCCGCCCCGCCCGGGAAACCGCGCGACGACCAGCCCGACGACCACGCCGGCCACCAGCAGCAGCGGGAACCCCCACCACCACGGCGCCTGGTTCCAGCCCAGGTCCTTGGGCCACTCCGTCCAGAACAGCCGCTCCAACCGGTTGAGCGTCACGAGGAACCAGAAGGCGATCAGCGCCACCGGAACACCGATCAGACCGCAGAAGACCAGGGCCTTGCGGTATTCGGGCCGCCGCAGCATGGTCCGCAGCAGGTCGGCTTCCGGCGGCTGGCTTCCTGACGCGGGCGTGGCGGGCGCGTCCGGCTTCGTCCCGGCGATGGGGTCCTCCTGGGCTCGTCGACTCGAAAGGCGATTTCCTTGCTTTCACGCTCATTTCGGGCACGAGATTATCCGCCCGCTCGCCCGCTCGGTCCGCGCCCCGCGGGATCGCGGCGCCTGCGTGTCGCTTCTTCGGGGGCAGGAAGAGTGGTCGTCACAGAAGAGTGGTCGTCACATTCGAGGGGCCGCCGGTGTCTTCATGTCGGACAGACCCACAACCGAGGAGGACACCATGGCGCTCCGCGTCCCGAAGGCCGAGCTCCCCGTCGAGCTTGAGGAAAACATGATCAAGCAGCTCGGTGCCGTGCCCGAGAACGTCGAGGTGTTGTGGCACAGCCCCCAAGTCGCGCAGGACAGCTTGCAGTTCGGGGGCAGGGTGGGCGCATGGAGCGCGGCCGACGCGAGCCTCAAGTCGTTCGCGCACATGGCCGTCGCGACACAGGTCGGCTGCAGCTGGTGCCTCGACGTCGGCTACTTCCAGGCGCAGAACGAGAACCTGGACCTGGCCAAGGCGAGCCAGGTGCCGCGCTGGCGGGAGTCGGAGGTGTTCACGCCGCTGGAACGGGACGTGATGGCGTACGCCGAGGCCATGACGAACACGCCGCCGACCGTCACCGACGAACAGCACGCGAGCCTGCTGGAGCGGCTCGGCGCGGCGGCGATGGTCGAGCTCACCGCGTTCGTCGCCTACGTCAACCTGGCGACCAGGGCCAACGTGGCGAACGGGGTGACGTCGCAGGGCTTCTCCGCCGCGTGCGAGATCCCGCTGGCCACGCGCTCTGCCGTGACGCCGGGCGGGGCGTCGGCGGTATGACCGGCGAGGACCCTTTCGTCGTCCATCGCCGTCTGCTGTTCACGGTCGCCTACGAGATGCTCGGTTCGGTGGCCGACGCGGAGGACGTGCTGCAGGAGTCCTGGCTGCGGTGGGCCGACGTCGACCGCGCGCGGGTGCTGGACCCGCGGGCGTACCTCGTGCGGATCGTCACCCGGCAGGCGCTCAACCGGCTGCGGACGGTGGCGCGCAGCCGCGAGGACTACGTCGGCGAGTGGCTGCCGGAACCCCTGTTGACCAGCCCTGACGTCGCCGAGGACGTCGAACTCGCGGAGAGCGTCTCGATCGCGCTGCTGACCGTGCTCGAAACGCTCGGGCCGACGGAGCGGGCGGTGTTCGTGCTCCGTGAGGTCTTCGACCTGTCGTACGGCGAGATCGCCGCGGCCGTCGGGAAGTCCGCGGCCGCGGTGCGGCAGATCGCGCGGCGTGCCCGCGACCATGTGGCGGCTCGGCGGCCCCGGATGCGGGTGAGCCGGGCCGAGCAACAGGCCGTGGTGGAACGGTTCCTGGCCTCCCTGCGCACCGGGCAGGTGCAGGAGCTGCTGGAGATCATGGCGCCGGACGTGGTGCTGGTCGCCGACGGCGGCGGGTTCGCGGCCGCCGCTCTGACCCCGATCCACGGGGCCGCGACGGTGGCGGCGGTGCTCGCGCGCGCCGATCGGGTGACGGCCGCGTTCGAGACGACGACCGTGTGGCTCAACGGCGCGCCCGCGGGCCGGTTCGAGGTCGACGGCGAGCCGACCGCGGTGAGTCTCGTGGTGGAGAGCGGCCGGGTCACCCGCGTCTTCCTGATGAGGAACCCGCGGAAGCTGACGCGGCTGGACGCACCGGCCGAACTTGCCAGGTGAGCCCGCCGACGCCTGCCCGCCGGCGCCTACTTCGCTGCGAGGAGGGCCTCGACGGCCGGGGCCAGGCCGTCTTCGCTCTCGCCACCGTGGACGACGCCCCGCCCCTGAGCGAGCCGGGTCGGTGGGGTGTGGTGTGGTGTGGTGTGGCGGAAGATTGGCAATCTGCTGGTCTCCCGCTCTCCGTCTGCTGGGCTGTCTCTCGACCGCGGGTTCCTAGGGTCCTTGTCATCCCCCGGAGGTCCGGTTCACAGGCCTCTGAACCCGCAAGTGATTCCCCAGTGTTTGGAGACACCCCGATGCGTGCTCTGCCTCGTCGTGCCGTGCTGGCCGCTCCCGCCGCCGTGCTGATGTTCGCCCTCGTCGCCTGCGGCGGTTCCGACTCCGGCTCCGACGCCTCCAGTGCCGCGGACACCCAGCAGTCGGCCCAGAGCGCGGGTGGCGCCCAGGCGGCCGGTGAAGCCGGCGGTGACACCGACGACAAGAAGGAGCCGCCGCTGACCGGTGACATCAAGCAGAAGGCCGAGGCCGCCGCACTGGCCGCGTACCCGGGCACCGTCCTGAAGTCCGAGGAGGACGCAGAGAAGCCCGGCATGTACGCGGTGGAGGTGAAGCAGGCGGACGGCACCTCGATCGAGGTGTACCTCGACACGTCCTTCAAGGTCACCGACACCAAGAAGGAGGGCACCGAGGAGGCCGGGGACGCGAGCTGACGGCCACCGCCCCTGCCGCGGCCGCCGCCCCCGGACGTCCCGCCCACGCCGGCGGCCCACTCCCCGGCCGGCGTCGCGCGACGTCCCCGCCATCGCCGTCCGGCCGACGACTCCCGCACCCTTCGGCCGGACGGCTCCCGCTCGCCCACTGTCGTCCCGTACGTCTCCCTCGCCCCAGGCGGCTTCCCGTGAACTCTCCGACTGCTCAGGCGCAGCTGTGCGAGCCTGGCGCCATGCGGCTGCTGCTCATCGAAGACGACGACCGAATCGCCGGCCCCCTCACCGAGGGCCTGGGACGCTACGGGTTCACCGTGGACCACGTCCGCACCGGCGCGGCCGGGCTTGCCGACGCCGCGCCGGACCTGGTGCTGCTGGATCTCGGCCTGCCCGACATGGACGGCCTGGACGTCTGCCGCAGCCTGCGCGCCCGCTCCGCCGTCCCCATCATCATGATCACCGCGCGGGGCGAGGAGGCCGACCGCATCGTGGGCCTCGAACTCGGCGCCGACGACTACCTCGCCAAGCCCTTCGGCGTACGGGAGTTGATCGCCCGCATCCGCGCCGTCACCCGCCGCGCGGGAGCCCCGGCGTACGCGCCGACCGGGCCCTTGGACGCACTGGAGGCACACCAACCGGCCTCCGGGGCCCAGGTGTTGGGGCCGCTGGCCGTCAACCGCCGCACCCGTGAGATCCACCTCGCGGGACAGCACATCGCCCTGACGCCCAGAGAGTTCGACCTGCTGGCCTTCCTCGCCGACGATCCCGGGACGGTCCACTCCCGGCAGCAGATCATGGACGCCGTGTGGGACCCGCACTTCTTCGGCCCCACCAAGACCCTCGACGCCCACGTCGCCGCCCTGCGCCGCAAGCTCGGCGACCCGGGCTGGATCACCACCGCCCGCGGGGTCGGCTTCCGCCTGACCGTCCCCGGTGACCACAGCGCCTCCGAGGGGTCCGGATGACCCGCCGGCTGCTGCTGAGCTACCTCGTCCTGGCCCTGCTCGTGCTGGCCGGCCTGGAGATCCCGCTCGGTTACGTCTACGCCCGCGGCGAGACCGCCCGTGCCTCGCAGAACGTCGAGCGCGACGCCGCCATGCTCGCCGAGGTCACCGAGGAGGACATCGAGAAGGGCCAGCTCGACGAACTGCCCGGCGTGGTCGGCGAGCACGCCGCCCGCACCGGCGGCCGTGTCGTCGTCACCGACAAGCAGGGCATCGTCCTCGCCGACTCCGACCCGGCCGGCCGTACCGGCATCAGCCTCGCCGGCCAGCCGGACATCGCCCGCGCCCTGACCAACCGGTCCACCGTCACCACCGCGACCGACAGCGCCGGCGCTGACGTCCTGTCGGCCACCATGCCGGGTTCCTCGGGCACCACCGTCCGCGGCGCCCTGCGCCTGACCTACCCGATGGACCAGGTCACCGCCCGCGTCCACCGCATCTGGGGCGCCCTCGCGCTCGCCGGCGCCTGCGTGCTTGCGGCCGTCGCGCTGGTCGCGTTCAGCATGGCCCGCTGGATCACCCGCCCCCTGCGCACCCTGGAGGCGGCGACCACCCAGCTCGCGGACGGCCACCTCGCCCACCCGCCCGACGCCACCACCGGCCCGCCCGAACTGCGCAGCCTGGCCGCCTCCTTCACCCGCACCGCCACCCGGCTGCAACAACTCCTCAAGGGCCAGCAGGCGTTCGCCTCCGAAGCCTCCCACCAGCTGAAGACCCCGCTGACCGCGCTGCGGCTGCGCCTGGAGAACTTCGAGCCCTACCTGGACCCGCGCGCCCACGGCAGCCTGGAAGAAGCCGTCGGGGAGGTGGAACGCCTCGGCCGCATGGTGCAGGGACTGCTCGCCCTGGCCCGTCTGGAGAACACCGCCACCACCCCCGAACCCGTCGACCTGGACGCCGCGCTCGCCGACCGGGTCGCGATGTGGGAGCCGCTGGCCGCCGAGCAGTACGTCGCCATCGACGTCACCGGTCCGCCCGCCGGACGGGTGTGGGCGATCCCCGGGGCGCTGGAACAGATCATCGACAACCTGGTCGCCAACGCCCTGCGCGTCTCGCCGCCCAGCACCACCATCACCCTCCACCGTGGCCCGGGCGGCGAGCTCCACATCGTCGACCAGGGGCCCGGTATGAGCGAGACCGACCGGGAGCGGGCCTTCGACCGCTTCTGGCGCGCCTCCGACTCCCACCACGACGGCACCGGACTGGGCCTGCCCATCGTCCGCCACCTCGTCGACGCCTCCGGCGGCGCCATCACCCTCCACCCCGCCCCCGGCACCGGCCTCGACGCCCGCATCCGGCTCCGCCCCGCCACCGCACACCCCCACGGCCCGCACTCCACGGCCACCGCCCCCCGCGCACCCCGCACCGGCCGCCGCACACAGACAGCGGGCCGGGGCTGAGCCTGCCGACCGACGGCGACGTCGAGCACGGCGGGGCCCGGGAGAACCCCTCCCGCAGCGTGATCGTTCCCGCCGCGTGAACCCGCTCCTGGAGCGGCCGCGGACCGGTCCAGGAGCGGCCCGCGTGTGCTGTCGTGGCCGTGCAGAGGCGCTGGGCCGACGACCTGACACTCCTCCGCCCGGGTCAGGGCATCGACGCGCGAGGCCGGGTCGTCGGCATCCGTGAGGTGAAGAGGTGAGGAGACCGGCGGTCGGCCGGGATCACCTGTCCCGGGTGATCCCGGCCGACCCGAATCGGGCTTTGCTGGTGGTCGAGACCGACACAGCACCGTCGGAAGGAGCCACGAGATGGCTGAGGACATGGCAGGAGCAGGCGGCGTCGGCGCCCTCGCACAGGCGGACGCCCCGGTGTTCGAAACAATCGTCCAGATGACGCTCGACACGTTCGAGCGCTCCGGTCTGGACCCCGAGTCGTACTTGTTGGTGCGCATCGCCGCGCTGGTCGCCATGGATGCCGCCCCCGCCTCCTACCTGCTCAACATCAGCACCGCGGACGATCTCGGCGTACCGCTGGAGAAGATCCAGGGCACGCTGGTGGCGGTGGCGCCGGTGGTCGGAAGCGCCCGCGTCGTGTCCGCCGCGCGCAACATCGGCGAGGCCTTCGGACTGGAACTGCGCCACGAGGAGTAGCGCTCGGGAAAACCGGTCGCGTCACCCCACCGGGCGGTGCGACCGGGCCCACGACCACAGCCGGGACACCGACGGGGGACAGCGACGGGAGAAAACAATGGCTGGCAATCTGAACCTCGCCTACGACTACCCGGTCCTCGGGGCCTTCTGGACCGTCATGTGGATCTTCCTGTGGATCCTCTGATTCACCCTGCTCTTCCGGGTCGTCGCGGACATCTTCCGCGACGACAGCCTGAGCGGATGGGGCAAGACCGGCTGGCTCGTCTTCGCGATCGTGCTCCCCTTCCTCGGAGTCTTCGTCTACGTCGTCGCCCGGGGCAAGGACATGGGCAAGCGCGAACAGCGGCACGCCCAGGCACGGAAGCAGGCCACGGACGCCTACATCCGCGAGACCGCCGGCCGCCCCAGTGAGGCGGACGAACTCGCCAAGCTCTCCGAAGTCCGCGCCAGGGGCGACATCTCGGACGAGGAATTCCGCCAGGCCAAGGAAAAGATCCTCCACTGACCGCCCTGCACGCCTCAGCGACCGGACAGTGTCTTGGCGAGCCCGCCCGCGTCGGGGCCGCCGATCTCTCTCCGGCACCGGCAAACACCGCAAACTCCAGGCGCCCGAGTCGGACCGTGGCGGCCGGACGCAGAGGTGATCGGCGCCGCCGCGCCCGAGGCTGCTGCGGGCGTGGTGCGGCGGGTCGCCCCAGGCGACCCACCCGCCGCCCAGGGCACGTCAGTGCCCCCACCGAAACCAATGGGCCCTCAATGTGCCGGGGCCGCCTGACGGCCCCTGCCCGCACATGACGAGGGCGGAGCCCGAAAGCCCCGCCCAATTCGCAAGAACCCCTGGGTCAGGGCCACACCAGGCAGTACGGCTGATGCCCCGCCTCATGCAACCGGTGGCTGAAGTCCTGCCACTCGTGCAGCGATTGGGGGTGGGAGGGCGCTGACCTGGGGCTTCGTGAGGGAATGTGCGTTGACCTGGGAAAACTTCTCTCCGTAGTTCTCGCGGGTCAACGCTGTTTCCCAGGCTCATGTGCCCTGGATGTGCCCTCGCGGACCTCTCACCAGAGGGCGCCCTGCTCGACCGACGGATGGGTGGCGGGTGGCATCGTCGCCAGGCTCACTCCTCAGGAGCAGAACACACTCTCAGCAGATATACACTCAGAGTATATCTGCGGTGTATGGTCCTCGCATGAGTGTTCCTCTCACCCTGTTGGGGCTGCTGGAGCGGGAGCCGAGCCACGGCTACGACCTCAAGCGCGACTACGACGCCTTCTTCAATCGCGGCAAACCGCTGCCGTACGGGCAGGTCTACACAACCCTTGGCCGGTTGGCGCGGGACGGGAAGGTCATCGCCGGCGAGGCGGAGCCCGGGGTCGGCCCCGAGCGCAAGCGCTACGTGATCACCGAGGCGGGGGCGACGGAGTTCGAGACCTGGCTCACCGAGCCGGTGGCCCCCGAGCCCAATCTGCAGACCGTGCTGTTCACGAAAGTCGTGCTGGCCCTGATGCTCGGTCGCGACGCCCAGCAGTATCTCGACACCCAGCGGGCCGCCCACCTGCAGCGGATGCACGAACTGACCCGGCTGCGCCGCACCGGCCCGATCATCGACGCCCTGCTCGCCGACCACGGCCTGTTCCACCTGGAGGCCGACCTGCGATGGATCGAGCTGACCACGGCCCGGATGGACACGCTGGCAGCGGCGGTGCGTACATGAGCGCCCTGATCGAGGCCCGCGACCTCACTCTCTCCTTCGGCGAGACCCCCGCCCTGCGCGGCGCCAGCCTGGCCATCGAGGCCGGCGAGGTGTTCGCCGTGATGGGCCCGAGCGGCTCGGGCAAGTCCACCCTGCTGCACTGTCTGGCCGGCATCCTCACCCCCGACTCGGGCGAGGTGCACTTCGACGGACGCCGCATCGACACCCTGAACGAGGCCGAGCGCAGCGCCCTGCGCCGCGACACCTTCGGCTTCGTCTTCCAGTTCGGCCAGCTCGTCCCCGAGTTGACCGCCGAGGAGAACGTCGCCCTGCCGCTGCTGTTCTCGGGCGTGCGCCGGGCAGCCGCCCTCGCCGAGGCCCGGCCCTGGTTCGCCCGGCTGGGCCTGGACGGCCTGGAGGGGCGCCGCTCCGGGGAGTTGTCGGGCGGTCAGGCCCAGCGGGTGGCGCTGGCCCGCGGTCTGGTGGCCCGGCCCAAGGTGCTGTTCGCCGACGAGCCGACCGGGGCGCTGGACTCGCTGACCGGCGAGCAGGTGATGGACCTGATGGTGGACGCGGCCCACGAGGAGGGCACCACCATCGTCCTGGTGACCCACGAGCCCCGGGTCGCCGCGCACGCCGACCGGGAGGCCATGGTGCGGGACGGCAAGGCCAGCCTGCTCACGACGGGACGGATCGCCTCGTGATCGCCTTCGCCTTCCGCCTCGCGGTCAGCGGCGGCCGGGAGGCCCTCGCCCGGCTGGCCATGATTGCCGCCGCGGTCGCCATCGGTGTCGGGCTGCTGCTGTCGACCTTCGCCAGCATGAACGCCGTCGAGCGGACGAACCAGCGGCAGGTGTGGCTCGACACCGGCGCCGCCAGCCGTACCGAGCAGGCGTCGGTGGACCCGCTGTGGTGGTGGCCGCACGGCGACTACTACGACGGCAAGTCCCTCACCGAGGTCGACGTCGCCGCGACCGGCCCGGCCTCGCCCGTCCCGCCCGGCCTGACGCACCTGCCGGCGCCTGGCGAGTACTACGCCTCTTCCGCGTTGGCCAAGCTGATCCGCGATACCCCGGCCGACCAGCTGGGCAACCGCTTCCCCGGGCGGCTCACCGGCACGATCGGCGACACCGCCCTGGCTTCTCCGGACTCGCTGATCGCTGTCATCGGCCGTACCCCCGCCCAGATCAAGGGCGCACCAGGGGCGAGAGCGGTCACCAGCATCGCCAGCACCCGGCCAGCCACCTGTGACAACGGGTGCTGGGACAACGCCGTGCGCGGCGACGCGATGACGCTCATCTCCTCCGTGGTGGCCGGGGCACTGATCTTCCCGGTGCTGATCTTCATCGCCACCGCGACCCGGCTGTCCGCCGCCACGCGCGAACAGCGGTACGCGGCGATGCGGCTGGTCGGCGCCACTCCCCGGCAGGTGTCGCTGATATCGGCGGTCGAGTCCGCGCTGGCGGCAGCCGTCGGGACCGTGATCGGTTTCGGGCTCTACGCCGCGCTGCGCCCGCTGGTCGCCACCATTCCGCTCACCGGGCAGCAGCGGTTCTTCCTTTCGGATCTGACGCTCAGCGACCTGCAGGCCCTCGGCGTCGTCGTCGGCGTGCCCATGGCGGCGGCGATCGCGGCGCGCCTCGCGCTGCGCCGGGTCACCATCTCCCCGCTCGGGGTGAGTCGCCGGGTGACTCCGGGCCCGCCGCGCGCCTGGCGACTGATCCCGCTGCTGGCGGGCCTGGCCGAACTGGCGTACTTCGTCTTCGCAGGCCGCCGCCCGGCGACCGGGAACGGCCAGACGGCGGCCTACCTCCCGGGCTTCCTGGTGGTGATGCTGGGCCTGGTGATCGCCGGGCCGTGGCTGACCATGATCGCCGCCCGGGCGGTGGCCCGGCGCACCCGACGCCCGGCCGCCCTGATTGCGGTGCGTCGGCTCGCCGACGACCCGAAGGCAGGCTTCCGCGCGGTCAGCGGCCTCGTTCTGGCCCTGTTCGTGACCACCGCGACAGTCAGCATCATCGGCACCATCAACGACTACCGCGGCACCCTGGGCGGCGACCGACAGACCCGGACGGTGGTGGAGGTCGGCGGTGACGGTCAGGCGCCGCTGGCCGGGGCCATCCCGACACGGCTGCTCACCGAGGTGCGGGCGATCCCGGGCGTGCGGGGCGTGGCGGTCGTCCACGCCAACCCCGACGGCGTCGGCAAGGTGGTGAACCGGCGCGTCCACCCAGGTGATCCCGGCCCGGCCGCGCCGGCACTGGTGACCTGCTCCGACCTGGCGCAGACTCCCATGGTGGGCCGCTGCCCGGCCGGGGCGAGCGTCACGGCCGTCGACTTCTACGCGTTCGTCAGCTTGCAGTCGCACCCGAGCTTGCCATGGCCCGCCGCCGCGATCAGCACCGCAGCCGTCGCCAAGCTGCCCGTACAACTGATCTACGTGGCCAACGATGGGTCGACAGCCGCCATGGAACGCGTACGGACCCTGCTCACCATCGCCTACCCGCACCAAGAGGCCCGCACGGTGGGCGACTGGGGCACCGACTTGCAGCAGGAGCTGGCCGGTTGGCGGCAACTGGCCAACGTGGTGCTGCTGACCACCTTGCCGATCGCAGGCTGCAGCCTGGCGGTGAGCGTCGTCGCGGGCCTGTCGGATCGCCGACGCCCGTTCGCGTTGCTGCGGCTCACCGGCGCGCCGCTGCGGTTGCTGCAGCGGGTGATCGGCCTGGAGAGCACACTGCCGCTGCTGGCGGTGGCCGCGATCTCGATCGGTACGGCCTTCGCCGCCTCCGCCCTGTTCCTGAAATCGCAGATGCGCTACGACCTGGTGTCGCCGGGCGTGGCGTACTACGCGCTCGTCGCCCTCGGCCTCGTTGCCTCGCTGGGCATCATCGCCTCGACTCTCCCCCTGCTCAAACGCATCACCGGCCCAGAGGCCGCCCGCAACGGCTGACGCGCCAACTCCCGCGCTACGGCCCCGGACATCCCTCCCATCGGCGTCCGGGGCTGATGGAAGTCTTCGCAGACGACAACGGTTGTCTCTGAATCCACAGCCAGGAGCCTTGATGATGTGCATCCCTTCAGAGCATCCGTCTGGTCGGCGTCGGGAACCCCGGCCCGATCAAGACAATGTCCTGCGGTGAACATCCTCGAAGAGGTCTTCCTTCCGAGCGCCCGCCACTTTCAGGAGGAGCGACAGCGCCTGGAGTGGATGCGCGACGACGAGGGCGAGGGCGACCCCTGCCGCGGGCCGATCGACCTCGACAGCGGCATCGTCCACATCAGGATCGGCCCGATAGCAGCCGCCTCGGCGGAGCGACGTCGAGGACGTGACGCGAGGCCATGACCATGCCGCCCCACACCCAGCGCCACGGGCTGCGAGCCCGGTTACGACCAAGAAACCCAGACTCGGGAGGATTCATGACCGTCACGGCGTCCAACAGCCGAAAACCAATGACGCGCCGTCGCATGCTCGGGGCAGCGCTGACCGCTGGGATCGGGACTGCCGTGCCGCTCGGCGTCGCATCCCGCGCGTGGGCGGCTCCGACCGCCTCCGGCCCGGTGCAACTCACCCTGCCTCCGCCCACCGGACCGCACCCGGTGGGCATGGTGCCGCTCCACCTCGTCGACACCTCACGCCCGGATCCTGTGGCCGGCCCGGGGCATCATCGCGAGTTGATGGCCAGCGTCTGGTACCCCGCCCGCAGGGCGGAGGACCTGCCGCGCGCCCCCTGGATGACCGAGGGCGCGTTGCGGGCGCTCCTGACGGACGCCGGCTTCGCCCTCGACCCCGCCCTCGGCCCGCTCACCGCCGCACATGCGGGCGCGCCCGTGCACCGTGCCGGCCACCGCCTGCCCGTCATCGTGTACTCGCACGGCTCGGGCAGCCACCGCGCCGACCACACCATCATCGTCCAGGAACTCGCCAGCCACGGCTACGCCGTGGTCACCGTCGACCACACCTACGACACGTTCACCGAGTTCCCCGACGGCCGGGTGGTCACCCCGGGCGACGTTCCGATGTTCCCGAGGGACTTCGCCGCGGACCTCCGGTTCCTGCTCGACTGCGTGGAGGGGCTCGCCGCCGGGCACAACCCCGACGTCGACGGCAGGGCACTGCCCCAGGGCCTGCTCGGCGCCCTCGACCCGCGGTGCATCGGTGCGTTCGGCTGGTCGAAGGGTGGCACCGCCACCGCGCTCACCATGCTCGCCGACCAGCGCGTCAGGGCCGGGCTCAGCATCGACGGCCCGATGCAGCCGACCATCACCGCCGACCTGGACCGGCCGTTCATGATGATGACCGCCGTGTTCACCCGGGCCGCCATGCCGGACGTCGCCGAGTTCTGGACGCACCTTCGGGGCTGGCGGCTCGACATCCAGGCCGACGGGGCCATCCACAACTCATACGGCGACAACGCGACGCTCATCCCACAGGCAGGCAAGATCCTCGGCATGACCGACCAGCAGATCCAGGACTGGATCGGCACCCTCGACCCGGCCAGGTCGGTACGGATCCAACAGGGCTACCCGCTCGCCTTCTTCGACCAGCACCTACGCCACCGCCGAGGGCATCTGCTCGACGGCCCGAGCGCGGCCTTCCCCGAGGTGAAGTTCCTGCCATGAAGCCGTGGACCGCGGCGCTCACGTCCCGCGCCGCGGTCCACGCGCCCCGGCCGCGGCGAAAAGCTGCGGTGGGAACCTCTTGCTGTCCCGTCGAGCAGAGCCCCGTCCGGAATCCTTCCCAGCAACTCCCTCTGGTCAGGCGCCGACAGCACAAGCCTCGGCACGTGGGCGGGGGAACTCGTCCCAGACCCGTCCGTCCAGGGGATGGGTAGGGCGTCAGGTGTCAGCTGATGAGCCTGATCTGGATGGCCAGGGCGCCAAGAGCTTCCTTTTCCGGTGGGTAGATGGCCCGAATGTTGGCGAGCTGCTCGTTGCGGGTGGTCGTGGGGTTCACGTTGGAGGGGCCCTCGCCGTCGAGCAGGGCCTCGAAGTTGGGGTATTCCGTGACTCGCTCGACCGTGACCTCGCGATTCTCGTCTGTGCCCTTGATACGGAAACGGATTGTGTCGCCGGCGGCGAGGTGGGCGAGGTGGGCGTATTTGACCCGCACCTCGATGATCTTGGTGCCTGCGACCACGAGGTCGAAGTACTGGCGGTAGAGGTTGAGTTCGTGGACACGTGGGGTGGTGTTGCTCATCGGGAGGGGATGCTCCTGGGTGCTGGTGTGGTGATCAGGCGGCCGATCTCGGCCGCGGAGTACGAGCGGAAGAAGTGTCGCGGGTCGGACAGCAGCGTTTCGGCCGTGGCCAGCAGTTGATCGGCGTACTCGGTGACGGTGCCGGGCCATTGCCGGGTGTCGAGCATCCAGTCGGCGGCGCCCTCGGGCAAGGGGGCGTTGCCTTCGCGGATGAGGGACTTGGACAGTTTGGCGCCGGTGTCGGTGACGACCTGCGGGCAGAACAGGCGGGCGGGGAGTTGGGCTCGGGTGAGGCCGACGGCCTGGAGGGCTTCGTCGACGAGAAGGGAGCCGAAGATCCAGTCGCCGCCCTTGACCATGACGTACAGGGTTCCGTGGGACGGAGTGCCGGTGAGGGCGAGTTCCTTGACGAGGTTGCGGTAGAGGGTGGCCAGGTCGAGGTAGGCGCCGGCGGTGGGTGTGATGGTGGTTCGGTAGGGGCCGTGGTGGAGGCATACGGCGGCGACGGTGGCCTCTTCTCGGTCGGTGAGATGGACCCGGGTGTGTTCCGCGTGCTTCTCCGCCCAGCCACAGCTTGTGTGCGGGCAGGGGATTCGCAGGTGCGGCGTGCCAGTGGAGGGTGCAAGCCACCAACGGGCGGCGTCGAGGCGGGGAAGTAGCCGTAGCCAAGTTCGGCGGAAGTGCTCGCCGGCCTGCTGCTGCGTGTAGGTCTCGACGCGGTGGGGGATGCCCAGGCGTCGGGACAGAGCCGTGAAGAGCGGCTGGTAGAGGGCTTTGACGAGGTCGGTCAAGGCTTGCTCGCCGAGGGCTTGGGCGTAGGCGCGTTGATAGCGGTGGCCGTTTGTGGGGTCGGTGGCCAGTTCGTACGGCGCGTTGTCGAGTGCGTTGAAGAAGACCTCGGTGGGGATGCCGAAGCGGTCGCGCAGGCGAGCGGCCATGGCGAAGGCCAGGGACTGCACGAGTGAGGTGCCGAGGTGCGGGGCGCCGTTGATCTGGGTGCCGACGACCAGCACGATCCGCTCCGGCGGAGTGGCCAGGATGCGTGGAGTCAGGACGTCCTCGGCGCGGAGAAGGGCGTTGGCGAGCACGGTGTTCGGTGAGACGAGGTGGGTCGTCACAGGTTTCCCCTAGAGGTTGGGGTAGAGGGGCGTGGGGCCCGGGTTCTAGAGGCAGGCGTCGGCGTGCGCTTCGTCCTTGGCCGCGGCGACGTACGGGTGCTGGAGCGCGGCACGGAGGGCGTCCGCGTCGGTGAGGGTGTCGTCGTCAGGCAGCTCGCACCACCCGCCGAACCAGTCGTCGAGCAGCTCCAGGCCGGGCGCGACGAGCCAGGAGTTGGTGGAGAGGTGCCGTACCGGCAGATCGTCCCAACTGGCTGCGGTGCCGGTAGGGACGGCGTAGTAGAGACGCCCGTTGGGCCTGTCGTACAGCACGGGGCCGACGGAAGTACCGATGCAGCGCAGGTAGGCCAGGGCCAGGAGGCCGATCTCGGCGGAGGTGCGCACGACGTCCCAGCCGTCGCCGACCTTCAGTAGCCGCAGCCCCGGCACGTCGTTCACCATGGGAGCCCTTCGCAACGCGTCACGCACGGACATCACGCATCCCCCAGCGGCCGGAAGCTGTGGCTCGCGCCGAGCGAAGAGGTGGATTCCGTGGTCGGTGTGAGGTGGCGGACCACGATCAGACGAGCGCCTGCTGCTGTTATCTGCCGCTTGCGTTCGGTGCCGAGGCCCTTTGGGCCGAGGTGGCTGAGAGCCGGAACCACGGCACCGTAGGCATCGGGGAGTTCGAGCGCGTCGAGCAGACCGACGAAGGCGGGGGAGCGGACGATCACTGTGGCGTCGCGGTCGGTGAAGACGCCGCACAAGGCTAGTTCGTGCCGGTCGCAGTATTCGGTGAGGCAGTCGACGAGAGCCGTATGGCGGGGTAGGCCGCCGGTGACGTGACGCAGGTAGCCGAAGACCTGAGGGAATGCGATGGGGCGGCGTTCGGTGATGAGGTCGTCGTCCATGCCCACAGCGTCGGCCGTCGTGAACGGCCTCGAAATGACCTGCTGTTGTACTTCCGTTGCACTTCCCGCCCCACGTCGTCACTGACAGTGCTTCCATACGTGACGTAGGGAGGTCATCCGTGGTCAGCGTGCAGCAGTGGACAGGTCGGGAGGCGAGCGCCCTGCGCGCCGCGTTGCGTATGAGCATGCGCGCTTTCGCCGAGCACCTCGGTGTCGCGCTGCGCACGGTTGCGAAGTGGGAGAGCCTCGGCGCGGAGACGCAGCCACGCCCAGACACGCAGGCCATCCTCGACACTGCGCTCGCACGGGCGGATTCCGCCTCCCAATCCCGGTTCGAGACAGTGCTGTTCCCTGAACGGCAGAGCGCGCGGCCGACGGACTACGAGACCTGGACCGAGGACATCGAGCGCGCTGTTGTCTGCATCAGCCGCCAGGACTTCCCTTTCGCCTCAACCCTGTTGAACCGCTGGCTGGGCAGCCGTGCACCCCAGCAACTGGACGACAAGGGCCTCTATTTGTACGGCCGTTCCCTCGTGCTCCTTGGCGACCTCCAGCGCGATCAGGGCGCGATCCTCGGCCCACTCTCAGCCCGGCACTCCTATCTGACCGCTCGCGGCATGTTCACCGAGCTCGACATCCCGCGCCGGGTGGCCCAGATCGAGCTGTCCCTCGCTGTCGTCCAGGAGATGTCGGGCCAGCTGGAATCCTCCGCCCACCACTACGAACTGCTCGCCGGGGACGAGCGCTTGAGCCCGCGCGACCGCGCCAGGGCCCGGCTCTGGGTGGGTACGGCGCTGAGCAAGGAGGGCGACAACGAGTACGCCACCGGCGTCATGGTCGAGGCCACCCGCTTCTTCGAGGACCTGGGCGAACCGGAGGACTGGTCGGTCGCGCACCAGAAGCTGGCCCTGGCCCACCGCGGTGCCGGCGACCTGAAGCAGGCCCTGCACTACATCGGGATCGCGCGCACGACCGGCACGGTCGACTCCCCGATGCAGCGGGTGCGGTTGGACACCGCGCACGGGCACATCCTTCTGTCGGATGCGGCGACCCGGAATGATGGGCTGTCCGTCCTCGATCAGGCGGCACAGGTGGCCCGGCAGTACGGGCTGAGCCACCAGCTGCGCAGTATCGAGGGCATCCGCAAGGACCAGCAGGGATGAGCCAGGGAGTGCCAGTGCCGGAGCACGAGCAGCGCCAGATCACCGACGAGCAGTTTCACGACGCGACGCTGATCTGGGACTACCACCAGATGGGCCACGAGCAGCGGCCCTGCTCGGCGGCGATCGGCCTGGGTAGCCACGACCTCGGGGTGGCCACCGCGGCCGCCGATCTGTACCGCGCCGGTCTCTTCCCAGTCGTGGTGTTCAGCGGTGGCAACAGCCCCACCACCCGGGCCCGTTTCCCGCGCGGCGAGGCGGTGCACTACCGCGAGCATGCGCTGAGCCTGGGTGTGCCGGACGAAGCGATCCTGGTCGAGCCGAAGGCAGCCAACACTGGTCAGAACATCACGTTCTCCCGGGAGCTGCTGGCCGAGGCCGGCATCGCGGTGGAGTCGCTGCTGCTGATCTCCAAGCCGTACATGGAGCGCCGCTCGTATGCGACGTGCCGCAAGCTGTGGCCCGAGGCGGAGGTTGTCTGCGCCTCCGAGCCACTGGAGTTGGACGACTACATCAAGTCCATCGGCGACGAGAAGCTCGTCGTCGACATGCTCGTCGGCGACCTGCAACGGGTGATTGAGTACCCGAAGCTCGGCTTCGCCGTCGAGCAGGACGTACCGGGGGATGTGTATGACGCTTACGAGCGCCTTCTGCGCGACGGATTCGACAGCCGCCTCATCGGCACCTAACCCGACCCACGCCGGTTCGCCGGGCGGGGTGTGCGCGATCCACCAACCGAACCTGTTCCCGCGGCTGTCCACGGTGGCGAAGCTGTACGCCGCCGACCGGTGGATCGTCCTCGACGACGTCCAGTTCGCCCGGCGCGACTACCAGCACCGGGCTCGTCTGGCGGCCCTGGACGAGCCCGCTCGGCAGCAGTGGCTCACGCTCCCGACCCGCCTTCCTCACGGGCGCCCGACACCGATCGACCAGGCACGGCTCGCCGAACCCGGCCGATCCCGTCGCACCGTCAGCCTGTTGACACGCCAGTACTACGGCCGCAGCCGCTATTGGCCCGCGGTGCGCGACGTCCTGGACGCGGTTCTCGATCAGTTCGAGGACACCGACCGTGTATCCGACGTTGCCAAGGCGTCGACGGTCGCCCTGCTCACCGCGTTGGGCTGGAGCGGCGAGGTACTGCGCAGCAGCGCGATTCCGACCCGGGTGGGCCGGTCAGAGAGACTCGCCGACCTCGCCGCGGCCACCAGCAGCACCCACTACCTCTGCGGCACGGGCGGCTGGCGCTACCTCGACACTCAGGCTTTCGATGGCCACGGCGTCCAGGTGCTGTCCTTCCACACCCCTGTGGACACGGGCGACCCACGCTGGCGGTGGGCCCGCCACATCAGCAGCCTCTGGGCGCTGAGCCGGATCGGGCCGGAAGCCCTGGCTGCCATGCTGGCGGCCCAACGAGACCATCGGCTTATGGGGGGCTTCACGTGACCGAGCCGCAGGTGCCGGGCAAGAAGCCGTTCCTGTACGTCGTGGTGTGCGCGGCCGGGGTCGCCAGCGACGTCGGCAAGCTGATCACGGCCGCTCAAGTGGCAAACTGGGACGTCGGCGTGGTGGCCACTCCGCAGGGCCTGGGTTTCATCGACACAGAGGCGGTCGAGGCCCAGACCGGCTACCCGATCCGCTCGGCCTGGCGCTCACCCGGCGATCCTCGCCCGTTGCCGCCCGCCGACGCGATCGCGGTGGCGCCGGCCACCTTCAACACGGTCAACAAGTGGGCGGCAGGGATCTCCGACACGCTGGCCCTGGGCATCCTGTGCGAGTCATACGGCATGGGCATCCCCGCCGCCGTCCTGCCGTACGTGAACTCGGCCCAGGCCGCCCATCCCGCATACCGGCAGAGCCTGGAGCGACTGCGCGAGATGGACGTCCTGATCGGCTCGTACGAGCCGCATCGACCGAAGGCCGGCGGCGGGGCCGACCGCTACCGCTGGGAAGAGGCGCTGGAACTGCTCACTCCCAAGGTGTCCGCGCGGCCGTAATCAGCGCCGCCGTGCCGACTGGGGCTGTGGGGGAGGAGCTGCTGCCGCAGGCTGGACCGGAGTAGCCCGGGCTGCCTCGGCTCGTGGACTGGGTGCGTGGCGTTCGCCGAGGCGGCGGATGCGCCAGGTCAGTGCGCGGGCGGGGCTGTGGGCGTCGTCCAGGGTGCGCTGGCCGAGGGCCTGGTCGAGGACGGCGGCTGCGTTGTGTCCTGCTGCTTCGGCCTCGGCGAGCACGGTGGTGAGTGAGTCCCAGGCGGGGTCGTTGAGGATGCGCTCGGCGCGTTCGGGGACTGCCTGCTGGAGGTGGTGGGCGTAGCGGCGCTTGGTCTGCGGGCTGGGTGCTCGGCTGGCGAGACCGGCCAGGACCGGCTTGGCGGCCTGCGCGTACGCGACCTGCAGATGGACGAGGGCTTGTTCCGCTGCTGCCTCCTGTTGGGCGTGCTGGCGGATGCGGTGCCAGTGCATCGCATAGGCGACCGCGGTGAGCGCGACGTCCAGCAGCATCGCCAGTCCGGCACCGTCGCCATGCCGTGTGGGGTCCTTCCAGATCGCCTGGACGCTGCGGCGCAGGACGCGAGTGCTGTCGAGGTCGGCGGCGATGCGGGAGCGGGTGGCGCGCTCGAAGGCGGCGGCTGCCTGTTCGAGTTCGGCCTTCAGTGCCGCCGGTGCGGTGACCGGCAGGAGGTCCAGTGCGGCGCCGAGCGCGACCAGCTGTCCCTGCCCCGTGGGGTCGTCGCCGTGGGTGAGGTGTTGGGGGATGCGTTCGGTGGCGGCGGTGGCCTGGTGCCACGGATTGCCCGGCCGGACGGTGACCGGTTCGGGGCTGGTGGTGGCGAGACGTCGGCGGATCTGGGGGAGGGAGAGGTCGGGCGCGAGGGTAGAGCCGGAGAAGATGACCGGCTCGCCCTTGTCGTTGGTGTCGCCGGGCAGGGCGAAGTTACAGCCAAGTGCATCGCCGGACGGGCCGCGCTTGAGGCGCACGCTCACGCCGGTGGCCTCCAGCAGGGCGAAGAACTCGGCCTCGTCGGCCGCGGCGGCGACGGCACGACGGACCCGCAGACGCAGGATCTCGCGGGAGGTGGCGTCCTGGCCCAGGCGTTTGGCCTTGAAGTGTTCCTTGCTGGTGGGGCGTTTGGCGGCGGTGCCGTCGCCCGGCTTCAACCGCCTCAGCCCGTAGTCAACTTCGATCTGGCGGGCTTCGCGCTGGGCGGCGCGCTGGTCGTAATCGCGCTGGGGGCGGCGGCCGTCTTGCCGTACGAGGGTGGCGGCGATGTGGATGTGGTCGTCGGCGTGGCGGACGGCCACCCAGCGACAGGCTTCGGTATCGCCTTCGGGGGCGATGCCGGCGGCGGCCACGATCCGGCGGGCGATGCTGGCCCACTGGGCGTCGGTGAGGATCGGGTCTTCGGGTGCGGCACGGACGGGGCAGTGCCACACGGTGTACTTGGGCGCCTTGTCGCCGAGCATCTTCACAGGCTGGTCGAGCTGCGCGACGAGCTGCGCCTCCACCTCCTTGGGGTCGCGGTGGGGGCTGCGGCCGGGGTCGGGGGCGAAGTCGTTCCAGGAGGCCACCAGGTGCGGGTCGATGTGCTCGTTGGCCCGGCCCTTGCCGAAGAGATAGCCGATCGTGCGGCGCGTGGCCTCTGGCCCTTTGCCGAGGATGATCTTCGGGATCAAGGGCTCACCGCCCCTCAGTGATCTGCGCGACGGCGGTGTCCACCTCGGCGATGGACGCCTCGACGCGGTCCAGGAGCCGTTGGACGGTGTCGGGGTGGGGCCAGGCGCCGTCCCTGTTGAGGTGCCAGGTGAGCTGGTTGAGGTTGTTGCCGATGCCGCCGAGCTGCCGGTTGGCGGCCATGAGCGCCTTGACCATGGCGCGGTAGTCGGCGACGGCTGCGGTGGGGTCCTCGGCACGGGCGGCGGCGAGCGCGCACTCGGCGACGTAACCGCCGGGCTGCATGCGGCTCAGAGCGGCGGCCTTCTGGACGAGGTCGAACTCGTCATCGTTGTAACGGGGGTGGACGCGGCGCTCGCGCAGCTGCTTGTCACGCAGACGGCGACGCGGCGCAGGCGGCTGCGGCACGCTCGACGACGGCTCGCTGCCCCCAGTCCCGGTCGGCTCCCCCGGGCCGACCGACTCCGGTGCCCCTGCGCCGGATGCCTCCGCCCCCTCCAGGGCGGGAGCCGGGTAAGGACTCCTTACCCGACAACTTGCTGCGCGTGTGACGGGAGTGGTGGCCATCTGTTCCTGGGGCATGGGTTGGTCGAGGTGAGGGTCGCGCATCGGAGTACTCCGTTGGTGAGGGGGCGGGAGGTGTGTCACGTGCGTCGCATCCGTCCCATGCCTGGTCAGGACAGGTACGGACACTCGGGCAGGTACGGAGAAGTCCGTCCCGGCGAGGACATCCGTCCCCGCGCTGACCTGCGCGGGGACGGATGCGACGCATTGATACGGCCCCTGGGGGAGGCGGGTCAGCGGGCGGGCTTGGGGCCGGTGGGGCCGCCGGGCGGGCCGACGGGCAGCTGGCCCGCCGGGGCGGCGGGCGGCTTGCCCTGGGCCCGGTGCGCAGGTGTGGCGTCGTGCGCGGGGGCGGGCGCCGTCTCGGTGAGGTCGGGGCAGTGCCGGGCCCAGCTGTCCAGGAACCGGTTACGGGCGTACCCCTTGGCCTGCCTGCCCTTGTCGAACCGGTAGTTGGCCGGGCTGATGCCGAAGTCCCTCAGCATGTTGCCCAGGTGGTGGGCGTTGAGTCCCTTGGTGCCGTGTTCCGCCCAGGGGGCGTCGGGGTCCTGGAGCAGGCTGGTGACCAGATCCAGGGAGGACAGGGCCTCGGGGTTGCCGTGTGCCTGGAAGATGCGGTGGATGTCGCGCAGCAGCCGCGTCTTCAGGTTGGTCTGCTCGTCCTGGACGGCCTCGAACCGGGTCATCGCCACACAGGCCGCACGGGCATGGGCGGGCCAGTGGCCGCTGGCCAGGTCGGCGATGATGACCAGCGGTTCCCAGGTGTCCGCCGCCCGGTCCTCCACCGGCATGGTCGGCGCCATGCGAGCGGCCGTGCCGCGCAGCGGTCCCAGCCAGGCGGCCAGCTTGTCCCGCAGTGCGTTCAGTTCCGGTACGGTGTAGCGCGAGCGGAACGGGGTCACCTTCTCGCCGGGCTTGCGCTTTTGCATGCGGAGCACGACCGCCCGGTCCGTGATCGTGTCGGGCAGGTCGCCGATCGAGGCCAGCGCGGCCATGGCGAAGGTCGGATACGGGGTCGGCTTGTGCTCCGGACCGGAGATCCGCCAGGCGGGCCGGTTGCGCTGGTGACCGGCGTTCAGCAGGCCGCGCAGTTCCTCGTTCTCGCCGGCCTTGCTGAAGATGGTGTCGGCCTCGTCCACCAGGATCGTGCGCGGGTTCTTGCCGATGACGCGGAAGAGCACCGCCGTGGACATGTTCACCGTCATGATCGGCTGGTGGACGGTCTCGTGGAGTACGTCCAGCACCCGGGACTTGCCGCAGCCCTTCGTCGGGCCGACGACCGCCAGGCGCGGCGCGTGCTGCAGAACGCTCTGGATGTGCGTGGCCGCCACCCACAGGGTGACCGCTGTCAGCGCCTCGTCACTGGGCAGCACGACGTACTTGCCGATCGCCGCCCGCAACTCATCCAGCAGTACGGCACCCTCACCGGAACCCTGTTCCGAAGGGGCTGTCGGTCCCCGAGGAGGCCGGGGACCGACCTCCTGATCCGGTCCCCGTGCGCCGACGGGACCGGTCCCCTCCTGCTGGACGCTGTCCGCCACGAGGGTGTCGGTCCCCACCGACTGGCGGGGATCGTGCTCACCGTCCCCACTGCGGTCCCCTGGTGCAACTGCAGCCTCTTGGGGACCGGTCCCCGATTTCGCGGCGTTGGCCTGCGGGTTTGCACGGGATGTCGATTCGGGGACCGGGACGTGCGGGGACCGAGTGCCGGGCGCGTAGAGGGGACGGTTCCCAACCGCCGCGTCGGCAGACGGCTGGGGACGGTCCCCGTGTGCTTGCGTATCCGATGGGTGTTCGACGGTCCCCGACGCGGGGGACCGTGTGTCCTGCTGATCCTGGCGGCGCCAGGGGATGCCCTCGCCGGGGACCGCGGGAGTGGGCCAGCCGGTAGGGGAGGTGTTCGTGGTGCGGGGGGACGTAGAGTCCTCCATAGGCCTTCCTCTCCGGTGAGGGGCAGGACGGGCAAGGTCCCGTCCCTCACCAGCTCGTTCGTTCAGGGATGGGCGATCGGCAGGGGAGTCTTCGGCCCTCGGCGTTGGCGCGCCGGGGGCCGCTTCGTTGTCCGCGTCAGATGCGGGGTCAGGCCGTGAGGTCGTACGACGTCTGGGCGTCCAGCCACGCGTCCACCTCCCGCCAGCGGTAGCGCAGGTGACGGCCGACCTTGTGGACGCTGGGGCCGATGCCCCGGTACTTCCACTGGTAGAGGGTCTTCACCGGCACCCCGAGATAGGCGGCGACCTCCGCAGGGGTGGCAAGGGGGCCACGCTGGGCAGCCGCCGCGGTGGCAGCGGCGTTGGTGCTACGGGGAGGGGTCTTCGGCACAGGGCTCCTTTTCGGTCTTGAACAATGGGCTGGACAACACAGCCACACCACCCGGAGAAAAGTCCAGAGTTGGTTCTGAAACTCCTCACTACTTCTTTCGGAGTGGCCGGGGAGAGGGAAACAGTAAGGGTGGATCCCCGGTTGCCGAAATCGCTCCCGCCGGGCCCGAAATCTTCTTGCGGCGAAGCAACCGGTCGAGGTGCCGGAATCCGGTACCTCCGCAGCTCAGAGGTGACACCTGGCGGTCAGGTACGAGGTGACTGACCCGCCGGGCATCATGGCTGATGTCTATCCAAATCGCCCAACTCGAAAACGGCGAGGGAAGGTAACACGGCACCTCGGCCGAAACGCCTCGCGATGTACCGGAATTCGACGAGACGAACGCCACTTCGCCCCCGAACGACTATTGGAGAGTTTAAGAGCTAACTCTTGCCATGACGCCCGGATGCAAGTTACAGCTATCTGTCATGCCCAACCGACCTGTCGAAATAGGCCCCGCCGGCCTCCACACCGCCCGCGCCATCGAGCACCTACGTCTCGTGCGCGGCCTGACCCAGCACCAGCTCGCCGCCCGCTGCACCGCGCTGGGCCGCCCGATGGCCAACACGGCCCTCAGTCGCACCGAACGCGCCCGCCGCCGATGCGACGTAGACGACCTCATCGCCCTCGCCACCGCGCTCGGCGCCCCTCCCGCAGCCCTGCTGCTCCCGTGGCCGACACACTCCCCGGTGTCCAACGCCACCTCCCACTCCCTCACCCCCACCCAGGAGGCCCTTCTTGGCTGACGTGTACGACCGCTGGCACAAGTCCCACCCCAAGCCCACCGAGGCCGAGTGCGGCGAGCACAAGAGCCGTACGAAGCGGATGGTCCCGACTGCCGACCACGGCATCGGTAAGCGTTGGCAGGTCCGTTACCGCGACCTGGACGACCGCCAGCGCAAGGAGAACTTCCACACGAAGGCCGAGGCGGACAACCGCGCCGCCGAGGTCGACGTCGAGATCCGGCAGGGCTCCTACGTCGTCCCCGCCGAGACGAAGCAGACGCTCGTCGCCTACGCGCAGAAGTGGCTCGACGCGAACTCCGTCGGCCCGACGACTGCGCTCCGCTATGAGGCGACGGTCCGCAACCACATCACCGAGCACCTCGGCCGACGCGAGCTGAGATCCCTCAACCAGCCCTCGGTCATCCAGGGTTGGGTCCGCACACTCCAGGACGGCGGCCTGGAGGTGTCGACGATCGAGGGCATCTTCGACATCCTCTCCAGCATCCTCGGCGCGGCCGTGGAGGACGGGCTGCTGCCGAAGAACCCGTGCAAGGCGAAGTCGGTCAAGCTCCCGACCGCGACCAAGAAGAAGATCATCCCTTGGTCACTGGAGCGCGTCCGCGCGGTCATCACCGAACTGCCGAAGCGCTTCCAGGCCGGCGGCAAGCTCGCCTTCGGCTGCGGTCTGCGGCAGGGCGAGTTGTTCGGCTTCGCCGTCGAGGACATCGACTTCAAGGGCGGCTGGATCCACGTCAACCGCCAGGTGCGGCTGGTCGGTACGAAGCCCGTCTTCGCCCTGCCCAAGGGCAACAGGATCCGGTCAGTGCCCCTGTCGGCTCAGCTCGCCGCAGCCCTCAAGGCGCACATGAAGGAGTTCCCGCCGGTCGACGTCGCCCTGCCGTGGGGCAAGCCGGACGGCGAGCCGAAGACCTTCCGCCTCCTCTTCGTCGACAAGAAGGGGCGGGCCTACAACCGCAGCGTCTTCAACATGGGCGACTGGAAGCGCGCTCTTGCCGCCGCCGGCGTGATCCCTCCCCGCGAGCGCGGGGCGCGCTACCTCCAGGCGGCCCCGGAAGACGGCATGCACGCCCTCCGGCACGCGTACGCCTCCGTACTCCTGGACGCGGGGGAGAGCATCAAGGCGCTCTCCGAGTACCTCGGACACTCGGACCCGGGCTTCACGCTGCGGACGTACACGCATCTGCTGCCGTCCAGCGAGACCCGCACCCGCAAGGCGATCGACGACGTCTTCGCAGAAGCCGAGGCAGAAGACGAGGACGACCGGCCTGGCACCCAGGGCACATCAGTGCCCCCGGCGAAACCCATGTGCCCTCAATGTGCCCTGGCCGCCTGACGGCCTCTCTCCGCACATGACGAGGGCGGGGTCAGAAACCCCGCCCGAAACCCCTGAAACCCCAGCTCAGGGCCACACCAGGCAGTAAGGCTGATGCCCCGCCTCATGCAACCGGTGGCTGAAGTCCTGCCACTCGTGCAGCAGTTGGTACACGTTGAACGCGTCGCGGGGGCCGCCGCGGTCCGGGACCGTCGACCAGATGAACGCTGCCGCGCCCACCGCTTCCTCGCCGATGTCGCGCAGGGGGTCCACGACCGTCATGGGGAGCTTCACGACGGCGTAGTCGGGGTGGAGGACGACCAGTTCCAGCGGGGGCACCTTGTGGAGGGGGACGCCTTCGATGCCGGTGAGGACCATGGCGGCCATCGTCTCCGGCTTGATCTTGGTGAACATGCCGTTCATGCCGAGCTCGTCGCCGCCGAGCTCCTCGGGGCGCATCGAGATCGGGACGCGGGCCGCCGTCGCACCGTCCGGCGCGCCGAAGTACTTGTACGTCACCCCCACCCGACCACCATTCCTGCTCTCCGCCCGGAGACGATCGACCCGCTGGTCGACGCGACGGTCGAATCGGCCGTCGAATCGTCCCTCGAATCGGCCGTCGACCCGCTCGGGATCATTCGGTACACCCTGGTTCATACCCTGGTTCATGGCTTGGTTCTGGCGTGCTTCGTCGGCTTCCTCCGCGTCGCGCCGGTGCCTTCCCCGATGGGCACGTCGAGGACCCAGGTCGTCAGTCCCCTCGCCCAGCCCGCCACCGCGATGCATATCTCCACCCGACTGCTTTTCTAGGATGCGTGGCCCCCGCCGCGCAACCCGATCATCGTGTCAGTGACCTCCCCCACGGCCGCACGCCGAAACGTGCGTTGAAACACCTGTCCGCAGGATCTTCGCAGCCCCTCGACACCTGGTCGTTGTGAGCTACGTCTATCAGGCTCAGTCCGTTTCAGTTTCGCAGATGACGAAGCGGTCGGGCGGGCGGGCGGCGGCCCCGGCCGAGGGCGAGCACCGCTGGCCTACCCTGGGAGGTCACTGGCAACCGGAGTCCAGCAAGTCGGAGAAGGTCGGAGAAGTCGCAGGTCATGAGCGAACTGCCCTATTCATACGATGCGCCCGTCTCGCAGGCGCTTTTCGACCGTGCGTCGGCCGTCACGCCGGGCGGCGTGAACTCCCCGGTGCGCGCCTTCCGCGCCGTGGGCGGAACGCCCCGGTTCATGGTGTCCGGCACCGGCCCGTATCTGACGGACGCCGACGGGCGCGAGTACGTCGACCTCGTCTGCTCCTGGGGGCCCATGATCCTCGGGCACTCGCACCCCGAGGTCATCGCGGCCGTGCAGGACGCCGTCCTGCGCGGCACCTCCTTCGGCACGCCCGGTGAGGGCGAGGTGGCGCTCGCCGAGGAGATGGTGGCCCGCATCGAGCCCCTGGAGCAGGTGCGGCTGGTCTCCAGCGGCACCGAGGCCACCATGTCGGCCATCCGGCTCGCCCGCGGCTTCACCCGCCGCACCAAGGTGATCAAGTTCGCCGGGTGTTACCACGGTCACGTCGACTCGCTGCTCGCCGCGGCCGGCAGCGGCGTGGCCACCTTCGCGCTGCCCGACACCCCGGGTGTCACCGGCGCCCAGGCCGGCGACACCATCGTCCTGCCGTACAACGACCTGGAGGCCGTGCAGGAGGCCTTCCACCGGCATCCCGGCGAGATCGCGTGCGTGATCACCGAGGCCTCGCCCGGGAACATGGGGGTCGTGCCGCCGCTGCCCGGGTTCAACCAGGGGCTCAAGGACGCCTGCGCCAACAACGGCGCGCTGTTCATCTCCGACGAGGTCATGACCGGCTTCCGGACCAGCCGGGCGGGCTGGTTCGGGATCGACGGGGTGCGGCCCGACCTGATGACCTTCGGGAAGGTCATGGGCGGCGGCTTCCCCGCAGCCGCGTTCGGCGGTCGCGCCGACGTCATGGCGCACCTCGCTCCCGCCGGGCCCGTCTACCAGGCCGGCACGCTCTCCGGGAACCCGATCGCCACCGCCGCCGGGCTCGCCCAGCTGCGGCTCCTCGACGACGACGCCTACACCAGGATCAACGCCGTGTCCGGGCAGATCCAGGCGCTCGTCTCCGAGGCGCTCACCAAGGAGGGCGTCGCGCACACGCTGCAGAGCGCCTCCAACATGTTCTCCGTCTTCTTCACGGACCGGCCCGTCCGTGACTACGAGGACGCCAAGGCGCAGGAGTCATTCCGCTTCAC
This sequence comes from Streptomyces sp. NPDC031474, assembly GCF_055581185.1. Lineage (NCBI taxonomy): Bacteria > Bacillati > Actinomycetota > Actinomycetes > Kitasatosporales > Streptomycetaceae > Streptomyces > Streptomyces sp. NPDC031474. The sequence continues at coordinate 110,635 of NZ_JBVIJX010000025.1, forward strand.
CGCCTTCTTCCACTCGCTGCTGGCGAACGGCGTCTACCTGCCGCCGTCGTCCTTCGAGTCCTGGTTCGTGTCCACGGCCCACGACGACGCGGCCGTCCAGAGAATCGCCGACGCCCTCCCGGCGGCGGCCCGAGCGGCTGCGGAGGCCACCGCGTGAGCACCAACGGCAACAGCGGCAAGGACCTCACCGTCGTCCACCTCATGCGGCACGGCGAGGTCGCCAACCCCGACGGCGTCCTCTACGGCCGTCTCGACGGCTACCACCTCTCCGAGCTGGGCCGGCAGATGGCCGACCGGGTCGCCGAGCACCTCGCTCCGCGTGATGTGACGTACGTCGTCGCCTCGCCGCTGGAGCGGGCGCAGGAGACGGCCACGCCGATCGCGAAGGCGCACGGTCTGGATCTGGCCACCGACGCGCGGCTCATCGAGGCCGCCAACGTCTTCCAGGGCAAGACGTTCGGGGTGGGGGACGGGGCGCTGCGCCGGCCCGAGAACTGGAAGCACCTCGTCAACCCGTTCAAGCCGTCCTGGGGCGAGCCGTACGTCGACCAGGTGGTGCGGATGATGGGCGCGCTGGACGCGGCGAAGGACGCGGCCCGCGGGCACGAGGCCGTGCTCGTCAGCCACCAGCTGCCGATCTGGATCGTGCGGTCCTATGTCGAGCGGCGGCGGCTGTGGCACGACCCGCGCAAGCGGCAGTGCACGCTCGCCTCGCTGACGAGCTTCACGTACCAGGGCGACAGGATCGTGTCCGTCGGCTACAGCGAGCCCGCCATCGACCTCGTGCCGGCCCATCTCCGGGCCGGCGCCAAGCCGGTGAAGGGGAAGGGCAAGGCGTTCGGCGCGTAGCCGCCGCCCGCGCGCACCCGTAGCATCCGCTTCTCCTTCCCACGTCGCATCCGCTTCTCCTGCCCCCGTCGAAACCGCTACCCCTGCCCCCGTCGAAACCGCTGGCTGAATCGGTTCCCCTGTTACCGAATCCGGAACTATGGGCGGAACCCCCTCGTTCGTCATGTCCTCTGAAAGAGTGACCACTGACGAGGACCTGACGAACGAGGACGCCATGCGCACGATCACCCGAAGGGGAGCACTCGGCCTCGGTGCCGGGGCCGCCGCCGTCGCCGGACTGTCCGGCTGCGGCAGCCTCACCGGTTCCGGCGACCCGAAGCCCGCGGGGTCGGGCAAGGACGGTTCCAAGAGCGACCCCTCCGGCAGTCCGAAGCCCTCCGCCCGCCCGATCGGCGACGGCTCGACCTCCTTCACCGGCAAGCAGCCCCACCAGCCGGCCAAGCCGGTCCCGCTGGAGCCCGGCCAGGAGCCGCCGCAGTTCGTCGTCTTCTCCTGGGACGGCGCCGGCGAGGTCGGCAACGGACTCTTCCCGCGCTTCCTCGACCTCGCCAAGGAGCACGGCGCGAGCATGACCTTCTTCCTCTCCGGGCTGTATCTGCTGCCCGAGTCGAAGAAGCGTCTCTACGACCCGCCGAACAACCCGCGCGGTGCCTCCGACATCGGCTACCTCACCGACGACCACGTCAAGGCGACGCTCACCAACGTGCGCCGGGCCTGGCTCGAAGGCCACGAGATAGGCACCCACTTCAACGGGCACTTCTGCTCCGGGCACGGCACCGTCGGCAACTGGACGGCCAAGCAGTGGCGCAGCGAGATAGACCAGGCCAAGTCGTTCGTGAAGAACTGGCGGACCAACACCGGCTGGACGGACCTGCCCGCGCTGCCCTTCGACTACGACAAGGAACTCGTCGGCGGCCGCACCCCCTGCCTCCTCGGCCAGGACAACCTGCTGCCCACCGCCAAGGAACTCGGCTGGCGCTACGACGCCTCCTCGCCGGGCGGGCGTCAGGTGTGGCCGAAGAAGCGGGGCGGCCTGTGGGATCTGCCGCTGCAGCAGGTGCCCTTCCCGGGCCACAGCTTCGAGGTCCTGTCGATGGACTACAACATGCTCGCCAACCAGTCGGTCAACTCGACCAAGGCGCCCAGCTACAACTACCCGGGCTGGCGCAAGCAGTCCGCGCAGGCCTACATCCAGGGCTTCCAGCGGGCGTACGAGTCCAACCGCGCGCCGTTCTTCGTCGGCAACCACTTCGAGAAGTGGAACGGCGGCATCTACATGGACTCCGTCGAGGAGGCCTTCAAGCACATCGCGCGGGAGAAGGAGAAGGGCGCGGACGTACGGCTGGTCTCCTTCCGGCAGTTCGTGGACTGGATCGACGTCCAGAAGCCCGAGGTCCTCGAGAAGCTGCGCACCCTCGACGTCGGCCAGCAGCCGGCGGGCGGCTGGAAGACGTTCCTCGCGGCGGCCCCGAAGACTCCCACGACCCCGAAGAGCCCGAAGAGCACGAAGAGCACGAAGACGTCGGCCGGGGCGTCCGCGACGGGGTCCGCATCCGCCGCCTGATATGCGGTTTTCTCCCCGCAAGGGGGGCGCGCAAGATCCCCGGAACGGACATGCGAAACTTTTCACATGAGTGCCGCCAGCCGCGTCCCCCTGTCTGTCGTCGTCGCCGTAGCCGCGGCGTCGCTGCTGTCCGCGTGCACCTCAGGAGGCGCCTCCGGCGGAGGCGGTGACACCAACTTCGTGATGGGCAAGGACGGCATCTCCACCGTGGAGAAGGGGAAACGGGCCGCCGCGCCCGATCTGTCCGGCAAGACCATCGACGGCAAGCAGCTCGACGTCGCCGCCTACAAGGGCAAGGTCGTCGTCCTCAACGTGTGGGGTTCCTGGTGCTCCCCGTGCCGTGCCGAGGCGCCGGGCTTCCAGAAGGTCTACCAGGACCTCCAGGCCGACGGCGTGCAGTTCGTCGGCCTCAACACCCGGGACACCAAGGCCCGTAACGCCGTCGCCTTCGACGAGCAGTACGGCATCACCTACCCCAGCCTGTACGACCCGACGGGCAAGCTGATGCTCCGCTTCAAGAAGGGCACCCTCAACCCGCAGGCCATCCCCTCCACGCTGGTCATCGACCGGGAGGGGAAGATCGCCGCCCGCTCGCTGGCCGCGCTCAGCGAGGACAAGCTGCGCAAGATGATCTCCCCGGTCGTCGCGGAGAAGTGACGTGAGCGCAGTCACCACGCTCGCCGCGACGGGCTACAACGACACGGTGCTCAACGGCGCCCTGCTCGTCGCCCTGCCCATCGCGCTGCTCGGCGGTCTCGTCTCCTTCTTCTCGCCCTGCGTCCTGCCGCTCGTCCCCGGCTATCTGTCGTACGTCACCGGCGTCGCCGGCACCGACCTGGCCGAGGCCCGCCGCGGCCGGATGGTCGCCGGCGCCTCGCTCTTCGTCCTCGGCTTCACCGCCGTGTTCGTCTCCAGCGGGGCCCTGTTCGGCTACTTCGGCCAGAACCTCCAGGACAGCCAGGGCGTCCTGTCCAAGGTTCTGGGCGTGCTCATGATCATCATGGGCGTCTTCTTCATGGGTCTGATGCCCTGGATGACCCAGCGGGAGTTCCGCTTCCACAAGCGGCCCGTCGCCGGACTGGCCGGCGCCCCGCTGCTCGGCGCGCTGTTCGGCATCGGCTGGACCCCGTGCATCGGCCCCACCCTCGCCTCCGTGATCGCCCTCTCCTCCCAGCAGGGAAGCGCGGGCCGCGGTGCCATACTGACCGTCGCCTACTGCCTCGGCCTCGGTGTGCCGTTCGTGCTCGCCGCGGTCGCCTTCCGCAAGGCACTCGGCGCCTTCGGCTGGGTCAAGCGTCACTACGTCTGGGTGATGCGGATCGGCGGCACGATGATGATCGTGACCGGTCTGCTGCTGCTGACCGGTGCGTGGGACCGCCTCGTGCAGGACATCCAGTCCTGGTCCGCCGGCTTCACTGTGGGGATCTGATTCATGAGCAAGACCACGACAACCGGCAAGAGCCCGACAGGCGAGAGCCCGACCGGCACGACCTCGACGGACGGTGAGCCCTCGACGACCGGTGAGGCGACCTCCGTCGCCTCCGACGACCAGGGCCTCGGCGCCGCCGGCTCGCAGCTGTCCACCGCGCCGGTGGACTCCCTGGCCGGCGGGCCCGGCCTGGGGCTCGTCGGCTGGGTCCGCTGGTTCTGGCGTCAGCTCACGTCCATGCGGGTCGCGCTGCTGCTCCTGCTGCTGCTGGCGCTCGGCGCGATCCCCGGCTCGCTGATCCCGCAGTCCGGCACCGACGCGACGAAGGTCGCCGACTTCCGCCAGGCGCACCCAACGCTCGCGCCGGTCTACGACAGGCTCGGCCTCTTCCACGTCTACAGCTCGGCGTGGTTCTCCGCGGTCTACATCCTGCTTTTCGTCTCCCTCATCGGCTGCATCGTGCCCCGCACCTGGCAGTTCGTGGGCCAGCTGCGCAGCCGTCCGCCGGGCGCGCCGAGGCGTCTGACCCGGCTGCCCGCGTACACGACGTGGCGCACCGAGGCCGAGCCGGAGCAGGTCCGCGAGGCCGCGCTCGCCCTGCTGAAGAAGCGCCGCTTCCGCGCTCATCTCGCCGGGGACGCCGTCGCCGCCGAGAAGGGCTACCTCCGGGAGGTCGGCAACCTCGCCTTCCACGTCGCGCTGATCGTGATGCTGGTCGCCTTCGCCTGGGGCCAGCTGTACAAGTCCGAGGGCAACAAGCTGGTCGTCGAGGGCGACGGCTTCTCCAACACCCTCACCCAATACGACGACTTCAAGTCCGGCACCCTCTTCGGCTCCGACGACCTCACGCCGTTCAGCTTCAGCCTGGACAAGTTCACCGGCACGTACGAGACGAGCGGCCCCAACAAGGGCACCCCGCGCACCTACCAGGCCGCCCTCACCTACAGCGTCGGCGCGTACGGCAAGGACAAGAAGGACGTCGTCAAGGTCAACCACCCGCTGGAGATCGGCGACTCCAAGGTCTACCTCACGGCCCACGGCTACGCCCCCGTCGTCACCGTCCGGGACGGCAAGGGCAAGGTCGTCTACAGCGACGCCGTACCGCTGCTGCCGCTGGACTCCAACGTCACCTCCTCCGGTGTGGTCAAGGTCTACGACGGCTACAAGAACGCCGAGGGCGTCTCCGAGCAGCTCGCCTTCCAGGCGTCCTTCCTGCCGTCGTACGTCAAGGGCATGGAGACGGCCTCCAGCTTCCCCGCGCTGCTCAACCCGGTGCTGAACCTCGTCCCGTACCACGGTGACCTCGGCGTCAACTCGGGCATCCCGCAGAGCGTGTACCAGCTCGACAAGACCCATATGAAGGAGTTCAAGGACGCCAAGGGCGCGCAGCTGCGGGAGAACCTGAAGCCCGGCGAGACCCTGACCCTCCCGGGCGGCGCCGGCTCGCTCACCTACGAGGGCACCAAGCAGTGGGCGAACTTCCAGGTCACCCAGCAGCCGGCCAGCGGCTGGGCGCTGGCCGGCGCGCTCGCCGCGATCTTCGGCCTGGCCGCCTCCCTGTTCATCCAGCGCCGCCGGGTGTGGGTGCGTGCGGTGAAGGACGCCGACGGCGTCACGGTCGTCGAGATGGCCGGCCTCGGCCGCAGCGAGTCCGCCAAGGTGCCCGAGGAACTCGGCGACCTCGCCGGAACCCTGTACGACCAGGCTCCCGGAGCCCCGGAACCTGCTCCCACCGATTCCCCCGAACCCGAAGTCGTACCTGCCGAAGGGTCTGAGAAGTGACTCTCGCCGCCGCAACCGATCTGGCCGTCGCCTCCAACGAGAATCTCGCGAACATCAGCAACACGCTGATCTACTCCTCGATGGCCGTGTACACGCTGGCTTTCTTCGCGTACATCGCCGAATGGCTCCTCGGCAGCCGCAGCAAGGTCGGCCGCACCGCCGCCGCGCTGACCGCCCAGGCGCAGGCCGCGGCGAAGGGCCCGGCCGTCACCGTCAAGAACAACGGCGGCACGGCCGTCCTGGAGCGCCCGCAGGTCGTGGTGCGCTCCGCGGCCGGCGCGCGCGACGTGCCCGACGGGCCGGGCGCGCACGGCGGTGACGAGCAGGGCGACATGTACGGCCGGATCGCCGTCTCCCTCACGGTGCTCGCCTTCCTGGTCGAGCTGGCCGGCGTCGTGGCCCGCGCGGCCTCGGTGGAACGCGCGCCGTGGGGCAACATGTACGAGTTCAACATCACCTTTTCCACGGTGGCCGTCGGCGTGTACCTCGGGCTGCTGGCGCTGAAGAAGAACGTGCGCTGGCTCGGCCTGTTCCTGATCACCACGGTCCTGCTGGACCTGGGCCTCGCGGTCACCGTCCTCTACACGGCGAGCGACCAGCTGGTCCCGGCCCTGCACTCGTACTGGCTGTACATCCACGTCTCCACCGCCATCTTCTGCGGCGCGGTGTTCTACGTCGGCGCGGTCGCCACGATCCTGTACCTGTTCAAGGACTCCTACGAGAACAAGCTCGCGACCGGCGGCAAGCCGGGCCGCTTCGCGAACTCGGTGCTCGACCGGCTCCCCGCCTCCGCGTCCCTCGACAAGTTCGCGTACCGCGTCAACGCGGCGGTCTTCCCGCTGTGGACGTTCACGATCATCGCGGGCGCGATCTGGGCGGGCGACGCGTGGGGCCGTTACTGGGGCTGGGACCCCAAGGAGACCTGGTCGTTCATCACCTGGGTCGCCTACGCCTGCTACCTGCACGCCCGTGCCACGGCCGGCTGGAAGGGCCGCAAGGCCGCCTACCTGGCGATGATCGCCTTCGGCTGCTGGCTGTTCAACTACTACGGCGTCAACATCTTCGTCTCCGGCAAGCACTCGTACGCGGGCGTGTAACTCTCGTACCGACAAGGCCGGTTCCCGTGACCTGGGTCACAGGAACCGGCCTTCGTCGTGCGGACAGGTAGAAGGGCGTGGATACGACTCCGAGCACGACGAGAACGCTGAGGAAACGCATCCGCGCGGGGGACCACGACGCCTTCGGTGAGCTCTTCGACGCCTACGCCCGCTCCGTCTACAACCACGCCTACCGGCTCACGGGGGAGTGGACGGTCGCCGAGGAGGTCGTCTCGCTGACCTTCCTGGACGCCTGGCGGCTGCGCGCGAAACTCGACGAGGACGGCGGCTCCCTGCGCCCGTGGCTGCTGGGCATCGCCACCAACGTCACGCGCAACACCCGCCGCGCGGCCCGAAGACACGCGGCGGCCGTCGCCCGGCTGCCGCGCGACGAGGCGGTGCGGGACTTCGCCGACGAGGTCGCCGGGCGGGTGGACGACGCCGCTCGGCTGGACCTCGTACGCACCGCGCTGGCGAAGCTGCGGCGGGCCGAGCGGGAGGTGCTGGCGCTGTGCGTGTGGGGCGGGCTGGACTACGCGGCGGCGGCCGAGGCGCTGCGGGTGCCGGTCGGGACGGTGCGGTCGCGGTTGTCGAGGGCGCGGACGAAACTCGCGAAACATATGGAACTCCCGCAAAGCAACGGACAGATGAGAGGTGACCGCGGCACCGCGGTCGGCCCCCTGAGGGAGGGAAACCGATGAACCAGACTCCAGAACTGCCGGAGAAGGACCTTCCGCCGGGCCGTCACCGACTCCTCAAGGAGCATCTGATGACCGAGATCCGGTACGAGGAACAGGCTTCCGTCCGCAGGCGGAACCCGTGGCTGCGCCCCGCGCTCACGGCGGCGGCCGTGGCGACCGTCGCCGCCGTCACGTTCACCTTGCTGCCGTCGTCCGGCGACTCCGGCTCCGGACCGCGCGTCACCACGGCGGCCGCCGTCCTGGAGGACGCGGCGCTGGTCGCCGGCCACCAGAACGGGTACGGCAAGATCCGTGACGACCAGTTCACGTACGTCGAGACCAAGGTGACCTCCACCAGGATCGGGAAGGACGGGAAGACAGTCGTCAAACCCCTGCATCGCAGGGAGGTCTGGGTGCCCGTGGACGGCCGCAGCGAGGGCGTGATCCGGGATGCGACCTTCCCGGGCGATGTGAGCTACGACCGCTACGAGCCGGAGAACTACCCCCAGCAGGTCTATGCCGGATACGACTACCTCAAGTCCCTGCCCACCGACCCGGACGCGATGCACGACTGGCTGGCCGCTCACTCTGCGCTCTTGATCCAATTGATGGACGGCGCGCGGCCCATCGTTTTCAACAAGGACCAGACGGTGTTCTTGGCGGTGGGCGACCTGATGACGGACGGCATCGTGCCCCCCGCCCAGGCCGCCGCGCTCTACCGGGTCGCCGCCCGCGTCCCCGGGGCGACCGTGCGGGAGGACGCCGTGGACGTCCTCGGACGGCACGGGGTGGCGGTCGTTTACGAAGACGCGAAGCTGCCGTTGCGGGTGGAATGGATCTTCGACAAGAAGACGCACCAGATGCTCGGACAGCGAACGACCTTCACCCGGGACTACGGGAAGTTCAAGAAGGGGACCGTGTTCGACGACTCCGCCACCGTGCGCCGTGCCGTCGTCGACAAGGCCGGGCAGCGGCCGTAACCGTGCGAAACCGGTTCCCGGGGGTCAGGCTGGTGTCATGAGCGGCTCCGTCGAGCAGGGCATCAGTCAGACCCACGGGAACACGCACATCCTGCACTTCCTGGTGCGGCTCCCGGGGGTCATGGGGGCGGTCTGGCCGGCGTTGTCCACGCCGGAGGGGCTCGGCGGCTGGTGGACGGCCGTCGACGTCCTCGAACCCCGGCTCGGCGGCACGGTCGCCCTGCGCGGTGTGGGCGCGGGGCGGGTCACCGCGTGGGACGTGGACCGGGTCGCCGAGTACACGGTGGCGGACGGCGGCCGGATCCGCTTCCACCTGGAGCGGGACGGGGACGAGGGTACGGTCCTGCGCTTCACCCACGAGTTCCAGGGCGAGGGGGAGAGCGAGCCGACCTGGCGGACTCGATTCGAACGCCTGATCGAGTATCTCGGAGGACCCGGAGGACCCGGAGGAGGCCAGGGCGCGTAGGGGCTCAGGACGGCGGCAGGCATTCCCCCGCCGGCGGCTTCCCCTCCGGCCAGGCGATGCGCACGAAGCGCGAGCCGCCGTCGGCGTGGAGTTCCACGATCGGCACGGCCTTGTCGTAGGGGTTGCCGTGCACGTCCAGACAGATCCAGCCGCTCGCCCCGTTCACCCGCAGCGAGCCCTTGACCTGCGGCCACTGCAGGCCGACGTCGGCGAGGGGCGGCACGGCAGCGCCGTCGGGGGTGGCCTCGCGGATGCCGTGGACGGCCAGCGTGATCGCGTCGTAGGCGATGATCAGCTGGCCGTCGTCCAGGGCGACCGGACCGATCGGGCCGACGGGCTCGCGGACGGCGCGGGCGATGAGGTCGGTGAGGACCTTCGCGTCCGCCGCCGAGCCGCCCCGCCCCGGCGGGGACTGCGTCCAGGCGTCCGGGTGGGCGAGGGAGGTGTAGCGGACGGACAGGTTGTGGGTGAGGGCCGTGCGGTCCAGCTTCTTGTCGCCGGACAGATACGAGCCCTCGTCGCCGGTCAGCACCGTGAACCTGCGGTTCTGGCAGCCCCGGGTGCCGAGCGCGTTGATGAACTGGCGCAACTGTGTGTGGCGGCCGGCGAACAGGATCGTGTCGGTCTCCGCCGAGGTGTCGCACACCAGGTGGGTGATCTGCCGGAAGGTGTTCGCCGTCGTCCCCTCCTGGGTGCGGTCGGCGGGCGGGGTGAACGGCTGCGGCTCGTAGGGCGAGCCCTTGAGCAGCGCGGCGAACGACGTCTGGAGCGTCCGCGTGTACGGGTCGCCCGGCTTGTCGTACACCAGCAGCGCCCGACCCGCGTTGACCTTGGCGAACGAGGCCAGGGCGCGCGCCTCGTCGGTGTTGGTGGGGGCGACCCGGGCCAGCCCGGGCAGCGGGTCCTTGCCGCGCCGGCCGTTGGCGAGATCGTCGGCGGTGATGGACGCGCCGACCACCGGGATGCCCCGCGCGGTCAGTTCCGCAACCGCCTTCTTGTTGTTGTCGGTGCTCTGGCCGACCCCGGCGACCGCCCGCAGCCGGTCGGCGCTCTTCGTCATCCGCTCCAACTGGTCGACCATCGTCTCCCAGTGGGCGCTGGTGGCCCCCGGATTGGCGAGGACCAGACGGATCGACGGGGCCTGCCCGTTGGAGGTGTGGTTGGCCTGCCACTGCGCCAAGTACGCGCCCTGCACCTCGTGTTGGATGTCGCTGAGCGTGGAGGGAGTGGACGCGGTGTACGGGAGCATCAGCGCGATGGTGACGTAACTGCCCGCCTTGAGCCGGTCGTTCTCCCGGTCGATGGCCTGCACCGTGTCCCGCAGCTGGGCATGCCCGAAGTCGTACGGTCCCGTGGCCACGCCCACGCACTCGTCGCTGTCGGCCGGACGGGCCACGCCGGGCCCGCAGGCGCGGTTCTCCTCGGTGACCGCCCGCACGGCGAAGACCACCCCGATCACCAGGGCCGCCGTGACCAGCAGCGCCAGATAGCGGTAGAGGCGGATCTCCCAGACCTCCCGCAGCCACCGCACCAGTGGACCTCTGTCGCCGTTCCTGCCTCCGTCGGCCATCACGCCACCCCGTCCCCGTCGTCGTGGTCGTCGTCCCCGTCGTCCGGCCCGTTGCCGTCCCCGCTCCGGCTCCCGTCTCCGTCGTCTCCGTCGCCGTCCTCGGCCGGTGTGCGCAGGGGGCGGCCGGCGAGGGCGTCCCGGGGCCAGGCCTGGGAGGCCGCGAAGAGCAGCGCGCCCCCGGCGGGCCGCAGGTCGGACAGTTGCAGCAGCTCGAACTCCAGCCGCCCGCACACCTTCGGATCCGGCAGCACCAGCGGGTCGGTGACCTGCCACATCGCGTGCAGCAGCCGCCGTATCCGCAGGTGGAGGGAGGTGTTGACGCCCTCCGGGGGCTGCTGGGCGGCGTCCGTGCGCCCCAGCGCGATCGCGGACCGCCGGTCCTCGTGGCCGTCGTCGCGGCCCTCGGCGTCGTGCGCGTGGAAGTAGGGCGCGGACGCCAGGAAGCGGAGGGTGTCCAGCCAGGTGCGGGTGCGCAGGGTGGTGAAGGTGTCGCGCAGGTGCGCCACCGCGCCGGCCGTGTCGCCGAGGGAGAGCTCGTGGTAGAGGCGGAAGGCGTCGACGCCGGGATGCGGGGTCCGGAAACCGAGGCCGGTCGCGAAGTGGGCGATCAGCGTCTCGTGCACCTCGCGCCACTTGGCGTGGTCGGAGTGCCGGTGGTGCAGGCGCAGCAGCAGCAACGTCCGCACGAAGGGGTCGCCGACGAAGTGTCCCGGCGAGGCCGCGAGCCCCTCCTCGGCGAGCCGCGCCCGCAGCGACCGTACGCCCGACGAGCCGAAGTCGTCCGGGAGCTGGGCGTGCGCGAGGGCTACGGCGGAGTCGTGGCCGTGGGCGGCGGCGAGGACCGTCAGCTCGTCGAGCCGGTCCTCGGGGACCAGCCGGCCGAGCAGTTCGGCGTAGGCGGGACGGCCGTCGTGGGCCTGCCCCTCCTCCAGCTTGACCTTCGCGATGAGCAGCCGCCCCAACGAGGCGGCCTTGTCCGGGTGCTGGCGGGCAGCGGTCGCGAGCAGGACGATGCCGAGGGGGTTGCCGCCGGTCAACCGATGGATGGCGTGCGGGAGTTGGGGCGGGATCTCGACGTCGTCGCAGACCGCGCCGACCATGTGCAGGGTGTCGTCGGGGGAGAGCGGCGGCAGCGGCACGAGCAGCGCCCGCGAGGAGGGCGAGCTGCCCGGCTCCCAGTCCGTGGCCCGTGCGACGTCCGGAAGCTCGCGGCGGACGGCGTCCCCCAGCGCGGGATGGTTGGTGCCGCGCACGGTCGCCGCCCACACCACCTGATCGGCGACGCCGTCGGCCCGGTCCCGCAGGACGGCGTCCAGCAGCCCCGGCCCCGGCCCGCTACGCGCGTTGTCCAACAGCACGAGCGGCCGCCCGAGCCGCGTGAGTCGCGAGCCAATGCCCGCGTACGCCTCGGCCAGGTCGGCGAGCAGCGCCCGCACCAGCCACCGCTCGGCGTGCTCGCGCGAGGTGCCCCCGGCGCGGAAGTTCCCGGCGAGCAGCAGCAGCCCGCGCTTGGCGTTGCCGCCCGCGTTCGGATACGACCGGTACCAGGTCGCCGGGCGCTGCTCCTTGCGGTGCGTGACCCCCTCGGAGAGCGCCTCCAGGGTGGCCTCGACGGTCGCCGCGACGAACGGGCCCCCGCCGCTGGCCGCCGCGATCACCTTCGAGGCGACCTTGGCGGCCCAGCGCCCGGCCAGACTGAACCGCGTCGCCCGCTCGTTCAGCAGCAGGATCCGCACCAGCTCGCGCCGGATGCGGTCGGAGTCGGTCCGCCCGCTCCAGTCACTGGCGCGGACGGCCACCAGCCCCGCCGTGAGCCGCGGAAAGGTGAGCTGCCCCGCCGCTTTCACCGGCTCGGTCAACTGCTCGGCGACCACCAGCAACGCCTGCCACACCGGCGACCAGGACTCGGGGCTCTCCTCGTGTGGAGGCCGCGCGAACTGCTCGTCCTCACAGTCGATCAACGCGACCGGAGTACGCCGACGGGCCTCACCCCGGCGGTTGTGCTCGGTGTACGCGTCCCACAACTCCCCGAGCACCGCGCTCTTGCCGACCCCGCGCCCGCCGGCCAGCACCAGCAGCGGCGGCCCGCCGGGATGCTCCAGCCGCTCCGCGTGCAGCTCGTACGGACGCATCCCCACGAGTCGCGGTACAAGACCGGCGGGCTCGACGTCGAACAGCGCCCCACGCCCGTACAACCGTCCGTGCACCGTGCACCTCCCCCAGGGCCGGTTCCCAACGCAAGGGTAAGGAGAGGGAGTTGCTATGTGCCAGATCGCGTGGTGTCCGTTGGGTTACGAAAGTTCCGGTACGTGGCGGTCGGTTCAGCCGCTGTCGCTGCGATGACGAGGTCGGGGACGGGGGCGGGGACGGGAACGGACAGGGCCTTCCCGTCGCCGACCGCGATGAGCCGCGTCTCCTGCACTGCATCTGCACTGCATCTGCACTGCATCTCACTCTCAGGAGCCGAAGCACTCCTCGCCCGTGCCGCCCGCCGGGGTGAAGCACAGCCGTAGTCCGGTCCGGTCCGGACTGCCGATCATCGGCGTGACGCGGTAGACGACGGTGTCCGCGGAGTTTCTGATGACGACTCGCCCGGGGCGAGTGCCGCGGCCGGGGGCCGAGATCTCGATCCCGTCTCCGACCCGCGAGTGCCAGATCAGGCCCCACGCGGCAGCGCACACCGAGCTGTACCGGATCTCTACACGCGCGCCACTCCTGGTGCGGTGCTGCGCCCCAAGCGTGTCCGCCCGGCCGGGCACGAGCCCGCACAGCATCTGCGTGGGATCCTTCCCCTCGCACGCCTTCCCCCGGCATCCGGGCGGGGGGCTCGGCTCGGGAGACACCAGGATCGACGGCTGTCCGGCGCTGTGGTCCTGCATGGCTGGTGCCGTCAGCGTCGCAGTGATGGCCACTGCGGCCACGCCCGCACCGGCAATGAACAACCACCGACGCCGAACTCGCCCGTGCACGCCAGTTGGGCCGGTCGCGCCCGCCGGGACCGGGGCGGACACAGGCAGGGGCGTCGGAGCAGCGGGGCGTGTCTGTCGGGCGCGGCCGCTCCACTCGGCGTCCGCCAGCTCCCACAGCGCGAGCAGCCGCCCGGCAGGCTCCCGTGCTATCGCGCACAGTTCCTCGACAGCGTGCCGTGGCGGTGGTGTTTTGCCGTTGAGATAGCGTTCCCACGACGACTTGCTGTAGACGGTGCGTTCGGCCAACGCGGCCAGGCTCAGACCCGTACGCGCTCTCACCTGGCGAAGCCCCTCGGCCAGTGCCACGCACTCCGGTGCGGGGGTGGTCATCCGCGCAGCACCTGCCAGGTGTGCGGGCCCACGACGCCGTCCGCCGGCAGCCCGAACTTCTTCTGCAGGCGCATCACGGCCGCGATGGTCTGCTGCCCGTAGACCCCGTCGACGATGCCCGGGTCCATCTTCCGGTGAAGCAGCAGGCATTGGGCCTCCACCACGTCCCAGCCCGGTCCGGCAAGGACGGCGGTGCGCGTCGTGCTGTAACCGGCGAACAGCCCTCCGCCTGCCCCGCCTGCCCCGCCTGCCCCGCCGGTCCTGCGGACCTTGCATGGGTAGGACTTGCCCGGCTCGAAGACGTACCGGCCCGGCCCCCCGGTGGCAGCCGCGGGGCTGCTCGGACCGAGTGTGCTCAGTGCCTCCGTCGTGTCCTTGTGGTGCCCGCCGTCGTCATCGGCCCAGGGCTCGCCGATCAGCATGCCGAGGCCCAGTCCCACGAACGCGGCGGCCACGACGGCGGCAAGGACGACGAGCCTGCGCACGCCCGGCGGCTGCGCGACCGCGGGCGGTTCCTCCGAGGCCCTGGGCTCCTCCGCCGACGACGCAGAGCCCTCGGCCGCGCCGGAACGCTCGGCAGCGGCCTCGCCCCGTACCCCCCGTACCCCCCGTGCGCTTTCGTTCTTCGCGTCGGCCGACGAGGACGGCGCGGTCGGCTGCTGCCAGGCTTCCTCGGCCACTTCGTGCAGAACCAGCAGCCGGACCGGATCCGCCCCCGTGACCCGCGCCAGCTCCTCGACCGCCCGACGTGGCGGCAGCGCCTTGCCATTGAGATAGCGCTCCCACGACGAGCGGCTGTATCTGGTCTTGGCCGCGAGCGAGACCAGGCTCAACCCGCTGCGGTCCTTCAACCTGCGTAAATGCACCACGAATTGCCGGACCCTCTGGTCCAGCGAATCCGGCAACTCCTGCCAACGCGACATCGTCCACCCCGTACGGCGTCAAGGAACTCCAAGGCCTTCACCAACTTGTTCTCCGCTGGATACACCTGCGCACACGCCGTGAGCCGGGGCCAAGGGGCCATGCCCGTGTCTTTCGGCCAGCCTTCACCGGGAAGGACGTCCCAGCCGTGCCCCGTCCTGTCGGATGTCCCAGCAGGTCAAAGCTCTGAACGTCCCACGGTGTCCCAACGGGACGGACTTTGCTGGACCGGATCTGAAATGGCCAGCAATCTCGGTGGTGCAAGCCGGGCGGCGCAATCTGACCCCGCGCCGGCCCATCGACGCACACTGAAGGGAACACCCGGATCATGAACATACGTACGCGGCTCACCGTGGCCGGCCTGGCAACCATCCTGAGTGTCAGTGGCCTCGGGCTCGCGCTCGCACCGTCGGCCTCCGCCGAAGGGGCCTGCACCGGCTGGCGGACCATCCAGACGTCGCACAACGCCACTGGGCTCAAGTACCGCGAGTGCGACCGTTACAGCGGCTCCAATACGCAGACGAAGGCGCAGCTGTACCTGTGGGACAACAAGCACGACGGCAAGATTGCCCAGGCATACACGGCGACGGGTTCCAACGTTCACGGCTCATGGCAGGAAAGCTGGTACCGCTACTACAGCTGGGGCAATGAGACCAAGCACAGCCCGCTGATCGACACGGGCTGGCACAAGGGCCACGACGTGCACGTACTGCTCAAGGCCGTTACCGGCTGACCTTCCCCGCCCGAAAAAGCAGTGGTCCGCACTCCCCCGACAGGGAGCCCGGACCACTGCCACGTGCACCGCTCCCATGCCTCGACGTCACCGCACTCACAGGTGACGGTGCTCGACTCCCTCGGAGATCTTGGAGCCGTCGGGCGGAGAGCGCGGGCACCTGTGGTGTGAGGGCTTCCGGGACCGGGACGTCGGCGATCACATAGAGGTCGGCGGCGTGGAAACCGAGTGCGGGGGCGAGGCCGTCGAGCAGCGGAGCCGACGGCGGCGCGCTCGAAGTCACCGAGCGGACTACGGTCTCCCTGATGCCAGCACACCGAGGCCAGCCGCGCGAGATGCAGCCCGCGATCATGCATGAGACGACTCAGGATCGCGCCGAAGCGTGGACGATTGGCCACGGCGTCACCTTACGTCTTACATGGAAAGGAGTCGGGGCTGTGTGAATGCGACTCTTGGGGTCAGGCCCCACCGGAGCGATCTTCGGTGGGACCTCAAAATCCACTCTTTTTGGCAGCGCAGGAAATCCCTGCCGCCTCACTCGACCTGTCCCCAGGTCATTTCCGGACCCGGGGGCCATTCCTGGCCGAAGTCGAACAAGGTCTCATCTTCGAAGTCCCGCACGGCTTCCCTCCAAGATGGGCGGCCGCCCACGATAAAGCCGCGGAATTCTTCACTCGAAAGCAGATAGAGCGACTGCGGCTTATCGCCGAGATTGACCTCGATTCGTCAGCGGGGTTCGGTGGCTGACTTGCTCGGCAGTTCGCCCGTAATGTCCTCGGGCCGTTCGAGGTGGGCCGTCGCGTGACGCCGC
>NZ_JBVIJX010000026.1:0-109000 GCF_055581185.1 Streptomyces sp. NPDC031474
CGGTGCTGGCCGGGCTGCCGCTGCCGCGGTTCGACGGCGGGCGTCTGGTCCTGGCCGTCGATGTGTCGCCATGGCTTCGTTCGGACGCCGTGCTCAGCCGAGCGGCTGTTCTGCCATGTCTATGGCCGGGCGAAGACGGCGTCGCAGTTCATCCCGGGCCGGCCCTACTCCTTCGTCGCCGTCCTGGAGCCGGGCGCCACCTCTTGGACCGCGATCCTGGACGCGGTCCGGCTCGGACCGGTGGACGACGCCACCGCGGTCACCGCCGCTCAGCTGCGGGGAGTCGTTGAACGGCTCATCGCCGCGGGTCAGTGGCGGGCCGGGGACCCGGGCATCGTGATCGTCGGCGATGCCGGCTACGACGTCACCCGCCTGGCCTGGGTCCTGCGCGATCTGCCGGTCGAGCTGGTCGGCCGGGTCCGCTCCGACCGCGTCGTGCGACTGCCGAAGCCGCCTCATGTCTACGACCCGAGAGGCGGCCGGCCGCCTGAGCACGGCCCGGAATTCCGCTTCGCCAGGCCGGAGACCTGGACCGAGCCCGCGATCACCACGGTCACCGCAACTTCCAACTACGGCAAGGCCGAGACGCAGGCATGGGACCGGGTTCACCCAAGGCTCACCCACCGTTCCTCATGGCTCGACCATGAGGGTGAACTTCCCCTGGTTGAGGGCACGTTGATCCGGTTGAAGGTCGAGCATCTGTCGAAGGGCCGTGATGCCCCGCCGGTGTGGTTATGGTCCTCCAAGACCGGCGTCACTCTGGACGACGTGGACCGTTTCTGGTGGGCGTTTCTCCGCCGCTTCGACCTGGAGCACACCTTCCGCTTCGCGGAGCAGACCCTCGGCTGGACCACCCCGAAACTCCGTAGTCCCGAGGCGGCGGACCGCTGGTGGACAAACACCGGGCACCCCGCTACGACGTCGGCAAGACCGTCAAACGCCCCGAGACCCTCAGGGCCATCGGCAAGCCCGGAAGATCTTGGTAGATAAAGAACAAGCTAAGAACCCGCGCAACCTCCACGTCGCGTCTCCGCCCCCGACCTCACCCGTGCGGCGACCGGGACGCCACTGTCCTCTGGGACGACGACCTGACGCCCGCCGTCCTGCAGGATGGCGACGGTGCCTCCATCACGACGCTGCTGCGTGTTCTGCGTCTCTACGCGGAGTGCTGGGGTGTCACGGCCGATGACGCCTGGTGGGCGTACGGCGCCGGTGTTGCCACGCTCGACGTCCCGCGCCACACCGCCGAGTTTCTCGCCCGGCTGCTGGCTGTCCACCAGCGGCGGTTGCGCACCCCATGACCTCTGACCCCCGGTGGCCGCCGGCCCGGCCGTCCTCTGACCCCCGCTGATGCCTTCGAGGCATGCCGTCGAACCCCAATTGGTCTTCGACGGCAGCACCGCGCGTCCCCAGAATGCGGGCACCACCCCTTCGCGTTCCCGAGGAGTTCACCGTGTCCCTCTTGTACGCCCGGCGCCGCTGGGCCGTGTTGGCCGTCCTCGTACTGGCCCTGGCCCTCGTGCCGCTCTCACCGCTGGCGGCGGGACCCGCGTCCGCCGCGACCGCCGTACCCGGTGATCCGCTCACCGGCAGCGGCGCCGTGACCAGGTCGGTGCTGACCGCCGCCGACCTGACCAGCGGCGCGGCCACCGACACCGTCACCAACGACGCCTTCGCGCTGCCCGCGGCGGCCGCCGCCCCGACGCACACCTTCGAGGGCACCCTGACGCTCAACGGCGTGGCCACCGCACGCGGTTTCCGCACCATCAAGGACACCTACCACTACGCGGCCACCGCCGCGCTCAAGCACCTGCCGCCGGTGAGCATCGATCTCGTGCAGAACGGCAGCCACGTCATCCCTGCCGTCCGCGGTCTGCAGATCACCGGGAGCGTGTACTGGAACCTGATCGTCGGGGGCGGCCGCGTCTGGAACGAGAACGGCGACGGCGGCCGCACCCGCGTCTCGCTGCCCTTCGCACTGGTCGAGCGCAACGCCAACTGTGTGCACAACGGCCTGCTGACCTTCCTCTTCGACGACAGCAAGATCTCCCAGGTCCGCTACCAGATCACACACGAGACGTGCGAGTACTTCCAGTTCGACATGTGGGGCCAGGCCGGCGCGACCTACTCCCGGCACACCGTGACCGGTGACACCAACCTGAAGAACGCGTACGCCGCCGAGGTCGCCAACCGCATCCCGACCAAGCCTATCAGCGCGCTGAGCACCGACTACCCGAACGCCGGCATCGACACCAGCGCATTCGGCAGCGGCATCACCGCCTCGGCACTGAGTACGTACGGCGTGTCCTACGGCGGGGTGAACTACGTTGGCGCGTGTAAAACCCGGCAGGGCGCGTACCCGTACTGCAACCAGATGGTGCTGCCGTCGTACTCGCTGGCCAAGACGATGTTCGCGGGCATCGTGCTGATGCGGCTGACGCAGGTCTACGGTTCGTCCGTGCCGTCGCAGCTGATCCGCGACTGGGTCAGCGAGGCGGACACCTCCGCCTGGACCGGTGTCACGTTCCAGGACACCGCGAATATGGCCACTGGCAACTACTCCTCCAGCGCCTTCGAGTCCGACGAGTCCGGCAGCGGCATGATGGCGTTCTTCGACGCCGAGGCGTACGGGCCGAAGATGACCGCCGCGCTGGGCTTCCCGCACTCCGCCGCGCCCGGCACGAAGTGGGTCTACCACTCCTCCGACACCTTCGTGCTGGCCCGGGCGATGCAGAACTACCTGGTGTCCAAGGCCGGCGCCGGCAGCGACATCTACCGTTGGATCCGCGACCAGGTGCTGGTCCCGCTGCACCTGAGCCCGGACGTGCTCACCACCGAGCGCACCGACAACAGCGCCACCGGGCAGCCGTTCGGCGGGTACGGCCTGTTCTACACGCAGGACGACATCGCCAAGGTCAGCCGGTTCCTGAACGCCGACGGCGGGAAGATCGGCGGCGCGCAGAAGCTCGACCCGACGATGCTCGCCGACGCGATGCAGCAGAACCCGGCGAACCGCGGCATCACCACGACCGCCGACACGACCGGCAAGACCTACCAGTATCAGGACGGCCTGTGGGCCCGGCAGTTCACCTCGGCGGACAACCCGGTGTTCACCAGCCCGGTGTACGTGCCGTTCATGTCCGGCTTCGGCGGCATCACCGCGGCGATGCTGCCCAACGGCGCCACGTACTACTACTTCAGCGACAACGACGAGTTCGGCTGGTTGGCGGCGGCCGCGCAGACGTACAAGCTGCCCGCCACCGGCGGAGGCGGTTGAGGCGGCGGGACGTGCACGGCCGGCCAACTGCTCGGCAACGGCGGCTTCGAGACAGGGGCGGCGTCGCCGTGGACGGCGGACGACAAGGTCGTGTCCGACAATGCGCGGGAAGTGCCGCACGGCGGCAAGTGGTTCGCCTGGATCGACGGCTTCGGCACCACGCACACCGACACGCTCGCGCAGACGGTGACGATCCCGGCCGACTGCAGCCGCGCTCACCTGGCCTTCTACCTGCACATCGACACCGCGGAGACGCAAGCCGTCGCCTACGACACGATGACCGCCGCCGTGCTGGGTTCCTCCGGCACCGCGCATCCGCTGGCCACCTGGTCCAACACCGACGCCGCGTCCGGCTTCACCTTGCGCACCTTCGACCTGTCGGCGTACGCCGGGCAGACCGTCACGCTGCGCTTCTCCGGGACGGAGGACTACTCGCTCCAGACGTCGTTCGTCATCGACGACGCGTCGCTGAGCACCAGTTGAGCACCCGCTCGCGTACCTGCTGAGCCGCCGGCGCGGCCCTCGCCGTCACAGACGCTCCCGCCTCCGGGGCGTCCAAGGCGGGGGCTGCGCCGGCCTCGTAGTGCTGCACCAAGTACACCCGCAGCTCGTGCACCAGCACCCTCGACGTCGATTGCGGGGACGTTCGAAGGTGCTGGAATGCGGCCGTAGGACCTCAGGCCGCGGTAGCGGCCGATGCAGGGGAGAACGGCGCAGGGTGTCTCCCAGCAACGGAAGATCCCCTGGTCCCCGCAACTCACACGCCGGCGCCGCTCCTGATCCGCGCCTTCTCGAACTCGGACACCGGGTCGCCTCCGACGCTCCAGGGCCAGGCCGTGACCGTACCGTTGATCGCCTCGAAGACCGGACGGGCCTCGCCGCGCCGCTCGGCGGCCATCAGAGCGGTGACAGACCCAGCAGGACCACCCAGGGAGTGGGGTCGTCCGGCGCCAGTTCGGCGGCGCGCAGACAGCTGTCGGCGATGCCGGCCGCGTCCTCCAGACGCCCCGGGAGCGTCCGCGTTCGAGCTGCGCCCATGCGGAGAGGACGAGCGCGCTCGCGTTGCGCGGCTCACGAGTGGCCCAGGCACGGGGCCCGTGCGATTCGGGCAGGCGGTACGCCAGCACGGAGAGCTGGTGGGTGCGGCGGTCCCAGTCGGCCCGGCTCTGGTCCAGGAGACGGGATATCGGGGCCATGCACAGGTCCGTCGTCGCGATCGTGCCCGTACTTGTCGTCGCCTGGAGGGACTTCAGCAGCCGGCTGAGGGCAGCGTCGTCGAGCTCCAGGACGAGACGTGCCCGTCTGCGGCGACTTGAGAGAAATGCCATGCACAGAAGCTAGAGGTGACGAACCGTGACGCAAGGTGTGCACCGATATCGTTATCGATTACGCCCGCAAGCTAGCCGTTACCTGCCGGTACGGTGAGACGAGTGCACCCGTCGGGCACCGGAAGGACAGCGGTGGAGGGCCGGTGAGGTGCCGTCGGCGTCTACGACGACCAGGGCGCGCGCTCCGGCGGCGTTGGCGCGGCGCAGGGCCTCCGGACGCGCCGACGGTCGCGACCCAACCCTGAAGGCCAGGTCAACGCCACCTCTGCCCGTGTGGGTGATGTGACCCAGGTGCCGCCCATCAGCCGTGTCGTGAGCGCCTCGCGCCTCGGTCGCCGCCGCCAAGTCATGACAGGTTCATGTTGCGGTCGGCGAGCTGCTGCGCCGGTCGTCTCGGGTTGGCAGCTGATGCGGGATGTCGTCCGCATGGTGGGGCGCACCCGGGCCGCCGTCCGATGCCTGCCCGTCTGATCACGCTGCCTGCCAGGCATACCTCCAGCTCTCCTTGGCCTGTCGGCCGTCGGGTCGGCGTGCGGTCACGCCTCGCGTCCTGGTGAGGGCCGTGGTCTGTAGTCGTCGCTGCAGTTCATAGGCGGGCGGCGACCTGTGGCCCGTACCGCTCGACACAGAAGCGTGACAACCCGGCCGCGAATGCCTCGATGCTGCGCAGCGCATAGTGGCCGGCGTCCCACGCCGCGTGCAGGTGGATCTGCAGTGGTTCGCCCGTGCTGTCGAGGATCAGCAGCGGGTGCAGGTCGAAGCGGGGATCGTCGGAGACCACCGCGACACCATGGCCCGAAGCCGCCATGGCCTGTGCGACGTGCGGGGTGTCGCACTCGAGCACGATGTCGTACGAGGCGTCCGCATCCTGCACGGCATGGTCCAGGATGCGGCGGGTGCCGTGCGCCGAGGTCAGGACGATGAGGGGCTTCGCGGCAAGCTCCCTGATGGCGACGCGGTCCCGGTCCGCCCAGGCATGGTCGGCACGGACGTAGGCCCACAGCGGCAGGCGGGCCACCGGAAGTCCGGCGAAACGGCGCCTCGGAGGTGCCGAGGAGATGGCCACATCGGCGCCCCTCGCAAGGGCCTGGTACGCATGGGCCGGACTCTCCGCCTGCACGGTGACGAGCGGATCCTCCGGCCCCCAGGTGGCCAGGAACGGCGCGATCACGTCGGTGATGGTGGTGGGCGGCGCCGCCACGGTGATCCGCATGGCACGACCGGCAGCCAGCGCACCGACTGCGGCCTCGGCGGTGTCCGCGCGGGCGACCAGGTCGCGGGCCAGGGGAAGGAAGCGCCTGCCGGCCGCCGTCAGGACCATCCGCTTGCCGCCGCGGTCGAAGAGCGTCATCCCCAAGGTCCCTTCCAGGCCGCGCAGTTGGCGCGACAGCGAGGGCTGGGCGACGCGGACCACCTCGGCGGCCTTGGTGACGGAACCGGTCTCCACGATGGTCAGGAAGTAGCGCAGCACTCGGAGTTCCATGGCGGTGGTCCTTCGGGAGACGGAGGAGGCATGACACCTTCATGCCTCAAAGGCATGATTATCAGCCCTGCCAAGTATTTGAGGCTATGGCTGACTGGCTGCATTCTTGTCCCACCGGAATTCGCGGTTATCGACACCCGAATCTCCGACGACTTCTTCTCGTACAACAATCCTTTCGATTGGCTGGTTCCGCATGGCCCGCCCCCTGCCCCTGATCCTCGCCCAGGCGCCCGGCCGCCCGGCCGACGACCTCGCAGGCTTTGCCACCGACGTGCAGCGGCGCGTGAAACTGCACGCACCCGGCGCCCTCGTCGTCTACCCCGAACTGCACCTCGGCGAGAACGCGCCCGGCGTCCCGGCCGCCCCGGAGGAGGGGGCCGAGCCGCTCGGCGGCAAACGCGATGCGGCCTTCGCCGAGCTCGCGGGTGATCTGGGCATCTGGCTGGTACCCGGCAGCGTCTACGAACGAGGCACCGGCGACCGCGTCCACAACACGGCACCGGTCTATTCACCACAGGGTGAGCGCCTCGCCGCGTACCGCAAGATCTTCCCGTGGCGCCCGTACGAGACGACCACACCCGGCAACCGGTTCGAGGTCGTCGACCTCGCCGGGGTCGGCCGCATCGGACTGTCCATCTGCTACGACACCTGGTTCCCCGAGATCTCCCGCCACCTGGCCTGGATGGGCGCGGAGCTGATCGTCAACGTGGTCCGCACGTCGACGAGCGACCGCGCGCAGGAAGTCGTCCTCAACCGCGCCAACGCCATCACCAACCAGGTCTTCGTCGCCAGCGTCAACTCCGCTGCCCCGTCCGGGACCGGCCGCAGCCTCGTCATCGATCCACAGGGCACGGTGCGCGCCGAAACCGTCGATGCCGGCGACTCCACCCTCACCGACGTGATCGACCTCGACGAGGTCAGCAACGTCCGCCGCTACGGCACCGCCGGTCTCAACCGGATCTGGGACCAGTTCCGCCCCGGCGACCCAGCCCTCGAGCTCCCGCTGTACGGGGGCCGCATCGACCCCGCCACCTGGAACCCCGACCACGCCACCGAGGAGCCACCACGATGAACAGCGAGACCACTGGGAACACCATGAGACTGAAGGGCGACCTGAGCCTCTTCTCCGTCGTCCTGTTCGGCCTGGCCTACATCTCCCCCGGCATCGTCGTCACGATGTTCGGCGTGGTCGCCGCCACCAGCGGCGGTGTGGCCCCGACCGCGTTCGCCGTCGCCACCCTCGCGATGCTGCTCACCGGGCTGAGTTACGCGAAGATGGCGCGCGCCGTGCCCGGCGCGGGGTCGGTCTACACCTACGCCCGCAAGATGCTCGACAGCCGCATCGGTTTCCTGTCCGGCTGGGCGATGCTGCTCGACTACTTCTTCATCCCGATGGTCGGCTGGCTGATCACGGCGATCTACTTCAACGCCCAGTTCGCCGAGATACCCAAGTGGGTCTGGCTGATCGTCTCGGTGGGCATCACCACCGCCATCAACGTCTTCGGCATGAAGCTCGCGGACCGCGTCAACAAGGTCCTGATGTTCATCGCTCTGGGGTCGCTGGTCCTCTTCGCCACCCTGTGTGTCGTCTTCCTCGGCAAGCACGGCTCCTCCGCTCCTGCCACGGACGCCCTGTGGAACTCCGGCACGTCCATCGGCGCGGTCACTGCGGCCGCCGCCATCGCCGCCTACTCCTTCCTCGGCTTCGACGCCGTATCCACGCTGGGCGAGGAGGCCAGGGGCGGGGCGAGGACGATCGGCCGCGGCATCATCGGCTGCGTCATCGCCGCCGGAGCGATCTTCATCGTGCTGTCCTTCGTGATGCAACTGGTCCACCCCGGCGCGAAGTTCGCCGACGTCGACGCGGCCGCCTACCACCTGAAGGTCCAGGTCGGCGGCGAGACGTACGCCGAGATCATCAACTTCGTCACCATCGCCGGATCCATCGCCTCCTGCATCGCCCTGCAAGCCTCCGCCGCCCGCCTCATGTACGTCATGGGACGCGACGGCGCACTGCCCAAGGCCGTCTTCGGCAACCTGTCAGGGAAGACCGGCACGCCCGTGCCGAACCTGCTGCTGACCGCGGCCGCCGGTGTCATCGCCATGAAACTCGACCTGACCACAGCCACCTCATTCATCAACTTCGGCGCCTTCCTCGGCTTCACCCTGGTGAACATCTGCGTGATCGCCCACCTGGTCCGAGAGCGCAGACACGGCCGCACCCCCAACCTCTTCTCGTACCTGGTGATGCCGGCCATCGGCGCCGGCGTTTCCCTCTACCTGCTCACGAAGCTCGGTGACGTCGCACTCCAGATCGGCAGCGTCTGGCTGGCGATCGGCGTCGTCTACCTGGCCGTCCTGACCAAGGGCTTCCGACGATCCGCACCGGAGATGACCTTCGACGACGACACCGCGGCCACGGACGCAGTCACCGCGTAGCTCCCCTCCCGATGCGAGGAGACGACGATGCCCCCGACAACTGCTGAACTGGTGCACGACCGGAGCCCCGGAGACCTGCTGATCCACCGTGATTTCGCGATCCGCGCGTTCGGTGGTTCCGTCGGCCGCACAGCGACTCAAGGACGTCGTGGGCTGCCACGGGAACATTCCCGCGCAAGCCGTCCGCAGCTACGTCGTCCACCTGGTCTATGTCTTCCTGACGAACGGCCACGGGGTCGCCTGGACGCGGAGCCGATCTCCAAGGAACTCATCGGCCGATTCGACGGCTACCAGGCGGCGATCGCCCTTCGAGGCTTCGCCAACTTGCACATCCGGCTCAGGCTCCAGGAGGACTTGCCGCGCAAGAAGTGGAAGGAACTGCTCGACCTGATTGACCCTAAGCTCACTGGCCGCGGCGACCGTGCCTTCCTCGACGCCGTCCGCGATTTCGCCGGCACCCCGGACCAGCTCTACCAGGACACCAAGATCAAGGCCCTCACGAAGACCTGACTGGACCGAAACCTGACCTGAGCCTCGACATCATCAACCCGCCTGCGGGCCGGGCACAGCCCGGCCCGCAGGCGTCACAGACCAGAGCTGACGGGCTGGTCAGCGGTCAGTTCCGAACCACGTCCACAAGCTGGCGGTCAACCCTGCCCGTGCGGACGCTTCAGCTTGACGAACGACTACTCCCGCTGGCCGTGGTCCGAGCCGCACCCTCGGCGATACAGCTGGCCGCTCTCGTGCTGGCCGCGCACACGGGGCTGACATGGGGCGGGCCGACGCCGCCCATCTCACCCGCCTATGCGGCCTGCCGCAGGCCCAATTGGACGATCGACGGCGACGCCGGTGAAGCGGCGGCTGCGTGCTCTGCAGAACGAGGCAATGCCTCTCTCCCCGGAAACCGACCAGCTGGTCGGCGCAGGTGGTGTCACCTCGTTGCCTCTTGCTTCCGTGCGGACATGATTGACACCGCCGTCGCAGACGATCCCCACCATGTCACGGACTTATACGCGACGTATTCCCGCAGCTCAGAGTCCACCCCGACACACCGTCCGCCAGTGATAGCCGTGCACCCGTCCGACGAGGCCCCGCACACCGGGCAGACCGCGGTGTCCAGCGGCGTTCGGGCCCGCACCACGATCCGCTCACCCTCGTCGGTCACATCCTCCATGACCGGCGGGGAAAGACCCGAAAACACCGTCTGCACAAGCTCGTTGACATCCATCACATGAAGGTCAACGACCCTCACAACTCCGGCGATCGAGGCCGGCGTCAAGCGGTGGCGTCTCACCTGGACCTCAAGGAACTGTTCGATGCGCGTGTGGCGGCCCAAAGTTCCACTCCGCAGGCCTTCGCGAAGCGTCTCAGCGAACACCATGAGCTCAAGCGCAAGCACGAAAGGCTGATCGAATACTGCGCTGAACTGGAAGAGCGCCTACAGGGCTACGCGGCGGCCGTCAAAGTCCATGGGAGACGATCGGGCGGGCCCCAGCACGGCCCTTGGTTGACCTTCACCTTGGGGGAGGCCACAGCATCAGTGGGGCCGGGTGATGCGCTCGGCATGAGGAGGAGCGAGCATGGGGTTGCTGACCATCGGGGCGTTCGCGAAGGCGTCCCGGCTGTCGCCGAAGGCGCTGCGTCTTTACGACGATCTCGGCCTGCTGACCCCTGCGCGCGTCGACCCGGTGACCGGCTACCGCCTCTACGCGCCGGAACAACTGGACCAAGCCCGCCTGGTCTCCTGGCTCCGGCGCTTGGGCATGCCGCTGGCCCGCATTCAGCACGTCTGCGCGCTGGATGCGGGCCCGGCGGGCCAAGAGGTCCGCGCGTTCTGGGCCCAGGTCGAGGCTGACACTGCCGCACGGCGGGACCTGGCCACCTTCCTCATCGACCACCTGTCACGAAAGGGCCCCGCCATGTCCCCGACCGCCAAGTCCCTCGGAATCCGTTATGCCGCTCTTTCCGATAAGGGCCTCGTCCGCGAGAGCAACCAGGACACCGCGTACGCGGGATCCCGGCTCCTTGCTGTCGCCGACGGCTGCGGAAGTCAGGGAGCCCCTGCAAGCGCAGCCGCCATCGACGCGCTCAAGCACCTCGAAACCGACAGCATCCCCGCCGGTAACCTCCTCAACGTCCTCGAAGACGTCATCGAACAGGCCAAGCAGGCCGTGCACGACGTTGCCGGGACGGGCTCTGCATCCGAAGGCACCGGCACGACCCTCACCGCGATGCTCTGGACCGGATCGCAGCTAGCCCTCGTCCACATCGGCGACTCCCGCGTCTACCTCCTGCGCGGCGGAGAGCTGTTCCAGATCACCCACGACCACACCATGGTCCAGTCGATGGTCGACGAAGGACGCCTCAGCCCGGAAGAAGCTGCCTCCCATCCCCAACGGTCGCTTCTGGTGAGGGCCTTGGGTCCAGGAGCGGACACCACCCCCGACGTGCGCCTCCACGAGGCCCACGGGGAAGACCGATATTTGCTCTGCTCCGACGGCCTGTCGACTGTCGTTTCGACCCAAGACATCCACCGAGTGCTCTCCGAGATCAGTGAGCCCGAGCAGGCCGTCCGCGAACTCATCGCCCTCGCCAACGCCTCCGGCGGCCCCGATAACGTCAGCTGCGTAGTCGCCGACGTAGTGGAGCTCCAGCAGTAGGAGCGAGCGGCATGCAGTACGACTTGCACCACATCCGCTGTCAGGAACCCATCTGCGAAGCTGACGAGTACTGACTCGCCCGACAAACCAGGGAGGCCAAGCTGGGGGTCTGGCTCACTTTCTGTGGCGCGACCACGGAGAGTCAGATTTTCGGCGCCAGCCGATGTCTGTTTGGATGGCTGCGGAGTTGTGGCGAGGTGAGTTCGAGTGCTCGGTTGTCCCGGCCCTGGGCCAGAGCGTCGTCCAGCCGCGGGCCGAGGCGGAAGCGATGGTGCTCTTCTCCGAAGGAGTGGCTGCGCAGTGGCTGAAACGGTGCGGCGGCAAGCTTGCGCCGTAGGCGATGTACGCGAGGGTCCATCTGGCCTGCTTCTTTCGTCGAGAGCAGCGTAGCCGCTTGGCATGCTCAATGGGCCGGCAGAACCCGCTTGCGCAGCGACTCGAAGCCGGCGTGGCCGAACATCTGCCGCTTGAGCATCTTGATCCGGTTGACGGCCCCTTCGACCGGGCCCGAGCTCCAGTCGGTGGTCAGCCCAGCGCTCACCGCGTCGAAGTCGGCATGCAGGCCGACGGCGAAGGTACTGATGCCGGGCAGGTCGGCGGTGGCTGCCTGACTAGGGTTGCCCTAGGCCGCCGGTACCCCGACTCGGTCGGATGGTTCACCCTCGGGCAGCCGTTCAGTACGCCAGGTCCGCCTTGGATATGCGGCCGTGGACGCCTTTGACCATGTCGACCACCTGGGATACGTGGAAGTCCGCAGCCGCGCTGAGGTAGGCGAGGCCGACGGGGCCGGGGATGTCGAACCGGTCCGTGAGAAGAGTGAGCGCGTCGCGTACGGCGTTGCGCAGGGCCTCGTCGAGGTCGTGGTCGAGGCCCAGCACGATGTGTTCGGTGGGCGTCTCCGCGAAGGGGGCGCGCAGGCGGGCCGCCAGAGAGCGGGTGGCCGGGTCGCTGTGGACGGTGAGGCGGAGGGTAGCGCGCAGCGGGGCCTCGAAGGCGGTGAGGGCGACCTCGCCGTCGCCCTGGGAGAAGTGCGGGTCGCCGACGTAGAAGAGGGCCTCGGGGACCTGGACGGGGAGGAAGAGCCGGGTGCCGGTGCCGAGGTGGCGGACGTCTATGTTCCCGCCGTGCGGGCCCGGCGGCACGGAGTGGACGGGGGCTTCGGTGGCCGGTGCGACGCCCATGATGCCGAGGAAGGGGCGCAGGGGGAAGGTGAGTTGGCGGCCGTCGCCGACCGGAAGCCGGCCCCGGCCGTCGTCTCCCACGGTCGCCACGATGCTGGCCGGCTCGCCCGGAGGTGTCTGCGGGTATTCACCGGGGAGGGCCCCCTTGCCGTGCCGGTTGCTGATCACCCCGTAGGGGGCGCGGCGGCACAGGTTCAGGACTTCGACCTCCAAAACGTCGCCGGGCCGTGCGCCGTGCAGTGCCACGGGTCCGGTGACGACGTGCGGGCCGTGTATCTCAGGCAGGTGTTCGCGTGCGGAGGCGGCTAGGTCTACGGCGTCGTGCAGGAGGCCGTTCGCCGGGATGCCGGCCGCGCCGAAGAAGGCGGCCGGGTCGCGGCCCTGGTCCTCGAGGATGCCCTCGTGGCTGATGGTGTCGAAGGTGACGGTCTCGCCCGAGCAGACGGTCAGCGCCGGCTTTGCGGTGGCGTTGGGGAGCAGGCCCCAGTGCACACGGGAGGGGTCGGCGGGCAGGTAGTGCTCCCCGTCCAGGGGGCCGAGTCCGGGTTGGAGGAGGTTCACGTCAGGGCCTCTCGCAGGGCCTCGGAGGCGAGGGTGAATCCGAAGCACTGGCGGACGTTGTAGAGCGTGGCGGCCATGCAGTACGCGGGCGAGGTGGTGGCCACCGCGTCCTCCACCATGAGGACGTCGTAGCCGAGGTTCGCGGCGTCCATGAGGGTGGCCAGGACGCACTGGTCGGCGTTGACGCCGGCGAACAGCAGGGTGTCGACCCGCAGGTTGCGCAGCACACTGTCCAACTCGGTGTCCTGGAAGCCGCTCATCCGGTACTTGGCGACCTGGATGTCTCCTTCCGCCGCCTCCAGCCCGGCGACGAGCGCGGCAGAGGGGCTGCCGTGCTCCAGCACCCGGCCCGCGCCACCGGGCAGTGGGGCGCCGATGCCGCCGCCGGTGCCGTCCGGGTCGTAGACGTGCAGGACGCCGGGGGGAAGGTTGGCCCGGTCGGGGCGGTTGCCCCAGTTGAGCCAGACGACCGGGACGCCGACCGCACGCAGCGGGGGCAGCAGGCCGGCGATGACAGGGATCGGGGCGCGGGCAGGGGTCACGTCCACGCCGATGGAGGCGAGCCACCCGTCGGGGGAGCAGAAGTCGTTCTGCATGTCGACGACGATCAGCGCGGCGGCGGCGAGGTCGGCGACCACGGTCTGCGGCAGCGCCTCGACGGTGACCGGACGCGGGTCTCGGTGCGGTCGGGCCAGCGTGACGGATCTGCCGTCGGCCCGCCAGGCGTTGCGGGGGTTGGGCCCGATCAGACCGTGGGACTCAGGCATGCGCGGCACTCCTCGATTCGGTCGAGCGGGCGGTGAGGTCCAGTAGCGCCCGGTCGGTGCCCCGGGCGCCCAGCGCGCACAGTCCGACGTGCAGTGAGCGCACCCGCAGCAGCGGCGCGACGACCGCCGGGAGCCCGGCCAGCGAGGCGAGGCAGGTCAGGCGGAGGGTGGCGGCGCGTACGGCTTCCACCTCCTCGGGCGGCGCGTCGGCGTGGAGGGCGGGACCGCTCGTGGCGGGCAGCAGCAGGGCGCTCCCGGGCGGCGGTACGGCGTCCAGTGCCCTCCGCGCGTCGGCCAGGACGTGATCGCCCGCCGCCCGCTCGGCCGCGCTCACCCGGCGTCCGTTCTCGAAGCGCGCCGCGACGTCCGGGGCGAGGGCGCCCGGGTGACGGGCGATCCAGGCCCCGTGCCGTTCCCAGGCCTCGGCGGCCTGGACCGTACGGAAGGCGGCCAACCACTCCTCCAGGTGCTCGGCGGCTCCGGTGGCCGTGCGCACCAGGGGCAGCCCGGTGCGCAGGGAGAGCGCGCGGCAGGCGGCCTCGAAGGAGGCGCGCACCTCGGGCTCGGCGTGCGACGCCAGTTCCTCGTCCACCATGAGCTCGGCGACCGGCACAGGGGCGTCGTGCGGGGGCAGCAGCACCTCGGCCGCCGTCCGCAGCAGGGCGGGGTCGCGGGCCAGGAGGCCGGCGGTGTCGAAGGAGGGTGCCAGCGCCAGCAGGCCCCCGGTGGGGGTGGCACCGTGGGTGGGGCGCCAGCCGTACAGGCCGCAGTAGGAGGCGGGTACGCGGATCGAGCCGGCGGTGTCGGTGGCCAGTCCCAGGTCCGCCCAGCCACGGGCCACGGCGGCGGCCGGGCCGCTGCTGGAGCCGCCGGTGATCCGGCCGGGCGCGGCGGGGTTGACGGGGGTGCCGTAGTGCGCGTTGGTCCCGGCGAGGCTGAAGGCCAGTTCGTCGGTCTGGGCGAGGCCGGTGAGCTCGGCGCCGGCGTTGAGCAGCCGTCGTACGGCGTCCGCGTGCGCGGGTTCCGGACGGGCCTCGGCCAGCCAGGCGGGGTTGCCCGCGCCGACGCGCTGCCCCGCCACGGCGAACAGATCCTTCACGGCGGTGCGGACGTGTGCCAGCGGGCCCTGTCCGGTGGACGCCACCAGCGGCCCACCGTCCTCGTGGCGGCCTGCCACGCGCCACACCGCCGGATCCGGGCGGTCATCCGGTGCCGGCACGCAGACGGCGCTCACGTGCGCGGCGGCGATCCGCCACCCGGCGTCGGTGTGCTGCCACACCTGGGTCTGCAGCCCGCGCGTCCCGTCCTGCCGCCGGGTCTCGGCGGTCACGACCGCTACCCCGGTTGCCGGCCGGACCACGTGCACCCGCTCGACGACTCGCGCCGGAGCCCCGCCCCGTCCGCGCCGGAAGTCGGCGATGGCCCTGTGGCCCACCAGCACGGTGTCGCCCTCGGCGCGCAGGGTGCTCTGTGCGTCGAGGAACCAGTGGTCAAGACCGGGCAGGTCGTTGGCGGCCAGTGCCTGTTCGTACGCCCAGAAGGCGGCGAGAAGATCTGCGTCCGGGGAGTCGGTCACGACGTTCCCGCCCGCAGTACGGCCAGGTCCTTCTCGTCGAGCGTGGCGAGCGGCCCGCGTTCGACGAGGTCGGCGAAGCCCTCGTCGGGGGACATGACGGTGAGGGTGTAGAGGCGTTCGGTGGCGGACGTGTTGACGATGCGGTGCTTCGACCCGGCGGGCAGGACCAGGACGTCGCCGGGGGCGAGGTCTCGTTCGTGCTCGTCGCTGGCGGCGCGGCCGTGGCCGGCGAGCACGACGAACGTCTCGACCGACTCAGGGTGCCAGTTGAGGGGCTGGGCGCCGCCCGGTTCCCAGACCTCGAAGACGACCGTGGTCGGCGAGCCGTCCCGGGGACCGGTGAGCACGGCGAGCTTGACGGTGTCGCCCGCGGTGATGTGGTGGGCGGTGATGTCACGCAGCGGGGTGTGCAGCGGGGGGTTGGCCATGGCGGGCTCCCTCAGGAGGTCAAGGGGCGGTTGGGCAGGAAGCGCGCGCATTCGCGCAACGCGGCGGCGGCCGCGGCGATCGACGCGTCGATCAGTTTGCGGCCGAGTTCGGGTGTGGCTCCCGTGGGATCGCCGATGAGGCCGTTGCCGGTGGCGAAGTCGTCACTGGTCCAGCCGAAGGAGACCGGCTTGCCGAAGCCGATGTGCTCGTATGACGTGAGGTGCTCGGGAACGCTGCGGCGGGCCTGGGCCATGTCCACCAGGTCCGGGTGGAGGTGAAGCATGGCGGCGGTTTCCTTGAGCCCGCCGTGCACGCCCATGCCGTACTCCGTGGCCGGGGACGTGCCGCCCTGGTCGGCGGGGAGGGAGGCGTGCAGCAGGAAGGTGCGCAGGCCGTACCGGGTGCGCAGTTCGCGCAGGGCGACGCCGAGCAGGGCGCTGTTGCCGCCGTGCGCGTTGAGGAAGGCGAGCCGGTGTACGGGGCCGGCGGCCAGGGAGCGGCCGAGGTCGTCGAGGACGGACAGCAGGGTGCGGGCGCTGAGCCACAGTGTGCCCGGCGACCAGGCGTGTTCGTCGGACTTGGTGTAGGCGAGCCCTGGGAGCAGCGTGACGTCGCAGTTCTCACCGGCAAGCCGGGCGGCGCCTTCGGCGACGGCTTCGGCCATGTAGTAGTCGGTGGCGACGGGCAGATGGGGCCCGTGCTGCTCGATCGCGCCGACGGGCAGCACGGCGACGGTGTCCTCGCTGAACCGCTCGATCTGCGGGCCGCGGAGGTCGATGAACCGGGTGAAGGTCACGGGGTCTCCTCGGATGTGGCGGGGATCTTGCCGGGGTTGAGCAGGCCGAGCGGGTCGGTGGTGCGGGCCGCCTCCCGGACCAGGTCCAGGCGGCGGTCGACGTGCCAGTTGTGCGGGCTGTGCACACCGACGCCCAGGGCCCCCAGGGCGGCGATGCCGTCGTACACGGTCTGCTCGTCCTGGTAGCGGGCCATGAGCATGCCGACCGTGCCGGAGCGCATCCCCTCCAGGTGGAGCAGGGTGTCCGGGAAGACCTTCCTGATCTCGGTGGTGTCGCCGAGCAGGACGTCGCCGCCGATCTCCAGGTGGAACCAGCCGTCCTCGGCCTTCATCAGGTGGTAGGTCGGGTGGTTGAAGGACATCGAGCTGATCAGCGCGGGTCCGTCCGGTGCGGGCCGGACGTCCAGGACTCTGCCGCCGGACGCCTCGACGATGGCGCGTGCCTGGTCGACGGCCTCCTCCTCGACGATCGCGCGCAGGCTCAGGGCCGTGGGGTCCAGTGCCGGGTCCGGTCGGTAGACCCTGACGAGGCCGGCCTCGTCCAGCGAGGCCAGGCGCGGTGCCGGTTCCATCCGTACGAGGGCCGAGAGGGCGGCGGTGGCGGACGCCCAGTCGGCGAAGGCGGCGAACAGCCCCGCCCAGGTGCGGGCCCGCTGGAGCCGTACGGTCGCGGTGGCGATGAAGCCCGTGGTGCCGTAGGCGTGGATGTACGGCAGCGCGTCCGACTCCCGCACGACGAAGGGCTCGGCGTCCGCCGTGCAGGGCACGACCGTCAGCTCCCGGACGAAGCCGTCGCTGTTGGTCCTGTGCACGAGCGAGCCGGTACCGCCGCTGCCGCCCGACAGGAAGCCGCCGACAGTGGTGCCGAAGGTGGACGGGAACATCCACAGTTCCTGACCGAGTGTGCGGGCGTGGGCCTCCAGGTCGGACATTCTCGCCCCGGCCTCGGCGCGGATCCAGCCGTCACCGGCGTCGAGGACGCGGCCACAGCCGGTGAGGTCGACCACGGCACCGTCGTACAGCGGGATCGCCTGGCCGTAGTTGCCGGTGCCCTTGCCGCGCGGGGTGAGGGGGACGCGGTGGCGGTGGGCCAGGGCCAGGATGCCCGGGAGCTGCTCGTGCGAGGTGGGACGCAGGACGGCCTCGGCGTGCCCGGCGGGGAGTTTCGCGGACAGGATGGGCGACATGTGCGCCCAGTCGCAGGAGGCCTTCTCCCGTGCGGACGGATCGCGGATCACCCCGTCGGAGCCGAGGAGCTCGGCGGCCTCGGCGCAGAAGTCCTCGATGCCGGGCGTCGGCTGACGTTCCGTCACCGTCGTCGCCGGTCCGTCGTCGACGAGTTCGGTGAGTGCGGTCAGGTTTTCGGTCGTCATCACTTCAGTCCGATCGAGGTGTCGATGAACTCGTCGGTCGCCACGTCCTGGGCGGTCAGGTCCGGCTTGACCTTGGCGCCGCTCTGCTCGACGAGTGGGGTGAAGGTCTTCAGGGCGGAAGCGACGCGCTTCATGTCGAAGCTCCCGATACTGCCGTCGGACTCGTTGCCGAGGATGCCGAGCTCGACCATCTGCTTCGCGGCGAAAGTGCCGGTGCCTTCGGAGTAGACCCACCCGGTGTTGTACTGCTGCACCAGGTCGCTGATGAGCTTGACCGTCGCGGAGGGCTCGGCCGCGAAGTCGACGGCCGACTGCTGCAGGACGGGGACGAGCTTCTTCAGGCAGGGGCTGAGCGACTTCAGTTCGCCGCTGCGCACCGACAGGGCTTCCGGATAGACGTTGAAGCCCACGTCCGCGAGCAGCTGGTACTTGATCGGTTTCTTCCAGGCCGACACCTCGTGCTGGTAGATGTACGGCTCGGCGGTGGCGAAGCCCTGCTGGGCGATGCCCGGGTTGGAAACGAAGCGGGCGGGTGCGCCGTCGTAACTCCCGTCCAGCTGGCTCTTCTTGATGAGGCCCTTCGCGACCAGCATCGAGGCGTAGGTGCTGCCGTTGACGTAGACGACCTTCGCGTTCGACTTGCCGATGTCCGCGATCGTCTTCCAGTCGGGGTGGGTGGCGGGGTCCCACATCAGGACCTGCGGGCTCTTCTTCATCAGCGCCGCCACGGCCGTGACGGGCTGCTTGGCGGACGCCGTGATCGCCACGTCGGTGGTGACCGTGCCGAGGGTGATGCTCTTGTCGACGTACATCTGCGAGGGGACGCTCTGATAGCCGATGGCGGAGCCGCCCGCCCGGATCTGGATGTCGACGCCGGTGTCCTTGCCGTCGACGACCAGCGGGCCGGTGACCCGCTTCTTCGCGGTGTCGACCGTGTAGCCCGGGCCGACCAGGTGGTAGAGGGGGCCGTGTTCGGCCTCGGGCTCCCAGTCGACCTGGACGACGACCGTCTTGGGGCAGACGCCGGCCAGGCGCTGGGCGGCGGGGGCCGCCGGGAGTTTGTCCGCGGAACCGGTCGAGGCGGTGGAACCACCGCCGCAGGCGGTGATCGATACCAGGGTGATTGCGGAGGAAACGCCCGCGATGGCGGCGCGTCTGGCGGATGAAGGCATGACTGACTCCCTGAGGGACCAGAGGGAAGGTGAAGGGAAGACCGGGGGTGAAGGGAGGGCGGGGAAAGGGCCGGGCTACGTCCGGTCGGCCGAGGCGTGCCAGGAGCCGACCGCGAGCCGCGCGACGAGAGTGAAGACGGCGAAGACCGCGACACCGAAGAACGAGGCGAGGATGATCGCGGCGAACAGATCCTCGGACTGCAGCCGGGAGCGGTAGACGTCGAGCAGGGTGCCGATGCCGGGCTCGCCCTGCTTGAAGAACATGTCGCCGACGATCGCGCCGATCACGGACAGGCCGGAGGAGGTCCGCAGCCCGGTGAAGATTGAGGGCAGGGCGGCAGGCAGTTCGAGCTTGCGCAGCCGGGCCAAGCGGCCCGCCCGCTGGAGGGTGAACAGGTCGTGGTGGGTACGGTCCACCGACTGGATGCCGAACAGTGTGTTGGCGATCATCGGGAAGAGGGCGATCAGGACACAGACGACCACCCGGCTGGTGAAGCCGAAACCGAACCAGAGGCCGATCAGCGGCACGATCGCGAGGATCGGCACGGTCTGCAGGATCACCGCGTACGGGTACAGGGAGCGTTCCAGCCAGCGCGCCCTGCTCATCAGCACCGCCGCCGTCACACCCAGCGCGGAGGCGATGAGCAGGCCGACGAGCGCGACCTGGGCGGTGAGCCACAGTGCCTGGAGCATCGGCTGCAGATGGGTCCAGTCGAGGAACGACACGGTGAGGACCTGCTGCGGGGGCGGGACGAGGAAGCGCCGGGCAGGGCTGAGCAGCAGATAGCTGACGGCGTACCAGATACCGACGGCCGCGCCGAGCGACCCGAGCGGCGTGAGCACCGCGACGGTCCGGGCCCGGCGTCGGCGTACGGGGACCGGAGGAGTGGCCTGTGTGGAGTCCGTTGCCGGCAGGACGTCCTGGGACTGAGCGGTGACGGTGACGTGGGCACTCACTGGAGGCCTCCTCGAAGCGCCGCCGAGACCTCGCCGGCGATACGGCCGAAATCGGGGTCGTAGCGCAGCTCGGCCGGACGGGGATGGGCGAAGGGCACCTCGAAGGAGGCGGTGATCCGGCCGGGGCGGGCCGACATCACGACGACCCGGCCGGCCAGGAAGACGGCCTCGGTCACCGAGTGGGTGATGAACAGGGCGGCGAAGCCGGTCTCGGCGTAGATGCGCTGGAGTTCCTCCTGCATGCGCAGGCGCGTCATCTCGTCGAGGGCGCCGAACGGTTCGTCGAACAGGAACAGCGACGGCCGGGTCATGAGAGCGCGGGCCAGGGACACGCGCATCCGCATGCCGCCGGACAGCTGCCCCGGCAACTGCTTCTCGAAGCCCTCCAGGCCCACCAGGCGCAGGGCGTCCAGCGCCCGATCCCGCCGTTCGGCCTTCGGGGTCCCGGTGAGTTCGGCGGGGAGTTCCACGTTGGCGAGGACGGTGCGCCAGGGCAGCAGGGTCGGGTCCTGGAAGACGTAGCCGACCGAGTCGGTGGGGGCGTGGACGGTACCGCCGGTTGCGGTGTCCAGGCCTGAGGCGAGGCGGAGCAGGGTGGACTTGCCGCAGCCCGATGGGCCGACGACGGCGACGAACTCGCCCGGGGCGATGGAGAGTTCGACTCCGGTGAGGGCGGTGGTCCCGTTGTCGAAGTGCTTGTCGACTCCCTCGAATCGCAGCGTCGCTTCGAGTGTCGCTTCGGCGGTGGTCGGCACGTCAGCTCCCTTCAGTGCCACAGTCAGGAATGTTGATAGTATGAACATTGGTTGTTTCCGGCCAATGTCGTGGCCGTATCCGTTCGCCGAGAGCTGCCGGGCGGCAGACTCGGAGGATCTTCAGAAGATTTCGCGGACCACCGACGTACGGCTGACCAGCCGCCCGCCGGCGAAGACCAGCCGCTCGGGACAGGACGCGCCGAGAACCTCCGAGACGGTCTGCGCGCGCACAGCCAGCAGATCGGCGACAGCGCCCTCGTGCGGTCCCGCCGCGGGCAGCCCGAGGACCGCCCGAGCTCCCCCGGTGACCGCGTACAGCGCCTCGTCCGGGGTGAGATGGCCGGCCGTGACCAGTAGGGACGCCGTCTCGAGCGGATCCGCCCGGCCCACGGGGTTGAAGGGGTCCTGGATGTTGTCACCGCCGGCCGCGACCGTCACGCCCGCGTCCAGCAGGGCGCGTACGGCGGTGAGGCCACGCGGGGTGGACGACGGTCGGTCGCGGCCCTGGAGGTAGAGGTTCGTCAGCGGGAGGGTGACCACGCCGATACCCGCGGCCGCGACTTCCTTGGCCGTGCGAGCCGCTTCGGCCGGCTCCACCACGCCCAGGCTGACGCAGTGACTCGCGGTGACGCCGGAAACGAAGCCGCGCTCCAGCACCACACGGGCGAGCAGGCGCAGATCCCCCGCCCCCGGGTCGAGGGTCTCGTCGGCGTGCAGGTCCACCCCGACCTGGTGCTCGGCGGCGATACGCAGGGTGCGCTCCACGGACGCGGCCGGGTCCGCGGACAGGTGGGGGCAGTCGCCCAGCAGGTCCGCGCCGAGGTCGAGCGCCTCGTGCAGCAGCTCGTCCGGGGCGTCGACGTGCAGGACGGCGATCTGGAGCCGTATCCGCCCGCGGAGCTGTCTGCGCAGGCGGAGAAGGGCGCGCAGGCCGCGCAGCGGATCACCGCCGCCGTAGCCGCCGCCGCCGTCGTCGTCCCTCAGGAGATCCACGTGGGTCCTGACCGCCGTCACGCCGTTCGCACACAGCTTGTCGACCGCCCGCCTGGCGCGCTGGAACACATCCTCCTCGGTGACCCGCGCGGCGTACGCACGCCAGGCAGCGACGGCGGAGAGCAGGTCCCCCGGCAGTGCGCCCGCCAGGTCCCAGGTCAAAGCCTTGTCCAGATGGGCGTGCGGTTCCGCCGGGGCGGGCAGGAGCAGGTATCCGGTCAGGTCGAGTTCGTCGGGGCCGGAGGAAGGAAGCAGACCGGGCGGGGCGACCCGCGTGACAAGGCCGCTGTCCGTGCTGACAAGGACGTCGCGGACGCCCTCGTCGGGCAGGCGCGCGCCGCGCAGCAGCAGTGGTGACATGTTCAGTGCTCCGTCCCGTGCGGCGCGGTGAGCACCGCGAAACCGTCGAAGTCATGGCGACGTACGGGGACGCCGAACATGTCGGTGGAAGCGAACGGACGGGTGCGTCCGTCCCGTACGGCCGCGAAGGCATCGGCGACCCGGCCCACGAAGTCCGCCGACTCCCGGTGCCGCAGGTTGTGGCCGAGCAGCGCAGTGGCGACGGGCAGCTCGGCCAGGCGGCGCGTCGAGTCGGCGAAGGCGGTCACGTCGGCGCCCGGCACATGGGCGAAGAAGGTACCACTGATCAGCGTGTCCCCGGCCAGCAGCAGCCCGGTCTCCGGCTCCCACAGGCAGACGCCGTCCGGAGAGTGCCCGGGGGTGTGGAGCACCTCGAGGCGCCGACCGCCCAGGTCGAGGACGTCTCCTTCGCGCAGCAGCCGGGTGGGGCGTACGGCCTCGATCCGCCAGTCGGCCAGGTCGGGCACCGGCCGCACCTCGACGCGGGAGTCGGTGAGGAAGAACCCGCCTGTGTCCAGGACACGGAACTCCTCGTACCGCTTCCGCAGGCCGTGCGCGATGTGCGCGTACGCCTCCAGCCACTCGCGCGGAGCCGGATCCATGTGCAGTGCGGCGCCGGTGGCGTGTACGGCGATGTCCTCGGCGTAGCCGGCCACGGAGGCGTTGCCGCCGCGGTGGTCGAAGTGGTGGTGGGAGTTGACGACGAGCAGCGGCAGCCGGGTCAGCCGTCGTACCCGCTCGCCGATGTCGCCGACCCCCATGCCGGTGTCGTAGAGCAGGGCCAGTTCATCGCCGAGCACGAGGTAGCTGTTGACATGGCCGGGCTCGGCGATCACGAACGCGGCCGGGCCGGTCTCGGCGACCTGGAACCAGTCGGACCCGCTCACGCCGCACCGAGCGCGTGATAGCGGCGGTCGTGGTGCACGAGGGCCGTCGGTCCGCCGGTGCCGGGCACGACGTGCTCGACGGCCGCGACGATCAGCTGGTGGTCCCCGGCCGGGAGGTCGCGCTCGACGCGGCAGAGGACCGCGTACGAACTGTGCGCGAGCAGGAGGGGTAGTCCGCCGCGCTCCTCGGCCGACCACTCCAGCTCCGCGAACCGGTCCGCGGAGCGGTCGGCGAAGCGCCGGGAGACGTGCTCGCCGCCGGCGTGCAGGATGTTCAGCGCGAACCTGCGGCCATCGAGCAGCGAGGTCAGCGTACGGCCGCCGCGGCCCACTCCGATGGCCACCAACTGGGGTTCGCGGCTGACGCTCATCACGGCGGTGCTGGTGAAGCCGACCGGGCGCCCGTCGGCTGTCAGGGCGGTGACGACACAGACGCCCCCGGCGAGGGCGGCCATGGCGTCGAGGAAGCCGGAGTCCGGCGGGGAGTCGACGGGACGGTCGGAGGTGGCCGCGGCCATGAGAGCTCCCTATGGGCTGGACGGGACGGGAAAGCACGTACGCCGCGTGCGACGCGATGGACTCGACGGCACTTAGAATGTTCGTGCCATCAACATTGAGCGTAGGGCCCTGGTGTTTCACCGGCGTAAAACCTCTCCCCAGGCTGCCGGGGCCCCGGTGGCCCGCCGACCTCGACCGTTTAGGATTCCTGCCATGCCGGCCCAACCCGCCCACAGCACATCGCCCGCCGCCGGGGACGCGGACGCGCCGTTGCGCGCCGAACTCGGCAGCGCGATCCGCCAGTTGCGCAAGGAGCGGGGGCTGACACTTGTCCAACTCGCCGAGCGCGCCGCGCTCTCCCACCCGTTCCTCAGCCAGCTGGAGCGGGGACTGACCCGGCCGAGCATGCCGTCCCTGCACCGCATCGCCCGCGCCCTCGGCACCACACAGCAGGCACTCATGGCCGCAGCGGTGGTGCCGCAACCCGACGCCTCGGCCGACTCGGCCCACCTGGTGCGCTCCGGCGAGGGCCTGCCCGTGGACAACCCCGGCGGCATGGCGCGCATGCTCGGCGCCCCTGGCTACTCCTTCCACCCCGTGGAGTACACCGGGACCCGGGAGCAGTTCAAGGAGTACTACGACCACCCCGGCGACGAGTTCGTCTACGTCGTTGCCGGTGAGATCGAAATCGACCTGCACACAGCGGACGGGCCCCTTCTCCACGTGCTCGGTCCGGGCGACAGCATCTGCTACTCCGGAGGAACTCCCCACCGCTGGCGCGCCGTCGGTGACGGTTCACGGGTACGACTCCTCACCGTCCAGAACGCGACAGGCGAAGCCGACCGCCACTCCTGACGCGGATACGCAGGCCTGTCCGGCTGACCGGTGGCCGGCCATCGCCGACGCCCCGATCCGCCTGACCGGCACCCCCGCGGTACCCACCGAACTCGGCCCCGTCACCCAGCCCGATGCGGTGCTGTGCCGCACCAACGTCGGCGCCATGGCCCAGGCCATGAACCTGATGGCCTGCGGACGCCGCGTCGGGCTGGTCGGGGGAGGAGATGGCCTGCGCGCTCTGGCCCTGGCCGCCCGGGACCTGAAGGAAGGGCGCCGCACCACCCACCCGAACTGGTCCTGTTCCCCTCCTGCGGCGAACTGCAGGACTACGCCGCCCACGGCCCGGCCGGCCGCGACCTGCAGCCGTTCGGCCATCTCGTCGACACCCACGGCACCGACGCCATCCTCGCTGCCGTGGCCCGCCTCACCCCTGAGCAGCACGCCGACGTGACCGTCTCCACGGCCCGCCCCAGGACAGCCCGGCACAAGACGACACGGGCCGTGCTCTGCCCGGCCCCTTCGACGACGCCGAGGCCCGCCTCGCCTACGTGGCCGTCACCCGCACCGCCCAACGCCTCGACATCGGCGGCTTGTCCTGGGTCCAGCACCATCCCGACGGAACCCCCCCCTGCCTCCTGCGCTGATGGGGATTCTTGATCTTGACCAGACCTATTCTTCGACCCGATGTTGAAGTCGCCTTGATCTTGATCTCCAGCAGTCACGGGCCAAGTCACCCGGATTTCTCCGTGAGCTCGGTCAGTGTCTGTTTCAGCCAGCGCACGTGGGAGTCCAGGGCGTGGTCCTTGTAGTCGTGGACATGATCCAGGATTCGGGCCATCCGGGACTGGTCGATGCCGGGCAGCCAGGGCTCCTCGCGGATCTCCCGGGCCCGGAACCTGTCTTGCTGGGCGCTGCGCGCGTCGAGTTCGGTCTGTACGAGGCGGACATGTTCGTCATGGTCGAGGAAGATCGCGAAGGTGTAGCGGATCAGGAACTCCGGGTCGCCGAAGTCGGGTGACGGTGTGTAGGGAACGGCCAGGCGCTCGTGCAGTTCACGCTCGCCGGCTTCGGTGGCCACGTACACCTTGGCGTCCGGGCGGCCTTCGTTGTGCTGCACGGTGTAGCGGACCCAGCCGTCGGCGCACATGCGGTTCAGCGTCCGGTACACCTGGCTCTGCTGCGTGCGCATGCGGAGCATCCGCCCCATCTCGCTTTCCAGCCAGCGCTTCAGGTCGTAGCCCGTGCAGGGTCGCATGGCCACCATTCCAAGGAGTACGTGCTCGAGCTTCACCCTGGTTACATCCCCTTTATCTATGACACTAGTCACCTATGCCACTTTGCCCCTACTGTCGTGGTGCCCGGACTGTCCCCGCCGGGCCACCAATGCACTGGGAGACCCTATGCCCCTGCCCCCGAGACCCCGGCCCCGACTGCTCCGGAGCCTGGTCCCGCTCACCGCCGCCGCCGTGGCCCTCACCTGCGCCCCCGCCCTGGCCAGCTCACCCGGCCACGCCGGATCGCCGGCCCGTTCCGACCGCTCTTCCCTCGTCCGCACCGACCAGGGAATGGTGCGGGGGAGGAGCACCATCGAGGGGCGGCAGTTCCTGGGCATCCCCTATGCCGCCCCGCCCACCGGCCGCCTGCGCTGGCAGGCCCCCCGCCGCCCGGCGAACTGGCAGGGCGTCCGGGACGCCACGCGGTACGGCGACTACTGCGCGCAGAACACCTACTGGGCGCCCGGCTACGACACCCAGCACACCACCGAGGACTGCCTCGACGTCAACGTGTACACGCCACCTACAGCCGTCCGTTCCTCTGGGCTGCCCGTCCTTGTCTGGATACATGGCGGCGGCAACGTCGGCGGAGACGCCCGCGACATCGTCCCCGACGCCTTCGCCCGCCGCACGAACAGCATCGTCGTCACCGTCGACTACCGGCTCGGCGCCCTCGGTTTCCTGACGCTTCCCGGAACCACCGGCAACTTCGCGCTGCTCGACCAGCAGCAGGCGCTGCGCTGGGTGCGCTCGAACATCGGAGCCTTCGGCGGCGATTCCCGGCAGGTCACGCTGGCCGGTGAGTCGGCCGGCGGCAGCGCGGTCTGCGCCAACCTCGCCTCCCCGACCAGCAAGGGCCTCTACCGCGCGGCCATCATCGAAAGCGGTACCTACTTCGATTGCGCGGGCAGCACCCGCACGCAGGCCGAGGCAGCCGGACTCGCCTTCGCCAAGAAGCTGGGATGCACCGACAGCGCCACCGCAGCCGACTGCCTGCGCGCCAAGCCCGCCCAGACCATCCTCGACGCACAGAACGGCACCAGCGTCGGCACCTGGAACTACACCGTCGGCGGCCGTGCACTGCCCCTCCAGCCCTCCGACGCCTTCACCTCCGGCCGCGCCTCCCACGTCCCCGTCCTCAACGGCGCCAACAGCAACGAGGGCCTGGTCTTCGCCTACGACAGCTTCGACCGCTGGGGAAGCCCCCTGACCGCCGACGCCTATCCCAAGGCCCTGACCTCCGCCTTCGGCGACACCACCGGCGTCAAAGCCTTGGAACGCTATCCACTCAGCTCCTACGAGCGCCCCGACTACGCCTATGCCGCGGCCTTCGGCGACCAGTTCTTCGCCTGCCCCGCCCTGCGCACCAGCGCGCGCCTGGCCGAGCGCGGGAAGGTCTACTCGTACGAGTTCGCCGACCGCACCTCCCCGCTGTTCGCCTCCCTGCCGCAGAACGCCGACTACGACTTCGGCGCGACGCACGCGGCCGAACTGAACTACCTGTTCAAGCCGTACGGCATCAGCGCCTCGTTCAACGCCGAACAGCGCACCCTGGCCGATCAGATGACCGCGTACTGGGGCTCCTTCATCCACGGCTCCGTCCCGAGCGTCTCCGGCCAACCCGCCATGGTGGACCAGGCCCCGGTGCCTGGTGAAGTGCTTCGGCTGCGTATCGCCGCACAGGGCGGCAATGCCGCCACGTCGGATCTCGACACGGCGCACAAATGCGACCTGTGGGACGCCGCCGCTACCCCCTGACCCGCATCCGTTCCCCGCGCCGACATGCGGGGAACGAGCACACTGCCCACGAGAAGGTCCGCTTGCGGACCGGCTCGAGGGCTGTGAGTTCCTGCCGGGTGGTTGAGCAGCGGGCAGGCGACCCCGGCCTCTACGGCCGCATCGGTCTCCGGTGTTCGGGC
Organism: Streptomyces sp. NPDC031474; assembly: GCF_055581185.1. NCBI lineage: Bacteria > Bacillati > Actinomycetota > Actinomycetes > Kitasatosporales > Streptomycetaceae > Streptomyces > Streptomyces sp. NPDC031474. Next base: position 27,523 of record NZ_JBVIJX010000026.1, read on the forward strand.
ACCGGCACCTCCAATTCCTCGCGCAGCGCGAGGAGGAGGATCGCGAGGAGGAGGAAGAAGCGCCATGGTGGTCCTCGCCGCGTCCTCCTACCGCAGATCGTCATCGGGCGGGCCTGGGCTGCATCATGCCCCCGCTATCCCGCCGGCCACCCACGCCGTGCCCGACCGTCAACGTCATGGGCGGCAGGGAGCCGCCGCAGCCGTTACAAAAAGGTGACAGCGGCTCCCACCTGCACGGTCGCACCTCCCGCCACCAACTACACACTCCACGTATACACGACATGTATACACCGCATGTAGAGTCATCCTCATGTCCATCGGCCACACCCTCCTGGGACTCCTGGAGTCCGGGCCCCGCCACGGTTACGACCTGAAGCGGGCCTTCGACGAGAAGTTCGGTCACGACCGGCCGCTGCACTACGGCCAGGTCTACTCGACGATGTCGCGCCTGCTGAAGAACGGGCTCGTCGAGGTCGACGGCGTCGAGACGGGCGGCGGCCCCGAGCGCAAGCGGTACGCCATCACCGACGCCGGCATCACCGACGTCGAGCGGTGGCTGGCGACACCCGAACCGCCCGAGCCGTATCTGCAGTCGACGCTGTACACCAAGGTCGTCCTGGCGCTGCTGACCCACCGGGACGCGGCCGAGATCCTCGACACGCAGCGGTCCGAGCATCTGCGCAGCATGCGCATTCTCACCGACCGCAAGCGGGGCGGCGACTTCGCCGACCAACTGGTCTGTGACCACGCCCTGTTCCACCTCGAGGCCGACCTGCGCTGGCTGGAGCTCACCGCCGCCCGCCTCGACAAACTGATGGACGCGGTGATCGCGTGAACGCCCCAGGGGGATCCCTCCTCGCCGCCGAGAACCTGCGCAAGGCGTACGGGCCGACCATGGCGCTGGACGGCGCCGAGTTCTCCATCCACCCGGGCGAGGTCGTCGCCGTGATGGGCCCGTCCGGGTCCGGCAAGTCGACCCTGCTGCACTGCCTCGCCGGGATCGTGACGCCCGACTCGGGTTCGATCATCTACGACGATCGCGACCTCGCGAGGATGAGCGACGCCCAGCGCAGTCAGCTGCGGCGCTCGGAGTTCGGGTTCGTGTTCCAGTTCGGACAGCTCGTGCCGGAACTGACCTGCGTGGAGAACGTCGCCCTGCCGCTGCGGCTGAACGGCACCCCGCGCAAGCAGGCCGAGCGCACCGCCCTGGGCTGGATGGAGCGCCTGGAGGTCGACGATCTCGGCAGGAAGCGGCCCGGCGAGGTGTCCGGCGGACAGGGACAACGGGTCGCCGTGGCCCGGTCTCTGGTCACCAGCCCGCGGTTGCTGTTCGCCGACGAGCCGACCGGTGCCCTCGACTCCCTCAACGGCGAACGCGTGATGGAACTGCTCACGGAAGCGGCCCGGTCCACCAACGCCGCTGTCGTGCTGGTCACGCATGAGGCACGGGTCGCCTCCTACTCCGACCGTGAGATCGTCGTACGGGATGGCAAGTCGCGGGACATGGAGCACGTCGTATGAACCTGAGGCAGTGGTGGAGGGACCTCGCCATGGGGGTCAGGTTCGCCTTCGCCGGTGGGCGCGAGGGGCGAGTGCGGATGCTGCTCACCGCGGTCGGCGTGGGGCTCGGTGTGGCATTGCTGCTGTTCGCTACCGCGATCCCGAACGCTATGGCTGTCCGGCACGACCGGGAGGTGGCGCGCACCGACCTCAGGCCCGAGCGGCCGATGCCGCCGAAGGCCGACGACACGCTGGTGGTCGGCATGGTCGGGACGACCTTTCGCGGCAAGGACGTGCGAGGGCGGGCGCTGCAGCCCGAGGGCCCCAAGGCGCCACTGCCGCCGGGGGTCTCGAAGTTCCCCGCGAAGGGCGAGATGGTGGTCTCCCCTGCGCTGAAACGGCTGCTGGAGTCCGGCGACGGGAAGTTGCTGCGGGAGCGGCTGCCGGAACGGATCGTCGGCACCATCGCCGAGTCCGCACTGATCGGTTCCCAGGAACTCAGCTTCTACCGCGGCGCCGACGACCTCGTGGCCAAGCAGAGCACCACAGTCGGCCGCATCAACCGGTTCGGCGACGCCCGCCCGACCCCGCAGAAGACGGACCCCGTCCTGGTCCTGCTCAGCCTCGTCGTGTTCCTGATTCTGCTGATGCCAGTCGGTGTCTTCATCGCCGCGTCCGTGCGGTTCGGCGGCGAGCGCCGGGACCGCAGGCTCGCGGCCCTGCGACTGGTGGGTTCTGACAGCCGGATGACCCGGCGGATCGCCGCGGGGGAAGCTCTCGCCGGCTCCGTGGCGGGTCTCGTCCTCGGCACGGTCTTCTTCCTGATCGGTCGAGGGCTCGCGGGCTCCGTGGACCTGTTCAACGTGAGCGTGTTCCCGAGCTATCTGGTCCCCTCCCCCCTGCTCGCCCTGCTGGTCGCTGTCGCCGTCCCGGTGGCCGCCGTGCTGGTCACCCTGCTCGCACTGCGGGGCGTGGTGATCGAGCCGCTCGGCGTAGTGCGCACCGCGAAGCCCCCGCGGCGCCGACTGTGGTGGCGGCTGCTGCTGCCGCTGGGCGGGCTCGGATTGCTCTATCCGATGGTCGGCAACGGCCGCGACAGCGGTGAGTTCAACCAGTACCAGGTCACCGGTGGCGTCCTGTTGCTGCTCGTCGCGGTAACCGCGCTACTGCCGTGGGTCGTGGAAAGGGTCGTGAGCCGGCTCGACTCCGGCTCGGTCTCCTGGCAACTGGCCATCCGGCGCCTTCAGTTGAGCAGCGGCACGGCCGCCCGCATGGTCAACGGCATCGCCGTCGCAGTGGCCGGAGCCATCGCGCTGCAGATGCTGTTCTCCGGACTGGAGGGCCAATACACCAAGCACACCTCCAACGACCTCACACGGGCCCAGATGCAGGTGTCCGTACCGGACGGACTCCCGCTCGCCCGGGCGGCGGCCGACTTCAAAGCCACCAAGGGCGTCGAGAAGGTCTACGCCTATGACGAGGGCTTCGTCGACGACCAGCGACAGAGCGCCGAAAACACCGCTCCGATCACCATCGCCGACTGCGCGTCCCTGCGCGAGGTGGCTTCCCTCTCCTCCTGCAAGGACGGTGACACCTTCCTCGTCCAAGGTGGCAACGACACGGATATGATGACGCCTGGCATGTCCAAGCCTGGCAGCACGCTGTGGTTCGACCCCGCCGACGGCTCCGATGATTATCACAAGCCGACGCCCTGGACCGTGCCGAGCCACATGAAGCAGGCGCACTCGATCAAAGACCCGCGCGGGAACAAGCGCGGCGCTTCCTGCTGACGCCGGGCGCGCTGCCCGCGGGCACCCCGCGGGGCGTCTCCGGCGAGATCTACCTCGGCCTCGACATGGGGCTGGTGGACGCCCCCGACCACGTGCGGAACACGGCCTACCATCTCGGCCTGAAGTACGACCCGGTGATGTGGGTAGCCGCCAATCGCTCGGAGGCCTACGACAAGATCCGCACCGGGCTTTTCGTCGGCGCAGCCGGTGTGCTGGGGCTGATCGGCGCGAGTCTGCTGGTGTCACAACTGGAGCAGTTGCGCGAGCGCCGCAAGCTGCTGTCGTCCCTGATCGCCTTCGGCACCCGACGCCGCACACTGACCCTGTCCGTGCTGTGGCAGACGGCGATCCCGATCGGGCTCGGCCTGGCACTGGCCACGACGGTCGGGCTGACACTGGGTGCGGTGCTGCTGAAGATGACGGACAAGCCGGTGGGCGTGGACTGGCAGGGCGTCCTGTCGATGACCGGCATCGGCGCCGCCGTCGTCCTGGTGGTGACCGTGCTCAGCCTGCCACCTCTGCTGCGGCTGATGCGGCCGGACGGCCTGCGCACCGAGTGAGCCATCCGGCCCCCGACGGCCCCTCCCCGTAGACGGGGAGGGGCCGTCTCCCAAGCAGAGGCTGCGCCCCTGCCGTCAGCGCGCTCCGCGAGGACGGGCCCCGTTCGGACTCTGATCTCCCAGATCCGCCGCACCCAGCCCGCGCTCACGGTGTGGACATCGGCCGAGGCAGCGGCCTGGGAGCGCGGCCACCTGCACGTGCCCGGCTCACGCGTCGAGCACTGGCCCGCCACCGGCAGCCTGGCCTGTCCGATGAGCAGCTGAACCGCATCCACGCCCGGTGCGGGCTGCCTGACCGGAACGGTGTTGCTCGCTGCGACGGGGGACGTCATGCCGCACGCCACAAAGGCAAGACCCGTCAAGATCGCCTTTCCCGCCACCGGCGGAACAGGCGCCGTCAACATCGCCATCGCGGTGCGGCGAATGCCTGGCAGCCGCGGCAACACTCTGCGCTTCTTCAACGATGACGGACCGGCGCCCGTGATCGTCACCGTCGCAGTACCGCAGTCCGGCGGCTGATACGACTCCACCCGGAGTACGAGCACCGCGACCCGGGTCCGAGGCCGCTCGGTGACGACTGTCGGTGTGCGCAGCGTGCGGGTCTGAACACAATTGGTTCAGGTGGGCCTTACTCTGACGGGCCCCAAGCCGTGCTCCGAGCCCTGGGGGACCTCGGGCGAGCAGGCCGAGGAGGCGTTTCGGGGTACTTCGTCGCCTTTGCGTCAGGTGTGGTGCACTGGAAGGAGAACGGCAGCGACACCGACGCGCCTCGGGGAACCGTCCGCAGCCGACCTCGGCTCCGGGCCCGGTCAGCTGAACCTTCCCAAGGAGCCCCAACCAAGGACAGGCGATGAAGCCGCCTCCATTCACCTACTGTGATCCCGAATCCGTCGATGAGGCCGTCGCACTCAAGAGGGAGTACGGCATCGACTCTCTCGTCCTCGCGGGAGGACAGAGCCTCCTCCCCATGCTCAACCTCCGGCTCGCCAAGCCGGAGGCGCTGATCGACATCAACAGGATCGGTGACCTGCAGAAGATCGACCGCCTGGCGGACGGGTGGCTGGAGGTCGGTGCCGGTGTTCGCCAGTCCGAGCTGGAGGACGACCCGTCGGCCGGTGAACTGGTCCCGTTGCTGCCGGAGGCCGCCGGTCACATCGGCCATGTCGAGATCCGCCACCGAGGCACGGTCGGTGGCAGCCTCGCGCACGCCGACCCGGCAGCCGAACTGCCGTGCACGGCGGTGGCGCTCGACGCGACGCTGGTCGTGCGGGGGCCGTCGGGCACCCGCACCATCGAGGCCCAGGACTTCTTCCAGGGCCGGCTGATCACGGCCTTGGAGCCCGAGGAGGTCCTCGTCGCCGTCCGTTACCCGGTGACGCCGAGGACCGCGGCCCATGGCTTTGCGGAGGTGGCCCGGCGCGCGGGCGACCTCGCCCTCGCCGGCGCCGCCGCGGTGGTGGACCTCAGCGAGGACGGCCACCTCACCTCCGTCTCCGTCGGCGCGCTGGGCATCTCCGACACGCCGGTCCGCGCCTCGGCGGTGGAGAGCGCCCTGATCGGCGAGGCCCCGACCGAGGAGAGCATCGCCAGGGCCGCCGAGGAGATCGTGCCGTCGGTGACCTCGGGCGACGACCCGCACGCCACGGGCGCCTACCGGCGGCACCTCGCCACCGTCGTTGTGCGGCGCGCGATCAACGCGGCCGTGGCACGCGCCCACGAGAGGAGGAACGGGAAGTGACGATCTCCACCGCCGCCAAGTACGGCGCCGCCCACCGGACCGTGACGCTGCGCGTCAACGACCGGGACGTGACCCGCGACGTTTCGACGCGCACCACACTCGCCGACTTCCTGCGCGACGAACTCGACCTGGTCAGCGTGCATCTCGGATGTGAGCACGGCGAGTGCGGAGTCTGCACCGTGCTCTTCGACGGCCGCTCCGTGCGCTCCTGCCTGCTGCTGGCCGTCCAGGCGGACGGACACGCGGTCGAGACCGTCGAAAGCCTCTCCGCCGATCCGGCGCGGCTGCACCCCGTCCAGGAGTGCTTCGCCGAGGAGCAGGGGCTGCAGTGCGGTTTCTGCACGCCCGCGATGGTGCTGCGCACCAAGGAGATCATCGAGACCGGACAGGCGCTGACCGATGCCGAGATACGCCGTCAGATCTCCGGAATCCTGTGCCGCTGCACCGGCTACCAGAACATCGTGAACGCGGTGCGGGCCGCGCATGCCAGGCTCCGCAGCGGCGAGGCGGCCACCGACGCCACCGAGGGAGGTCGCGACCGATGACCACCCACCCCACCACCCAGCACCCGACCACGGAGCGCGCGAACACCGCGGAGAAGTCGGGCTACACCTACATCGGCAAGGACCGCCGGCGGGTCGAGGACCCCCGGCTGCTGGTCGGCCGCGGCGGATACATCGCCGACCTCAGACTCCCGGGCATGCTGCACGCCGCGATCCTTCGCAGCCCCCTGCCGCACGCGCGCATCAGGTCCGTCGACGCCACCGAAGCGCTGAGGCTGCCGGGGGTCGTCGCCGTGCTCACCGGCGAGGACTGCAAGGCACACATGAACCCCTGCATGAGCTTCGGCCCGGCCACCATCAAGCAGTACCCCCTGGCGGTGGACAAGGTCCGCCACGTCGGCGAGGCTGTGGCGGCCGTCGTCGCGGAGAACAGGTATCTGGCCGAGGACGGCGTGGACCTGCTGAAGGTCGACTACGAGGAGCTCCCACCGGTCATCGATCCCTTGGCTGCCATGAGGCCCGAGTCCGCCCTGCTGCACGAGGAGCACGGCAGCAACATCGGCTACGAGCGGACCTTCGAGTTCGGCGATGTCGGCGCCGCGTTCGCCGGGGCCGACCTCGTCGTCGAGGACACCCTGGACTGGGGCCGCTCCGCCGGAATGCCGATGGAGACCACGGGCGCGGTGGCCCGGCCCGGCTTCAACGGCGTACTGGAGATCTACTGCAACTCCCTCAGCTTCAGCTACTTCGTGTTCCTGATCGCGGCCACACTGCGCATTCCGTCGAACAAGCTGACGATGAAGCCGGTCCCGGCGGGCGGCAGCTTCGGCAGCAAGCTCGCCGCGCACAAGGTGCCCACCCTCGCCGGGTTCCTGGCCCTGCGGACGGGCCGCCCGGTGTCGTACATCGAGGACCGCCTCGACCACCTGATGAATTCGGACCACCACGGTTGCGACCGGCACTACGAAGCCCGTATGGGTTTTCGCGCCGACGGCACAATCACCGCTCTCGACATCGACGTCGTCGACGACTACGGCGCCTACATGCAGTTCGGCGTCGGCCACCACGGCAACGCCTTCTCCCAGGTCGTCGGCCCGTACCGATTTCGGGACGTGAGATACCGCATCCGGGCCGTGCTCACCGACAAGTGCCAGCAGGGCGCCTACCGCGGCTTCGGCTCCGAGGTGCACAACTGGGTTCTGGAAAGGCTGGTGGATCAGGGGGCGGCCAGGCTCGGGCTCGCCCCGGAGGAGATCCGCCGCCGCAACTTCATCCAGCCCGACCAGTTCCCGTACAAGATCCCCGGCGGCAACCTCTATGACAGCGGCGACTACCCCGCCGTACTGGACAAAGCGCTTTCGATGATCGACCTGGACAGGTGGCGTGCCGAACAGAAGCGGCTACGGGCCGAAGAGGGCCGCCAGATCGGCATCGGCCTCGCCACCACCCAAGAGCGCAGCGTCTTCAGCTCGACCGAGTTCTGGTTCCTGCTGGAAAAGCCCGTCCTGCCCGTCACCTCCAGCCCCGAGAGCGCGACGGTGACGATCGACCCGACCGGGCAGTTCCAGCTCCTGCTGCACTGCCAGTCGATGTGGGGCAACAGCCCCGAGACAGTGGGCGCCACCGTGCTCGCCGAGGAGTTCGGGATCGAGCCGGAGAGCGTCAACGTCCGCTACGCCGACTCCGCGCACGCGCTGCCCAGCACCGGTCCGGGCGGCAGCCGCTACACCGCCATGGTGGCCGGGGCGATCCGTGGCGCGTCGCGCAAGCTGAGGGAGAAACTCCTCCGCATCGCCGCGCACACCCTCGCGGTGCCCCCGGAGGACCTCGAACTCGTTGACGCGCGGGTACAGGTCAGAGGCGAACCGGAGACGGGGCTGACCATCGCCGAACTGGCGGGCACCGCCTACTTCTTCGCGCTCAGCCTCCCCGAGGGCATGACCAGCGGACTGGAGGAGTCCCACACCTACGACCACCCCTACACGACGTTCCCGGCACCGGACGGCTCGGACCTCGGCGTCTTCTACCCGATCATGGGCCATGCCTGCCACATCGCGGTCGTGGAGATCGACCCCGACACCGGGACGCTCTCCTTCCTCGACTACGTGGCCGTGCACGACGCCGGTACGGTCGTGAACCCCAGGAGCCTGGGCGGCCACGTCACCGGCGGCGCCATGCAGGGCATCGGAACCACGCTCTACGAGGAACTGGTCTACGACGAGGACGGGCGGTTCGGGTCCCCGACCTTCAGGGACTACCTGATCCCCACCGCGGCAGAGGCCCCGGCGTTCCGTGTCGGACACGTCCAGACGCCCTCGCCGTTCACCGAGTACGGCATCAAGGGCGGCGGTGAGGGCGGCCGCATGGTGGCCCCGGCGGCGGTGTCGGCGGCCATCGACGACGCCCTGCGGGAGTACGGGATGCGGGTCCGGCGGCTGCCGGTCAAGCCCTCGGAGATCGTGGCGACGATACGGGCGGGTCACACCGAGCAGGGGTGAGCCCGGCTCGCGTCACGGGTGGCCGGATCACCGGCTCTCACGTGGCGGGCGGCCGGATCACGGGGCGGACGGAAGATCCTGCTCGGTCCAGATGCACTTGCCCTCGTCGAGATGGCGAGTGCCCCAGCGCTGGGAGAGAGCGGCCACCAGGTGCAGGCCCCGGCCGCCCTCGTCGGTGAACGCGGCGCGCCGGATACGCGGGCTCGTGAGGCTGCTGTCATAGACCTCACAGATCAGCGAGCTGCTGCGGAGCAGGCGTAGACGCATCGGCCCGGCGGCATGCCGGATCACGTTGCCGACCAACTCGCTCACCAGCAGCTCGGTGGTCATGACGAGATCGTCCAGACCCCAGACGGCCAGCTGGCCCCGGATGTATTCCCGGGCCTGGCCGGCTGCTCGCGGGTCGTCCGGAAGATGGCACGAGGCCACGTTGTCGACCGGCGTGCCCCGCGTGTGGGCCACCAGGAGCACCGCGTCGTCGTTCGTCTGCTCACGGTCGGGCAGCAGAGCCGAGACGATGTCGTCGCAGAGGTCGTCGAGACGCCTGGTGTCACCGTGCCCGGTGGCGCCGGTCGGGAAGTACGCGGTCCGGGCCACGGCCGCGGCCAGCGTCTGCCGGAGCTGAGCCAGTCCCTGGTCGATGTCCCGGGTGGCGGATTCGATGAGGCCGTCCGTGCAGAACACGAGAAGGCTCTCCTCCGGCAGGTGGAGTTCGTGCGTCTCGAAGGGAGGCTCGGCGACGCCCAACGGCGGGTCACCGGCCAACTCCGCGTATACGACCGTCCCGTCGGGACGGACGATGGCAGGCGGGAGATGACCGGCCAGCGAGAGCGAGCAGACACGGGTGACGGGGTCGAAAACGGCGTACGAGCAGGTGGCGTACTTGTCGTCGCCGAGGTCGCAGACGAGTTCGTTGAGGTGGCTGAGCAGTTCGTCGGGGGCCAGGTCGAGGTCGGCGAGAGTGCGGACCGCGGTGCGAAGCTGCCCCATGATGGCGGCCTCGGCGATGCCGTGCCCCATGACGTCGCCGATCACGATGGCGACCCGGTCGCCGGACAGCGGGATCACGTCGTACCAGTCACCGCCCACCTCCTCGCCCTTTCCCGCGGGCGTGTAGCGGGCGGCGGCGCGGACGGCCGGCAGACAGGGCAGTGTCCTCGGGAGCAGACCGCGCTGGAGTTGCTGGGCGCGGGTGTGTTCCACGTCGTACAGCCGGGCCCGCTCCAGCGCCTGTCCGATCAGCCCGCTCAGGGCTATCAGCAGGGTGCGTTCCTCCTCACTGAAGGTACGCGGCCGGACGAAGGAGACGACACAGCAGCCGATCGTGTGCCCGGAGGCGATCAGCGGAAGGAAGACCCATGCCTTCTTGACCGACGAGGCCACGAAGCTCTTGAACTGCGGGAAGCGCCGGACGTATTCGGCGGGCGATTCGATGAAACCGGGCGTACGGGTGCGGAACGTCTCGGCGATCGCCATGTGGGAGGTGGCCGAGATCCCGTCGATCTGGCGCAGGAAGTCCTCCGTGTACCCGACGGATCCGACCACATGCAGTCGGCTACCCGTCAGCGCGTGGACCACGAGCCCGTCGGCGCCGATGGGCGGCAGGACATGCGCCGCCACCGCCTTGACGACGTCGCCCGATGTGACGGCCTCGGTCAGTGCCGCGGTCAGCTCGCTCATCCGGGCGGTCCGCCCCGCTCCGCCCGGCTGCTCGTCGGTGACGTCGGCGAAGTAGATCGTCAGCCCGCCGCCCGCCAAGGGGACCAGCCGGACATGGTGGACGTGCTGATCGCCCGGCCGACGCAGATCGAAGCCGATCGGCTTGCGCTCGGCGGATGCGCGCCGACACTGGGATTCGAGGCCGGGGGTGCGGCTCGCGGGGAGGTCCCAGAGCGTGCGGCCCAGCAACGCCCGGTCGTCGCCGGCGCCGAGGAGACGCTCGGCTGCCTTGTTGACGAAGATGACACGCCAGTCGTCGTCGACCGTCAGGAATCCGTCGCCCAGGTCGCGAAGGGCGGCGACTACGGGCTCCCGCGCGGCCCGGGTGTGAGCCGGCCCCCACAGCGTTCCGACCATACGGGCGGAGCCGCCCCCCTCATCCGCGACGATGTGCCCACGCGCTCGCACCCGCCCGAATGCCCCGTCGCCGCGGCACGCTTGATACTCGCTGTCGTACGCCGTTCCCCTGTCGAAGGCCGCACGGACATCGGCAGCAAAGCCCGCCGGATCCTCGACGCCCGCGAGATACCAGCCGAGGTCCGCGCTCGCGTCATTGCTGTCGAGGCTTTGCGGTGACTCGTCGGCCCTGTCGATGACGGGTTGGACGAGCCTTACGGAACCGGCCGCCGGGTCGTATTCCCAGTGCCTGATGGACACCACGCGGGGCAGCTCTCCGCCGGACGCGTCGACCGCGCGCGGGCGTCGTGCCGAGTGCCGTTCCGGATGTCCTTCCAGGTGTCCAGCCGCCCACGCCGCCACGGAGACCAGAAACGACCGGTGTGCGGGGCCCGGCTCGCCGGGCGTCACCGTGAACACGGTAAGGGTCCCGACCGGCCCTCCGGCACCGATCAGAGGAACAGCGGCGGTGCCGGAAGCCCCGATCCCCATGCTGTCCCGGGCCACCCACACGAAGCCACCGCCGCGTACGGCCCGTACGGGCGCCAGGCCCCTGCCCCTGTCCTCGGCTTCGTCGTCCGCGCGGAGATCCGCCCATGCCCCGGCGATCTCCGGCGCAAGCCCGCCGGCCGCCACGAGGAGCAATCGGCCGGAAGCGCGGTCATACCAGTGCACCAGGCCACCGAGGCCACCCAGGTCGGTGATCGCCTGCTGAAGCGCCACGTTCAGTGTCTCGGCCGTCGACAGTCCGTCATCGATGGCCGTCGACAACCGCCGCCGCATCGCCTCCGGCTGCTCGATGCGGCTTCCGGCCCTCGCGTTCCTAGCCGCCATCTCGTCTCCAGAACTGCCGAGTGTCGAGCCCGGGTCGTGCGATGACCCCGGTCATCGGCCACCCGTGCGGCACCGCCGTCATAGATGGAAGATGCTCTGTTCGGCAGTACTGAAACTGTATCCCTGCCATACCCGGACAGTCTCTCGCAGCCCCGGACTCCACCGGCGGACAGCGGGCGACTGGGCCTCCGCTGGTATGCACAAAAGGGTGCTGAACGGCGATTCCGCTGTTCAGCACCTTGATTCCGGAGTGCCCCCGGCAGGATTCGAACCTGCGCACACAGCTCGGGAGGCCGGACACTGGCGGTGTAGACCCGTAGGAGGCGGGGGAGAGGAGGCCCACGACAGCAGCTTGCCCCTCTTCGAGGGCGTACTTGTCTCACATGAGGTCCACCCGTGCCTCTGTGGCGACGTACTGGTTCGTGATCTCGTCTGAAGTGGTCATCTCTCCTCTTTACTGACGCCGGGGAGGGGCGGGGATTTCGCCACAACCGATTCGGGTGCGGCTGCTGTTGTCGGGCGCCGGCTCCCGGGCTCGCACCGAACGTAGGGGGAGGCGACTGGCCGGGTCGTGACTCACGCCGCACGGGATTGTTGACTCTGCGCGCACGCGGGTGACCGCATGAGTCTGGAATTCTCCACCGCGACAGTCGACGACCCTTCACAGTTGTCGTACTGGCGCCAGGTGGTCGTGGTCACTGCTCAGGGCATCGCCGACATGCAGGTCGCCACGGTCGACGCCGATCCGCACACGGTGTTCAGGTCTCCGTCTTTGATCCGCCGGTCGCCACAGGATGACTTCCTCGTCAACCTGGCCGTCCGTGGCTCGGTCGTCGTGACGCAGGACGGGCGTGACGCGGTCCTGCGGTCGGGTGAATTCGCCCTCTACGGCAGCGCCCGTCCGTGCCGGATCACGGGTCTCGACCGGTTTGGGCTGGTATCGCTGAAGATTCCGCGGGCACTGTTCACCAGCCACTGCCGCCTGCCGCATGGCGTGACGGCGACTTGTCGTGCGAGGCGATCACGGCGTAGGCGCCCTGTTCTCGCCTTACCTCCGCTCGCTGACCGCGCTGTGATCGCCAGGCGGGTCGGCGTCACGCGGCCGTATCTCTTCCGGCTCTTCCCGGACAAGAAGGCGATCTTCATCACCGCTTTGACGCCGCGCATGGAAGACACTCGGCCTGGCTTTCGAGCGGGCGGCCGATGGGATGGAGGGCAGCGAGCGAGCCCTCCAGGTCATGACAAACGCCTACGTGCAGCTGATCTCGACGCGCCCCGAAACGCTTCTGATGCAGATGCAGGGATACCTCACCGTGGCGGCCGCCGAGGCGCAGGGTGACGACCTGATCGGTGAGGTCGTCCGGGCGGGCTGGATGCGTATCTGGGAGACCGTGCACCTACCGCTCGGCGCCGACGCCGATGAGACCGCAAGCTTCTTCGTCTGCGGCATGCTCGGCAACACTCTTGCGGCCATGGGGCTCCACCCGAACGCCGGGCGATAGGGATGCGTTCGGGAGGGGCCATACGTCAGCGCACACCTGCCGCGTCGAGCAGGGTGGTCACCGTGGGCGCGATGAGGCCCGGCAGTTTCTCCGCTCCGATGCCCGCGCGGGCGCCGGCACCGTCGAAGACGAGGCTGAGCTGCCGTGCCAGCAGGCCGGGATCACTCGCTCCGCCCTGCTCGGCCTCGGAACGGAAGAAGGCGGTCAGGTTCTCCTTGACCCCATGGGCGACCTGGCTCGCGGGGTGACTCCGGTCCTTGAGCTCGATCTGCGCGGCCAGGAAAGGGCAGCCGTGGAACCCGGGCTCGCCGGACTGCGATTCCACCTGCTCGAAGACGTGCAGGATTCGCTCCCTGGGGGAACGGTCGTCGTCCGCCGCGGGCAGGAGTGCCGCCACATAGGAGGAGGCGCGCCGCTCCAGACTCGCCGCGAGCGCGATGTTGACACCGTCTCGGTAGGTGAGCGTGGCCGCCGCCTCCAGCAGCCGCTCCCTGGGGCCGAGTTTCACTTCAGTGGTCATACGGCGAGATCAACCCAAAGCGAAGCAAATGAAAACCGATCGGTTTCCTGGGTGGTGCCCTCACGGAAGCTCGGCGACGGCCTGGGAGAAGACGCCGTCGCCGAGCGGGTGGTGTGCGCGCCGGTCGTCCCCGGAGAGGCGAGGCACACCGGGCCACTCCGAGTAATGGCCCCGTTCTGGGGGGGGTGTTGAGGGTGGCTTTCACTATGCCGGGGCCGCGGTCTTCTCGGGCGCCGTCTCCAACGGGACGCGGTGCAGTCCCTTGCGGTCGTACCAGCCCAGCACGCCGAAGCCGAACAGCGCCGAGGCCACGAGGCCGGCGGCCGTCATGACCCAGCCCCGCGTCAGACCCGCGTCGCCGTGGGCGTCGTAGTAGAGGATCGAGCGGATGCCGCCGGCTCTAGAGCGCCGGAGACGAGGAGACGGCGGGCGCCGAACCGGTGGCCACGGGATGGAGGAGGTCGTAGGCGCTCTCGGCGTGCAGGTGGACGTCGACGCCGCCCTCCTCGACTTCGGGTCGCACCCGCAGGCCTATCGTCCTGTCCAGCGTCTTGGCGATCAGCCAGGTGACGGTGAAGGAGTACAGCAGTACGGCGAAGGCGCCGACGGCCTGCTTGCCCAGCAGGGAGAAGCCGCCGCCGTAGAGCACGCCGTCGACACCGTTCGGGGCGTCAGAGGTGGCCAGGACGCCGACCAGCAGGGTTCCGGTGACGCCGCCGACGAGGTGGATGCCCACCACGTCCAGGGAGTCGTCGTAGCCGAACTTGTACTTCAGGCCGACGGCGAGCGCGCAGACCGCACCGCCGGTCGCGCCGAGAGCAAGCGCGCCGACCGGGGACACCGCCCCGCAGGACGGGGTGATGGCGACCAGACCGGCTATCGCACCGGACGCGGCACCGAGGCTCGTGGGGTGGCCGTCTCTGAGCTTCTCGACGAGGAGCCAGCCGAGCATCGCCGAGCAGGTCGCGGTGAAGGTGTTGAGGACGACGACGGACGCGGCGTTGGAGGAGGTGAGGGCGGAGCCGCCGTTGAAGCCGAACCAGCCGAACCACAACAGGCCCGCTCCGAGCATCACCAGGGGCAGATTGTGGGGTCGTTCCGCGACTCCGTCCTTCTTCCAGCCCAGGCGCTTGCCGAGAACGAGGATCACGGCCAGTGCCGCGGCACCGGAGTTGATGTGGACGGCCGTGCCGCCGGCGTAGTCGATGGCGCCGAGTCTGTTGACGATCCAGCCGCCGACGACGCCCTTGCCGTCGAAGGCGAACACCCAGTGGGCGACCGGCAGATAGACCAGGGTCACCCAGATCCCGGTGAAGGCCATCCAGGCACCGAACTTGATGCGATCCGAGATCGCCCCGCAGATCAGGGCGGCGGTCAGGGCCGCGAACAGGGCCTGGAAGGCGGCGAACACCGAGAGCGGGATGACCGCCTTCGGGTCGTCCGTCATCACACCGCTCAGACCGAAGTACTCGGTGACGTCACCAAGCAGTCCGGCGCCGCCGATCGAGTTGCCGAAGGCGGCCGAGAAGCCGTAGACCACCCAGATGCAGCCGACGAGGGCTACAGATCCGAATGTCATCATGATCATGTTAAGGACGCTCTTCGCGGCGACCATGCCGCCGTAAAAGAGGGCCAGCCCCGGCACCATCAGACAGACGAGTGCCGTGCTCGCGAGCATCCAGGCGGTACTTCCGGTGTCCATGCGCACGCTCCGCGGAGTGGATCTGTGGGTCCCACGGACAGCGGGCCCCGCGGAAGGAAACGAAGTTTCATCGCAGTAGACCGGCCGGGTGTTACGGACACTCAAGCGCTGAATTAAGGAATCGTCTCAACTGGCTTGATCACTAGGCTGGCGGCCGTGATGGCGATGGTGGGGCGTCTGGTGCCGGACGGGTTGTGGGAGTTGTTCCAGCGGGCGGTCCCGGCTGCGCCGGTGCGTCCGCAGGGTGGCGGCCGACGCCGCTACGGTGATCGCGAAGTGCTGGCGGCGATCCTGTTCGTGGCTACGACGGCGTGTACCTGGCGGCCCCGCCCGTGGCCAGGTCGGCGGCCCATCGCCCCGGTCTGCATGGTGAACTTGGCACCGTGCCCCGAGCAGGGCGACACGATGACCATGGGTGTGTCGGTCGAGGACGGTGCCGCTGACGCGCGCGTGCAGCGGGACGAGGGTGCCGTCGGTGCGGACGTGTCCCAGGTCGGGGCGGTGCGAGCCTGGGCCGAAGCCGGTGCGCCGCCGTAGGGAACCGGCGCCTTCCGGCGAACTCGGAGCCAGGGCCGCGGCACTGTTGGCACAGCGGATCGCGTCCTGTCGGCAGGCGCATCAGCCGTCGACGTGGTGGACGGGATGGTGACGCCTCCGGCGAGAGACCCAGGGTGGATCCTCTGACGTCATTCCACGCTCAGCCCTTGCGCCGGTCGATCTGGGCGGTGAGGGCGGGGAGGACGGTGTGGAGATCGCCCACGACACCGAAGTCGGCGAGCTCGAAGATCGGCGCTTCCTCGTCCTTGTTGACGGCGACGACGGTCTTCGAGGTCTGCATGCCCGCGCGGTGCTGGATCGCACCGGAGATGCCGCCTGCGACGTACAGCTGCGGGCTGACGGACTTGCCGGTCTGACCGACCTGGAAGGTGTGCGGCATCCAGCCCGAGTCGACGGCGGCCCGGGAGGCGCCGACCGCGGCACCCAGCGCGTCGGCGAGGTTCTCGACGGAGGTGAAGTCGCCACCGGTACCGCGGCCGCCGGAGACCACGATCGCGGCCTCGGTCAGCTCGGGACGCCCTGAGGCCTGGCGCGGCTCGGAGGCCACGATGCGGGCGGACTTGGCGGCGTCGGAGACGGTCACCGCGAACGGCGTCAGCACGCCGGCGCCGGCGGTCTCCTCCGGCACGGCGGAGTTCGGTTTGACGGTGATGATCGGAGTGCCCCGGGTAACCTTCGCCTTGACGGTGTAGGTTCCGGCGAACACCGACTCGGTGGCGACGGGGCCCGCCTGGAGGTCGATGGCGTCGGTGATCAGCCCGGAGCCGAGCTTGATCGCCAGGCGGCCGGCGATCTCCTTGTTCTCCGCCGACGACGGGAGCAGGATCGCGGCCGGGCCGGTGGCGGCGGCGAGCTGCTGCAGGGCCTCGGCCTTCGGGGCCACGAGGTAGCCCTTGATCTCGGTGTCGTCGATCGCATAGACCTTGGCGGCGCCGTACGCCTTGACGGCCTCAGCGGCGGTGGCGGCCTGATCGGCGTCGCCGATGAAGACGGCGGAGGGCTCGCCAAGCCGCCTGGCCATGGTCAGCAGCTCGAAGCTGGGCTTCCTGACGGCGCCGCCGACGTGGTCGATGAGAACCAGAATCTCAGTCATCGTTCTTGACTCCCTCTGCCTCAGACGAACTTCTTCGACGCGAGGAAGTCGGCCAGCGCCTTGGCGCCCGAGCCGTCCTCGTCCTGCACGATCTCGCCGGCGGTCCGCGCCGGGCTGGTGTCGGCGGCCTCGACGGCGGTCCACGCCCCCTGGAGGCCGACCTGCCCGGCCTCCAGGCCGAGTTCGGCGAGGTCGAGGGTCTCCAGCGGCTTCTTCTTGGCCGCCATGATCCCCTTGAACGACGGGTAGCGAGCCTCCCCCGACCGGTCGGTGACCGAGAGCACGAGCGGCATGGTGGCGCCGATGGTCTCGGTCGCGAGGTCGCCGTCGCGCCTGACGTGGACCTGGTCGCCCTCGGTCTCGACGGCCGAGGCGAGGGTGATCTGCGGCAGGCCGAGACGCTCGGCCAGCATCGCCGGGACGACGCCCATTCCACCGTCGGTGGAGGCCATGCCGCACATGACCAGGTCGGGCACGGCACCGCCGCCCGCCTTCTTGACGGCCTCGGCCAGCACCAGCGAGGTGGCGACCGCGTCCGAGCCGGCGATCGCGTCGTCACAGACCAGCACGGCCTTGTCGGCGCCCATCTGCAGGGCCTTGCGGACCGCGGCCTCCGCGTCGGCGGGGCCGACGGTCAGGGCGGTGACCTCGACATCCTCGTCCTCGCGCTCCTCCCTGATCCGGAGCGCCTGCTCGACGGCGTACTCGTCGAGCTCGGAGAGCAGTCCGTCGACCTGCACACGGTCGACGGTGAGGTCCGGTTCGAACTGCCGGTCGGCGGTCGCGTCAGGCACGTACTTCACGAGCACTGTGATCATCATTCGGGGCTGTCCTCATGCGTTCACTGGGAGACCTGGGGTGCACACCACACGAGTACATCCGCCGAGAAGGCGCGTGTCCAATATCAATCGAGGCCTGATTATGCCGACTCGAGAAATAATCGCATAGGGTCGCACCCATGGAGATCCGTCAGCTGCGGTGCGTCGTCGCGGTCGCCGAGGAGTTGCACTTCGGGCGTGCCGCTCAGCGTCTGCAGATGTCCCAGGCACCGCTCAGTGCCCAGATCAAGCGCATCGAGCGCGAGGTCGGCTTCCCCTTGTTCGAACGGACGACGCGGAGGGTGCAACTGACGACGGTGGGCGCCGAGTTCTACCACCGCGCCGTCGCCATCCTGGAGCAGGTCGACCAGGCGACGGCGGACCTGGAACAGGTCGCGGCCGGTCGGGCAGGGCGCCTGCGGGTCGGCTTCCCGAGTTCGGCCAGTTACTCGATCCTGCCCCACGCCGTCCGGAGCGCCCGCGAGCAGGCACCCGACCTCGATATCGATCTCGTGCCGCTCACCAGCACCGAGCAGGTGGACAGAATCCACGAGGGAACGATCGACATCGGCATCGTGCGGGGCGAAGCAGCCGCCCTCGACCTGCAGACCAGGAGACTCTACGAGGAACAGATCGTCGCCTGCCTGCCGAAGGACCACCTGCTGGCCGCCAACGAGTTCGTCAGCGCCGAGGACCTG
The DNA here is from genome assembly GCF_055581185.1 of Streptomyces sp. NPDC031474. Lineage (NCBI taxonomy): Bacteria > Bacillati > Actinomycetota > Actinomycetes > Kitasatosporales > Streptomycetaceae > Streptomyces > Streptomyces sp. NPDC031474. The sequence continues at coordinate 45,952 of NZ_JBVIJX010000026.1, forward strand.
GCACGCGAACCGCTGATCTTCTTCCCCACCAGGGACATGCCCGGCTTCGTGGCGGAGATCAGGCCGATCTTCGAGGGCATGCCGTTCCCCCGCGTGCGGACCCGCGTCGTCCACCAGGAGACGGCGCTCGGCTTCGTCGCCGCGGGCGTGGGATTCACGCTGCTTCCGGAGTCGGTCACGTCATTCATGCCCGCGTCGGTCCGGGTGGCCCGGATCGACTCCCGTCCGACCACCGTGATGTACGTCGCCGAACCACGGACGCTCAGCCCGGCCGCGCGGTTGTTCCGGCGGGCGCTCTTCGAGGCAGCGGCAGTGTCCGAGCCCTCCGAGCCTTTGTCGGCCTGACAACCGCCGTGGGCGCGGCTCCCGTTCAGGCACGGGCCACTGGCCGCGGACACTGGCAGTGGACGCTGTGGCGTTAGGGTGTACGCATGGGAGAAGACGCGAACGCGCTGCTGCGCAACGTCGGCACGGCACGTGACCGCCATGCCGACGAGCCGATCGAGACGCTCGAGCTCGAGGTGGCGATCGCTCGCAACGTGCGTGAACTGCGCCATCAGCGCGGGCTTTCGGTCACCGATCTGGCCGCCAAGGTCGGTATCTCCAAAGCGATGCTCTCCAAGATCGAGAATGCCCAGACCTCGTGCAGCCTCAGCACGCTCTCCATGCTGGCCAAAGGCCTCGACGTTCCGGTGACCTCGCTGTTCCGGGGAGCTGACACCGAGCGCCCGGCCTCTTATGTGAAGGCCGGGCACGGCACACCGATCGTTCGCAACGGCAGCCAGGTGGGGCACGACTACAAGCTCCTCGGATCCCTTCGCGGTGAGCACAAACGCCTTGAGTGCCTGCTCGTGACGCTCACCGCGAAGAGCCAGACCCATCCGCTCTTCCAGCACCCCGGCACCGAGTTCATCTACATGCTGGAAGGCTCGATGGACTATGGCCACGGACGCACTGTCTACCGCCTCAAGTCGGGCGACAGCCTGATCCTCGACGGCGAGGGAGCCCACGGCCCCGTCGAACTGGGGGATCTACCGATCCGCTTCCTCTCGGTGATCGCCTTTCCCGACGGCACCAGCTGAGGACGCCTTCCAGGTAGCTGCGGAAAGCAGGAACCTCACCCCGGGCCACCGTTGAACAGGGCGGCGGCACACACGCCGCACTCCCCGCTCGCCATCGGGCCGCGCCTGGTGTCTCACCGGCGGAGCAGTGTCTCCAGGCTTTCGGCGAGCGCCGCAGCGCCGGTCTCGGCGTCGGCGTCCTCCACCTGTTCGGCGGGGGCGTGCGAGACGCCCGAGGGGTTACGTACGAAGAGCATCGCGGTCGGCACGTGGTCCTTGAGGACGCCGGCGTCGTGGCCGGCGCCGGTGCCCAGCTGCGGCGCCGCGTCGAGCACGCCGGCGAGCCGGTCGCGCAGCCGTGGGTCGAAGTCGACAGTGGAGCTGAAGGACTCCTCGGTCATCTCCGCGGTGCAGCCCTCCTCCGTGGCGAGCCTGCGCGCGGCCCGCCCGATCTCGTCGACGAGGTGGCGGGTCACCGCGTCGTCGGGATGGCGTACGTCGAGCCAGAGGTCCACCCGGGAGGCGATGACGTTGGTGCCACCGGGCACAGGCACGAGCCGCCCGACGGTGGCCCGGGCGTCCGGGACGGCGCGGGCGAGGCGCCGCACCTCGGCCACCAGCAGTGCCGCGGCCACCATGGGGTCGCGCCGGTCGGTCATGAGGGTGGTGCCGGCGTGGTTGCCCTCGCCGGACACGGCGATGCGCCAGCGTCCGTGCCCGAGGATCGAGGAGGCGACCGCCACCGGCCGTCCGAGGTCGACGAGGCCGCGCCCCTGCTCGACGTGCAGCTCTACGAAGGTACCGATCCGCGCCAGCGTCTCGGGGTCGGGGCCGAGGTGTGCGGGGTCGAGGCCGTTGCGCCGGCATGCCTCGGCGAAGGTGACGCCGTCGGTGTCGGTCAGCGACCGGGCCCGGTCGGGGTCGATCGCGCCCGTCAGGAGCCGTGACCCGAGGCAGGCCACGCCGAAGCGGGCGCCCTCCTCCTCGGGGAAGACGGCGATCGCGCGCCGCCCGGCGGCGCCGCGGGCGTCGAGCTGGTCGAAGGCGACCAGCGCCGAGGCCACGCCGAGGGGACCGTCGTACGCGCCGCCGCCCGGGACGGAGTCGAGGTGGCTGCCGGTCACGACGGCCCCGTCCCCGACGCCGCCGTGCCAGGCCCAGATGATGCCGTTGCGGTCGGTTTCCACGTCGAGACCGCGCTTTTGCGCGTGGGCGACGAACCACGAGCGCAGGTCGAGTTCGGCACCGGAGTAGACGGGCCGGGTGTAGCCGCCGCGCTGGGGGTCCGTGCCGACGTCGGCGATCTCGGCCAGCAGGGAGGAAACAGTGTCAGTCATCGGGTTCCTTGAAAAGTCGCACGTCGGCGGCGAACTCGTCCAGCAGGACGGTCAGGGTGGTGGCGTCGGCCGGAAGGCGAGGGGCGGACGCCGGCCGGAGGGTCACCTCCGCCCGGCACGCGCCTCGTCGCGTCATCACGTTGAGTGCCCGGGTGGGCGCGTCGAGGGCCACCGTGACCGGTGCCTCGCCGGCGAACCGCGCCTGGTCGCCGGCCGCGAGCGGCTGCTGCTGCCCGTCGACCGTCAGCCGCAGGGGGCCGAGCGCGACGAAAAGGCGATCGAGCCCGGGGAACGTCGAGAACGGCGCGTCGCGGTCGAGGTCGGCCACGCTGATACGCCACAGGACCTGCCCGGACGCGTCTGTTTCGGTCGTGAGCTCCCGGGTGGCTCCGGCACCGTTGCGCCAGGGTGTCGGGGCCACCTGGGAGGGGTCGAGGATCCCGGTCACGTCACCGCATCTCGCCGGCACCGACATAGGGGTGCAGGCTGCTGAGCGGTTTGCCCTCGGCGAACCGTTCGAGCCGGAAATCCGAGGCGGGGATGTCGGGGTCGGTGCTGTCGCCCTCGAACACCAGGTCGGCGACGAGGTCTCCCACGGCCGGGCTGATCTTGAAGCCGTGCCCGGCGAAGCCGGCGGAGAGGATCAGGCCGTCGACGCCTCCGACCGGGGAGATCACCGGGTTCCAGTCCGGCGGGACGTCGTACACGCCGGCGTAGGTGTGGGTGACCGACGGGTCGGGGAAGCCCGGGAAGCGGTGCATCAGCTTCTCGGCGTACTTCTCGATACCGGCCTCGCCGGCGATGTTGGAGTAGTTGTCGGGGTCGACGAACTTCTTCTGGAAGTCGGCGTGGTCGCTGTTGCCGACGAGGAACTGGCCCGCGCCCTCAAGCCGGCAGTACTGCAGGCTCACCAGGTCGGAGACGACCGGGAGGTCCGGCAGTGGCTCGCCGGCGTCGACGATGAGGAGCTCCGAGCGGTAGGCCTCGACGGGGAAGTCGATCCCGAGGTCGGCGAGCAGCTTCGCCGACCACCAGCCCGAGGCGACGACGACCAGATCGGCGTCGACGATCTCACCGCCGTCGAGTTCGACACCCGTCACCTTGCCGCCCGTGGTGAGGATGCGGGCGACGGGGGTGTTCTGCCGGATGCGCGCGCCCTGGTCACGGGCCACCTGCCCGTAGTGCAGGGCGAGTTGGGTGGCGTCCGCGAAGCCGCCGCGCGGTTCGTACGACGCCAGCGCGACGTCGCCGGTCTCCATCATCGGCCACAGCTCGGCCAGCCGGTCGTTGTCGATCAGGTCCACGTCGATGCCCAGGCCCTGGTGCATGGCGGTGTTGGCCCGGAGTGGCTCGGCGTTCTCCTCGCCGACGATGACGGTGTAGCCGACCTGGCGGAAGCCGACCCTCTCGCCGAGCTCCTCGAAGACAGGCATGCTCCGCCACGCCATCGCGGCGATCGAGGGCACGCCGTAGTGCGCGCGGACGATGCCGCTGGACTTGCCGGTGCCCCCGCCGGCGAGCTGGTGCCGCTCAAGGACGAGCACGTCGGTGAGTCCGCGCTGCGTCAGTGCCCGGGCGATCGAGAGTCCGATCAGGCCGCCTCCGACGACCACTGCCTTCGTCGCCATCAGAACCCCGCTCCCGGGATCCAGGAGGTGCCGGCGAGCGGTACGCGGGCCATGGCGGCGGCCTCGATGGAGGTGGCGACCATGTCCTCGGGTTCGAGGTGGGTGACGTGGGCCTTGCCACAGGCGCGGGCGATCGTCTGGGCTTCCATGGTGAGGACCCGCAGGTAGTTGGCGACGCGGCGGCCACCCTCGGCAGGGTCGAGCCGCTGTTGTAGCTCCGGGTCCTGGGTGGTGATGCCCGCGGGGTCCTGGCCTGCCTGGAACTGGTCGTAGAACCCGGCCGCCGAGCCGAGCTTCTCGTACTCCGCGGCGTACTTCGGGTCGTTGTCGCCCAGCGCGATGAGGGCGGCGGTGCCGACGGCGACGGCGTCGGCACCGAGGGCGAGCGCCTTGGCGACGTCGGCGCCGGAGCGGATCCCGCCGGAGACGATGAGCTGGACGCCGTCAGGCTTCTTGTGGACGCCGAGTTCCTGGAGCGCCTGCACCGCCTGGGGGATGGCGGCGAGGGTCGGGATGCCGACGTGCTCGATGAAGACGTCCTGGGTGGCGGCGGTGCCGCCCTGCATGCCGTCCACCACCACGACGTCCGCGCCGGCGTGCACGGCGAGCTTGACGTCGTAGTAGGTGCGCGAGGCGCCGACCTTGACGTAGACCGGCTTCTCCCAGTCGGTGATCTCGCGTATCTCGTTGATCTTGATGGTGAGGTCGTCCGGGCCGGTCCAGTCGGGGTGGCGCGAGGCCGAGCGCTGGTCGATGCCGGCGGGCAGGTCCCGCATGCCGGCGACCCGCTCGGAGACCTTCTGGCCGAGCAGCATGCCGCCGCCGCCCGGCTTGGCGCCCTGGCCGAGGACGATCTCGATGGCGTCGGCCCGGCGCAGGTCGTCCGGGTTCATGCCGTAACGATTCGGCAGGTACTGGTAGACCAGCGTCTTGGAGTGGCCGCGCTCCTCCGGGGTCATGCCGCCGTCACCGGTGGTGGTGGAGGTGCCGGTGGCCGAGGCCGCGCGGCCGAGGGCCTCCTTGGCGTTGGCGCCAAGGGCTCCGAAGCTCATGCCGGCGATCGTCACCGGGATGTCGAGCCGGAGGGGGTACTTGGCGTTCCGCGCGCCCAGCACCACGTCGGTGCCGCACCGCTCGCGGTAGCCCTCCAACGGGTAGCGCGACACCGAGGCGCCCAGGAAGAGCAGGTCGTCGAAGTGGGGCAGGGCGCGCTTGGCGCCCCAGCCGCGGATGTCGTAGATGCCGGTCTCGGCGGCTCGCTGGATCGCGGCGATGGTGGCCCGGTCGAAGGTCGCGGACTCGCGCAGGCCCAGCCGGGCCCGGTCATCGGCGGTGAGAGTCATCGGATCCTCCCTCAGTATTCGTTGTCGTGCGTGAAGTGGTAGAGAGTGCGGGCCGAGCCGTAGCGCGTGTACGACGCCGGGTCGTCGTCCTCGAAGCCGGCCGCCTTGAGCAGGCCGGCCAGCTCCTCGAGATGCTCGGAGCGCATCTCCTTCTCGACGCAGTCCGCCCCGAGCGATTTGGCGGTGCCGCGCAGGTAGATACGGGCCTCGTAGAGCGAGTCGCCGAGCGCGTCCCCCGCGTCCCCGCGGATCACCAGGCGGCCCTTCTGTGCCATGAAGGCACTCATGTGCCCGACGTCGCCGCCGACGACGATGTCGATGCCCTTCATCGAGATGCCGCAGCGGGCGCCGGCGTCGCCGTCGACGACCAGCAGACCGCCGCGGCCGGTGGCCCCGGCCGACTGTGAGGCCGAGCCCGTGACATGGACGGTGCCGCTCATCATGTTCTCGGCCACGCCGGTGCCGGCGTTGCCGTTGATGACGACCTCGGCCTGCTGGTTCATGCCAGCGGCGTAGTAGCCGAGGTGACCGTTGACGGTGACCTTGACCGGCGCGTCGAGGCCGACGGCGACGTTGTGGGCGCCCCGCGGGTTCTCGATCACATACTCACCTGCGAGGCCCTCGGCGTGGAGCGCCTGGTTCACCTCGCGCAGGGGCGTGGTGCTCAGGTCGAACGCGGGCCCTGCCTCGTCGGCGGAGCTCATACCGACACCTCCTGACGGTTCCAGTGGTAGATGACCTCGGGCTCGGGCTCCCAGATCCGGGCGTTCTCGACGCCGGGCAGGTGGGCGAGGGCCCGGTACTCCGACGCCATCGCCACCCAGTCGTCGGTCTCGGCGATGACGGCCGGCTTGCAGGCGATGGCGTCGCGGACGACCGCGAAACTGTCGCGGTTGGAGACCAGCAGGGTGTAGAAACCGTCGAAGGTGCGGGTCAGGTCGGTGAGCGCCTCGTCGACGCCCTTGCCGTCCGCGAGCCGGTGCGCGACGAAGCGGGCGCCGACCTCGGTGTCGTTCTCGGAGTCGAACGCGACGCCTGCGGCCCGCAGGTCGCGGCGGATCGTGGCGTGGTTGGAGAAGGAGCCGTTGTGCACCAGGCACTCGCCCGGGCCGACGGCGTAGGGGTGCGCGCCCGACGACGTGACCGCCGACTCGGTCGCCATCCGGGTGTGGCCCACGCCCTGCCAGCCCTGCGCCTTCGCGAGGTCCCAGCTTTCGGCCAGCGCCCGGGGGGAGCCGACGCCCTTGAGGACGGCGAGGTCCTCGCCGAAGCCGCCGACGAGGACGTGCGGGTAGGCCTTCTTCGCGGCTGCCAGCAGCACCTCCGAGTCGATGTCGGCGCTGGCGAGTACCACGTTGTGGACGGTGATGGCCGTCACCTCGGTGCCGGTCTCGGCGCCGAGCGCCGCCGCGACCGTCTCGGCGGGCACGTCGATGTCGATCAGTGAGACCGAGCCCCTGCCGCGCGGCGACCAGTCCTCGTTGCCGTATACGGCGATGCCCGCCGAGTCCGCGCCGCGGTCCTCCATCTCGCACAGCATCCCGGTGAGGAGCTCACCGAGCCGGGAGTAGAGCTCGGGGCTGCGCAGGTGCAACCCGACGATTCCACACATGTGTTGAGTCCCTTTCTCGGGGGTGACGGAGCCTCAGCGGGCGGCTCAGAAGGCGGTGAGGTAGCGGTCGTGCTCCCAGTCGGAGACGGCCGCGTGGTAGGCGAAGAACTCGTCCTTCTTCAGGCTCGCGAAGTAGTCGGCGACCCCCGGGCCCGCGACGTCGAGGGTTCCCCTGACGACGTCGTCGGACTGGAAGGCCTCGACGGCGTGCAGCAGCGTCAGCGGGAAGGGGGTCTCGGGACCGGTGCCGACCTCGCCGAGGGAGAGACCGCCGGCGATGCCGTCGAGACCGGCGTCCACGGCCGCGGCGATGGCGAGATACGGATTGGCCGCGCCGTCACCACCGCGCAGCTCGATGCGCTGGTTGTCCGGGATGCGCACGTAGTGGGTCCGGTCGTTGCCGCCGTACGTCGGCAGTTTGGGCGCCCAGGTCGCACCGCTCGCACTGGAGGCGACCGCACCGGTCCGCTTGTAGGAGTTGACCGTCGGCGCGATGACCGCCTGCAACGCGGTCGCGTGTTCCAGGATGCCGGCGACGAAGGAGTACGCCGTCTTCGACAGCCCCAGACCGACCGGGTCCTCGTCGCCCCCGCTGCTCGCCGGGAAGACCGGGGTGTCGGTCGCGGTGTCGCGCAGGGAGAGGTGGAGGTGGAGGCCGGAGCCGGTGCGGTTGGCGAACGGCTTCGGCATGAAGGTCGCGATCATGCCCCGCTCCTGGGCGAGCACGCTCAGCAGGTAGCGGAGGGTGATGACCCGGTCGGCCGTCGTCAGGGCGTCGGCGTACTGGAAGTTCTGCTCGAACTGGCCGTTGCCGTCCTCGTGGTCGTTGGCGTAGTTGCCCCAGCCGAGCTGGTTCATCGCGGTGCTGATCGTGGTCAGGTGGTCGTACATCCGGGTGACGCCACGCGCGTCGTAGCACGGCTGGGCCGCGACGTCGTCACTGTCCGCCGGGACCAGGGCACCCGCCGCGTCACGCTTGAGGAGGAAGTACTCCACCTCGGCGCCGGCGTAGGGCGCGAAGCCGGAAGCGGCGGCCTTGGCGACGACCTGCTTGAGGATCACACGGGGAGCGAAGGGCCACGGCTTGCCCTCCACGTGGGGGTCGCAGTGGACGATCGCCAGACCTTGTTTGACGAACGGGACGGGCGTGAAGGAGGCGACATCCGGGATCGCCACCAGGTCGGGGTCCTTGGGCTCCTGCCCGATCGCGCCGACGGCGTATCCGGCGAAGCCGACGCCCTCCGTCGCCAGCTCGTCGACAGCCTCGACAGGCACGAGCTTGGCACACGGCTTGCCGTTGAGATCGACGAAGAGCGCCAGGAGGAACCTGGTGCCGCTGGCCTCACAGAGGGCTGCCAGGTCGAGGTTGTCGGTCATGATGACTCCTGAAGTCAAGTTCACTGAAATGAATCAGCGTCTCCGCTGAGTAAACTCAGGACATGTTTCGACGTCGTTTCGGAGTAGTTAGGTCTGGGTCTCGTGAACCTCGGATCCCGCCTTACGGATCGCACGGTCGATGCGCGTTGCGGCGGCCGTGCGACGAGTCCCGGGCCCCGGCTGCCTGTCCGGCGAACCCGCCGCCCTCGTCGCGGAGTTCCTCCACGGCCTGGGCCGCGACGGGCTTGGCGCACCGTCTGCCGGTCAGGTCGACGAAGGCGGCCGGCGCGAAGTCGATGCCGTCGGCGCGGACCAACTCGGCGAGATCGGGGGGCATCTGTTTCCGCGGCGGTCGTCATGGGCCCCTGCTCGATACAGGTAGGCCACTGTGGTGAACCGTTGGATGCATGCGGAAAGGCGCAGTGCGGGAAGATTTCCACCGTGGAAGGGTCCCGTGGGCCGGCAGCAGGTGGCGTGGCAGGCCGACGGAAGGCCGGGTGAGGCCGAGGGACCGGGCTCCGCCTCCGAAGAGACCGAACCCGGCCCCGCCACGCCGTCAGGAGACAGCGGCGGACGGTTCGTTGGACGACGTGGGGTCGGCCGATCCGGCGGACCCCACGCGCACCCACAGCGGCTTGAGGCGGTACGTCAGCAGGTACAGCACCGCGCCCGCCCCGGCCGCGACGAACATGCTCAGGTCGCCCGCGCCCGGGAACGCCGTCGAGAACGGTCCGGTGTAGAAGCTGGACTGCCAGAACGGCACCGAGGCGGCCACGCCTCCGGCCCAGGCGACGAAGCCCCAGTCCAGTACCCGGCGGCGGTCGTAGAGCTCGGCGACGCGGGAGGGGTCGGAGCGGCCGCCGAGGTAGAAGTCGAGCAGGAGCACGGCCGCGAAGGGGGCGATGAAGTAGGCGGTCAGGTTGAGGAAGACCTTGAACTTGGCCTCCGTGCCCGACTCGCCCCACAGGCTGATGGCGTAGGCGAGCAGACAGATGACGGTGACCGCCTGGGAGCGGGAGACCGGGATCTTCAGCGTCTGGACGGAGATCGCGCCGCCGTAGACGTTGAGGAAGTTCTGCGCGAGTGCGGACAGGCCGACGGCGAGCAGAGCCGGGATCGCGAACGGGCCGGCCAGTTCGTGCAGGGCGGTGATGGAGTCGGAGCTGCTGGCGCTGCCGCCGACGACCACGCCGAGGATGCCCAGCCAGGCGATGGTGACGAAGTTGCCGAGGCCGGTGTACCAGGCGGTGCGGCCGACGACGTCGGGGGTGTCGGGCAGATAGCGGGAGTAGTCGGAGGCGAAGGGCGCCCAGGCGACGAGGAAGGACAGGAACCAGCCGGCGAAGGTGACCCAGCCGCCGGTGGAGCCGATGTACCCGGCCGCGTGTGAGTTGGCGTGGAAGAAGCTCCCGCCGCGCACCACCGCGACCACCGTGATCATCAGGAACAGCGGGGTGAGGATGTAGGTCAGTACCTTCTGGAGGTAGTTGATCATGTTGTAGCCGTAGATCGACACCACCAGTTCGACCGCGGTCAGCACGGCACCGCACAGCCAGTACGGCAGGTGCGTCAGCTCGGCGAACGCCTTGCCGCCCAGGATGACCGTGACCGCCGCCCAGCCGACGCCGGCGAAGACGTTGATGTAGGCCACGGGCAGGAAGTTGCCGAAGAAGCCGAGCGGGCCGCGCGCCTGGATCTGCTGCGGCACGCCGAGCCGTACGCCCATCTTGGACATCACGGCCATCAGCACCGAGCCGACGGCCGCACCGATGACGATGGCGGTGACGGCGGCGGAGAAGCTCAGCCCGAACCAGGCCGCGCTGAAGCCGAGCAGGATGATCGGGAAGTTGAGGCCGGCGGCGAACCAGACGAAGAACTGCGAGCTGGGCTTGCCGTGCCGCTCGTTGTCGGGGATGTGGTCGACGCCGAAGGGTTCGACTTTGGTGACCGCGCTGCCGTACACCGGCGCTGAAGCATCTGGGGACATGGCGTACTCCTGGGGACGGGGAAAAGGAGGCTGCTTCCGTGGGGGCGTGGGGCTGTGGAGTCTCACCATGGCCGGGGCCATCCGTGAGGAGTCGAACGCTCTGCCGCTGCCTACGAGCGGGCGAGGTCATGCGGTTGGTGGAGACGACCCACCGCGCGATCCGTGGATCAGGGTTTGAGGAAGGGGTGACTGCTCCGCGGGACGGCGCCGGCCTACTGGAACGCCGGTACGACCTCCTTGATGAACAGCTCCAAGGAGGCACGCTTCTCCTCGTGCGACAGGCCGGTGTCGATCCAGAAGCTGTACTCGTCGACGCCGAGCTCCTGGTAGGCGCGCAGCCGCTCGATGACCTCGGCGGGAGTGCCGATCATCGCCGTCTTGTGCAGCGCCTCCGGCGCGAACTCGGGGCGGCCTTCGAACTTCGACTCCGGGCTGGGGTCGAGGAACCCGTTCACAGGGGTGGTCTGGTTGCCGAACCAGGCGTCGAAGGTCCGGTAGAACCGGTTGATGGCCTCCGCTGCGGGCCGCCATCCCTCGGGTTCGTCGGGGGAGTGGACGTGGGTGTGCCGCAGCACCATCAGCTCGGGGCGTGAGACCTCCGGGTGGTTGGCCACCGCGGTGTCGAACTTCCGCTTCAGGTCGACGACTTCCTCGTCGCCCTTCATCAGCGGAGTCACCATGACGTTGCAGCCCTGGGCCACGGCGAAGTCGTGCGAGTCGGGGTCGCGGGCGGCGATCCACATGGGCGGGGTGGGCTGCTGCACCGGCTTGGGCACGCTGGTCGACGTCGGGAACTTCCAGATCTCGCCGTCGTGGGCATAGTCGCCCTGCCACAACGCCCGTATGGCGGGCACGAGTTCGCGCAGGTGCTTGCCGCCGTCGCGGGCCGAAAGACCGCCCGCCAGCCGGTCGAACTCGAACTGGTAGGCGCCGCGGGCGATGCCTACCTCCATCCGGCCGTTGCTGATGACGTCGAGGAGCGCGCACTCGCCGGCGGCGCGGATCGGGTTCCAGAACGGGGCGACGATGGTTCCGGCGCCGAGCCGGATGGTCGAGGTCTGCGCGGCCAGGTGGGCGAGGAGCGGGATGGGGCTCGGGGAGATGGTGTACTCCATCGAGTGGTGCTCGCCGATCCACACGGTGCCGAAGCCGCCGGCCTCGGCCATCTGGGTCAGGTCGGTGAGATTCTCGAAGAGTTCGCGGTGGCTGACCTCCTCGTCCCAGCGCTCCATGTGGACGAACAACGAAAACCTCATGACTGCTCCTCGTCTTGCGGGCCGGCCGCGTCCATCTCGGTGAGGGTGATGTCGCCGGTGGCCCAGTGGGACCGGGGCACCTCGTGGACGACGACACGGATGTACTCGGGACGGGTGTTCGTGGTGCGGAGGACCGCGGCGTGCACTTCGTGCAGCAGGTCCCGGATCTGGTCCGGGGTGCGGCCCTCGGCGAGGGTGATGGCTACCTGTGGCATGTCAGCTCCGCATCGTGAACGGGTCGGCCACCGGCTCTTCGCTGGTGTTGATCCACACGCTCTTGAGGCGCGTGTACTCCTTCACCGTCTCGGTGCCGTGTTCGACGCCGACGCCGCTGGTCTTGAAGCCCTGCCGCGGCGACATCGGGGACATGGCCCGGTAGGTGTTGACCCAGATGGTCCCGGCGTCGAGGCGCGCCGCCATCCGGTGCCCGCGGGAGAGGCTGGTCGTCCAGACGCCGGCCGCGAGCCCGTAGTCGGTGTCGTTGGCCAGCCGTACGACTTCTTCCTCGGTGTCGAACGGCATGACGGCCAGCACCGGTCCGAAGATCTCCTCCCGGACGACGCGCATGTCGTTGTCGACGTCCACGAGGATGGTGGGCTCGTAGAAGTAGCCGCCGAGCCCGCCGTCGGTGGGCTGCCCGCCGGTCAGCACCCGGGCGCCTTCGCTGCGTCCGAGGTCGACGTATCCGGCCACCTTGTCGCGCTGGGCCGCGAAGGCCAGCGGGCCGAGTTCGGTCTGCGCGTCCAGAGGGTCGCCGATGCGGATGGACTTGGCGCGTTCGGCGACTCGCTCCAGGAGTTCGTCGTAGACCGACCGGTGGGCGAAGACGCGGCTGCCCGCGATGCAGGTCTGTCCGGCGGCGGCGAAGATACCGGCCACGACGCCCATCGCCGCGTTCGGGATGTTCGCGTCCTCGAAGACGATGTTGGGGGACTTGCCGCCGAGTTCGAGTGTGGAGCCGATGAACCGGCTGGCGGTCGCCGCCGCGATCCGCGCCCCGGTGGTGGTGGAGCCGGTGAAGGAGATCTTCGCGAGGTCGCGGTGGTCGACCAGGGCCTGTCCGGCCTCGGCCCCGAACCCGGTGACGACGTTGACCGCGCCCGGCGGGAAGCCTGCCTCCAGGGCCAGCTCGGCGAGCCTGACGACGGTGGCCGAGGTGTACTCGGAGGGCTTGATCACGACGGTGTTGCCGGCGCAGAGAGCGGGAGCGAGCTTGCTGCTGGTCAGGGTCAGCGGCGAGTTCCAGGGCGTGATCGCCCCTACGACGCCGAGCGGCTCCCGGGCCGTGTAGTTCAGTACCTGGCGGTCGGAGGTGGGGATGAAGTCGCCGTGGATCTTGTCGGCGAGGCCCGCGTAGTAGTGGTAGTACTCCGGCAGCGTGGCCAGCTGTCCCCGCATCTCGCGCAGCAGCTTGCCGTTGTCCAGGGTCTCCATCCGGGCCAGTTCTTCGGCGTTCTCGGCGATCAGCTCGCCCAGGCGGCGCAGCAGATGACCCCGGCGCGTCTGGCTGAGGTCGCGCCAGCGCGGGTCCTCGAAGGCACTCTTCGCGGCGGCGACGGCCCGGTCGATGTCGGTGGCGTCGCCGCGCGCGGCCCGGTAGAGGACCTCGCGAGTGGCCGGGTTGGTGCTCTCGAAGTACTCGCCCGACGCGGGCTCGACCGGCGCTCCGCCGATGAAGTGCTGCAACGTGGTGAGGTCAGACATGAGCACACTCTCCGAGGAATGCAGTGAGGGAGCCGGCCAGCTCCCGGGGACGCTCGACGGGCAGCATGTGACGCGCACCGGGGACGACCACCGCCCGGCAGTCGGGCAGCGCAGCGGCGAGCCGGCGGGTCATCTCGGGGGTGGACCCCGGGTCGTCCGCACCCGTCACAGCCAGCGCGGGTACGGCGATCCGGCCCAGCTCCGGCCCGAGTTCGACGTCTGCCGTGGCGAACACGCGGTAGCAGCCGAGGAAGGAGTCGATGTCGTTGGCGAGCAGCGTGGCCTTGGTGCGGGCCACCCGGTCGGACGCCACGTCCGTACCGTCGTACCACCGCTTCAGACTCGCGGTCGTGCTTGCCGTGAAGTCGTCCTCCGCGGTGCGCAGGCGGGTGAGGACCGAGGCCCGCTCCTCGGCCGTGCGGTCGCACACCGAGCTGACCGAGGTCAGGGTGGCCACCAGCTCGGGCCGGAACAGAGCCAGGTGCTGGGCGACCAGGGCCCCCAGGGAGAATCCGACCAGGTGCGAGCCGGCCGGGATCTCACCGGTCACGCCGTCGGCCAGGTCCGCGAGCGTCACGGTGCCGCTCACCGGCGGGCGGGTGCCGTGCCCCGGCAGGTCGGGGGTGATCACGGTGAAGCGGTCGGCCAGGAGCGCGGCGGTCGGCTCCCACATCGTGTGGTCGAGTCCGACACCGTGCAGCAGGACCACGGTCGGCTTGCTCATGGAGTACCTACTGTTCGGTCGAGAGCGAGGCGAGGCGCTGCTGGGGGCGCCCCTGAGCGGCGGCGGCGAGCGCGATGACGATCTCGTTCGGGTGCGGGGCGTCGCTGACGCGGACCTCGAAGCTCTGGTGGTGCGAGCGGATCGTGGCGTCGGTGATGTGCTTCAGCGGGATGTCGAAGACCACGCCGGCGGGTCCGCGCTTCTCGACCGCGGGCAGCAGGGTGGTGGCATTGGCCGCCTTGCGGAAGTGGTCTCCGAACTTGAGGGTGTGGATCAGCGCCGAGCCGTGCTCGATCTCCCCGTCCAGACCGACGATGGCGGCCTTGCCGTACGCCTCGGCAGGCGACCCGAGAGCGTCGAGGACCGCCGGAGCCAGCAGCGCGCCGAGGTCGGAGGCGTTCGCCTCGATGCCGGGGGCCAGATCCTCCACGAAGCCCTGGCCGGCCCAGGGATTCTCGATCACTGCAGCGACGACGGCGATCCGGGCGGGTCGGCCGAGCTCCCGGCCACCCTCGGCGTGGATCTCCTCGACGACGGTCACGATCCTGCGGACGTTCATGAGGGAACAACCTCCAGTGTTTCGGTGGTGACGACGGGGTCGGTCATGCGGTCCCCGATCCGGGGGTGCGGGCGCGGCCCCGTCGACGCGGCCGCGATGACGACGATCTCCTCCGCGCGCGGCCCGTCGGACACCCGGGCGCTGACGGTCTGGTAGTGACTGCGCGTCGCCGCGTGGTTCTTGTGCCAGAGGGGGATGACCAGCGACTCCCCGGCCTCGGCACGCGTGTCGGCGAAACAGATGATGGACTCGCCCTGGAGGAACTCTCGCACCAGGTTGCCGAAGTACGGGGTGTGGATGAGTGCTCCGGCGTGCTCGATCTCACCCGCCGTGCCGACGATGGCGGCCTTGCCGAACGACTCGATTTCGTCCGCACCGCCCAGCGAAGTGATGAGCCGGTCGGTCAGCAGCTTTGCGAGTACCGGTGCGATCCGCTCCTGCTCCAGGGCGAGGTCGGTCGAAGGACCGGAGCCCAGCCACGGATTCCGTATGACCGCGGCGACGCTGGCTCGCCACGTGGGCCGCGCGGGCGCCTCGCCCGCCTCGGTCAGGACGACGTCACGGTAGAGCGCGAGCTTGCGGAGACCGATGCTCTCGTCAGGGTGTTCCAAGCTCTCTTGCATGGCACAGGACGATAGGCACACACGCGCAAACCGGTCAAGGGTTCCACCCCAACGGCTTTCACGCGTCTTCCGGATCCGGCGGTTCTCAGTTATTGAGTGGGCTTGACCTGGGCATTCCGGCGATATGTAGGAGTAGGGGCCCGATCCGGAACCCCCGAACCCTTGACGCTCCCTACGCGGCATGCCTTACTGCTTCTTGTATGCCAGTGCTGCCCCAGGGGGCGGCCTTGTGGACTCAGCGGTCGACCCGAGAGCGCTCCCGTTTGCGCCGACCGACCGCGCGCTCCAGAAAGCAGCAACTGTGGAAGGGGAAGAGATGGCGCACACTGATGGCCGTCGAGAACTCATCGAGAAGGTATGGACCGAGGCCTGGGAGCAGGGCGACGCCGACGCGCTCGATGCGCTGCTGGACCCAGCCTACCTGCGCCACGGAAGCGACCCGCACCCGCAGAACCTGGACGCCTTCAAGGCGGCGATCGTCTCCACACGTGCGGCGTTCCCCGACCTGAGCACCGTCATCGACGACATCGTGATCGAAGGTGACAGGGCCGCGATCCGCTGGCACAGCAGCGGAACTCATGTGAATTCCTTCCTCGGTGTCCCACCCACCAAGCGGCGCGTCGACATCAGCGGCGCCACGTTCGCCCGCTTTGAGGGGGACCGGATCGTTGAGGAGCACGTGACGTGGGATCCCCGGGCTCTGCTCGCGGCGCTGGGCATCATCAGCGTGGGACAGGACTGACGACCGAGATGACAAGGAGCACCCGCATGGCCGCGCTCGCCTCCACCCCAGACATCGATGTGATGAGGCAGGTGAACCGGCAGTTCGTCACCGGTGTCACGGTCGTGACCGCGATGGATGGAGAGACCCCCAAAGGGCTGGCCGTCAACGCGTTCTCGAGCATCTCTCTCGACCCTCCCACGGTGATGGTGTGCGTCCAGCACACCTCGTCCACCCATGACTGTCTGTTCCGAGCGGATCACCTCGCGATCAACATCCTGTCCACCGACCAGCTCGACGTAGTCGGCACGTTCGCGAGCAAGGCCGCCGACAAGTTCGAGGGCCTGGACTGGGAGAGCGGCCCGTTCGGCAGCCCTCTGATCGCCCGGAGCAGCGCGCAGATGGAAGTGCGGATCCGTGAGCGGCTCCAGGCCAGTACCCACACCATCTTCATCTGCCGAGTGGTGCACGCCGCAGTCACTGACCTCTCTCCCATGATCTACAGCGCGGGCAAGTTCTTCGACGCCGGGGCACTCACGTCTCTGGGATGATCCGGCGGGTAGATACAGGTCAGGGAGGAGCACTCGGTGAATCGCGCGAAGAGCGAACCGAAGAACGGATCGATGCAGGCCACGGTGATCGCAGAAATGCGCAGGCGCATCATCAAGGGCGACGTCGAACCCGGAGCCTCACTCTCGGAGGCCGCTCTCGCGGACGAGTTCGGTGTGAGCCGTACGCCGGTGCGCGAGGCCCTGAAGCAGCTGCAGACGGAAGGTCTCGTCCAGATCCGGCCCCGTGTCGGGACGTTCGTCACCATCCCCTCCCGCCGTGAGATCACGGAACTCTTCGAGATGAAGGAACTCATGGAAGGCGCGGCCGCGCGGCTCCTGGCCCAGCGCGGCCGGGTCCCGGAGACCGACGCTCTCCAGCGCAATCTGCGCGAGGCCGACGCGGCAGTGGAGCAGGACGACCGGGAACGGTACGCGGCGCTGGTCCAGGAGTTCCACGACCTGCTCATAGCCGGCTCCGACAACAGCAAGTTGCAGGCCCACTACCAGGTGCTGATGAACCAGCTCGCGTACGCCCGGCTGGTGACCACCTCGCTGAGCCAGCCGGGCCGCGTCAGCCAGTCCGACCGGGAGCACCACCTCGTCCTGGAACTGATCATGGAAAAGGACGGCGACAGCGCCGAGCGCGTCATGCGCGAGCATGTCAGGGCCAGCAGGCGCGCCCTGCTGGCCGGCCTGCCCATCGACGATCGGCCCGAAGGGTTCGGCGAGGCCAGTTCCTGACGGCCCAGGGGTGGTGCATCGCAATGACCATGTCGTCGGCCGTCGAGCGGGCGCGTTACGGATATCCGGCTCTATGCCCTGCTCCCCGGCCCCGCCGCCCCGTCCCGACCGCCTATGCGTGGGAGATGCTCAACCGGACGGACAAGACCTCCGTAGGCACCACGCCGGCCGGCCCGGTTCCGATGGGCCGCATGGGCACGGCGGGGAGGAATTGGCGACCTTGTCGAGTTCACCCGCCGCAGGGATGGTCACGAGCGCTTCATCCGGTCCCCGTTCACCGTGTCAGCTCGGCGGGAACGGCGATGTCGAGCGCGGTGAACAGGTCGTCCAGCTTGCCGTCCAGTTCCGCGCCGACGGCGGCGATCCCCGGATCGCCAAAACTCGAGAAACGGGGGCTGGGCTGATCGACGGAGAACCACAGTTGGTCGTCCTGGTCCTCGTAGACGATGGTGCGCAGTGGCGCGTAGAGAATGACGCCAGGGTTGTGGCGATACATGCGCTCGGCGACGATGTGGTTCCCCATGAGGTAGGTCGTGCAGCGGCGGTCGTGCCCGGCCACCCGCATCATCAGGGGGGCGCGGCACCGTCTTGATCGTGATGTCGAGATACTTCTTCGCCCAGTCCACCAGCTTCGCCGCGTAGGCCGAGTCCGCCCAGATGATGGCGATCTCGGGGTGCGTGAGGGCGAGCCGGAAAAACAGTTCCTTGGCCGCGTCCCGGTCAGTGACGTCCGCGGCCGTGACCATCACCATCAGCACGAGACCGCGATGGTCGCAGATCAGGTGCCTTTTGCGGCCGTTGATCTGCTTCCCGGCGTCGTACCCTCTCGTGTCCTTGCCGACCGTCTCGGATGCCTTCACCGACTGGGAGTCCACGATCACCGAGGCTGCGCGGGGTGTCTTGCCAGCGGCGAGACGGATGCTGCGCCGGAGCTGGTCGCGGATGACATTGATGACCCCGGCTACCGCCCAACGCCGTGCAAAGCCGTAGATGGTCCGCCAAGGCGGGAAGTCGGCGGGCATCGCGCGCGCCTACGCCGCTTCCGGCACCCCCCTGCGACGCATCCGCGCCGCCTCGGCCGCCTACGTACGCTTCGCCGCCGAACGCCCCCACCAGTTCCGCCTGCTCGCCGATCCGCCCGACGAACCGGCCGCACTCGAACGGGTCGCCGACCTCGTCGACGAGCAGAACACCAAACTTGCCGCAGCCCTGAGTGACGGCATCGCCGACGGCACCATCACGCCTGATATCGACCCCCGAACGGCGGCCACCGCGCTGTGGGCCGCCATGAACGGCATCCTCGGCCTGTCCTGGCGTGCCGACCGGCTGCATCGTCATCGTGACCGTTACTTCCTGAATATTTCCTCTGCGGCAGGCGGTTCAGTTCGGCAAGCCCAACGTTGCCGCCCCTGAGCAGGAGGCGCCCGACGTCTGAAGGTGCTCAGCCTGGCCTTCCGGCATCCGGCCGCGACCTGTGTCGAGACTGGCCAGGTCGGTGAGCCCGGAAAAGGATCGGCCTTCCGCCCCAGCGCGGGCATGCGCTACATCGAGTAGGCCACCATGGAGCGCAGGTGTTGTCGCGCACCAACTTTCGCCGCAGGCGCGGCAGCGCGATCAGGACACCAGGGGCAGGACGTGGAAGCGCGAGAGCGTCATGTGAGGGGCTGTGGCCCGTCCAGGGGCATCCCCTCGGGAGGGGGCTGGCAGAAGATTCCTTCCCGAGGAGACGATGGTGGTGCCATGCCGCCCGGCAGCGGGGGGGGGGTGTTACGCCTGGGCCAGGCGGTCGAGGAACTGTCCGACCAGGTGCAGGCCGGTACGCAGGGTTTCGGTGTCGTCGGCGAAGCCGATGCGCACGGTGTGTTCGATGCCGAAGGCGGCACCGGGGGTGAACATGACGCCGGTCTGCTCCAGCAGGCGGGTGCAGAACTCGTAGGAGCCGATCGGTGTGCGGTAGCGCAGCAGGGCGGTGGTGCCGGAGGCCGGCTTCACGTAGCTGATGTCGTCGCGGGTGTGGACCCATTCGTCCAGGACGGCGAGGTTGGTGCGGGTGATGTGGTGGGAGCGGGCCAGAATCTTGTCCTTGTTCTCCAGCGCGACGCAGGCCAGCAGGTCGTCGATGCGTCCGACGCTGATGGTGGTGTAGTCGCGATGTGTGGAGATGTCTGCCAGCAGGGGGGTGGGGCCGACGACCCAGCCCAGGCGCAGCCCTGCCAGGGAGTAGGGCTTGGACATGCTGCCGGTGGAAATGCCGCGCTCGTACAGGTCGGCGATCGAGGTGGTGAAGCCGTCACCGTTCTGGTCCACGCCGCGGTAGACCTCGTCGCACAGGATCCATGCGCCGACCCGGTCGGCGATCTTGGCGATGCGGGTCAGGCCCGCTTCGTCGATGAGGGCGCCGGTGGGGTTGTTGGGATTGTTGAGGGCGATGAGCTTGGTGTCCGGGGTGATGAGCCGGTCGAGTGCGTCGAGATCGGGCAGCCATCCGTGCTCCTCGCGCAGCGGCAGGTGGTCGACGCGGGCGCCGTAGCTGTCGGGGATGGAGTAGTGCTGCTGGTAGGTGGGGACCACGGCCACGATGTGGTCGCCCGGCTCCACGAGGGTCGCGTGCACGAGGGCGTTCGCGCCGATGGCTCCGTGGGTGACGAGGACGTTGTCCGGTCCCTGGCCGCTGTAGAGGCCGGCGACCAGGGCGCGCAGACGAGGGCTGCCCGGGATCGGCCCGTAGGTGAGCGGGGTGGCGTCCAGCTCGGCGAGTACCTCTTCGCGACGGCCGGATATTTCCAGCAGCTCTGCGGTGGTGAGTGAACGGACGCAGGTCTCGGCCAGGTTGTAGCGGCAGGTCTCCTCGTGGTCGTTCATCCAGCGCTCGACCTCGAACTCGCGGATCTTCATCAAGGCCGTCCCTCGGTCGTGGCGTTGTCGTTCTGGTAGGCCGCCCATGCGACCGCGGCGTCCTCGATGCCCAGTCCGACGGACCGGAAGTACACCGGGCGTTTGCCGCTCGGGAGGGCGGCGCGGCCGGCGACGAGGTCGGCCAGGTCACCGCTGACCGTCTCGGGATCCCAGCCGGATGCGGCTGCCTGCACCAGTTCGGTGGCGACTCGCAGGCTGGTGCGCGCATCCACGTACACATCGAGCTCTGGCACCGCGGCGGGTGGGATCTCACGTGCGCCGGGGGCGTTGGTGGAGATCGAGGTGACGACCACTCCTGCGGGCAGGTCGCGCGGGTCGAAGACGTCGTCGGCCGCAGAGGTGCACAGCATCACCAGGTCCGCCCCGGCGACAGCCTCCTCGATGCCGGAGGCGACCTGCAGGTCAGGTCCGGCATCGTCGATGCCGTTCGGGGAGAAGGCGCGCATGGTCATGCCGGGACGTACGTGACGCAGGTAGCGGGCGTGCGCGCGGCCGACGCGGCCGTAGCCGATGACCGCCGCGGTGCGGGCGTCGGAGGTGAGCAGCAGGTCGGCGGCGAGCGCGGTGGTGGCCGCCGTGCGTTCCACGGTCAGGGCGGAGGCGTCCAGCAGTGCGACCGGCTGCCCGGTGGACAGGCTCATGAGCATCGTCCAGGCGGTGACCGCCGCGGGACCGACCGGCTGCGGCAGATACGGGGAGACTTTGACCGCGTACAGACCGGCGGCGGGCAGCACGGCCGGGTAGTGGATGACGTCACCGCCGCCGGGCAGGTCGATGACGAACTGGCCGGGAGCGGCCGACTCACTGTGGGGAAGCTCCTCGAATGCCTCGCGCAGCGCGGCCAGCACGGCCTGCTCGCAGACATGGGGAGTGGTGATCACTCGCATGGTGAGCAATATATTGCCCACTCGGTCGATGGGCAAGCTATTTTGTGCACTATAATGCTCACCATGGGCAGTGAAGGCGCCGTCGGAAACAGCACTCCGGAGTTCGTCACCCGCATCGGTGGGCGGATTCGAGCGCTGCGCAAGCAGCGTGGCTGGAGCGTGCAGCAACTGGCCGAGGCCGGCGAGCTCAGCCGGAGGATGCTCACCGACATCGAGCTGGGGCATGCCAACCCGAGCCTTGCCACTGTCGACCGCGTCGCCCGTGCTCTGGACACCGACTTCGCGGCCCTGGCCCTCCCCGAACACGACACGGCAAACGAGCAAATCGAGGGAACGGTCGTATGGCGGGCCCCCGATGGCAGCCAGGCGCTCCTCCTCGGGGCGACGCAGGGCCCGCGGGCCGAACTGTGGCGCTGGACCCTGGCCCCGGGGGGTCACTATGACGCCGAAGCCGACCGCGTCGGCGCACAGGAAATCCACCATGTGCTCTCCGGCCGCCTGACTCTGGCACTGGAAACCGGCTCCCACAAGCTGACCCCCGGGCAGAGTGCTGTCATCGCCAGCGACCAGCACTACACCTACCGCAACGACGGTACGGAACCGGTCGTCTTCATGCGGGTCGTCACCGGCGCCTGATCTGCTGACTGGCCAGAGCACACCGGACCTGCCTGCGCAGCTCCCGACGTGATCAAAGTTCTCGCCCTCGGAGCACGCGCGGTCGCCATCGGGACGGCCCTACGCCTATGGGCTGGCCGTCGGCGGACAACAGGTCATCGGCCATCAGACGGTGGTCGGGGCGAGGGCCGAGGACATCCCGGGCCGAGGCGAGCCGGAGGTCGAGCAACCAGGCGTGTTGGCCCCCCCCGATTGGCATCCGGCATCTGGCCGCGACCTGCGCCGGGGCCGGCCAGGCAGGTGGGAAGCCGGGTTTCCGCCCCGGCTCGGGCCTGGCGCTCACTCAATAGGCGACCATGGGTCGTCAGGTGTTGTCGCGCACCGACTTTGGTCGCAGGCGCGGCATGCGAGGAGGGCGCCCAGCAGAGTGAGCCCGGCGATGGTGAGCATGGCGGGCTTCAGGTTGGGCAGGAGCTGGCCGTGCTCAGCTGTTGCATGTGCGCTGCTCAGTACCGCAGTGATGAGGGCGAGGGAGACTGCTCCGCCGATCTGGAGGCTGGTGTTGACCAGACCGGAGGCGAGGCCGTGTTCGCTGTCGTGGACGTCGTGAGTGGCCCCGACGTTCACCGCGGGAAAGCCGACCCGCGATACGAGACAGCGGGCTACCTGGGTGACTGGACGCCGGCGCCGGGTGGAGTCGGCGAAGGACCACCGCGGCGTCGAAAGTGAGGGGCCGGGGAGACTTCCCCGGCCCCTCACCGCTGTTCATGCTTCCGCAGCCAGTCCCGCATCAGGCAACAAGGATTCTGATGCGGACAGTCCCACGGTCCGCGCCCTCGAACGGCGGGGACGGGGAGGAGGCGGCTGCCCCGTGTCGTCCAGACCGCTCTCCCCGGATAAGTGTCGGCTGCCTTGATCAGGCAAGCGTGGTGAGGACGTTCACCGGGTTGACGAGGGTGTCGCGGATGGGCGAACGGCTCTCGACGAGGGCGATGAGCTCCTCAAGTTGCTCACGGGTGGTGCCGGGGGCCTCGATGTGGGCGCGGACCCGGATCTCCGGCAGGCCCGGACGGATCGAAGCATCGATGCCGAGGAAGCCGCGCAGGTCGACATCGCCTTCGAGTTCCAGGCGCACACTCTTGAGCTCGATGCCCTGTGCGGCGGCATGGGCGGCGAGCGTGACGGTGTAACAGCCGGCGAGCGCGTGCAGCACGTACTCCCCGGGCGAGACCGCGGTGTCGGTTCCCAGCAGCGCGATCGGCTCGTCACTGCTCATCGTGTACTTCGCGACGCGCTTCTCGTCGCGCTCGCCACCCTGTGTCACGGCGCCGGTCTGCGCATCGAGCCGGCAGCCGCCCTGCCACGAACCGTCGATCGCGAAGGTGACCTGGCCGAGCCTGGGAGTGGCCCGGACGGCGTCGATGGTGTCGTGCAGTGCTTCGACGTCGATCTCGTTAAAGGCGGGCGGGCAGCCCCAGTGGGCTGCCCGCCGCGGGCAACGCCCGCCGCGTTGAGGGGACTTCCTGGATTCGGCCATAGCCGATGTTCCTCACCGGTTGATCCGGTTGGGCAGTTACCGTGCCATGCGGGACGGTTCGATCATGTGGCCCAGCCGGTGTGGGTAGCGGATTCTCAGCGCTGTGGCCGCCACAGTCGCGGCAGCCAGGACGACGCTCCCCAGCAGCAGGGGTGCCGAGTAGCCGGTTCCCAGCAGAGGCCGGGAGATCAGGGGGCCGATGATCTGTCCGATGCCGTAGCCGGCCGTCAACAGCGCGACGGCTCGCGGCACTTGGAGGTGCTCACCGAGGGCCAGTGCCAGGGAGGTGATGCCTACGAAGGTGCCGCCGAAGGCAGCCGCTGCGACGAGCGCGCTGGCGTTGCCGGGTACCAGTGCGGTCAGGGCGATACCGGCGGCCTGGAGCAGCAGGGCCGATGCCAGCAGGGTGGGGCGGCTCCACCGCCGGGCCAGGGCCGTCCACAGTGCCGAACCGGGGATCGCGGCCAGCCCGACGACGACCCACGCCCCTGCGCCAACCCAGCTGGGGGCGTTCTGGGTGATCGAGGCGACGAGGAAGGTGCCGGCGATGATGTAGCCGACGCCTTCGAGGGTGTAGCTGAGCGCCAGCGCGGCGAACCAGCGGTGTGTACGGGTGCGGGTGCGGATCTTCGCCGCGCCGGCCGCCTGCGGGGCGGGCGGGGTGAGTTTCCATGAGGCCGCGGTCAGCAGCAGCGTGAGGACGGTGGCGATCCACCACGCCGTACGCCATGTCGCCACTTCGCGGACGGCCAGGACCAGCAGTCCCGAGAACACGATGCCGGCGCCGATACCGCCGAATCCCCAGCCGATCAGGTGCGGGGCCGAGCGGCGCAGTCCGGACAGGAGCGCTCCGACCGCGTAGACGAAGGCGAGTGCGCTGGTGAACCCGGCGATGAGGCGCAGCCCGGACCAGAGTGTGACGTTTGGGTGAGCGGCATCAGGGCGAGAGACGCGGCCATCGCGATCATCGAGGCGCGCATCACCGGGCGCGAGCGGACCAGCTGGGGCGCGAAGCTGCCGGTCAGCGCGCCGATCAGGTAGCCGACATAGTCGGCTGTCGCCAGGTTTGCCCCGCTGGTGGCCGAGAGGTGGGCCTGGTCGTGCATCAGCGGCAGGATCGGGGTGTAGACGAAGCGGCCGACCCCGTTGCTGGCGGCCAGCGCTGCGGCTCCCTGGGCCGCTGTGACCCAGGGTGCGGGTCCGAGAGGCCGGCGTTCCCGGCGTTCGGCCGAGACTCGTTCGAGGGCGAGAGTCACGGGAGGGTCCTTTCTGGAAGTTCCTGGCACGGGGGCCGGATCGGCGGCGGCATCTCAGGCGCCAGGTCCGCGGCGGAATCGCCACGGAGCCCCTTCGCGGCCCATGGGCGGCCTCAGCAGGGTGGAATAAGCGGGGTGTCCGACATCCGGGCCGGAGCGTCACCCCTGAGGCGACGGCGGTGAGGGGGTGTCGCCGTCGGCGAGTTCGACCATCACGTGGGCACATCGCCGTACTGGACCGCCTCTGCGGGCTCCAGCCGTCGACGAGTGCTGTCTGGTCGGCTCCCGTGTCATGGGCACCGGCGGAGAAGACGACTGTGTCGTGGCCGGCTGCCTTGATGTGTGTTCCCCGACGGAGTCGGCGAACAGGTCGCCGCTGACCGGTGTGGCGGGTGCGGCTCGGGCGGTGCCGGTCTGCGCCGCGTTGCGCAGACCGGTCACCTTGTCGCCCGCGGGCAGCGAGCTGCCGCCGGTGGGGGAGGGCGGGGGCTGCCGGCAGAGCGGTCTCAGCGGCCCTGGGTGTCGTCGACCCCTTCGACGATGAATACGCGGTAGTCCGCACCGGCCAGGCGGTGGGGGAGCGCTGCCTGGTAGGCCGGGCTCTCGTACCAGGCCCGGGCGTCCTCAACGCTCGGGAAGCGGTGGATGAGCACACCGTCGAACGCCGTGCCCTCCAGGGTTTCGATCGCCCCGTATCCGACGACGGGTGTCAGCTGGTGGCCGGCCCGGGCCGCCCGGGCCGAGTCGGCGTAGAGAGCCAGCTCGGCCGGGTCGGTCACGCGCTCGCGGAGCATGACGACGTAGGCGCTCATCGGCCGGCCTTGGTGACCAGCTCGATCAGGGCGTCGGCTGCGGGTGCCGAGGAGGCCGGGTTCTGTCCGGTGATCAGCAGACCGTCCTTGAGGACGTAGGGGTGCCAGTCGTCGGTCTTGGAGTAGAGGCCGCCGAGCTTGGTGAGTTCGTCCTCGACGAGGAAGGGGACGACGTCGGTGAGCTGGACGGCCTCCTCCTCGGTGTTGGCGAAGCCGGTGACGTTCTTGCCCGAGACCAGCGGGGTGCCGTCCTCGTTGACGGTGTGCCGCAGCACGCCGGGTGCGTGGCAGACCAGTCCCACGGGCTTGCCGGAGCGGAGGGTGGTTTCGATCAGCCGGGCGGAGTCGGTGTCCTCGGCCAGGTCCCACAGCGGTCCGTGGCCGCCGGGGTAGAAGACCGCGTCGAAGTCGCCGGCCGAGACGGAGTCCAGGCGTACGGTGTCCGCCAGTGCCTCGGTCGCCTCCGGGTCGGTCTATCAACGAGGCCCTCCTGCGCCGCGTCACACGACACCTGTCGCCTTCTGCAGCCGGCTCGCGCTCCTGGGTGGGGCCGGGAAAGCCACTGCCCGATGCGGCAGGGTCATCGGCATGCATGCTCGGGCCCGTGAGTGGCACCGGCTTTCGTAGGAAAGTGAGCGAGTCGAGCCAGGGAACCGCTGATGGCAGGGCCTCGGGCCGCCCTTGCCTGCCGGGGCGGCGGCGGGCCACGAGGAGAAGGGGGATCAGGCAAGTGTCGCCTAGCGACCATCGGGTGACTGCTGTCCACCGGGCGATCTGCCGGGGGCCAGGGAATGCTGGGGAGCGTCGCCGCGAGCGAAAGCCGCCGATACGCCGTGTGAAGCACCCGAACCCACCGGAAGGAATTTCACGCCATGACCGAGACCGTGCCCAAGGCTCCGACTGCACCAGGGGTGCGGTCCTGGTGGGGAATCCCGTACGCCACCGCCGAGCGGTACCGCCGCCCCGTAGTCGCGGACTTCGATCCGAGCCTCCCGTACGACCGGAAGGGCGTCGTCGCGATCCAGCCCGACAGCGGCGACTGGCTCGAAGCGGACAGCGGGATGGGCGAGGACTGCCTGAACCTGAACGTGTGGGCCCCCGAGCAGCCGGCCGACAAGGCGCTCCCGGTGACCGTGTACATCCACGGCGGCGGATTCGAGTACGGCGCGAACACACAGATCACCTCGAATGCCGCCGGTCTCGCCGCGACGGGGCGCGTGGTGGGCGTGTCCATCAACTACCGGCTCGGCGCCCTGGGTCCGCTCTCGCTCTCGCAATACGGCGGGAAGCTCGCCGAGGCCAGCAACCTCTTCCTCCAGGACATCATCGCCGCGCTCACCTGGGTCCAGCGGAACATCGCCCACTTCGGCGGCGACCCCGACAACGTCACCGTCTACGGCCACAGCGGCGGCGCCTACTCATCCCTCGGACTGCTCGGCGCCTCTTCCGCCGACGGCCTGTACCGGCGCCTGGCCGGGTTCTCCGGCGGGCCCGCCCGCTCCATCCCGGCCTGGTGGGCCGAGGAACTCGCGCACCTGTTCGTCACCGAACTCGGCGTAGCGGACAACCCGGAGAAGCTGCTGGACCTCGACCCGCTCTCCCTGAGGGACGCCCTGCGCAAGGTCGCCCCGACGGACCTCGGAGTCCGCGGCGGGGTGGACAACAAGGCCACCGGCGTCGTCCTGGACATCGGGCAGCCCGGCGCGGTGGTGCACGCCCACCCCATGGACGTCCTCGCCTCGGGCGCGCACCGCGACGTCGACATCCTGCTGAGCATGGCCAGCGACGACATGGGCTGGTGGGTGGCGAACGACCTCGACCGGTTCGACCCGGGCACCGTCGACCGCGTCGTCGACGAGGTCGCGGGGTGGCGCATCTCCCGCTCCCGCGCGCAGAAGATCGTCGACGCCTACGACCAGGGCGGCCGTACCCCGGCCGAGGTCCGCGCCGCCGTCATGGCGGACTACCTCTTCGCGATCCCCGCCGCCCGCGGCGCCCTGGCCCACGCCGCCGCCGGCGGCAACGCCCACCTCCTCCTGATCGGCCCCGCCGAGGGCGCGCCCGCCGTGCACGGCACCGAGATGTACGCCCTGGTCGGCCAGGAAAAGCCGGGCCGCAGCGCAGAACAGGCCGAGCGGGACACCCGTATCCGCGACATCGTCCTCGACTTCGCCACCGGCGAGCACTCCCGTCTGTGGCCCGCCGTCACGGACAAGCCCACCTCGGAAACCGTCGGCGACTCTCCCTTCGAGGGCACCGCCCACTACCAGCAGGTCCTCGACCTGTGGGAAGGCATCGACCGCCCCTGACGGCCGGCGCGATACGGACGACGCAGGGGACAACAGGGAGTGAGGTACTCGACATGAGTCAACCGACAGCAGCCGGCGACGCCGCACCGGCGACGATGAGGGCCGTCGTCGTCACCCGGCCCGGCGACCTGGAGGCACTGGAGATCAAGGACGTCCCGGTGCCCGTCCGCAAGCCCGGCTGGGTGCGGATCAAGGTCAAGGCGTTCGGCGTCAACGAATCCGAGGTCACCACCCGCAAGGGAGAGTCGGACGCGGAGGTCACCTACCCGCGTGTGCCCGGCATCGAGGGCGTCGGCGTGGTCGACGAGGCCGACGAGGACAGCGGCCTGCGGCCGGGCCAGCAGGTGGCCACGATGATGGGCGGCATGGGCCGCGCCTACGACGGTGCCTACGCCCAGTACGTGACCGTACCCGCGGCACAGGTCATCCCGTTCGAGACCAGCCTGCCGTGGGATGTCGTCGGCGCGCTGCCAGAGATGTTCCAGACCGCTTACGGGTCCCTGACCCGTGGCCTGGACCTCAGGGCCGGGCAGACGTTGCTGATCCGCGGCGGCACCTCCACGGTCGGGCTGAGCGCGGCCACGATCGCGAAGGATCTCGGAGCGACCGTGCTGTCCACCACCCGCAGCGAGTCGAGGTCAGGGGAACTGCGGGCCGCGGGCGTCGACCACCCCCTCGTCGACAACGGCACCCTCGCCGACCAGGTGCGCGAGCTGATCCCGGACGGCGTCGACGCCGCCCTGGAACTGGTCGGCTGCTCGGTCCTCCCCGACACCCTGCGCACCGTCCGCCGCCACGGCACGGTCTGCTTCACCGGAGCCCTGGCGGGCCAGTGGATGATCCCCGACTTCAGCCCGTTCATGATCCCGGGCGGAGTGCGGCTGACCTCCTACGGCGGTGAGGCCGCCGACCTCCCGGCCGATGTCCTCGCCCGCCAGCTCCAGGCCATCGCCGCCGGACGTCTCAACGTCCCGGTCGCGAAGGCTTACCACGGCCTGGAACAGGTTCGCGACGCCCAGGCCGACCTCGAATCCGGCGCCACACCGGGCAAGCACGTCGTGGTCCTGGACGACTGAGACCCGGTCCCTTGAGACCCGGGCAGCGCGACCATCCTGGAGTTGGAGAAGTCCGGGCCCGACGGTCCTCGAGCCGGTGATCGCCGGTGTGACCGCGGGCTCAAAAGGGTGGGCACAGTGTCGCCGGTCGGGCGCCTGTCCATGGGTGAGTGGGGCTGCCGCATGGACAGGCGTGACCGTGGGCGTCAAGCCGTTTCGAGGAAGGGGTAGTCGGTGTAGCCTTCGGCGCCTGGCCCGTAGAACAGTTCCGGTCGCGGCTCGTTCTCCGGGTGGCCGTCCTGCCAGCGCTCGACCAGGTCGGGGTTGGCGATAAGGGCCCGGCCCACGACCACGGCGTCGGCGTGGTCGGCCTCGATGTGCTGAAGCGCCTGCTCGCGGGTGGTCTGCCCCCCGAAGGGGCCGTTGTTGACGATCAGCTTGCCGTCGAAGCGCCGCCGCAGCTCCTGTACCAGGTCGCCGCCCGGCTCGATGTGCAGTACGGAGAGGTAGGCCAGGCTCAGCGGGCGCAGTTGGTCGAGCAGGGTGCCGTAGGTGGCCAGGACGTCGTCCCGGTCGGTCTCGAAGACGTCCCCGAGGTCGACCTCCGGCGAGATCCGCAGCCCGACCCGCTCGGCACCGACGGCCTGGGCGACCGCCGTGACGACCTCGACGACGAAGCGGGCGCGGTTCTGCGGCGAGCCGCCGTATCCATCGGTGCGCTGGTTGGCCGCCGGGGAGAGGAACTCCTGGAGCAGGTAGCCGTTGGCGCCGTGGATTTCCACGCCGTCCGCTCCCGCGTCGATGGCCCGGCGGGCCGCGGTGACGAAGTCCTCCAGGGCTGCCCGGATCTCTGCGGTGGTCATCGCTTCCGGTACGGGGTAGGGCTGCTCACCCTTCTCGGTGAACGTCTTGTTGTCGATGGCGATCGCGCTGGGGGCGAGGATGCGGCGTCCGCCGTTGATGTCGGGGTGGGTGCCGCGGCCGGCGTGCATGATCTGCAGGACGATGCGGCCGCCCTCGGCGTGTACCGCCTCGAACACTCGTTGCCAGCCGGCCGCCTGCTCGTCGGTGGCGATGCCCGGCTCACCGACATACCCCTGCGACGCGTGGTCGGGGTAGGTGCCCTCGGTGATGATCATTCCGACGCTCGCCCGCTGCCGGTAGTACTCGACCATCAGGTCCCCGGGAATGCCGGAGGAACCGGCCCGGACCCGGGTTATCGGTGCCATGACGATGCGGTTGGCGAGCTCGATCTTCCCGAGGGAGATGGGGGAGAAAAGCGATGGAACGGGAGAAACTTCTGAAATATTGACAGTCATGGGTTTCTTTCTTTCTGCAATACGGAGGAATACGGGATGAAGGTCTGCGACGCAGAGGGTGGTGGTGTTGGCGGCGAACGCGGTGAGCCGCATGCCATCGGCGTCGGCGTCGACGCCGGTCAAGCGCACCTGCCCGCAGGAGTAGGGCGTTCACTCCTTGCGTACGATCAGCAGTCAGCCAGGTGACGAAGTCATGGGTGCCGCCGCCGGAGTCGGTACGGATCGGTGTCTGCAGGCCGTGCCGCGACCGACTACCTCGACGCGCCCCCGCGAAGAGGACCGATACACGGCTTCACCCGGAACGCGATTGCGGCGGTGGCGGGAACGGCGATCTCAGCGATCCTCACTCCCACCGCCCTGAGGCACTTCCGCCGGCCGATCGCCCATCGGACAGCCTGCTTCACGAGGCGCGAGGCTAGCTGAGCGGGACGTCCGCGACGGCCTTGAGGTGGCTGAACGTCTCGAGGGAGTACTGGCCGTGGTACCGGCCCATGCCGCTTTCGCCGACGCCGCCGAAAGGCAGGCCGGGCATGAGCAGTTGCATTACCGGCTGGCCCCAGGCGATGCCGCCGGAGGACGTCTCGTTCACCAGGCGCGACTTGGTGGCCTCGGAGGTGGTGAAGGCGTAGAGGGCGAGGGGCTTGTCGCGTTCGTTGATGAAGGCGATGGCTGCGTCGAGGTCTTCGACTTCGACGACGGGGAGGATCGGACCGAAGATCTCCTCCTGCATGACCGGTGATGCGGGGTCGACATCGGTGAGTACGGTCGGTGCGATGAACAGGTCGTCGCGGTCGTGCCGGCCTCCCACCGCCGCCCGGCCGGAGTCCAGCAGACGGGTGAGCCGGTCGAAGTGCCGCTCGTTGATGATCCGGCCGAAGTCGGCTGAGGTCTGCGGGCTGGTGCCGAACTGGGCGTCGACCGCCGCGCGCAGGGCGGGGACCAGTGCGGCGGCGGTGGCAGGATGGGCCAGGACGTAGTCGGGGGCTATGCACTGCTGGCCCGCGTTGCCGAACTTGGCGCCGACCAGCCGCTTGGCGGTCTCGTCCACGTCGGCGTCGGGTGCCACGAAGACCGGTGACTTGCCTCCGAGTTCGAGCGTGACGGGGGTGAGGTGTTTGGCGGCTGCGGCCATGACGATCCGGCCGACTGTGCCGTTGCCGGTGTAGAAGATGTGGTCGAAGCGTTGTGCCAGGAGGGCCGTGGTCTCCTCGGCGCCCCCTTCGACGACGGTGAGCACGTCGGCGTCGAAGTACTGTCGCAGGAGGCGTGAAGCGAGTGCCGAGGTGTGCACCGACATCTCGCTCGGTTTGGCCACCACGGTGTTTCCGGCGGCCAGTGCGCCGATGATGGGGTCGATGAGAAGGTGCAGCGGGAAGTTCCAGGGAGCGATCACCAGGACGACCCCGAGCGGGTCGTACGTGGTGTAGGCCGTTGTCGTGGGGCCGAAGTGGGCGGGAACCTCCACCGGGCGAGGCTGAAGCCAGCTCTCGAGATTCGCCAGCGTCTCGTCGATGTCGGCGACGGTGAAGTCGATCTCCTGCGTCTTCGCCTCGGCGGGGTTCTTCCTCAGGTCCGCCCAGAGGGCTTCGATCAGTTCCTGCTCGTTCTCGACCAGCAGGGCCCGCAGCCGCTGCAGCTGGTTGACGCGCCAGTCCAGTGGGCGGGTGACGCCGGTGTTGAACGTCGCACGAAGGCGGCCGACCACCTCCGCGGCCGTTTCCGTCTGGTGGGTCCTCGACTCGGTCCCCTGCGTTGCGGTCATGGGGTGTGCTCCGTTCTTGATGCAAGCCACGCCCCGGCTGCCTTCCAGCCGGGCACGGTCTCCAGCGTGCTGGACGATCCGGTATTCACCCAGGTCACGGCCTTGTGTACATCCGCTGTGCCTACCACTGGCTGGTGCAGGCTGGTGTGCGTCCGACCGTGGATACTCGGAGGCATGGACGAATACCCCCAACCGGTGCACGAGCCCGCCGACGGTGCTCTGGACCCGCGTGCCGAGCTCAGTGAGTTCCTGCGCACCCGGCGGGCCCGGCTGAAGCCGGAGGACGTGGGCCTGCCGGACTTCGGGCGGCACCGGCGGGTGCCGGGGCTGCGCCGCGAGGAGCTGGCGCAGCTGGCCGGGGTGTCGGTGGGGTACTACACGCGCCTGGAGCAGGGCAACGGGCAGCACGTGTCGGCGGAGGTCCTCGACGCCATCGCCCGCGCGCTCAGGCTGAGCGACGCCGAGCACGCCCACCTCACACACCTGGCGAAGCCGAAACAGCAGAAGAAGAAGCCGGCCGGCCGCACCCAGCAGGTGCGGGGCCCCCTGTGGACGCTGCTGGACACCATGGAAGGCGGCCCGGCGATCCTCGTGGGGCGGCGCTCGGACATCCTTGCCTGGAACCGGATGGCCGCGGCGGTCTTCGGCGACTGGGCCGAGCTGCCCGCGCACGAGCGGAACTGGGCGCGGCTGGTGTTCCTCAGGCCCGAGTACCGCGACCTGTTCGTGGACTGGGAGCAAAAGGCCAACGACGTCGTCTCTCAGCTGCGCATGGACGCCGGCTCCCATCCCAACGACCCCCGGCTGTCCCCGCTGGTGGGCGAACTCTCCGTGAAGAGCGAGGAGTTCAGGCGGTTGTGGGCCGCCCACGACGTCAAGGACAAGTGTCACGGCATCCAGCGCCTGCACCACCCGCTCGTCGGCGAACTCGAACTCCGCCTCGAGTCGTTCCACCTGGCCGACGACCACGAACAGACACTGGCGACGTACCACGCCGAACCCGGTTCCCCGTCCGCGGAGGCACTACGACTGCTGGCCAGCTGGGGCACCGACGCGACAAGGGCGGGAGCCGGGATGCCGCCGGCACGCACGGCTTGATGAACAGTTGATCATCGATAGTTGGCTGCGCGCCACGCCCAGCGTCCTTTCGCACGCCGGACGCCTCCGGGGCCGGTGTCGGATTCAGGACGGCGCGGCCGTGCTGCGGGTAGGCAGTGGAAGAACGGCGGCGCCGCTGCGCAGAGCGTCGTCAGCCGTGCAGTCGGTCCTGGAGCGTGGAGATCTGACAGATGAGGAATGGCACCGTCCGGAGCCGCACCCGCCCGTAAGTGGGCTCCGAGAAGAGCGGTGGGCTGTTCACCGGAGAGCGATCAACGCAGTTCTCTTCCGGGCGCGGGCGGGGATCCTGTAATTCGTCCGGGCCGATGCCGCCGGGCAGATCGACTGGGACATGGTGGGTGCCGACTCGACACTCGCCCTGCGGACGAATACTGCAGCTCTCGAACACCGGCACTCCACCCGTGCTCCCATCGGGCGTTCAAGCAGATCGCGACGGGGGTCGCCTCCGACGGGCACGGGGCCTGCGCCGCGTTTCCGTCACACGTGAGCGCTCGCTGCGCGGGCCGCGAAGGCGGCCGGGGTGAGACCGGTGCGGTCGCGGAAGAAGCGGCCGAAGTTCGCGGGGTCGGTGAAGCCGAGGTGGACGGCCACAGTCCGGGCGTCCCACCGGGCAGCTCCCAGCAGGCGCCGGGCTTCCAACAGGCGCCGCTCGTCGATGAGTTCGCGTACTCCCTTGCCGGTGGCGTCCCGGGCGGCGCGGCTGAGGGTGCGGACCGAGCAGCCGAGCAACTCGGCGTAGTCCGCGGCTTGGTGCAACTCGCGAAAGTGCAGCTCCAAGACGTCCAGGAAGCACCCGTACCTGTCGGCGCGGCCCGAGGCGGCCGTGGCCGTGCCGGCGGGGGCGATGCCCGGGGAGTCGGCCAGGCGCAGCAGCAGCGATTCGAGCAGGCTGCGGCGCAGGGCGTGGTGGATGTCTAGGGGGCGGCGTCCCAGTGCGCGGTGTTCGTCCAGGAGCTGGAGTGCCGTCTGCTGGAGCCAGGCGGTGTCGTCGGGGTGCGGTGTGAGCACGGCGGGGGCCTCGTGCGCGGTGAGCGGGGCCAGGAGACGGGCGAGGTCGGGCCGCAGCACGTCCGGTTCGAACAGGATGAACGGGCCGCGGGCCGCGCCGGGCGGATGCCAGCACTGCGCGTGCCCGGGACGCACCCACAGCCACTGGCCGGGGGCGATGGTCCGCGTGACGTGGTCGACGTCGTGCAGCAGCTCGCCCTCGGTGACGGCGATGAGGTAGTGGAACGTGGCACGGCCCGGGCGGGGCGGGTTCCACGGCCAGTCGTCGTGCTGGGCGAAGAAGTCCTCGACGGTGCTCACCTCGAGGCCGTAGGGAGTACCGACCGGGGGCTGGAAACCGTAGAGCGGAACCGCAGCGGGTCCGGCCTGCCTGCTCGACCCGGAGTGTCGCTTGTCGACCATCATGTGTCCGCAGTCTACCGCCCTCTTTGTCGGCTTCGAGGGAAGGATGAGACGTGCCGCCTCGACCGCGCGTCAGCCCTCCGCGTCCTTCGATGCCGCACCCCGTCACGACCTGAGGAAGGCAACGCCCGATGAACGGATCGGCCCTGCACGCGACCGCCGCCGACTGCGCGGAGGAACTCCCCGGAGCCCGGCTGGAGCATCCCTTCGGCCCCGACTGGGAGGTCTACAAGGTGGGCGGCAAGGTGTTCATGCTGATGACCGAAGTCCCGGGGCGGCCCGTGGTGATCCTCAAGGCGGACCCCGGCGAGGCCCAGGCCCTGCGGGAGCAGTACAGCCACGTCACCCCTGGCTACCACATGAACAAGAAGCACTGGATCACCCTGGAGAGCGGGGAGGGCGTCGACGAGGAGCTCGTCAGGGAGCTCGTCACCGACTCCTACCGGCTCGTCGTCGCCCATCTGCCCAAGGCCGAGCGGCCCGTGGACCCGCGCACCTACGGCACCGGCACGCGTGCGGCCCGGTGAACGTGGCCGGTGACCGGCTCCAGGACACCGCTCGCCGGGCGGCCCTGGCCCTCCCCGACGTCAGCCGCGGATACCCCTTCACCCCGGGACTCGACGTGTACAAGGTCGCGGGCAAGGTGTTCCTGATCGTCACCGACGACCCGGACGAACAGATCATCACGGTCAAGTGCGAACCCGAGCACGCGCGGGCACTGGAGCGCGGCTACGCCTCGATCACCCCGGGCCGCTATCTCGACAAGAGGCACTGGATCTCGCTGGGGCCGGGTCCCGGTGTCACTGAGCGGCTGGTCACCGACGCGGTCGAGGATTCCTACGACCTGGTCGCCGAGCGACTGCCGCGACGCGACCGCCCCGGTGCCCGATGAGCGCCGCGAGCTTCCCCGCGAGAGGCTGAGCCGACGCCTGTCAGTGCGCCGTGCACGGCTCGCCACGTCCGGATACGTCCGCTTCCGACCCGAGAGACCGATGGAACCGACCCTGCCGCTCTTCGACGAGGAGCCCGCCCGGCCCCTCGCCGACCGCCTGCGCCCCACCCAGCTGGAAGAGGTCGTCGGGCAGGACCACCTCCTTGCCCCGGACGCCCCGCTGGGCCGCTTGGTCGCCCAGCAGCGCCTCAGCTCCGCCATCCTGTGGGGCCCGCCCGGCGTCGGGAAAACGACCATCGCCCGGCTCCTCGCGAACGCCGGCAACCTGGCCTTCGAAGCGGTGTCGGCCACCTTCTCCGGCGTGGCCGATCTGCGCAAGGTCTTCGCCACCGCACGAAGCCGACGCGACATCGGCCAGGGCACCCTGCTGTTCGTCGACGAGATCCACCGCTTCAACCGTGCCCAGCAGGACAGCTTCCTGCCCTACATCGAGGACGGCACAGTCACCCTGATCGGCGCCACCACGGAGAACCCGAGCTTCGAACTCAACGGCGCCCTCCTCTCCCGCACCCAGGTCCTCGTCCTCAAACGCCTCGACGAAGCCGCACTGTCCGCGCTCCTCGCCCGCGCCGAGCAGCTCACCGGCCACCATCTGCCCCTGGACGACGACGCCCGCCGCGCCCTGATCGCCATGGCGGACGGAGACGGCCGCTACCTCCTCAACATGGCCGAACAGCTCCAAGCCCTCCCGGACACCGAAACCACCCTGGACACCGCCGGGCTCGCCCATCACATCCAGCAGCGGGCCCCGCTGTACGACAAGGCGCAGGAGGGCCACTACAACCTGATCTCCGCACTGCACAAGTCGATGCGCGGCTCCGACCCGGACGCAGCCCTGTACTGGCTCGCCCGCATGCTCGACGGCGGCGAGGACCCGCTGTTCGTAGCCCGCCGCCTGGTCCGCTTCGCGAACGAGGACATCGGCATGGCCGACCCGCACGCCATCCAGCAGGCCCTCGCCGCCTGGGACGTGTACGAGCGACTCGGCTCCCCCGAGGGCGAGTTGGCGATCGCCCAGGCCGTCGTCTATCTCGCCACCGCCCCCAAGTCGATCGCCGTCTACCGCGGCTTCAACGCCGCACACCGATCAGCCCGGCACACCGGCTCACTCATGCCCCCCGCCCACATCCTCAACGCCCCGACCCGACTGATGAAAGACCTCGGCTACGGCAAGGTCTACCAGTACGACCCGGACACAGCCGACGGCTTCTCCGGTGACGACTACTTCCCCGACGACATGAATCGCGAGACGTACTACCAGCCCACCCCCAACGGCTACGAAGCCCAGATCACCGAGCGTCTGCGCCACTGGGCCGCTCTGCGCGCCCGTCGGTAACGCGGCTGACCGGCCGACGCCCGCGACGTCCTTTCCGAAGGAGAGAAAGACGGCAGGCCGGACAGCAGCAGGCCTTTCGGTGCCCTGACCACCCGGCCCCGTTCGACCCGGAGCTCGCGCCCGTCGAGGAGGCGCTGAGTGCTGCTCTTCCGACCTTGTCGGAAGAGACCCCTGCGAGCCCGGCGGCAGCTGGCCGACGGGTTCTCCGGGCGGGAACCGGACCCCAGGGCACTCCTTGCCCCAGGTCGACGCGGACGGCAGCGACATGGTCTTCGAGCCGACGTCTGCCGCCTGCTCCGGCGTTACCGAACCGCCCCAGGCGCCGATGGTAAGTGGACCGACTTGCCTTACGGGCGCTGCGGCGGCTACCTTCAAATGGTGAGTCCATCGACTTACCTAACGTCTCGGTAAGGAACAATGAACATGAATCGTCTTGCGGGCAAGCGCGCCCTCATCACCGGCGGCACGAGCGGGATCGGTCTGGAGACCGCGCAGCGTTTTATCGCGGAGGGCGCCGATGTGCTGGTCACAGGGGTCACCCCGGCCAGCATCGACAAGGCGCGGCAGATCCTCGGGGACAAGGTGCCGGTGGTGCAGGCCGATGCACGCGATCTCGATGCGCAACGCGGCCTGGCGGAGCGGGTGCGTGAGCACTTCGGGGAGCTGGACGTGGCGTTCATGAACGCCGGCGTATCGGACTGGCGGCCGTTCGAGGACCACACGGAGGACAGCTTCGACCGGCTCTTCGACATCAACGTCAAGAGCGTCTTCTTCCTCACCCAGGCCCTGGTGCCTGTGCTGGCCAACCCGTCATCGGTCATCCTCAACGCCTCCAACAGCGCGCACGGCGGCTACGGGCAGTCGAACGCCTACGCCGCGACGAAGGCGGCTGTCGGCTCCCTGATGCGCTCGTGGAACGCGGACCTGCTCAGGTCGCACGGCATCCGGTTCAACGCGGTAAGCCCCGGCCCGGTGGACACCCCGCTGTACTCAAAGCTCGGGATCGAGGATCCCGCACAGCAGACGGCGGTTTTGGAGGCGATCAGCTCCGGCATTCCCCTGGGCCGCATGGGTATGCCCGAGGAGGTCGCGGAAGCCGTCGTGTACCTGGCCTCCGATGCCTCCGCCTTCGCCGTGGGCCAGGACCTTATCCTGGACGGTGGCCAGACCGTCCTCTGACAGCGAGGATGCGGCTGGGAGACGGGCGAAGGGCGTGGGTATGTCGGTGGCGGACCGTGACCGAGCGGAAACCGGTGGCGATACCTGCCAGGCCGGGTATCACGCGCCGACCAAAGCCGGGTATCACGCGCAGATCAAAGCGGAGAACCGCGCGCGCATCATCCGCGCCGCCCGCGACCTCTTCCTCGCCCGGGGATACGACAAGACCTCCCTGGCCCAGATCGCCAGGGAGGCCCGCGTCTCCACCGGTACCCTCTTCAAGCGGTACCCCTCCAAGGCTGCGCTGTTCGCGGCCGTCACCTCCGAACAGTGGCAACTGGACGTGGAGTACGCCGCACCGCCCCCGCCGGGCGATCCCCGGTATGGTCTGGACCACATCGGCCGCGACTACGCCTGCCTGGTCGCGCGGCCCGGTACGGCGGCGCTGTGCCGCCTCATCATCACCGAACTCCCCCAGATGCCGGAGCTCGCCGACATCGTCGGCACCGGCTTCGCCATCGACCGCGGACCCTTCTTCGACCGGCTCCGCGACTACCTGGACGCCGAAGCACAGGCCGGCACACTCGACTTCGGTTCGGCCGACGGACAGACACAGCCGGTATCCGCAGTGGCCGAACAGTTCCTCGGCATGATCTGCAGCCAGCTCCTGTGGCCTCAACTCGTACGGACCGACTTCGTGCCGCCCGACCCCACCGACGCCGCGATCGTGGACGAAGCCGTCGCCCTCATGCTCAGCCGCTACCGCACCGGATCCTGAACCCCGGCCTCACCAGCTCACGCTGCCAGGACGGCGGAGCCCATGTGTAGTTGAAACCCAGATGAATGAATAAGGGGGTCTCGCCGACGGGTTCCCTCTCGAACCGCTGGTAGACGTCAGGCTCAGCTGCAGGATCCGTACGGGGCCGTTCCGGGGCGGGTGGCGGGCAGGCGGCGTGCTGCTCGGCCATCGCCCACCGGTAGAACATCCCCAGCACGCTCATGTGCTGGTTCCACGTAACCGCCCCCAGCCGCCGCTTGGGGGCCCCGGTAGCCCGGTCCACCGCATAGGTACTGAGCAGGGCCTTCAGCCGATCCCGGGTGTCGAAGACCTCGATCTCGTGCAGCTGGGCCGCCGCGATCCAGTCCCGCAGGATCCGCGCGTACGTCCCCCATGAGGACGGCGCCGGACAGTTCTCCGTCGGCCGCAACCGCAACCACTCGTTGGCCACTGCCGTTGCACGTAACCCCCGTCCGTCCTCGAACAGCAGGTCATCGTCGACAAGGAACGCCATCCCCTCGGGAATCGTCGGCTTCCCCGACAACCCCCAGGACTCCCAGCCCTCACTGGAGTAGAACGCTAGCTCCATGCCCACCGACGGTACGGACGGGACACAGTGCAGAACACCCAACAAATGCGTTCGATAGGCCGCTCCAACATGCCCTATGAGACACGGCAGTTGTGCGTAAACAACCGGTGCCTTCGAGCGTCTCGAACCAGAGCAGCGCCTCGTCCAGGCCCGTGGTCGACCACACCGGCACGATCGGCGCACGGACGTCGGCGAGCACTTCCAGGAGGACCTGGCGGCGCTCCACGTACGGACGCGGCCGCATCTCGGGGAAGCCCGCCGCAGGATGGGCCAGGATGTACCCAGACACCGAAGCCCAGGCGGGGCCAGACGGCGCCGTTGAACTCGGTCGACTGATCGGGGTGCCCGGAGCAGTCTCTGTCAGGCCCGGGGCAGCATGCCGAAGGCTTCGTCACCCGGTTTGAACGGGGTGCCTTTGGTACCGACGGCCTCGACGACTCCGCAGATGTCGTCCGGGCACCACCTGCCGCCCGGTCCCGTTGCTGCCGCCGTGAGGACGAAAACCTCTCCGTGATCTGCGTGTCGGACTGCCTTCAGTTTCGGGCGGTCTCACATCGCGTTCTTCAGCGCTCGTGCCTGTCGGCGCCAGAACTCCCGCGCGATTTCGGCTTTGGGGAACACGAGGTCGAAGCCGTGGAAGGCGCCGGGGATGACGTCGAGGTGGCAGGGGACGTCGCTGTCGCTGAGCCGGCGCGTACTCGACGTCTTCGTCGTGGAAGAGATCCTGGGTGCCGACCTGATCAGCTTCTGATCGGTACGCGGATGGCGTCTCAGTTGTGCTGTTCGGCATCTATCAGTGCGAGGGCGTTGCGGCTGCCCTGTTCGAGGAGTTGGTCGGCGAGCTGCCGGTCGGTGAGGGCACGGGAGAGCTGCAGCGTGCCGGCCATCATGCCGAGGAGGCTGAGTGCTTTCAGGCGTGCCGAGGGCGGGTCGTGGGGTGCCAGGCGGGCGGCGAAGCCGTCGATGAGGGTCAATGCGCCCTTGGTGTATGCCTGCCTGGTGGTGTCCGTGGAGCGTGCGATCTCGTCGAGGAGGGCGGCGTTGGGGCAGCCGTCCTCGATGTCGTCGCGCTGGTCGGTGGAGAAGTACCAGCGGATGATCTGTTCGAGTCCGGCGCGGCCGGGTGCCGCCTGCGCGACGATGTTCTCGTGCTGGGCGCGCATCTGGTCGGCGACCGCGGTGGCGACGAGGTCGTCCTTGGACGTGAAGTAGGCGTAGAGGGTGCCGTTGGTCAGCCCCGCGTCCTTCATGAGGGTCGCGACTCCGGAGCCGTCGATGCCGTCCTGCTTGAGCCTGCGACCGGCCGTCGTGATGATCCGCTGCCGTGTCTGGTGTTTGTGTTCTTTCGGGTACCGCACGATGCGTTCCTCCATCGCGGCGGCAGCCGGGGCGGGTGCCCCGGCTGCTGTCCTGGTCGGGTCAGTGGGCTACGCCTGCAAGGAGCGCGGGGAAGTTGATCCTGGCGGTCTGCAGTTTCGGGTCGTGGGGCTCGGGGACCCCGCCGTCGGTGATGTACAGACGGTCGCCGCGGACCGCGGTGGCGGAGGGTGAGGCTAGGCCGTCCGCGCTGGTCAGGACGGGCTTGTAGGTGCCGTTGGGGTAGATGACCACGACCCTGTCCGGGCCGTTGTTCGAGGAGGAGCCGTTCTGCGCGGCGAACACCACGTCGGAGAAGGGCGTCAGGAAGCTGAGGTCGTCGATGTTGGGCAGGCCGCCCGCGACCTGGCGGATCGGGCCGGGCGCGCCGGCGGGGGTGATCGGCACGCGCAGCAGGGTGCCCTTGTTGAAGTTGCTGACCCATAGGGCGCCGTTGTGGAACCTGAGCCCGTTGGCGCCGATCGGCAGTGCCTCGGTCGGTACCGGCGCGAGAGCGGCGTCGGTCAGCCACGGGGTTACCCCTCCGCCCGAGACCGGAACGGACCAGATGGTGCCCTTGAGGCTGTCCGCGATGTAGAGGGTGCCTGTGGCCGGGTCGACGGCCAGCCCGTTGGGGCCCGAGTCGGCGGGCAGGGCGGCGACGCGCTGAGGGGTGCCGTCGCCAAGCAGCCTGTACACGCCGTTCCTGGCCGCGTTGCCCGGGGCCCACAACGCGTAGTAGACGGTGCCGTCACTGCCGCGGGCGTTGCCGCTGATCGCCTCACCCACCTGCCCGGTGACGAGCACCGTGCGCTCTCCGGAGGCGGAGATGCGCATCAGTTCCGGTCCGTGGGTGCGTTCGCACACCGCGCAGCTGCCGAGCATGGACAGGGTCACCGAGCCGTCGGGGTTGGCGGTGATGTTCTCGGGGATCTCGCCGGCGGCGAAGTCGAACGTCGCCGCGGTCCCTACGTCAGTGACCACGGACCCGCCGTACGAACCTCCCGTCCCTGCGGACGCGGACGGCGCCGAGACCAGCACGGCCGCCGTCGCGGTGACCGCCAGCGCGACGCCGACGTTCCTCCTCAGAAAACGCTGTGCGCTGGATGTACTGCGCCGGACCGTGTGCTCGTGTTGCTGCTGCATGACTCTCCAGGTGAATCAACGAGTGGCTGATCAATGGCATTTGGGAGACACGGGGACATCGGAGATGTCGGGTGGATCGGGGAGGTTCGTGCGGAATGGCGCCCGTGAAGCCGGACCCGGATGCCAGGCGGGCAGACGGTTGTTCTTGCGGATCTGCTTGTCGAACGGCGGCCGCGGTGACGATCGTTTTGGTGAAGACGGCGGGGGCGTCGCCGTCCTTCACCGCATCCGCTGTCACCTCGTCGAAGACGCGCCGTCGTTTCCGGACGGGGTCGGGGACGCGGAAGGGTGGGTGTCAGTTGGGCATCCGGTTGAACCTGCGGACGATGCGGTCGAAGATCCGGGGCGGGAGGACGCGGTGGAACACGCTGATGCCTGCGGCCGTCGAGCCGGCAGTGCGCCGCAGTTTCGGGTTCCGGTCGGTGGCCGCCGCGACGATCACCTTGGCGACGGTGGCGGGATCGTCGCCGCCGCTGAGGTTCTTCGCCAGCACCTCGTCGAAGGTGCGCCGTCCCGACGCGTAGAGCGCCAACGGGGTGTCGCCCTGCACGCTGTGGTCCCCGAAGGGGGTGTTGATGGGGCCGGGCTCGACGAGCAGGATCCGGACGCCGTGCTCGCGGACCTCGTGGTCCAGCGACCCGGAGTAGCCCTCGACCGCGTGCTTGGTCGAGGTGTAGATGGCCATGAACGGGCTGGGGACGAACCCGCTGAGGGAGGAGACGTTGATGACACGTCCACTCCGCTGAGCGCGCATGTGCGGCAGAACCGCCTTGGTCATCCGCATGATGCCGTAGACGTTGACGTCGAAGACCTCGTGCGTCCGGGCGACGGAGAACTCCTCGGCGGCGCCGTTGGCGCCGACGCCGGCATTGTTGACCAGGACGTCGATGCGCCCGAACCGGTCGATCACCTGCTTGACCACGGAGGCGACCGATTCGTCGCTGGTCACGTCGAGGTCGAGGTAGGTCACCCCGGCGGGCGCGGTGACCCGCGAGGTGTTGCGAGCGGTTCCGATCACCTCGAAGCCCGCCGCGGCGAAGGCGCGGGCCGTCTCCTTGCCGACCCCGGATGAGGCACCTGTCACGAGCACTACCGGCCGATTTGCCGCCATCACAAACTCCCTTGATTTAGAGTACGCCCGTATGTCGTACGTCCGTATGGCTTACGTTCATACGACCATACGGGGGTCGTCAGTCGACGGCAAGTGGTCGCGTCCGGGACTGTCTCAGAGCTTGGGCCGTCTCAGTTGAGACAACGGTGTAGAGGCATAGGCACCGACTGGACGACCGAGTGATCTGTCCCAGAAAGTGTTGAGCAGCTTCATCCCTTGGTGGCGGAGCCGACAGCGCTCGTTGACGAAGTGCGTCAACCAGCGCTCCGTGCCCGTACGCAGCGGGGACGCGGCGCGTCCGGCACATCATTGCGCCCAGCGGCTGGGCTCACACTGCAGGCTGCAGGTGTTGAAGCCAAGTCGGGGTTGCGGTGCTGCAGCTCCTGGCGCAGCTGGGCGAGCGCTCGGTGCAATGTGCTCTTGACGGTTCCGGGCGCTATGCCGAGGGCGGCGGCCGTCTCGTCGGTAGACAGCTGCTCCCAATGCCGCAGTAGGACGACGCTGCGCTGCATGGGGGCGAGCCCCTTGATGGCGTCCATTAGCTCGACACGGTCCGCGTACTGCTCGGCGCAGTCGGCGACGTATGTGACCGGGAGGTGTTCGGTGGGGACCTCGGTGAGCTTGCGGGCGCGCCACCACTCGGTGCGGGTGTTGATCATGACGCGGCGCAGGTATGCGTCTGCGAGTCGCTTGTCCGCTATGCGCTCCCAGCGGAGGTACGTTCGTGCGAGCGCGGTCTGGAGCAGGTCCTGGGCGTCAAGCGGGTCGGCAACCAGGCGCTGGGCGCTGCGCAGCAGAGCGGCTTGCCGTGTACGGATGTGCTCCTCGAAGTCCGGCATCTCCTGACGGGGCTTGTGTCCGCTCACGGTGGGTTTCCTTTCATGGGTGGATGGTGGTGGCGACTCCCTCAGTGGCCGGCCCGCCCGGGGCGGGCCGACGTACAGCCGCCGACCCGCCGTTGAAATGCTTCAGGCCCGGGTTCTGTGACGTCTAGTCAGCAGCGGGTTTTCCAGGACTTGGTGATCAGCCGGCCGAGCTGTTCTTGTCCACGGGGGGTGATGCGGTACCAGATGCCGAGGGTGCGCCACTTGTAGGTGCCGAAGGTCTTGCACTTGGCGCGTGGGTTGGCGTCGCCGCTGCGGGTGATGGTCTTGGAGGACCGGTCGTCCCATCCCCACCAGCGCTTCTGCTGGAGTGTGA
This sequence comes from Streptomyces sp. NPDC031474, assembly GCF_055581185.1. NCBI lineage: Bacteria > Bacillati > Actinomycetota > Actinomycetes > Kitasatosporales > Streptomycetaceae > Streptomyces > Streptomyces sp. NPDC031474. The sequence goes on from NZ_JBVIJX010000026.1 coordinate 89,799, forward strand.
CCTTGAAGTAGGTCTGGCCGCAGTTGGCCAGGCGGCCGCCGGCGACCACATACCACTTGCCGCCGATCTTCTGGCCGTAGGGGATCCACAGCCGGATGCACGAACTCGCCTGTGCCTCGTAGCCGCGCTTGACCTGGATGGTGTCCACGGCGGCGCCGCCAGTTGCGGGTCGCAGGTCGACAGCACTGGCTGTAGCCGTGGTGTGGTGGGGGCGGATCGTGCTGGGGGTGCTGGCGGCGCTTGCCGCCGTGCCCAGGGCAAGGCTTCCGCACAGCCCGACAGTGGTTGCGGCGAGCGCCGCGCGCCTTGGAATGATCATCGTTACTCCTTCTGTTGTGGGATTGCCGTGTTCCGTCGCGGCCTGGCCCAGGGACAGGGCAGGGCGCTCACCAGGTGCGGCGATAGGCCTCGACCTGGAGCGGTCGTTTGGCTGTGACGTCGATGTGGAAGTAGTAGGCCCAGCGGCGGCTGAGACCGCCGGCGGAGATCCAGTAGGTGCCGTTGCACTTCACCCAGCGGGTGTGCCCGACGCTGACTGCGGTCGGGGCTTTGCGTATGTCGACCTTGAAGCTGCCGCCACCGGTGCAGCGCACCCGGGCGCCGACGGCTGATCCGTGCGGGCCCAGAGAGACGTTCGCGGTCGACCAGTGCTTGGTGGGCGTGTGGCTGTCGTACCAGGCCCGTTGCCAATCGCTACTGGCAGCGGTGGATACGGACTTCGTGCCAGCCATCTCCGGGCGCGTTGCATGGGCCGGAGAGGCGAGAGCGAGCCCACCACCGGGTGTGACCGTTGCAGTGGAGACCGAGGGCTGGTCGGCCTGTGCCGGCCCGGCCAGCCCGACGCCCAGCGCCATCACGGCAGTTGCGAGCGCGAGCCGCTTGTCCAGGTTCATGATCCGATTCCCTTCTGCCGGCCGGACGGGCCAGAGGCGGCTGTCCGTGCCGTCTGACCTCGACTTTTCCGTCCACGGAATTGAATGGGGAGCCGGTCTTGCCGCCCTGAACAATGGACTCGCTGCAGGTCACGGGCACGGTGTCGCGGCGTTGGCCAAAGGAGGCGCCTTCGGATTGCGCTCCTGCCACGGGGTTGCGTACCTTGTCCGGCCTCGCGCCGCGTCCACGGGGGAAGCGGGCGGCCAGAGGGGTGAGCCGTCGATGGCAGGACGTCCTGAGAGCCCACTCGATCCGAGTGCGGGGCCGGTGGCGCGGTTCGCGGCCGAGTTACGCAAACTCCGGGCGGCGGCCGGGAGTCCGACCTACCGGGTGATGGCGCAGCGCGCGGGTCAGGGGACAAGCACCCTGTCGCAGGCCGCCGGCGGCGAGCGGCTGCCGACCTTGCCTGTCGTGCTGGCCTATGTGAGGGCGTGCGGCGGTGATCCGGAGGAGTGGGAGGAGCGTTGGCGGCAGGCGGCCGCTGACGTCGCGGCGGAACCCCGGGCTGAGGATGAGGACGTCGAGCCTCCGTACCGGGGTCTGGCCCGTTTCGAACCGGGCGACGCCGATCTGTTCTTCGGCCGCGATGAGCTCACCGACCGCCTGCTCGCGCTGACCCGCTCCCGCCGATTCAGCGCGGTGTTCGGCCCCTCAGGCAGCGGAAAATCCTCCCTGCTGCGCGCCGGCCTCATCCCCCGCCTCCGCAACCCGGACCAGGCCATCCCACAGCCGGCCGCGCTGCGCGTCCTCACCCCTGGCGAGCACCCCCTGCGCACCCATGAACAGCGGCTGGCCCCCAAGGACGGCGACGGGGACACGTGGCTGATCGTGGACCAGTTCGAAGAGCTCTACACCCTCTGCCACGACCCAGCCGAACGCGACCAGTTCATCGACCACCTCCTGACCGCCACCGATCCCGGGAGCAGACTGCGCGTCGTCATCGCCGTGCGGGCCGACTTCCTCGGTCGCTGCGCCGAACACCCGGCCCTGACCGAGGCCCTGCAGGACGGGACCGTGCTTGCCGGGCCGATGAGCCGCGACGACCTGCGCCAGGCCATCGTCAAACCCGCACAGGCCGCCGGGCTGATCGTGGAACGTGAACTGACGACCCGCATTCTCGACGAGGTCCAAGGGGAACCCGGGGCACTGCCGCTGATGTCGCATGCCCTGCTGGAAACGTGGCGGCGCCGCAGAGGCCGCGCCCTCACCCGTGACGCATACGAGTCGGCCGGGGGCCTGCACGGCGCCATCGCCCGCACCGCCGAAGACATCCACACCTGCCTCACACCGGCCCAGGCCGGCCTCGCCCGCCGGATCCTGCTGCGCCTGGTCACCCCTGGCGACGGCGCCCCTGACACCCGCAGACCTGCCCACCGTCAGGAGTTCGACTTCGGCAGCCCGACGGACACCGCGACAGTCATCGAGCAACTGGCCCGCGCCCGGCTGCTCACTCTGGACGACGACCGGGTCGACCTCGCTCACGAGGTGCTCATCACCGCCTGGCCCCGGCTGCGCGGCTGGATCGAAGACGATCGGCACCGACTGCGGGTGCTGCGCCAGCTCACCGAGGCCGCCGCGGCCTGGCGTGAACTGGGCCGCGATCCAGGGGCGTTGTACCGCGGAACGCGGCTGGCCGAGGCCACCGAGGCGTTCCCGAATGCCGAGCGCACCCGTGAACTGACAGCCGTGGAAAGCGACTTTCTCACCACCAGCATGGATGCGCGCACCCGTGAACGCCGTCGGCTGAGGGGACTGGTGAGTTCCATGTCCGTGCTCCTGGTGCTGGCTCTGGTGGCCGGCGCGGTGGCCTGGCAACAGCACCGTACGAGCGAGCAGCAGCACCTCGCTGCCGCCGCACGACGCGCGGCCACCGCAGCCGCCGGTCTGCGTACGACCGACCCGAGAACGGCGCTGCGGCTGAGCGTCGCCGCCTGGCGGCTCAGCCACACCCCGGAGACCCGCTCGGCCCTCATCGGCGCCCTCGCCCAGCACGACCTGCCCACGTTCACGCCTCCCGGCGCCGCGGACGTCGATCAGCTGAGTCCGGACGGCCGGACGCTCATCAGGTCCGGAGCGGGCACGATCAGCCGCTGGGATCTGGGGACCCGGCGACGGACCGACAGCCACCGGCTGCCCGATGGCGCGGACGATCCCCTGGGCGCGGCCGACATCAGCCCAGATGGACGCTACGTGGCCGTACCGGTCACGCACGACGACACCATGGACATGCGCGTGCGTCTGTGGGACACCCGCACGCATCAATACCACGGCTCCGCCCTGGGCCCCTCCGGCTCGTTCCTGTCGGCCCTGCCTTCCATGCCCTGGCACAGCGACGAGGGACCCGATGCCCCGGTGGAAGACACGCGCGGCTGGTCCGGTTTCAGTGCCGATGGCCACGACATGTTCTTCGCCGTGGGCGACCGTCTGGAGGTGTGGAGCGGCGAGAGCGGGCGGCGCCTGTTCACTCTCACGTCCCCCGTGCTGAGCGGGTCCACCGGTGGTGACATCAGCCCGGACCACCGACTGGTGGCCCTGTGCACGCAGGGCAGCGTCAGTGTCTGGGACGTCGGCTCGCACCACCGGACCGACACGGCCTGGCACAGCCGGACCGCCTGCGGGAACGAGGCCGACCTCCAGTTCGCCCCCGACGGCCGTACTCTGGCGCTGCTGGACGCGACCGGGCTGCGGCGGCTCACGGTCGGTACCGGCAGGCAACTGCCGCGACTCCGGCAGGTATCGCCACTCGGCTACGCGTTCAGCGAGGACGGCAAGCTGCTGGCGGGGTGGGGAAGCGACGATATCCGGCTGTGGCGGCTCGACCACCCCGAAGCTCCCGTCTTCAGCCACCCGTTGACCGACGTCCGGCCCAGCGATCTGCGCATCGACACCGCAGCTCGTGTCCTGCGCTACACCACCCAGGAATCCGGGGCACGGACGGTCGTCCACAGTCTCGACATCGCCACCGCGAGCGAACCCCGGTGGAACGATCACGCCGTGGCCACGGCGACCCTGAGTGCGAACGGCGCCGTGCTGGCCGTGCTGAACAGCCGCGGGAAGGCGGCGTCGGGCCCTCGCGTCTTCGACGGCCGCACCGGCCGGCTCAGGTACGAGGTCGCCGCCGCCGGGCCGCCTCCGACCTCCGCCACCTTCGAGGGCAACGACCCGACGGTGATGTCACTGAGCGCCGACGGCCGTCGCCTTGCCTTCGGGTCGGGACCGGCCGACCCGCTCGGAGACCCGACGCACATCACCGTGTGGGACACCGTGCGCAACCGGCGGCTCGCCGACATCAGGCCCTACCACGGTGACCGGTTCCTCGCGGGACTGATCCTCAGTCCCGACGGCCGGGAGCTGATGACCACCGACGCCGCGGACGCCTCCGTGACGGTCTGGGACGCCGACAACGGCAGGAAACTCCGGGTCGTCCACCGGCCTGACACGGGCGACGGGGCCGGAACCGGCGATTACATCAGCGCCGTCTCCGGCGACGGCGGTGTTCTGCTGACCGACGCCGGTACGCTGCTGCCCGCCGATGGACAGGGCCGCCGATGGACCATGCAGGACTGCCCGTGCGTCAGTGCCCTGAGCCCGGACGGCAGCCGCGTCGCCTTCGCGGACACGGACGGCGGCATCACGCTGTGGGATGCACGGCGTGCCACCTCCCTGGGAGTAATGCCCGGCGGCTTCTTCGGGAATTCCACGGGCGAAGACGAGGAGCCGACCGTGCTGGCCTTCTCTCCCGACGGGAGCACGCTGGCCGCGGCCGGATCCCATGGCACCTTGCGGTTGTGGGACGTCACTTCCCGCCAGCGATTGGGCACCGACCTGCCCACCGCCGGTGACGAGATCGTCTCCCTCGCCTTCAGTGGCGACGGCGGCAGCCTGTACGCAGCGGGTACGCATGTGCCGGTGCAGCACTTCGACCTGGCCCCGGCAGATGTCTCCAGGTCGGCATGCCGACGTGCCGGGGGCACGTTGTCACGCGACGAATGGCGCATGTACCTGGCAGATGTCCCCTACCGGAGTGTCTGCTAGCCCGAAGCCGGGAGGCCCGCCCCTGTGTCCTGAAGTTCTGGCTCAGACAGCGCTTGAGCTCTTCTTCCTCGTCGGGGTCGTACCGGCATTGCCCCCAGCGTCCGCGTGGGCCTGCTCACGCTGTTCGATGCACCGCTACCTGCCCCGGCCAGTGAGCGTGCTCACGCGCAAGAGGGAAGTGGGGCGAGTATCCGGTCGCTGCCGCGCTTCTTCAGGGCCAGGTTCTCGTGGTAGAGGTTCGCGGTCACCGTCGCGAGGGCGTCGAGTTTGCCGTTGAGCTGAGTGATCTCGGCTCTGGCTGCACGAAGTTGCTTGCGGAGCTGGGCGATCGTCTCGTCCCGGGCGACCTCGCCGGGGGTGCGGAGTACGGGGCGGGCGACCTTGGCGTTCCATTCGGTGAGGATGTCGTCGGCGCGGTGGACGGTGGCGTGGCTGGCCTGGGCTTCTCGGGCGAGGCTCGCCGGCCAGCAGCCGGGCCATGGCCTCACGGAGCTTGGTGGCGAGATCGCCGAACTGCCGCTCGCCCTGGACGACGTCCTGGACCTGGTCGTGCGCGCGACCGGCGACCAGCTCCAGACCCTGGGCACCCGGTCGCGGGGCGACACGGTGAAGAGCCCGCCCGGCAGCCGCTTCACCCCGTAAGGCGCCGTGTTGCGCTGAGTGTTGCGGTAGGCGTTGCGCCGGCCTCCGCAGCGCCCTGGAGTCCGCGCAGGTCACCAGGGGCGTACGGCGTGGTCGGGCCGCTGATATCCCCGTTGCGACCCCCTTCGACCATGCCCTGGCTGGAGTTGAGGATGGGGGAGGGCGGGATGGGCGGCGCGGACGCAGCCGGGGAGCGGGGCGCGCTCTTCGTGTTGCGCGTCGGCGGCCGCCGCGCCCGGTCGCCGTCGGTGGGGCGGTGACGTCAGGCGGGGGACGTCGGCGGGGGAGAGGTCGGGGCGGGAATGGTGCCAGCGGGCGGGATGCCGCCACCGGCCGGAGGCGTCGCGGGCGACGTCGACGCCGACTTCCACCACCAGCTCGGGTTCCACCAGCGTGACGTTCAGTTTTTCCTGGCTGCCCCACCCGGCGGAGAACGACCAGCCTGTCCACGGATGACCGCGCCGCCCCGGAGCGAGCAGGCCGGCGACCGCCGCACCTGCCGAGCAGCAGCGTGCGGGGAGCGGCCGGAGAGCCGGTGATCGCACCGACGATGGCCTCGCTCGTCTCGCGGATCTTGTATTTCTGCCAGCCCCTTGCTGACGGGCGGTAGGCGTCATTGAGCCTCTTGAAGACCACACCCTCCATCCCGACCGACGCCCACGTCAGCCACTCGCGTGCGACGTCGGTGGTCGACGGACACAGCGCCCACGGCGCCGACAGCCGGCGGGCTGCGAACACGGACTCCAGCGCGGCCCTGCGCCGCTGATACGGCCAGGAGGTGGTGCCCGTACCGGACAGCCGCAGCAGATCGAACGCGAAAGCGGGCGGGATCTCAGGATCTGGGTCGTCTGGGAGGATGAACCCGCGCGCCAGCGGCCGCATTGTGCTGGTTCGGCGGCGGGTTTGTCCGGCACGGACTCGGCAAGGAACGGTGCGGGCTTGGTGATCATCACCGCCTCGCATGCCGGCACGATGGTGACCCGGCGCCTCCGCTCTGCCAAGTGTCAGAGGGCGAGGCGGCGTACGGCCTCAAGGAGAGTGTCGACGTCGTGTTCGGTGGTGGAGAAGGAGGTGACGAAGCGGCAGACGCCCGGCTCCCAGCGGTCGTGGTAGAAGGTGAATCCTTCCGCCAGGAGCTGGTCGATGACCGTCTGGGGGAGGCGGCAGAAGAGGATGTTGGCCTCGACGGCGTGCAGGAGATCGGTGCCGGGAATGGCCTTGAGCCCGGTGCCCAGGCGTTCGGCCATCGTGTTGGCGTGGACGGCGTTGCGCAGCCACAGGCCGTCGGTGAGGTAGGCGCCCAGCTGGGCGGACTGGAAGCGCATCTTGGAGGTGAGCTGGCCGGCGCGCTTGGCCCTGAAGGACAGTTCCGGGGTCAGGGCACGGTCGAAGACGACGATGGCGTCGGCGGTCATGGCGCCGTTTTTGGTCGCTCCGAAGGAGAGGACGTCGATGCCGGCCTGCCAGGTCAGCTCGGCCGGGGTGCAGCCCAGGGCAGCGACCGCGTTGGCGAAGCGGGCTCCGTCCATGTGGACGCGCAGACCCGAGTCCTTGGCGATGCGGGCCAGATCGCGGATCTCGTCAGGCGTGTAGAGGGCGCCGGTCTCGGTGGCCTGGGTGATGCTGAGCACGGAGGGCTGCACGCTGTGCACGTCGCCGGCTTTCCGCGTCGCGGCCGCGTGCAGATGGGCGGGGTCGATCCGTGCGTCGTCGCCGGACAGGGAAACGAGCTTGGCCCCGCCTGTGAAGAACTCCGGTGCGCCGCATTCGTCGGTGTTGATGTGGCTGTCGCGGTGGCACAGCACGCTGCCCCAGGGCGGGGTGAGGGCGGCCAGGCTCAGGGCGTTGGCCGCGGACCCGGTGGAGACGGGCAGGACGTCGACGTCGCGTTCGAAGATCTCGGCGAAGCGGGCGCGAGTGCTGGCGGTGAACCGGTCGGCGCCGTAGGGCAGATCCTGGTCGGCGGCCGCGGCGGTGACGGCTTGGACGATCTCGGGCGAGGCGCCTGCGGTGTTGTCGCTGGTGAATATCCGCTGGGGCGCGGTGGGGGCGGCGATGCTCATGTTCGGGGATGTCTTTCAGCTGATGATGGGGGAGGCGATGACGACAGTGACGTCGGCCGGCTCGGGGCCTGTGCGGTAGACGTGCGGGGCATCTCCCGCAAAGGCGAGCAGGTCTCCGGGGCGCAGGTCGGTGGGGGCGTCGGCAGGCCCGGCAGTGAGGTGACCGGAGGAGACGAGCAGGTGCTCGATGGTGCCGGTCGCGTGCGGCACGCCGTCCAGGTGTGTTCCGGGGGGCATGCGCAGCCGCCAGATCTCCAGGCTGTTGCCGCTGCTGATACGGCGCAGCAGTTCGCGTCCCACCTCGCCGTCGGCCAGATCGCTGCCGGGTACGAACACCGGCCCCGGGTCGGTGTCGCGGGCCAGGAGGTCGGTCAATGGGATGCGCAGGGCGATCGCGAGCGCGTCGAGGGTCTCGATCGTCGGGTTTCCCCGCCCGGCCTCCAGCTTCGACAGCGTCGCCTTGCCCAGGCCCGCCCTGCGGGCCAGCTCGGCGCTGCTCATGCCACGCTGCTCGCGGCGCCGGCGGATCTGAGCTCCGACCGCGATCGCAGTGCTGCTGGCGGGCCGGCGCTCTTCTGGCGGCGGCATCATGAGCGCTCCCGGTGGCTGGCGCTGTAGGAAACGCGGATGCGGCCCTTCTTGACCTTCAGCGTCGGCAGCACGACGTCGGCGAGGTCGCCGAGGCTGCGCACGTGGGTTCCCCCGCACGGAGCCGAGTGCAGATGAGCAAGGTGAACGATGCGACGACCGTCGGCGTCGTTCTCCCAGGTCACGGGCAGGTCTTCGGCAATGGCCTTGGCGACCTCCGTCCGCAGGGCCTCAGTGGCCTCCTCCCGGCCCTCCGGGGTGTCCAGGCGAGCGTCGGGCGTCGGCGCGGTGAACTCGATCCGAGCCTGGCCGGGGAAGTGGTTGTTGGCGGCCAGCACCCAGCCCTGTGCCCGTCCGGCCGCCTCGATCAGGTGACCGGCGGTGTGCAGGGCGGCATGCGCGAGGCGCACTGAGAGGTCGATGCGGACCTCGACCGACTGCCCGACCGAAAAGACCGGCAGCGCCGTCTCGCCGCAGGCCACGGCCACGACCAGGCCGGAGTCGGGATCCCGCACAGGGGCGATCTCGTGACCGTCCACCCAACCGCGGTCGGCCGGCTGACCGCCGCCCTGGGGGTGGAACAGACAGTGCTCGACCGCCACCCACGGCGTGCTGTCGCGCTCTCCCATGGCAGCGACTCGGCTCTGGGCCTGCTCCTCGTATGTATCCGCGTAGTAGGCGGGGACCTGCATGACACCCTCGCTCAAATTGACGAACTATACGTTCACTATAACGAACGATGCATTCTGCATCCAGCCCGAGCCGAGGCTGGCCCTCAAGGCCCGAGGGCGGGTGGCGGGAGCGTGTAAGTGGCCGCTTATGTCGCGGGCGGACCAGGAACAGGTGTCTACGTGGGCTGATGGTGTGTGCTGGCTCAGCGGATGGGAGGCGGGGCCTTGTCAGGGTGGGCGGCGTGGACGTAACGCACGGCGGTTCCGGGGTGAATGCCGAACAGGTGCACCAGGTGCACCAGGTGGACCGGATCGGCGGTGTGCCGGGCTTCATCCAGTACCCGGTCCCTCCATATCTCGCGTGGTGTGATCCCTGTCTGGTCGAACGTGCGTCGCAGCGCAACGACGACATCGAGCGGTCCGCGCCGGCCAACGACTCCCAGCCCCCTGACTCGGGCGAGGCACCCGACTGACCGACGAGCCCGCGAGTCGATCTGCGGCCCGAGACCGCTGGGGTGACGTTGCACTCCGGCTCGCGGCACTGCGCACAAACGGAAAAACGACGCCCTGCGCAGTGGCGCCGCCGTCATTCCCCTGCCCAACCGCAGCACGCTCGCGCCACCCGCGCCGTCCTGAATCCGACACCGCCCGCGGAGGCGTCTGGTGTGCGAAAGGACGCTGGGCGTGGCGCGCAGCCAACTGCCGATGATCAAGGGAAGTTCCTCAAGCTGTGCGTGACGGCGGCATCCCCGCTCCCGCCCTTGTGGCGTCGGTGCCGCAGTTGGCCAGCAGTCGTAGGGCCTCCGCGGGCGGGGAGCCCGGCTCGGCGTGGTACGTCAGCAGCATCCGTTCATGGGCGTCGGCCGGGTGGAACGACTCGATGCGGAGATCGAGTTCGCCGACGAGCGGGTGGTGCAGGCGCCGAATTTCCGCCCGGGCCTCCCGAGGGCGGCTGCCAGCAATGAAATTATGGTCATAATGCCGAATGGTCGGTCGGTAGACCGCAAGCAGGCTCCTTCCTCTCGGGGCGCTTCGCCCATGGTGGACGCGGGGCAGACCGGCCAGGCCCCGGCGGTCCGCCGAGCGGCAGCCTGTGAGGTCGCGCGGGGGTCGGCTTCTGGCGCGGGCAACTGGCGCGGTGGGGTCAAGCGGTGCGCTGCTCAGGCGCAACGGGCGGCCCGCAGTGACGGGTGCGTTCTGGCCAGGTCGGTTCGGGGCTGTGGCGTACCCGTGTGCTCGATGCCCAGCAGCGTGAGAGCGTTGTGGATGCCCTGTTCGAGGACTTGATCGGCCAGCTGCGGGTCGGCGAGGGCCCGCGCGAGTTGGAGCGTGCCCGCCATCATGGCGTACGAGCTGAGTGCCATGGGGCGGACCGAGAGTGGGTCGTTCGGCGCCAGGCGGGCGGCGATGCCGTCGGCGACCCCCAGTACGCCGTCGGTGTACGCCTGCTTGGTCGGGTGCGTGCAGCGCCCTATTTCGTCGAGCAGGGCGGCGGAGGGGCAGCCGGTGTCGCGGCTGTCACGGTGCCAGGGGGACAGGTACCAGCGCACGATCTGTTCGAGGCCCGCGCGGCCTGGTTCCGCGTGCGCGACGATGCTCGCGTTCTGAGCCTCCAGCTGGTCGGCGATCGTGGTGGCCACCAGGTCGTCCTTGGACGTGAAGTGGGCGTAGAAGGCGCCGTTGGTCAGCCCGGCGTCCCTCATGAGTGCCGCGATGCCAGAGCTGTCGATGCCGTCCTCCTTGAAGCGGCGGCCGGCCGTCTTGATGATCCTCTGCCTGGTGGCCTGCTTGTGCTCTCTCCCGTATCGCACCGCACACTCCTCTACGTGCCGGGTGGGCCACTCGCCCTCCAGCGGCTCCTCCAGTGTATTGTATTGTGAACGTAATTCAATGACCTCGAACTCTGGCGCTCTCGCGGCCGGGGCCCAGTTGCGAGCGCCGGCCAAGGGCGCGGCCCCGCGGGCCCAGACGACGAGGGGTCGGTCGAGCTTCTGGAGGTCGAGGAGCGCGATCGAACTGCCCATGAGCTCCAGTGGAGCCGTGGAGCGGCCTTCCCCTGTCAGGGCGACCGTGTCGCCGACGACCGCGACGACGTAGTCCGCCTGGGATACGACCGTCACAGCCTCAGCCAGTTCGGCCTCGGCGGGCAGGGCCGACTGGATCGGGGATCAGCCGGCCGATCTGCCCACCGCGACGGCGGGCGGCGGTTCGGTCATCGGGTGCGAGTTCGTTGAAATGTCGAGCACGGTTGTGGTCGATTCGCGGGGGGTGCTCGTCGGGCGGCCAGTCCACCTGTCCGGGTGCGCCCGCCCAGTTGCCCAGCTGGGCATGTGGGTCGTCGGCGAGCGCGCTGAGGGCGGCGATCGTGCGTGCTCTCGCCGAGGAAGCCGGCACGGCGCCGCCAGGGGTTGCCCCCTTTGTCCAGCGGCAGCATTCCGGTGTTGTGCAGGAGTACGAGTGAACGCTGCGACAGTTCGAGGTTGAGGGTGGGTCGGACGTTGATGTCGACGGCGTTCGCCGCGTCATCGACCGGGAGGCCTTCCGGCCGGCCCGTGAGTTCGGCGTAGCGGAACCCGCGGAGGTCATGGTCGGTGCGAAGATGTCGCCGCCGCTCAAGGTGAAGTGGTCGGTTGCCAGGGCCGCACGCAGGTGCCGTATCTACAGCCCGCCGCCCTCGAGGACCTCGGCGAGCCGCGCCGTGACGACCGTCCCGACCACTCCGCGCGCGGAGCTTGTGTCGGCCCACGATGTTCTGCCCGAAGTTGAGAAGAAGGGCGCCGGAAGCGTTGCGCCAGGTCGGCTGCGGATGCAAGTGGGCGGTGCGCCGTACCGGTGGCGCGGGGTCGGGGCTGAGGTTGGGCGTTGTCGTAGTCCGCGGTGCGGGCTACGGCCCAGCCCCCGTCCTGGAATCCGGGGCGCAGTCAGGCGTCGTCCTCATGCCAGGCATTGATGTCCTGACCGTCGTACTGATCGTCGGCCGTCATCGGTCCGGGGCCGGACGGCCACGACTCGCCGGTCTCGACCGGCATGGCCGTCGGCGAAGGTGGCCGGCCGCGCCGCCGCCGTAGAAGGTGGCGGGGGCCGGGGTGTTCAGGGGTGCGCCTGCTCGTACGCGCTCGACCTTTGGGTGCGGGGGCGCCCAGGTGATGGGGCATGGCCCCGGGAGTGCTGGTCGGGCCGGCTTCGGCGAGCGCGACTGCTGCCCGTGCGGATTGACTTCTTCGCCGCCGAAGGCCGATGGCCGCGAGACCGTAGGCCGAGGACGTGCCGTTCGCCTTTCGCGCGCCGCTGCTTACTCGTCGAGGAACTGAAGGGCGTGCTTCAGGAACCGCTCGGGGTACTGGAAGTGCGCTCCGTGCCCGGCGTCGGGGTAGATCAGCAGTTGGGCGTTGGGGATGTTCTGGGCGAGGTGCCAGGAGTTGATCGAGGCGATCATCACGTCGTTCTCGCCGTTGAGGACCAGCGTCGGCTGGGTGATCGCGTTCAGGTAGGCATAGGGATTCTCGCCCGGCAGCGGTTCCCCGTAGGCGGTAGCCGCTTCGAGCTGAGCCTGCGCGACGGCGAGCGAGCTCGGCGGGTCCTGGTCGGCCCGCTGGTGGCGTCGCTCCCAGAAGGCCCGGCCCGCTTCGACGGCGGCTTCCGAGCGGCCGAAGAACAAGAAGAGGAAGTCATCCACGGTGGGGACCGGATTCAGCGCCACCTCGGGCACCTTGGGGTCCATCGTCGGGTCCCCGCCTCGCAGGCCGGTGCCGAGCAGGAGGAGCTTGCGCACCAGCTGGGGGTGGCGCAGCGTCACTTCCTCTGCCTGCCAGCCGCCGATCGAGAAGCCGAGCAGATCGACCTGCTCCAGCCCCAGCGCCCGGATGACGGCGGCGATGTCGTCGGCCATGTCCTCCATCCGATTGCGCGGCGTGCCGGATGAGGAGGCGATGCCGCGCCCGTTGAACAGGATGACCTCGCGGCCTTCGGCCAGGCCGTCGGTGAGCAGGGGGTCCCAGTGGTCCATTCCCCCGCGGAGGTGCTGGACGAGGAAGATCGGGACGCCGGAGGGCTTGCCCCAGCGGCGGTAGGCGAATCGGTCGCCGTCGACCTCGATGTACCGAGTGGGTGCGGTCGCATGGGTGTCGCTCATGGCCTGAGCCTTTCTGGTGGGGATGAACAATACGATGACGATCGTCATTTAAAAAGTCAACCTCATAGATGTCGATCGACATCTATGTATGCTTGACCGTCGAGCGTCGACCGTGGAAGGGGGGCTGGACATGCGGGTCACCAGGGCACAGGCAGAGCAGAACCGTGCGCACATCGTCGCGACAGCCGCCAGGCTGTTTCGCGAGCGCGGCTATGACGGTGTCGGCGTGGCGGAACTGATGGCAACCGCCGGCTTCACCCATGGCGGGTTCTACAAGCACTTCCGCTCCAAGGCGGGCCTGATGGCAGAAGCGTCCGCGAGCGGGCTCTCGCAGACCGCGGCACGGGCAGAAGGTGTGGACCCCGCCGAGTTCGTCGAGAGCTACGTCTCCCGGGAGCATCGCGATGGGCGCAGCGACGGCTGCACCATCGCGGCCCTCAGCGGCGACGCCGCACGTCAGCCCGCGGACATCAAGACGGAGTTCGCGGCCGGGATCGAGAATCTGCTGACGGCCCTTCAGACCCCGAGCGACACACCGGGGGATGCGGACCAGGACCAACGCGCGGCCCGCACCATGGTGATCGACATGCTCGCCCATTCGATCGGAGCGATCATGCTGTCGCGGGCATGCCCCGACGATTCTCCGCTGGCGGACGAAATCCTCGATGTCTGCCGCAAGGAAATCCTCGTCTCGCTGGCGCACGGCAGCAGTGACCAGCCGGCGGCACTGAGCCCAGAAGCCTGACCACAGCCGACCGACGCAGGGCCGACCACCCGGGGGTCAGGCACTGAGGCAACAGCCTGCGATTCCGAGCCGTCGGTGCGGCAGCACAGTAGAAGCCCTCTCAAAAGATGGTCTGCACCGCTGCCGAGAGCTGTTCATGTGCCGTCGACGAAGTCGCCGCACCGGACGCGAGAACGGTCGAATCGCACGTCACGACCGTGCGCGGTGGGGCATTAGCCGCCACGTCTTCCATGTCGGAGCCCGGCGGGTGCGGCGGCCTTCCGGCCGGGAGCCGACGGCCGGGCTGCCGGCGAGGCGTGCCCGGCCGCCGCGGAAACCCTGGTGGGCCGGGGATGGAACCCGCCCAGGGTCTCGCGGCGCCGACGGGCGCCCTGTGGGGCGCTGCGGTCGGTCGTGGGCGCGGCCGGGGCGATCAGAGGGCTTCGTTGACCCGGCCGATGTAGTCGCCCAGCTGGTATTCGACGTCGAGGCCCTTTTCGGCGGCCAGTGCACCGAGCCCGACCGCACGCGCGGCGAATCCCGGCTGCGTCAGGGTGCCCGCGAATTCGCCGAAAGCGGCGACGAGGTGGGCGTCCGGCGGCAGTGTCGCCCGGTTGACCTGGGACTTGGCGGTAGCCAGTGCCTGCCGGTCGAAGGAGGCGAGACGGGCGACGGTCGCATCGACGAAGGCGTCGAGTTCGGCGTCGGGCAGGGTGCGGGTGACCCATCCCCAGCGCTCGGCCAGCTCGGCGTCGTAGTCGGCGCTGGTCAGGATCGCCTCCAGTGCGCGGTCGCGGCCGATGGAGCGCGGGAGCCGCTCTGCGCCGCCTCCGCCGGGGACGATGCCGATGCCGACCTCGGGCTGGCCGAAGAACGCCTTCTCACGGCTGGCGTAGCGCAGGTCGCAGGCGAGGGCCAGCTCGTTGCCGGCGCCACGGGTACGGCCCCGGATGGCCGCGATGCTGACGAACGGAGCCTTGCTCAGCCGCAGGACCATGTCCGTCCAGACCGGGTTGTCGTCCTCGTGCTGGGGCAAGGGAAGGTCGGCGGCCGCGGCGCCGTCGAAGTGGTTGATGAAGAAGTCGGGAAGTTCGCTGGCGAAGACGACGACCTGGATGTCCGGGTCGCTCTCCAGCTCCGCGACGATCTTGTGCAGCGTCACGACCGACTCGGGAACCACCAGGTTCACGGGAGGATTCGAGAACGTGATCCTCGCGGTCCGCGGAGTCGTCCGCTCAAGGCGGATCGTGCTGGGCTGGCTCATGGCGTGGTTTCCATTTCGTAGGGAGCTTGGGCTTGGGCTTGGGCTTGGGCTTGCGTGGCCGTGATCGCGTCCGGCGACCACGGAGGTGTTGCGCCGGGTGAGGGGCGGGTGCCGCCGACTCGCCAGTCGGAGCCGCATCGGCTGTGCCGGGCCCGCCTGCACCTGAGCGGCCTGGTGTGGGATCCGGTTCGTTCGAGCTGATGGCGAGCCACCGCTCGAACTCCTCGCTTTCGAGCGAGGTCTTCGCGGAGGGAAGGGGGGCGGTGGTGACGTTCCGGTTCCCTTGGCGGACGTGTCTCGCGGTTGGCCGGTAGGGGCGGGCGTTCCTCAGGGGAGCTGCGGGTAGAGCGCCGAGACGCCCCCGGACAGTGCTGCCTGTGCCTGGCGGGCGGCGTTGTCGGCGAGGATCTCGTAGGCGCCGGCGGCGATGCCGTCCACAGCGATGCGCGCGATGTCGGCCGGGTCGGACTTGGCCGCGTCGACGGTACGGACCATGTCGGTGTCCATGTAGCCCACATGCAGACCGGCCACCCGGATGCCCTGGTCGGCGAGTTGCACGCGCAGCGTGTTGGTGAGTGACCACTCCGCGGACTTGGCGGCGCAGTAGGCGCCGAGTTCCGGGAAGCTGACCCAGGACAGGCCGGACAGGACGTTCAGCATGGACCCGCCGCCGTTGGCCGTGATCTGGGGCGCGAAGGCGCGGGCCACCGTCAGGGTGCCGAGGTAGTGGGTGTTCATCTCCAGGCGGATGTCGTCCAGGTCGGCGGTGAGCAGGTCGGCGCCGGTGGAGGAGCCCGCGTTGTTGACCAGGATGGTCACGTCGCCGGTGGCTTTGGCGGCGGCCGCGACGGAGGCGGGGTCGGTGATGTCGAGCGCGATCGGCTTGGCGCCGGGCAGGTCGACCTGGTCGGGGTTGCGGGCGCCGGCGTAGACGGTGGCGCCGCGGCTGAGCAGTTCGGCGGCGAGGGCCCGGCCGAAGCCCCGGTTCGCTCCGGTGACAAGGGCGGTGCTGGCGGAGAGGTCCATGAAGGTTCCCGGTGAAGTGGAGAGGAGATGACCAGAGCGCTGATGGCGTGGCCTGATGTGGCCCAGGTTCATTAGCTTACGATCGTAATAGTAAGCAGGCTGAGTCAGTGATCGCAACCGATCCGCCTGGTGAACGACGCCGCGCCGGGCACCTTGCCGAAGCCTTGACAGAACGTCGCAGGGGCATTTGGGCTTGATCTGAGGAGCGCGTCATGCGGCACCGGACACTCGGCAGCCAGGGCCTGGAGGTCTCGGCGACCTGGCCGACCAAGGGCATCACCGTCTCCCAGCTGGCCCTGCTTGGCTGTTCACCCGGGGCGAGCGCATCGTGCCGATCCCCGGCACCCGCAGCGTCCAACGCATCGAGGAGAACGCTGGCGCCGTCGATGTGCCTCTGACCGGGGCCGGCCTCGCCATGATCGACGAGATCCTGCCACACGGCGGCTTCGGCGCCCGCTACTCCGCGGACCACGCGCCCGTCTGGATCGGAATCCGCGCCGGGACCCCAGCCGCCCTTCCCGACGGACACCGCCGGGACCCTCACTCCGAGGGGAGGGACAGAGTGCGTGTCCGGTCAGTCCCCGTCGGAAGGTCCTGCTGTCGCCTGCCGGTCGTGACGGACACCAAGGTTTGCCCTGCCTGGGACAGTAGTTGGCGTATCGTCTCAATCAGACGGAAATCCGGAGCTGGTCCGGCACATCGTCGGTGAGCCGTTGGACGGCCCCCCTGAAGATCCACCCGATGGCCGCCCAGGCCAGCGCGGCTGCGAGGACGAAAGCAACCGCGTTGCCCGTCATCGCGGCGACAGCGCTACCCACGACAGGGCCGAGCGCGTTGGCTCCCCAGATGAACGGCAGCGTGATGCCATTGACGCGTCCCATCGCGTGAATGGGCGTTGCCTTCTGGATGAGCGTGATGGCGGCCACGTTGGTCAGCGGTCCGGTGAAGCTGGAGATGCCCTGGGACACCGCGACGACCGCGAGCGCGAACAGCTTGCCGCCCAGTGTGGCGGTCGGTAGGAGCGCGAACGCCAGGCCGAGCAGCGCGTGCGTCAGGACGAGCGTGCGCCCCATTCCCAACCTCGCGGTGATCCGCCGGGACAGCGCCGCGCCGACGAGGACCGGGGCGCTGCCCAGGCTCAGTGCGAGGCCGAGCTGCCCTGCGGAGAAGTGCAGATCCTGGTAGGCGTACACGATGATCATCGCGAGCGTCGAGGAGACCGCCATGTTGCCGAAGGCCAGCGTCAGCGTGAGGGACCGCAGCACGCGGTTGCCGAGGGTCAGCGCGACGCTGTCCCGGATGTCCCTGAGCGTGGCGACGAGACCTCGCTCTGCGGGCGTCGGCCGAGGCTCTTTCTCGCGAATGAACAACAGCAATACGGCGGCGATGAAGTAGGACGCCGCGTCAGCCGCGACGGCCCGGGCAGCGCCGATCAGGCTCACCAGGCCACCACCGGCAGACCTGCCCACCGTCATCGCGATCGACTTGCTCAACTGGGTCTTGACGTTGCCCTCGACGAGGTCGGCGCGGTCGAGGACCTGCGGTATATATGCCTGGTACGCCAGCTGGAAGACCACATCGAAGACGCCCTTGAGCAACGCGGCGGCATACAGGTGCACCAGGGTGAGGTGACCGAGGACAGCGGCCACTGGCAGCGAGCCGAGGATGACGCAACGGGCGGCGTTGGCGAACTGCATCAACGGCCGCCGACGCAGCCGGTCGGTGAAGACGCCCATGATGGGGGCGAGCAGTACGAACGGCAGCCACTGCAGTGCCATGAGCGCGCCCACCCCGACGGCACCAGTACCCAGGACGAGGACCGCCAGCGACGGCAGCGCCACGACGCTGATCTCACTACCCAACAGGCTGATCGACTCCCCGGACCACAGGAAGAGGAAGGCACGGTTGCGGGCCAAGACCGACTTCGGACGGGATGCATCGATTTTGGGATCTTCGACAGCACTCTGCGTGGAACGCCGCACAATTCCCTCCCTGCCGAGATCAGCGTTGCATTCTTCCGTGATCGCCTCGACGGAACAAGCGCTTTCTAGCCGTGATGATGGTCTGAAACGGAGCCGTGGCAGCGTCTGTGGGAGAGGCGGTTGGTACTGGGCCTGCTTGTTGGACCTGCTGCGCAAGAACTACTGGACGATCGCCGAGTGGGCCGAGGAAACCGGCCCACACAGCATGCAGCACCTGCTGTGCTGGGCTGTCTAGGACGCCGACTAGGGCCTGTATGAGGTCGTGATCATTCTCGGGTTCTGGTCCTGTGCGGTGGCGGGACCTGGTAGGACGCTGGGTGTGACACGTAGGCAACTCACCGACGAGCAAGGGAGTTCATCGAGCCGTACCTGCCTATAGGCGAGTACGGTCCGTACCCCGAGCGGCTGCGGGAACAGTTCGAGGGGGTGATCTGGCGGTTCCGGTCCAGCGCCCAGTGGCGTGAGATGCCCTCCGAGTTCGGACCATGGCCGACGGTCTACGGGCGCTTTCGTGTCTGGAGGGACGCCGGAGTCTTCCCGGCTCTCCTCGAAGGCGTGATTGCCCAGGCCGCCCGCCGGGGGTCGGACTTATCCCTGGTCAGCGTGGACTCCACCACCGCTCGCGCCCACCACGACGCAGCAGGGATACGCATCGACAGGGAGGTCATGGACGCTCTTGAGGAAGCCGCCGCCGAACAGGAGCGGGCCCGGCAAAAGGGGGGCGGCCCGCCGGGACGGAACGGACAGGACGGCGGGGACGCCCCCCAGCAGGAAGAGCGACGGCGCATCAGGCGACGGCGCAGGCTCCGCCTGAACCAGGCCCTGCTCGGCAGATCCCGGGGCGGACTGACGAGCAAAATTCATCTGGCCGCTGACCGCACATGCCGTCCGCTGCCCCTCGTACTGACTGCAGGGCAGGCCGCCGACAGCCCGCAGTTCCTCCGCGTGCTGCACCAGATACGGGTCGGTCTGCCTGTCGGCCGGCCTCGAACGCGGCCCGGCGCTGTCGCCGCGGACAAGGCCTACTCGTCCCGCGCCAACCGCCTTTAACCCTGGGTATTCAGCGGAATTGGGCGGGCTGACGTCCCGATAGCAGAAAGGTGCCGTTGACCTGCGAGGATGCGAGTGTCTAGATCGTATCC
>NZ_JBVIJX010000027.1:0-105479 GCF_055581185.1 Streptomyces sp. NPDC031474
GCGCGCGGTCTGCTCCGCAGACACAACGCGCCGCCGCTACGCGGCGGAAAGATCCGTAGCCGCTCCGCGGCTACGCCGACTGCTCCGCAGTCGGTTTCCTCGACTCGCTCCGCGAGTCAAGGGCATCAAGGTCGGCGGGGTGGAGTCCTGATCGCTCCGCGATCCGGCATCCACCCCGCCTTATGTAAGCGGTACGTGCCAACTTGGTTTGTAGCGCAGGTTGATTGGGAAGCCGCCCGCTCCGCGGTCGGCTTCAGGCTGGCTGCGGACCTCCGGCGCTTCGCCTTTCCTCTGCGGCACTCAGTGTGGTGCCTCCTGGTCGCTTCATGGAAGCAGAAAACTATGTAAGTTTCTGTGATGTTGGCCCTCCCCCGTCTCCTCGGTCGGGACGATATGTATAACGGTCTGTTCGAAAGTCCGCCACGCCGCCAGCCTTACAGGGCTGGCTTTCAGGAGGAATTGATTGAGTATCAGGCCTGTGGGATCCGTGCTTGGCGGGTTCCGGCATGCCTCACGTCGGGCGTGCCTCGTCAGATGGACGCGGCCCGAGCCGGGGGCACAACACGTCACCAGCACGCCTGCCGCGCGGGCCAACGAGTTGCTCGCGATCATGCACGCGCGAGGAGATAGCCTCGAATGAATCGTCGTCCAACACCGAACGCGCATACGCGAGATGGACCAGTTGCCGCGCCAACTCCAGCGTGAGGTCAGCCCTTTGGAGGCCGCATGCCTCGCTATCTCGATCCCGAGGCCGCCAAGGCGAACATGATCGCCAAGAGGGTTTGGCCGATCTCCGTGTGGCCCGGGAGCGGCGAGCGGTGGCTGAGTGTCTGTATGGACTGCGGTGAATTCGTCGATCCGATCTACCGCAATGTGATGCGGCCGAACAGCGGCGGTTGCAGGCCGTGCGGCCGTGCTCGAGGGGCTGCCCTGCGTAAGGTTCCGGAGAATCAGGCCGCGGCTGAGATGCGAGCTGCCGGAGTGGAGCCGCTGGAGGCATATCCGGGGGTGGACGCTCCTTGGCTCAGCCGGTGTTTGAGCGCGCTGTGTCCTGGGCTGTGGGAGGGCGATCCGGCCGATATCCGGCCGCGTCTGTCGGACGCACGCCTGAGCAGGGTGTCAGCGTGCAAGTACTGTGCCCGGGTTGCTGTACGGCCCCAACGTGCGGTGTTTGAGATGATCCAGCGCGGCGTGGAGCCCCAGGAGCCGTACAAGGCGGCCGGCAGGCCTTGGCCCTGTGTCTGCCTGAAGTGCGGGGCGGACGACATCGCCCCCAGCTACGCCAACGTCGTCCTCACCGGACAGGGAGGGTGCCAGCGTTGCGGTGGGAGGATGCGCGTACCCGAGGAGCAGGCCGTGAGCGAGCTCCTCGCCGCCGGTGCCCAGCCCTTTGAGCCGTACCCGGGGGTCAACGAGCGCTGGCGCAGCCGGTGTCTGGCTCCCGAGTGCCCTGGGCCGCCAGAGCGGATCATCTATCCGCGGCTTGGATGGGTCCGGCGCGGTGCCCAGGCGTGCAAGTGGTGCGCCGGTGTCGTCATCGCTGGCGATGAGGCGCACGGCATCATGGTGGCAGCAGGTCTGGAGCCACTGGAGCCGTATCCGGGAGTGCGCGAGCGCTGGAAGTGCCGATGCATGAACCAGGTGTGCGGGGCAGAGGTGTTTCCCACCCTGGGCAGTGTGAACAGCCGTGGCACGGGTTGTTCCGAGTGCGCCGAATACGGATTCAAGCGTGACCGGCCCGCCCTCGTGTATCTACTGCACCACCAGGGCCTGCAGGCAGCGAAGGTCGGGATCTGCAACCTGAGGACCGGTCGGATCGAGAAGCACCGCGGCCGGGGTTGGCAGCTGTACAAGACTTTGTCCTTCACGCGTGGCCGTGACGCCGAGCGGCTGGAGCGGGAGATCCTCGCCGAGTGGCGGGCTCAGGACTGGAAGCCTGTGCGCAACGCAGGCCACACTTACGACGGCTGGACCGAGACAGCTGCTCTCGGCGGTGACATCTGCGTGGCGACGTTGTGGGACGGCGTGTTGGAGTTGCACGGTCTGCTGGAGCTGGAACCCCGTGGTGCTCGGTGACGGGCGGCAGTCCGTCGGCCTGATCAGAACGATCAACTTCGCGGTTCCACCGGTTGCGGAGAGCCCACCGCGCGGTGGGAGTTGTGGTGGTTCGCTGTCCGGCGGGTGGTGTCGGCGTATTCGTTGAAGTGCTCAACTCGGGCGGAGCAGCCGCTTGCTCGGGTGCGAGCGCCGTGGCCAGCGTCGAGTCTCGCTCGGTCCCGAACTACGTTGGGGCACGGACGCTTGTGCGATGTGGGCGGGTCAGAGGCGACTCCGCATAGTCGCGTCTGACTGAGGCCGGGCCCGCTTAGAGGTCCTGACAAAGGCGTTGGACGTGTCGGTGGGTGATGAGGCAGGTCGCGAGGCCGAGGAAGGCTTCGTGGATGTCGTCGCGTCGTTCCCAGCGGATCCGCAGGCGGCGGAAGCCGTGCAGCCAGGCGATCGTGCGCTCGACCACCCAACGGAAGATGCCCAGGCCAGAGCCGTGTTCAACGCCTCGTTCGGCGATGACTGGGCGGATGCCGCGCTGCCACAGCAGGCGGCGGTACTTGTCGTCGTCGTAGCCGCGGTCGGCGAGGAGCGCGTCGGGGCGGCGTCGGGGCCGGCCGACGACGCCTGCCACCGCCGGAACTTTGTCCAGCAGCGGCAGCGACTGCGTGACGTCGTTGCGGTTGCCGCCGGTCAGCGACACCGCGAGCGGGATCCCCTACCCGTCGGTGAGGATGTGGTGTTTGCTGCCCGCCGTGCACGGTCGACCGGGCTGGGCCCGCTTTTGGGCCGCGCCGCCTTGAAGTGGGAGGAGTCGATCACCGCCCGCGACCAGTCCAGCTTCCCCGCGGCCCGCAGAGCCTCCTGGCAGCACCACATCACCCAACATCCACTCGCCGCTTGGCATAGAAGCGTCAACGGCCTCCTGAGGCAGTACTTCCCCAAAGGCACCGACCTGGCCGCCCACACCACCCGCGGCCTTGCGGCCGTGGCCGCCGAACTCAACAGACGGCCGCGCAAAACGCTCGGCTGGGAAACCCCAGCCGAGCGCCTCGCTAAGCTCCTGGTCACGGCCAGTTGATCAGCTGTTTTGCAACGACCCCTGGAATTCGCCTCCGCCGGGGGCTTCGTCGTGCTGCCCGGAGGACACCGTGCCCACCTACGAGACACTCCCCCGTTTCACCTTCGAACACCGGCGTGCCAATTGGCACGCCTTGCCGAGTGCTCATCGGGTGGAAGGCTCGATCTCAGCACGCTTCTGCTCAGGCATCACTGACAATGTCTCTGAGCTGCGGTTTTTTCGGGAGGCTCGGCTATCGAATGGTCACCGTGCGGAAGTTGCCTGCGTCCGGGGCGCTCCAGCTGACGCTCTTGGAGTTCTGTCCCCGCTTCGGACATTGGACGGTGGAGTAGGTCAGCAGGAACGGTGCCCCCGTCGAGGCCACGGTCAGGTCGGCGAATTCCTGGTTGGACGGAATCAGGTGCCCCCCGATGTCCTTGCACGGGCCGACGTTGATGCTCTGGACGTCGCTCGCATAGTTGATGACCTTGACGCAGGAGCTGCCCGCCGAAGCGTTGCAGGTCGCCGCCTGGGCCGGGCCGGCCGTGAAGGCCAGTGCCGCCGTGGCGGCCAGCGTGCCGGCGGTGGTCATGCCGATGACGCGCTTGTTCATGCTGGAGTCCTACGCTGTTCGCTCCCACCGCCGTCGACTGCGCGCAGTGGGCGGCCGCGGCCGCCGCCGCGAAGATGAGCTACGGGATCCTGACGACCAAGCACCACGACGGCTTTGCCCTGTGGCCGAGCGCCTACGGCACGCAGAACGTCGCCAACAGCTCCTACAAGCACGACATCGTGCAGGCCTACGTCACCGCGTTCCGCGCTCAGGGCCTCAGAGTCGGCCTGTACTACTCGATCTGGGACCGCACCTACAACGTGCAGGCCTACAACCCGCGGCAGGGGGTTGCCGCCAACGAGGCGATCCAGCCCGGGGACCTCACCTTCATCCTCAACCAGATCACCGAGTTGCTGACGAACTACGGCACCATCGACATGTTCATCACCGACGGCTACGCCTGGCAGATGGGCCAGCAGGCCGTCTCCTACCAGCGGATCCGCGAACACGTGAAGTCGCTGCAGCCGAACATCGTCATGGTCGACCACGGCGGGCTCTCGCAACCGTGGCTCGGCGACGCGATCTACTTCGAGGAACCGCTCGGCGTCACCTCGCCGACCGGAAACACCTACGCCTCCGTCCAGGGACAGACGATCAGCAACGGCTGGTTCTGGCACCCTTCCACGCCTACCACCAACCCATCCAGGTCGATGCCGCCACCGGCGGCTACGCGAACATCGGCGGCGTCAGGATCGGCGGCCGGTCAGCAAAGCCCGCCCTGGTCTCCAGCACGTTCCCCGGCGACTCGACCGTCTACAAGCTGGTCAACCGCCACAGCGGAGAGGTGGCCGACGTGTACAGCTTCGGCACCGCCAACGGCACCAACATCCAGCAGTGGCCCTGGCTGAACAACACGGCCCAGAAGTGGACCTTCGTGAGCACTGGCGACGGGTACTTCAAGATCCGCAACGTCAACAGCGGCAAGCTCATGGAGGTCGCAGGGCTCTCCCGCGCCGACGGCGGAAACGTCGCCATATGGGCCGATGCCAACGTGCCCCAGCAGCACTGGGCCCTGACGCCCACAGGCGACGGCTACTACTTCCTCACCAACCGGCTCAGCGGTCTTTCACTCAACGTAGACGGCGCTTCCACCGCCGACGGGGCCAACGTCAACCAGTACACGTACACCAACGCCGCTCGGGAGCAGTGGCAGATCGTCAGCGTGTAGCCCGAACTGCCGCAGACATCGCGGATGCCACCGCCCTGAGGGCGGTGGCATCCGCGATGGCCGACAGCATGTGGGCAGGCAAAGAGCCCCGTTACCTGGGCTGCATGGGATGGGGTGGCGCCCTGGCCGGATGACCGGAAACGGTCGGCGAGCCACTGCTCAGTGTTGCTGCCGTGCAGCAGCGTCGCCGCCTGCGCCAGAGGGGCGTCATGGCTCGCCAGTGCCGAGAAGATCGCCTCGCGCTCGGCGAGGATCCGGCCGGACGCGTCCCCAGTCGGCCAGCACGACCTCGAATTCCACCCATGACCAGTGGCACGCCTCTTGCGGTCTTTGCTGCCTTCCATTTCACTGTGCGCGTCTTCTGGTTCTTGGTTTCCCGATGTTCGGTCGTTCGCAGATCCCCTGAGGAAGCCCAGCTTCAACGGCCTCTGCCAGCAAGGAGGCGTGAGCCTCTTCGCGGTGCCCCCACCAGTTCCCTCGACAGCCAGAGGATCGCGGCTCCACTACCGCCGGGCTGAGGCGGCGGATTCCGTAGCGAGGCGGGCGATTCCGTGAAAAGCCGAAGGAGAGTGAGACGACATGACCGACACTCCACCCACCGCGCCGACGCCCTTCGATCGCCCGCAAGGGCTGGATTCGCCCCTCGTGCCGAAGATCATCAAACTGGCGTCCCGGTTCAATGTCGCCGTCTATCGCGCCACGGGCGGGCGGATCGGCGGCAAGTGGAGGATCGGGAGCGCCTTCCCTCGCGGTGTGCCCGTCTGTCTCCTGACCACCAAGGGGCGCAAGAGCGGCTTACCACGGACCCAGCCCCTGCTCTGCTTGGGTGATGGTGATCGTGTGATTCTCGTGGCGTCGCAGGGCGGCTTACCGAAAAACCCCCTGTGGTATCGAAACCTTCAAGCAGATCCGCAAATCACCGTCCAGATCCGCAGCAGTGTGCGTCGCATGCGGGCGCGTACAGCCGATCCTGCCGAGCGCGCAGTGCTCTGGCCGAGACTTGTCGCAATGTACGCCGACTTCGACAAGTACCAGGCGTGGACCGACCGGCAGATCCCCGTTGTCATCTGCGAGCCGGCCCCGTAGGCGAATCCGAAGGTGTTTCTCCCGCGTGTGATCTCGACGAGGAGGACGCTTGTGGCGGCATGGGGCAAGCTGTTCCAGCCGATGCTCTTCCGCGCCAGTTCTCCGCTGCGCGCCGGATGCGCTCGAGTTCGGCCTCGCCCAGGTCACCCACGCGCCGTACCCGGGTCTCGTAACCGGCGCGTTCGATGCGCTTGACCATCTGGCGCACGTTGCGCATCGCGCGGCCGGCCAGGGAGAAATCCGCCACGTCCACCACCGCCTCGTCGCCCAGTTCGAGGGCGTCAAGACCGGTCTCGCGGGTCCACACCTCGGCGCCGGTCTCCGAGCAGCCCATGACGGCGGGCGTCCAGGAGTGGGCCTTGGCCTCGTCCATGAAGCGCTCGATGGCGCCCGGCCAGGCCTCGACATCACCGATCAGGTCACCGCTGGCGAGCATCACACCGGAGACCACGCGGTAGGTCACCGCCGCCTTCCCGCTGGGGGAGAACACGACGGCCTTGTCGCGGCGCAGCGCGAAGTGTCCGAGGGAGTCACGGCGGCCGTGCTTCTCGAGGAGGGCACGCAGGCGCACCTCGTCGTCCCGTGTCAGTCGTGCTGTGCGCGTCCGGGATCACGACGCCGTGCAGCCCGGTTTGACTGACATCTGATGGCCTCATAGCGGGCGGTTCTCTTTACTGTTCGGTAGTCCCAACCGAGCGATCTGGCGTAAGCGGCCAACGACGCCTCTTGGCGAACACGACGACCCCCACGACGGCGACCAGGAACAGGCCGGCGATGACCGGACCGCCACGGGTCAGAGGATGCTCGGCAGATACGGCAGCGGCGTACCCCAGGCCGGCTTCGGTCGCGGCCCACAGGCAGGCCGCGCTGACGCTGTAGGGGGCGATACGGAGATAGGGCAGCCGGAGCGCGCCCGCGTAGTGGGGAGCGAGCGTGCGGACGAAGGGTATGAAACGTGACACGAAGATGGCCCGTCCCCCGTGACGTGTCATCAGCGTCTCGGCCCGCTGCCAGGCGGAATCGGAGATCCGGCGCCCCACCCGGCTGCCGCGCAGTTGCCCGCTGAGCAGTCGGCCCGTGCGGTAACCGAGGAAATCACCCGCCACCGCGGCGCCGGCTGCGGCGGCCACGACCGGGAGGAGGTCGAGGTGGCCGGTGCGGACCAGCACCCCCGCGGTTGCCAGCAGGATGAACGAGGGGACGAAGACTCCGACCAGCATGACCGACTCGAGCAAGACGACGGCGGCCAGCATCACGTAGGCCGAAGCAGGCGCCAGATGAGCGAGGACGACGGAAAGGGCACTCACCGCACACCTCCACCGGGTGACAGAGCCACGGGAAGGCAGGACCGCTGCAGCTGCCCGGCATCCGCGGGGGGCAGGTTGGCCCACACCGCCCATCGGCCGGTGGCGTATATGCGCCGGTAGTCGGCCAGAACGTCGTCCACCGCCGCGCCCCGGTACCTCCCGGCCCGCAACGCTGTCAGCGTCCCGCCCTGGCGGGCGCGCAGGTAGCCGAAGTTGATCAGAGTCCCACCGGGACTGGGTAGTTCCTTGGAGCGCGACATGATCCGCTCCGCATGGGAAGGAGCGAAGTTCGTCCCGATCGTCCGCGGATCGAGGGCCGCTTCGACCAGGGATGCCCAGCGCCCGCCACGGCGCGGGACCTGGACACGGTCGTCGGGGATGGTCCGAAGGTTCATGGATCCGACGCTAGAAGCCCGCGCCGATCTTCGAATCCGCCGTTGTGCGACGGCTTGCCTCTACCAAAGTAGATGCGAAATACGGCTCTTTGTTCCGGAATGGAATAGCGGCCGCACAGGCAGACAGCTTCGGCCGGCGCCGAAGTAGCCACGCCCAGTTCCCGCAGGGGCGGTCAGGTCGCAGGCTTGCCTGAAGCACGAGACCGATACCGCACGGTTTGGAGCTAAGCGCTACGTTCACTCGCCCGACCGTGGATGGTTCAGTCAACTCAACAGACATGGGTGGCGCTACGTCCAGGCCGACCTCGACGACCCGAGCGGGATCGAGGCACACGCCCACCGCTCACCGACCCCACGTTGCCGGCTACGGCGAGCCCCGGGCCGTCGACCAGGACTCGCCGGGTTCACGAACTGCAGCCGCGCGCCATCTTCGGCGGCGTGCTGATCACCGCTCTCGTCAATCGGGGCATCGCGGGCCGGCGTGCCGCGAGGAGGACAGGCCCTAGTCCTGCCCTAGTCCCGGGGTACTAATCGGCCCCGCCGGATTCGGTTCCCCGGTACGGGATGGTCGCCCGGTACCGCTCCTAGGTTGAGATCGCGGGTCAGTCAGTACCGGCTCACCCAATGATCTCTTCTCCTGGTGGGAGTACTCCGTGGCCACCTTCCTCTACCGGCTCGGCCGGCTGGCGTTCCGGCGACGACGCGTCGTCGTGATGCTGTGGGTCGCCGTCCTGGCCGCCATCGGCATCGGCGCCATGACCGCGCCCGGCACCTCCTCCGGGGCGTTGAGCGTTCCCGGCACCCAGTCGCAGCGGGCGATCGACCTGCTGCGCAAGGAGTTCCCGCAGGCCTCCGCCGACGGCGCCACCGCGCGTGTGGTGTTCGAGGCGCCCAGCGGGCAGAAGCTCACTTCCGCCGCCAACAAGGCCGAGGTCGAGTCCCTGGTGGCCAAGCTGGAGAAGTCACCGCAGGTGTCGGGCGTCACCGATCCCTTCGCCAGCGGCTTGGTCAGCAAATCAGGCACCATCGCCTACACCCAGGTGTCCTACAAGGTCGCCCAGGCCGACGTCGGCGCCGCGGCCCACACCGTCCAGACCGACGTCGTCGCCCAGGGCGAGAAGGCCGGCCTGAAGGTGAGCCTGGGCGGCAACGCCGTCGAGAACAAGGCCACCAGCAAGGCCGCCGAGCTGATCGGCGTCGGGGTCGCCGCCGTCGTCCTGGTGATCACCTTCGGCTCGATGATCGCGGCCGGACTGCCCCTGCTCACCGCGATCCTCGGGGTGGCCGCGGCCGTCCTGTCGGTCACGCTCGCCACGCACTTCTTCGACCTGGCCTCGTCCTCCACGACCCTGGCACTGATGCTGGGCCTGGCCGTCGCCATCGACTACGCCCTGTTCATCGTCTCCCGCTACCGCAACGAGATCCGCGACGGCCACAAACCCGAAGAGGCGTGCGGACGTGCCCTGGGCACCGCCGGCTCGGCGGTCGTCTTCGCCGGCCTGACCGTGATCGTCGCGCTCAGCGGCCTGAGCGTCATCGGCATCGGCATGCTCACCTCCATGGGCCTGGCCTCCGCCTTCGCCGTCGCCGTCGCCGTGATCATCGCGCTGACCCTGCTGCCCGCCGTCCTCGGCTTCGCCGGCCTGCGGATCATGAAGGGCAGGCTGCATACCCGCCGCATGAAGGCGCTGGAACGCGGCGAGGGCGAGTCGATGGGCGTGCGCTGGGCGAAGTTCGTCACCCGCAACCCAGTCAAGGTGCTCGCTGTCTCGGTGGCCGCCCTGGCCCTGCTGGCCATCCCCACGATGTCCCTGAAGATGGCCCTGAACGACGACTCCGGAAAGCCCCCCGGCACCACCCAACGCATCGCCTACGACACCCTCAGCAAGGGCTTCGGGCCCGGCTTCAACGGCCCGCTCACCGTGGTCGTCGACGCCCGGGGCAGCGACGATCCCAAGGCAGCAGCCCAGGACGCGTACACCATGCTGAGCAAGCTGGACGACGTCGCCGCCGTCCGTCCCCCCTCCTTCAACCAGGCCGGCGACGTGGCCCTGCTCGGCGCCGTCCCCAAGAGCGCCCCCACCAGCGAGGCCACCAAGGACCTCGTGGGCGAGATCCGCGACCACGGCACCGCCCTGCACCAGGAATCCGGTGCCGATCTGATGGTCACCGGACTGACCGCCGTCAACATCGACGTCAGCACCAAGCTCTCCGACGCCCTCATCCCCTACCTGGCCATCGTCGTCGGCCTGGCCCTGATCCTGCTCCTGCTGGTCTTCCGGTCGATCGTGATCCCGCTCAAGGCCGCCCTGGGCTTCCTGCTCAGCGTGGTCTCGACCCTCGGGGTCCTGGTCGCGGTCTTCCAGTGGGGCTGGCTGAAGGACGTCTTCGGCGTCGACCAGACCGGCCCCATCGTCAGCCTGCTGCCGATCGTGCTGATCGGCGTGGTGTTCGGACTCGCCATGGACTACGAGGTCTTCCTCGTCTCCCGGATGCGCGAGGAGTACGTCCACGGCGCCGACCCCACGCAGGCCATCGTCGGGGGATTCAGGCACAGCGGGAGGGTGGTCACCGCGGCCGCGGTCATCATGGTCTCCGTCTTCTCCGGATTCCTCCTCGACGACGAGGTACTGATCAAGTCGATCGGCCTGGGGCTCGCCGCCGCCGTGTTCTTCGACGCCTTCGTCGTCCGGATGACCATCGTCCCCGCGGTGATGGCCCTGCTCGGCCACCGCTCCTGGACCCTGCCGACGTGGCTGGACCGCATCCTGCCCAACGTGGACGTCGAGGGCGAGAAACTGCGCCACGCGCTCGAAGCCGAGCAGCCGGACTCCGCGCCCGAACCCGTGCTCGCCGGTGTCGCCGCCGGGTCGGACGGACACAGCGTCCCCCACACCTATGGCGACCCCCACCACTCTTCTGGTGTCACGGAAGCGCCGGTACCTGCCCGGCAGGCCGCCCCGGAGAAGACACGGGGGCTGTCCAGGCTCAAGCAGCGTCTCGCACGGGGCGCCGCCGCCACCGCCCCTGCCGACTCGGCGGAGTCGCAGGCACCGGCCCGCCGGAAGCCGCTGAAGAACCCGTTGCGCAGGAGTTGACGAGAGCGACCCGCAGCACCGGCTCGAGCACCGGCTCCTGACGTGGCGGCCGACCCACCGGCCGTCCTCCCCGCCCCGCTCGCCGGCCCGATCCCCCCGGGTCGGCGGGCGGCCCGACCCTGCGAAGGGCCCACCCCCGTGCCCGCACCGAGTGCCCCCGCGCCCGCCCCACCCCCGGACGAACGCCAGTTCCTCCAGGCCCTGACGAGCGATCCCGAGCAGCGGGTGATCGCGTCGGTGGTCTCCCGGCTCGCCTCGTGGCGGCGGGCCGACCGGGCCCACCCCTGGGTCCGGCGGTGGGGGGTCCCGGTGTTCTGCCTCGCGGTCGGCAGCGACGCCTACGCCAACCCGCACAACGTCGGCGACCCCCAGCTGCCGATCGTCCTCGCCTTCTGCATCCCGCTGCTGTGGCGGGAACGACGCCCCCTGCTGGTCTTCGCCCTCACCACGGCCGTCTCGATCGTGTCCCTCCCTCTCGGTGTGCTGACGGGCGCCGAGTTCGCCCGGGTGGTCGCCCTCTTCAACGTCGGCCGTCACTGCACACCACGCCGACTGGCGGTCGCCACCGGCATCACCCTCGTGCAACTCGTCGCATGGGCCTACTTCTTCTGGCGCGGCCGGCAACTGGAGTACGTCACGCGTCCGGAGCCCGTGACGTTGATGGTGATGGTCGCCGTGGCGGCGTTCGCGGCACTCGGGCTGCTGCTGCGGCTGGCCTACGCCTACATCGACGCCTTGAAGAAGCAGCGCGACCAGCAGGCCCGGCTCGCCACCGCGCAGGAACGCGCCCGCGTCTCCCGCGAGATGCACGACATCCTCGGCCACACCCTCGCCGTCATCGTCGGCCTCGCCGACGGCGCCGCCGGCCTCACCGAGACCAAGCCCGAACGCGGCGCCCAGACGCTGCGCACCATCGGCGTCAGCGGCCGCGACGCCCTGGCCGAACTGCGCCGTCTGCTCGCCGTCATCGACGACGACCGCCACAGCCAGGACCGCTCCCACGGCGTCCCACTCGCCCCGCAGCCCGGCCTCGCCGACCTCGACGCGCTGCTCGACCGAGTCCGCGCCGCCGGCCCCACCGTCGCCCTGCACGCGCACGGCGACCTCACCGAACTGGCCCCCGGACTCCAGCTGTCCGCGTACCGCATCATCCAGGAAGCCCTGACCAACACCGTCAAGTACGCCGCCTCCACCACCTCGGTCCACGTCTCCCTCGCCGCCGACCCCGACACCGTACGCATCACCGTCGAGGACACCGGCCCGCCCCGCGCCCCGCGTGCACGCCTCGGACGGAAGGGCAGCGGGCGGGGTTTGGTCGGCATGCGTGAGCGGGCCGCCCTCTACCGGGGCGAGGTCACCGCCGGCCCCAACCCACACGGCGGCTGGACCGTCCACGCCCTCCTCATCACCAACCCGCCGGTCAACTCCCTGGAGAAGCAACCCGCCTGACACCGGCCCGCCCTTACCGCCGTCGGCGAGCCGCGGACGGCTGAGCAGCATTGCGTACGACTGTCGGCTCCGCCCCGATGCCTTCCTGACGGATGTCCGCCTGCCCTGCGTGGACGGCGTCGGGATCACCGGCAACACCGGTCCACCTACGATGCGCTGCGCGCCGGAGCCGACGCGTTCCGCCTCAAGGGTGCTCGCCGGCCCGAACTGCTCGCGTAGGCAAGGGAGGTCTCGCGCCGCTGCCACGCCGTGTTCGCGCCCCCCACTACGCGCCGTCTGCCCGAAACCGTCACCGCACCGATCGCCTCGCCCAAGCCAGGCGCCGACCCGACTGACCGGCACGAGCGTGCTGCCCGCCGATACCGCCGCATGGCCAGCGGTCGGCGCGCGCCTCATGACACGGGTCCGCCCGGCCACCCCGACCGCACCTCCGTCCCGAGTCGACGCGCCTTCCTACCGCAGTACCACTCGGCACTGCTGTATTCGGTCCCGCGGTACCGACGACAAGCGCGTTTACCCGCCTAGTTTGGCGGAAGGTTCGCACACGCCCTCGCCCCCGCTGTTATCCGGGCAAGCCTTCCACCTCCACAGCCGGCCCTGCCGGTTTCGCTCAGGGCACCGCCTCCATCTCCCGCAATCCCCTGCGCCGCGGTGCCCGCCCAGCAGTTGGTCATCTGTGACGACGACAGGAGAAAACCCATGGGAGCGTATGCCCGCGCAAGTCTGGCAGGGGTCGTGAGCTGCGGTGTTCTGCTCACCGCCGTCCTCATCGGGCGGCCGGACGGCAACCACGACGGTGCTGAGGACGAGCGAATTCAGCCGGGGCCTTACGTCGCTCTCGGCGACTCCTACACCTCCGGCCCAAAAATCCCCAGGCAGTCCGGAACCCCGGCCGGCTGCGAACGCTCCGACCACAACTACCCCGCCCTGGTGGCACGCCAACTCGGCGTGCTCGCCGCCGACTTCCATGACGTCAGCTGCAGCGGCGCCACCATCACCGCCCTCACCGCGCCGCAGCAGACGTCCAACGGCACCAACCCCGCCCAGCTCTCGGCCCTCTCGACGCGGACACGGCTGGTCACCCTCGGCATCGGCGGCAACGACATCGGCTTCGGCTCGACGGTCACCAAGTGCGTCACGATGGGTGCGATGTACCGCGCGACCGGCAGCGGCCGCCTCTTCTCCAACACCGACGGGGCTCCCTGCAGGAAGCAGTACGTCGACAGCAGCACCGACAAAGTGGCGCAGAAGATACAGGCGACCGGTCGGCAGCTCTCCGCTGCGCTGGCAGAGATCGAACGGCGTGCGCCACGGGCCCGGGTCTACGTCGTCGGCTATCCGGCGATCCTGCCCGCCGAAGGGAAGGGCTGCGGCAGGGAGCTGCCCCTCGCGCCTGGTGACGCGACCTATCTGTACGACAAGGCGAAGCAGCTCAACACCATGCTGCGCGGGCAGGCCCTGGCCGCCGGAGCGACGTACGCGGACACCTACTCCCCGTCCGTGGGCCACGACGCCTGCTCCGCGGAGAAAACCCGCTGGATCGAGCCTCTCCAACCCAGCAGCCCGGCCGCCGCCGTCCATCCGAACGCGCACGGCGAGCAGGGCATGGCCGACGCCGTGCTCCACACGATGGGCCACTGAACGCCGACAGGAGACAGGGGACTTCCCATCGCCGGCGACCGGTCCGTCCGATCCACCGCGCCCGCCCGACGCGCTCGTCGCCGGCATTCCCCCACGCAGGAAGAACCCCGGCAGCATGCCCACTGTTCTCATCGTCAATGACCAGAAGCTGCAACGCCTCGGCTACCGCCTCCTGCTGGATTCCGAGCCGGACCTGATCCCGGTCGGCGAGGCGGCCGACGGTGCCGAGGCGGTCCGCATGACCACCGCGCTCCGACCGGAAGCCGTCCTCATGCACATCCTCAAGCCCGGCACGGACACGATCGACATCATCCGCAGCCTCGCACGCGACGGCAGCCCGCCCCACCCCCGCGTCCTGGTGCTTGTCCCCGTCGGGCTCGACGGGTACCCCTGGGCCGCGCTGGCGGCAGGCGCTGACGCGCTGCTCCCGGAGAACGTCTCCCCGCACGAGCTGACTGCGGCGATCCGCGCGGTGACGGCCGGAGGCGCCGTCATCCCTCCCGATCTCACCCGTCGGCTCATCGACACGGTCCGCAGGCGGCAGCCCGCCGCCGCGGCCCTCCCGGCACAGTTGCTCGGCGCACTCACCGGACGCCAACGCGAGATCCTCACCGCCCTCGCCTCCGGTCGGAGCACAGCCGAGATCGCCGAACATCTGTCCCTGGCCCCGACCACCGTCAAGTCGCACGTCTGCCGCATACTCACCAAGATCGGCGCCCGTAGCCGCGTCCAGGCTGTTGCCTTCGCCTACGAGTCGGGCCTGACCACGCAGCACACCGCTCACTCTCCGCTCCCTGCGCCCGGCCGTACCCGTCCGAACCCATAAAGCAGAGCGCGGAGGCTCCGCGCAGCCGTGAGGAGGAACCCTAGTACCCCAGTACTAGTCGGCATCGCCGCATTCCCTCCCACAGTGCCGTCACGACCGCTGATTCGGCTTCTAAGTTGAAGCCCGGGCCCGGTCAGGCCCGTCCGTTCCCACACAGACCTGTTTCCTGGCGGGAGTACACAGGTGGCAACCGTCCTCCACCGCTTCCAGCCGGTCAGGGTCTCGCTCACTCGTGGTGACCGGACCGGCCACGGTGCCGCTTTTCCTCTGGCTCCTGGACGCGCCCGTCCAGGGGCGCGCCGCGCGCCCGAAACGCAGCAGACCGCTTCCATGGCCGCCCTCCCTGCTGGTTCGGCGCCGAGTTCCGGCGGCGCGGGCGCTGACCAGGCCGGCACGATGGCGGATCCCGGGCCATCGTCAGCCGTACGATCGCGAAAGAGCGGTCTTTTTCGGCCCGCGTTCTCCCTCAGTCGCCGCTCGTCCGCCCGCCCCCCGGGACCGGCGAGCTGCTCGCCTGCACCGCGAAGGGCACGGACCTTGACCCCCACCACTCCCCCACAGGATTCCAGGCCCGGCCGGCACGTCCCCATGCGGCCCGAGCTGCCCGACCCGCTGACGAAGGATGCCGAGCAACGCGTGATCGTGTCGATCCTCGCGCAGCTGTCGGCCTGGCGGTGGGCGGACCGGGCCCACCCCCGGGTCCGGAGGTGGGGCGTACCGCTGTTCTGCGCCGCCCTGGGACTGCCGTCCGTACTCCATCCCGTCGGCGGATCAAGGGTCGCCGAAGAGCTGGTCCTCACCGTCGCCGTGGCCGTACCGCTGCTGTGGCGGGAGCGCAGGCCCATGCTGGTCTTCGCGCTCATCACCGCCGGCGCCGTGCTGACGGAGACCACCGGGTCCTTCCACGGCGCCAACGCCAGTGCCGACGTCGCCCGCATCGTGGCCCTGTTCAACGTCGGCCGCTTCGCCACCCCCGGCCGGCTGCTCATCGCCGTCGCCGTCTCCCTGACGCAGCTCGTCGCCTGGGCCGCCACGCTCTGGCGCGACGGGCAGCTGCAGTACGCCGCACGGCCGGAAATCCTCATCCTGCTGGGGGTGGTGACGGTGACGGCCATCGCCGGCCTCGGCCTCGCCACCCGCCTGGTCAACGTCGTCATCGCCGCCCTGCAGAAGGAGAAGGACCAACAGGCCCGCCTCGCCGTCGCCCAGGAACGCGCCCGCGTCTCCAAGGAGATGCACGACATCCTCGGCCACACCCTCGCCGTGATCGTCGGTCTGGCCGACGGCGCCGCGGGCCTGACCGAGGCGAAGCCGCACCGCGGTGCCGAGACCCTGCGGATCATCGCCGACAGCGGCCGCAGCGCCCTCGCCGAACTGCGCCGCCTCCTCACCGTCATCGGCCATGACGACGACCGGCCGCACGAGGCCCCGCTCGCCCCGCAGCCCGGCCTCGCCGACCTCACCCCGCTGATCGAACGCGTCCGCGCCACCGGCCCGAGCGTCACCCTCAGCACCGACGGCGACCTCACCCCGCTGGCCCCCGGCCTCCAGCTCGCCGTCTACCGCATCGTCCAGGAAGCCCTCACCAACACCCTCAAATACGCCGCCGCCGACACCTCCGTCAGCGTCCGGGTAGCCGTCGGGGCCGGCACGGTCCACGTCGGCGTGGAGGACACCGGCCCCCTCCGCGCACCCCGCTCCAGCAGACGGAGCACCGGAAACGGCCGCGGTCTGGTCGGCATGCGCGAGCGCGCCGCCATCTACCAGGGCCGGGTCACCGCCGGGCCCAACCGCGAAGGCGGCTGGAGCGTCCACGCCCGCCTCCTGACCGCCCCGCCCGTCCACACGACCCCTACGACAACAACGGAGCACCCCCGCACATGACCACCGTGCTCATCGTCGACGACCAGGCCCTGCAACGCCTCGGCTTCAGCATGCTCCTGGAACAGCACCCCGACCTGACCCTCATCGGTGAGGCCACCCACGGCGCCGAAGCCGTCCGCAAGACCGCCGAGCTCAAGCCCGATGTCGTCCTCATGGACGTCCGCATGCCCGGCATGGACGGCATCGAGGCCACCAGACGCATCGTCCAGTCCGGCGGCCGCTCCCGCATCCTGGTCCTGACCACCTTCGACCTCGACGAATACGCCTACGACGCCCTGCGCGCCGGAGCCTCCGGGTTCCTGCTGAAGGACGCCATGCCCGACGAACTCGTCGCCGGAATCCGCGCGGTGGCCGCCGGGGACGCCGTCATCTCCCCCGGTCTGACCCGCAAGCTCATCGATGCCTTCGGCAGCCGTCTGCCGGGCCACACACCCGAACAGCAACGCCAGCTGGCCCGCCTCACCAACCGCGAACGCGAGGTGCTCACCGCCATGGCGACCGGCTGGAGCAACACCGAGATCGCCGAGCAGCTCTCCCTCGCCGAATCCACCGTCAAGTCACACGTGAGCAGCATCCTCACCAAGATCGGGGTCCGGGACCGGGTCCAGGCCGTGATCTTCGCCTACGACACCGGCCTCGTCAGGCCTGCCTGATCATGGGCGCAGGACCGCGGAGCGGGCTCGGGCGCTGTTTGCTGGGCTTCAGCTCCGACAAGCGGGCGGCGGCTTCGTCGCCACAGCACAGCCACACCGATCGCCGTCAGCGCGACGAGGGCGAAGGCAGGGCCGCCCAGCGTAAGGACGCGCTCGAGCGAAGTGGCGGCGGCGTATCCGACACCGGCTTCCGCCGTGGCCCACACGCAGGCCGCGACAGCGCTGTAGGGAGCGATGCGATGGTAGGGCAGGCGGGTGGCGCCTGCGAGGTGGGGGGCGAGGGTGCGCACCACGGGCAGGAATCGGGCCAGGAAGACCGCCCTGCCGCCGTGGAGTGTCATCAGCTTCTCGGCCTGGCGCCAGGCGGGGTCTGGTATCCGACGGCCCAAACGGCCTCCGCGCAGCCTGTCGCCGAGGAATCTGCCCGTGCGGTGGGCGAGGAAGTCACCCGTGACCACGGCGCCGGCAGCGGCCGCGAGGACGAGGGGGAGGCTGATGTGGCCGGTGCGGGCCAGGGCGCCGGCGGTCAGGAGCAGGGTGAGCGTGGGGATGAAGGCGCCGACGAGGAGGATCGACTCGGCCAGGACCGCGGCGGCCACCACCGCGTACGCCGCGGTCGGCGGGATGTGGCCGAGGAGGTCGGAGAGCACGTTCACCGACTCGCTCCGTCGGACTGCGGCTCATGCGGCCCGGGCTGGTCCGCGGAGACGAGGGGGCGTCGCAGATGCCAGACGTAGGCGGGAGGAATGTTGGCCCACACCGTCCAGCGGCCCGTGGCGTAGGTGCGCTGGTAGGTGGCCATGATCTCGTCCACAGCGGCGTGGCGGCGGGCTTCGGCTCGCGATGCCGTCAGGGCGCGGGCCCTGCGGGTGCCGAGGTAGGCGAAGTAGGTCAGCGTGCCGCCGGGGTGGAGCAGTTCCATGTAGCGGGCCATGATGAGCTCGACCTGTACGGGCGTGAAGTTGGTCAGCGGCAGCCCGGACACGATGACGTCGTAGCGCTGGTCGGTGTCGAGCTGCTCTACATAGGTCTGATGCACGGTCACCTGAGAGGGCCTGTCCGCCAGGTGCGGGTGTGTGGTGACGAGAGTGCGCAGTCGCGAGGCGAAACGCGGGTTGGCCTCGACGATGTCCAGACGGCTGCCCCGGGACAGCTGGGGTATCAGGGCCCGGGTGACCGGGCCGGTGCCCGCGCCGGCTTCCAGCACCGCCAGGGGATGGGGCGCCTGAGCCCGTACGGGGTCGGTGAGCAGGCCGGCCAAGGCCTTGCCACTGGGGGCTATGGCACCCGTCGTACGCATGTCTCGGGCTGCCTCGATCAGGAACATCCAGCCTTCGGCGTTGCGCTGCGCCGGGACACGGCCGTGGGAAGTGGTCTGGTCGTTCATGGAATTGACGCTAGAAATTCGCGCCGGACATGGGATCCGCCGTTCTGCGACGGCTTCCCCCTACGAAAGTAGGGGATAGGCGTGGCCGATCATCAGACGGAATCACGCACCGGGCTGCCTAGCATGGGCCAGGTGAGCAGCAGAGAAGGCCGCAGATGGGCGGCCTGCGGACGGGGCGCACTCGTGGCGCTGTGCGTGGTGGCCGCCGCGCTGAACGACCTGTCGTTCGACGGGCGCCACCTGGCCCCCGTCGTCACCGCGGCGCTGGTGTGCGGAGTGGCCCTGCTCGTGCCCCGGCTGCGCTGGCCGTTCGCGCCGCTGCTGGTCACCGTGGCCACGGCGTGGTGGGGATGGCCGTTACTGCCGCTGCTGACGGTCGCCCTGTTCGACCTGGCCATGGACCGCCGGGCGCGAGTGGCGGTGGGATGTGCCGTCGCCGCGCTGAGCGCCAACCTGCTCAGCTACCGAGCCACCTCCCTATGGACGGGCCAGGCCTACGCATCCACGGTGCTCCTGCCCGTGCTGGCCGTGCTCGTCGGGCTGTGGCTGGGCAGCAGGCGCCGCCTGATCCAGGCACTGGCAGCCCACGTCGAACACCTGCACATCGAGTCGCAGCTGCGCGAGGAGGCGGCGCGCGTCGCGGAACGGTCCCGTATCGCCGCCGAGATGCACGACGTCCTCGCCCACCGCCTCAGCCTGATCGCCCTGCACACCGGTGTCCTGGCCACCAGGAACGACACACTGCCCGCGCCGGTCACCGAACGCCTCGGACTGCTGCGCACGACGTCCGTCGAAGCCCTCACCGATCTGCGCGACGTTCTCGGCGTTCTGCGCGACCCCGACGCGACACCGCCCGGCACCACCCTCACGCCGGCGATCAGGGAAGTCGGGGAACTGGCCGACGAGGCCCGCGCAGCCGGCCAGCACATCGAGCTGACCACCGACGGCCGTCCCGAACAGGCTCCCACCACCCACCGCCTGGCCGTGTACCGCATCGTCCAGGAAGCACTGACCAACGCCCGCAAGCACGCCGACGGCGCCCCGGTGACCGTACGCGTCGACTACCGGCCGCCCGCCACCCTCGTCGAGGTCGCCAACCCCGCCGGCACTCCCCGCACGGACACCGTCGGCAGCGGCTACGGACTCGTCGGCCTGCGCGAACGCGTCACCGCCCTCGGCGGCCATCTGAACGCCGGACCGGCCGGCGCGGGCGCGTGGCGCGTGGCCGCCCGCATCCCCCACCCCCTCGGCACCGAACAGAACGGCACCCCCACATGATCCGCGCCATGATCGTCGACGACGACGCCCTGGTCCGCCTCGGCCTGACCGACCTCCTCGAAGGCGACCCCGGCATCGAGGTCGTGGCCCAGGCCGCCGACGGCCTCCAGGCCCTCGAGCTGGCCACCGCACACCGCATCGACGTCGCCCTCGTCGACGTCAGGATGCCCCGCATGGACGGCATCACCGCCACGACCCGGCTACGGGCCCTCCCGCACCCCCCGAAAGTGATCACCCTGACCACCTTCGACCTCGACGAATACGTCTACGACGCCCTCGCCGCCGGAGCCGACGGGTTCCTCCTCAAGGACACCGACCCCGCCGAAATACTGCGCGCCGTCCACCTGGTGGCCGCCGGGTCGGCCATGCTCCACCCCACCGCTGCCCGGCGCCTCATCGACCGCTACCACGCCACGAAACAACCCCAGGTCACAGCCGCCCAGGCCCGGTTGGAGCAGCTCACCCCCCGCGAACGCGACGTACTCGCCCTGCTCGCCCAGGGCGACACCAACGCCGACATCGCCACCCGTCTCGCCATGCGCGAGAGCACCGTCAAGGCCCACGTCAGCCGCATCCTGACCTCCCTGGAAGTCACCAACCGCGTCCAGGCCGCCCTCCTGGCCCGCGACGCGGGACTCACAGCCTGACGAACGGAGACTGCAGACACACAAGGCGAGGTTCGACGCCTCGAAGCGGTGTCGCGGCTGTCGGTGTCCGCCGCTGTGTCTCGCCACCGTGATGCACCGGCGGAGCCTTGGTGGGCCAACAGTCAGGGCGCGTCACACCGCATGTGTCCAAGCTCGCGGCGACCCCCGGTCGCGCGAAAGCGTGTGGGCCGTGGCGGCCTCACATGCGGCGATCGCCTCCGCGACGGCGACGTAGCACCGCCAGGGCTTGGCAGAGAAGGGCGTCGGTTACCAATGTCCGCCTCCGACAACGAGGGGCCGACCAGTTGCCAGGCAGACCCCCGACTTTCGTAGGGGGAGGCCATCACACAACGGCCGATCCAACGGCCGGCGTACGTTCCTAGCCTCGGCCTCGTGAACACTCGAACTACTGGCTCTCATGATCGCGTCTTGGTGCAGCGTTGCGCCGAAGGCTGGATGTTCCTGATCACAGCCAGCCGTGACCGCGGGCCACTGGAACGATCGCTCTTTACGGCAAGGCCTTCGCCCGCACCTTGATCGAGCCCGCCCAGGGCCGGGTGCCTCGACCGCACCTGGCGAGCCAAGCCCATTCAGGTGAGCGTCCACCCGCCGCCGAAAGGGGAAATGGACGCCGGCGTCGGCCACGCTGCCGCTGAACGATCGTCCCCGGCCCGCCTGAAGACTCCCTCGTCACCAAGGAACCTCAAGGACGCACCTTGCCCCTCACCACCACCGTCACCGAGCACGAACTCGACGACGCCCTCACTGCCTCGCCGGTTCCGGTGGTCCTGTACGTCTACGCCGACTGGTGCGGGCCCTGCAAGGCCCTCTCACCGATCGTCGAAGAAGTCTCCGCTGAACTCGGCGACAGGATGCGCGTACTGAAACTCGACTACGACCAGGCCGAGCAGGCCCGCAGGAAGTACGCCATCGACGCCGTCCCGACGCTTCTTGTGACCGTTGGCGGTGTACCGGTCGCGAGGATCCTCGGCGCCATGGAGAAGGACGAACTGCTCGCCCAGCTCCGCCCGCTGCTCAGTGTGCGCTCGGTCAGTGAGGGCCCGCCGACGAGTCCTCGGGAACCCGAGGCCGCCGACACGACGCCTCGGGGCTGGACCGCCCGCGGCCCCCGCGTGCTGACTTTCCCCGACACGTTGTCGGGCCGAATCGGTGTGTTTCCGAGCTGGATCCCCGCCCAGAAACTGGTGGGCCCCGCACGCGGCACCGTGGAGGTGCCCGCCGATCGGATCGTGTGGCTCTTCATCAACCAGACCGGGGCAGACCCCGCGGACCTGCGGTTTCTGCGGCAACTCCCGGCCGACGGCATAGACAGGCTGGCGGTCCGGGCCTCGGCCGTCACCGGGTCCGGCCTGGCCGACCTCGCGCACCTGACCGGTCTGAGCAGACTCTCCGTTCATGTGAAACGCCTGTCCCAACCCGCGTCCTACTCCGGGCAGTTGGCCGGGCTCCGGCAGGCCGACGAGCTCAGGCTGGACATGCCGGAAGCCGACGACGGGATGGTCACCGACGTGGTGAGCCTGCCCCGGCTGCGTGAGCTGTACCTCTGCTCCGAGGCCGTCACCGATGCCGGAGTGGCCCGACTCGCCCGTGCCAGGGCCCTGCGCAGCCTGTACCTGGACACTCACCTGGCCACTGATGCGGCGCTGGCCGAGCTCGCCTGTGCAGATCTTCCCGAACTCACGGATCTCGGAATCTGCCTGCCCGAAACGACGGACGCCGGCCTCGCCCACCTGGCCACGCTCACCGGGCTGCGGTCGCTGACCGTCACCGCGCCGAAGGTCACCTCCGCGGGCCTGCGCCCCCTGGCACAGCTGCGGAATCTGACCTCCCTCAACCTGTACAACACGCCCGTCGACGACGACGTTCTGGACGCTCTTGGGACGCTCTGCGGACTCACCTCCCTGAATATCGTGCACGACACCGAAGAGGTCATCTCGCAGGTCAGCGATGCCGCTTGGCTACGGCTCCGCACCGCGGCGCCGGACATCACAATCAACGGTGTCTGGCTGGCACCGCAGGCAGTGCGGCACATCCTGAGTACCGCCGCCTGACCCGTCCCGCGGAAACTCCCGCCCCAACAAGCCCCCGGAAGGTGCGAACTTGACGACTTCTCCCGCCCCGTTCCCCGACTCGGTCGGCCCGGACGAGGCACCCATGGCAGACGTGGTGCCCATCAGAAGTCGCGCCGAGAGCCAGGTGCCGTGTCGGCGCATCCAGCCGTGGCGGACGCGGGGGCGGCTGGCATGCCTGTCCGACTTCGACTGCGATCCGGACAAGCTCTGCGTCGACGGCGAATGCGTCTGACCCGGTCAAGGGCGTGTGCAACGGTCGGGCCCGACCGTTGCACACGCCCTGACGCCTCCCGGCTGCCGCTCGCGCCGCAGGCACCGGACCGGCCTTCGCAGCGCGCGGACTTCGGGACCGCTCTTTCCTGACCGGCTCCGGCCGGACGAGGGCCGACATCGACGCGTCCTCCAAGGCCGCTGTGGCATCGGTGACGGACAACTGCGGGGAGCTGTCCGCTGGTTGCGGCATCCGGTGGGCGGTGTCGACCGACCGGATGCCGCAGCACCACGAGCAGCTCACTACTGGCCCGGGACTTTGTCCGGGGCCTCGACCGCGGCTGCCAACCGCAGCGCCCCCGGCGCTTCGCAGATGACGTTGTTGCAGGCCTGCACGGCGAGGACGAGCGTGACGTCCGGGTCCGTCGTGGACAGCTCGGCCCCCACTTCGAAGCTTCCGGACAGCAGGCCGTCGGCGGTCTGCGGGAACCGGACGTTCTCGAGCTCATGGCCGCGTTCGCCGTCAGCGGTGAGCGCGAGCGGCTTCCCCTCGGAGGAGTCGGGGCCGTACACATGCCATCGGGGGTCGACCGATACCTCGACCGTGGCCCGGACCCGGCCCGGCGCCGTGCGGACGGCTCGCAACGTGGCGTGCACGTGGTCCGAACCGCGCGGTCTCGTCATACGGAGATCACCTTGGCTTCACGGCCTGTGGCGGAGCTCAGCGCGGGGCTGATGACAGCCGCGTCACCGGCCACGACAAGGGTGAGGTCGGTGGGGTCGACGTGGTCGCGGAACGCGGCGGCGGCGCTGGCCGGGGTCACGGCCCGCAATGCGTCCTGCAGGTCGTCGAGGTAGCTGTCGCCGAGGTGGAACGCCGCCTGCATCGCGGCCGACGCCGCTATCGCCCGGGCCGTCTCGTGCCGTAGCGGGTGGACGCCGGTCATGTAGTCGATGGCCTCGGCGCACTCGGCCCGAGTCGGGCCGTCCACGCAGAACTTCTCGGTCACCGCCAGGACTTCGGTGACGGCGGGCGCTGTCGCGTCGGTCTGCACGGCGGTGTCGACGGTGAACAGGCCGTCCCGTCGGAACGCTGTGAAGCCGGCGTGAATGCCGTACGTGTAGCCCTTGTCCTCGCGCAGCGACGCGGACAGCCGGGAGCTGACGCCACCGCCGAGAGCTCGCGCGGCCACCAGCAGATCCGCCCAGTAGGGCGCGCGCCGGTCCGGAGCCTTCAGGCCGAAGGCGAGGTGGCTCTGTACCGCGCCCGGACGGTCGGCGATCACCAGGCTCGGTGCGGCGGCACGCGGGTGCTGGTCCGGGACGGGGGCAGCCGAAGCCTTCCTGCTCCAGGTGCCGAAGGCGCTCTCCACCGCGCTTTCGACGTCGACCCCCTTGAAGTCACCGGCCAGTACGAGGGTGGCACGGTCAGGGGCGGCCCACCGGAGGTAGAAGAGCTCGACCGCGTCCCGCTCGATCCTGCGCACGGTCTCGGCACGGCCGCCGACCGGGCGCGCGTACCTGCTGTCCGGCTCGAAGCACGCTGCCAGCCGTTCCGTCCCCGCCAGGCTCGACGCGATGGCCCGCTCCTGCTCCAACTCCCCCAGACGCTGCTGGACGTGCCGTTCGACCTCGGCGGCCGGGAACGTCGGCTCGGTGGCCGCCTCGGCGAGCAGGCCGAGGGCGGGGCCGAAGAACCGGGCCGGGGCCTCCAGGTTCAGTTGGATGCCGGAGGTGTTCACCGACGCGGAGTACGAGGCGCCGAGCCGGTCTATTTCGGCCGCGAAGGCGGAGCCGTCGCGGCGTGCGGTCCCCTCGTCGAGGACGCGGGACATGATGGTCGCTATGCCCTCACGGTCCTCCGGTTCGCTTTCCGGGGGCACGTCCAGCACGAGGGCGGCGGACGCCAGGAGTTGGCCGGGCAGGTCGTAGCGGACGACCCGCAGGCCGCAGCGCAGTGTGCTGCGGTGGACGGCGGGGAACTTCCATGCTGCCGCCGGCCCCGAGGCCGGGCGCGGCACCCGGGCCGACAGGGTCATGACTGCTCCTTGCGGTAGATGAGCTGGGCCCGCTGATGGGGGCGCAGCCAGGTCTGGGTGACGGAGCGGACTCGCTCCGGCGTAACGGCTCGGATCCGTGCGACTGCAGCGGAGACCCGGTCGGCGGTGCCGAACAGACACGCGGCCCGGGAGACCTCGTCGGCCAGGCCGGCGAGCGTCGCGGTGCTCTCCAGCCACTCTCGCTCGGCCTGCGCCAGGGCCGCCGCGAATTCCGCTTCGTTCGGGCCTTCCTCCGCGAAGCGCTCCAGCTCGGCGTCCAGGATCGTCTCGATCTCGGCCAGGGAGGCGTCCTGCTGCGCCGCCACGACCAGCATGGCGGCAGCCGTCCCGCCGGTGAGGTCGTTCGGGAAGGCATTGATCGACTGGGCCAGCCTGCTGTGCCGTGTCAGACGCTCGACCAGGCGGCTGCTCGCGCCGCCGCCGAGGATCCGCAGTGCGACTACGGCCGCGTCGAAGTCCTCGGTGCCGTCAGCGGGGATACGCCACCCGCACCAGAGCGCGTCGGCGGGGACCGGGCTGCTCATCTCAGTGCGTATCTGCTCGTCCAGTGGCTTCAGAGCGGGCATGCGGGCAGCCGGTCCACGGTGCCAGCGGTCTCCCG
Source organism: Streptomyces sp. NPDC031474 (assembly GCF_055581185.1). Taxonomy (NCBI): domain Bacteria; kingdom Bacillati; phylum Actinomycetota; class Actinomycetes; order Kitasatosporales; family Streptomycetaceae; genus Streptomyces; species Streptomyces sp. NPDC031474. Next base: position 25,503 of record NZ_JBVIJX010000027.1, read on the forward strand.
CGTCGACCGCGTCGAAGTAGAGGGCCGCCTTGTCGAGTGCGTCGCGGGTACGGACGTTGCCGGCGATGGTCAGGACGGCGTTGGCCGGCGCGTAGTGCTGGTGGAAGAAGGCGCGGACATCGTCCAGTGACGCGGCGGCCAGATCCTCCATCGACCCGATGGGCATGTGGTGATAGCCGTGCCCCAGCGGGAACAGCAGCGACTGTATGCGCTCGAAGGCGTCACCGTAGGGCTGGTTGTCCATGCGCTCGCGCCGCTCGTTGCGTACGACGTCCCGCTGGCTGTCCAGGTTCTTCTGGTCCAGAGCGTCGGGCAGGCCACCCATCCGGTCCGCCTCCAGCCACAGCGCCAGTTCGAACGCCCGGGTGGGCACGGTCTGGAAGTAGTTGGTGCGGTCGAACGAGGTGGTCGCGTTGAGATCGGCGCCGAACGACTCGAGCAGGGCCATGTGCTCCCCGGCGGCCACGTTCTGTGACCCCTGGAACATCAGGTGCTCGAACAAATGGGCCAGGCCGGTCCGGCCCGGGCTCTCGTCCCGTGAGCCGACCCCGTACCAGAGGTTGACGGCAACGGCGTCGACCGTGCGGTTCTCGGCGACAAGCACCCGCAGTCCGTTGTCCAGCCGTTCCTCGACGATTTCGCCCGTGGAGGTCTCAGTCATGTGTCATCACCGACAGCGTCCCGTTCTGAAGATACCAGTCTGAGTGTTTGAACATAGCAAGCTCTTTCATTCGGAGATCGGGAGGCTCGGCCCGGTGTACCGGAAGCACTTGCACGACGGCTGGTAGGCGGACTTGCGCATGGCGAGGACCCCGTCGTGCCGACCCGGACCGAAACCGCTCCGGAAGGTCGTGACCGAGTCGAAGGTGTCGAGTTTCTCCACGCCCGCGATGAAGGCCTGGGCGTTGACGTACTTGCTGCCGCTGCCCTCCAGCGCCTGCTTGAGCAGGTTGAGCGCGTCACACAGCCGCAGTGCGGTGCTCGCGTTCTGGGCGAGGTCCAGGTGCGCCTTGGTCAGGATCGACAGGCACTTGGCGGCCGCCGGGTTCGAGGCCAGCAGTTCCTGCTGCGCAGCGGCCGGGACGCCGAAGTCGGTCAGGCTCCACGCGTAACCGGTGATGGCTGCCTGCATGGCCGGCGTGACGCCGTTACCTGCAGGGATCCCCGAATACGGCCACGCGTACCGCGCATCCAGTCCCTGCTTGGCGGCGGTGATCGCGATCGGCCCCAGAGAGCCGGATCCGAAGAACACGATTCGGTCGATGCCGGCCTGCTTGAGCTTCAGCACCATGCTCAGCGCCTGGGCCTGCAGCGCCTTCTGGTCGCTCGAGGTGGTGTCGTACGTGAACAGCCGGGGTGTCGAGCCGGCGGCCTTCTCCAGCGCGGGAACGAACGTGCTCGCAGCGATCTCGTCGTCGTCTCCGACGCCGTCGGAGACCACGGCGATCTTGCTGGTGTCCTGGAGGAAGCCGGTGCTCTTGAGCAGGGCGGGCCAGGCGGTGGCCAGCCGCTTGCTGGTCAGCGCGCCGGGGCCGACGGTGAACGGCGCCTTTTGGAACATGCTCGCGTCGACGACGCTGCCGGACCACGCCTGGACGACCGTGCCCTGCTGGTTCAGGCACGAGTTGAGCTTCACGGAGCCGGTCACGTCGTTCAGCACGGCGAAGACCCTGTCCTTGCGCTGCTTGTAGGCCAGGCATATCGCCTGGTCCTGCTCGGCCTGCGTGGCGGTGGCCGACACGTTGGCCTGGGCCTGATCGGCCCGGATGAGCTTGCGGCCGGCGATCCCGCCGGCCGCGTTGTAGGCGTCGAAGACGGCCTTGTCCACCGGCGCCGTCGCGTCGAAGTAGTAGTTGTCCACGACGGTGATGCTGTCGGCGCTCACCCCTGGGCCGTTGTGCGCAGGGATGGCCGTGGCCGCCGTCGGCGACGACGAGGACTTCGTGGTGCCGGCGGACGTGGCCGAGCAGCCGGCCAGCGAGACGGCGAGGACGCCTGCCGCCAGAGCTTTCTGCAGTGACCTGCGTGTTCTCACGGTTCCTCCTGGATCGTGTCCCCGCCGCCGGGTTCGGCGGCGGCGGTCGGCTCCCCGGCCCGACAGGGATCGAAGGTGCTAAGACCAGCAGGTGAAACTGAGAAGAACAAGTCTTGACTCTGAACTCCACAGCCATGCAGCATGGCGTGCCGCCTGGACCGAGCGCTGCCTGGTCAGGCTTCGGACGTCCAGGAAGAGATCAGGAGGGCACGTGGCGATACGACCTCGCGTACTCATCGCACTGGGCTGCGCACTGCTCACCGCGGGGTGTGCCAGTGGTTCCGAGATGAGCTTCCGGCAGGACAAGCGGCTGACGATCGTGAGCCCGGGCACCGGCTCGGCGGTGCGGCTGCCGGTCAAGGTCTCCTGGACGATGCGCGACTTCACCGCGGTCCGCCCCGGCAGCCCGGCACGGGTGGGAACGGGGTACTACGCGGTCTTTCTCGACAAGTACCCGATGGCTCCCGGCAAGAGCCTGGGCTCACTGGTCACCAACGGCGACTGCGCCGGCGTGAGCGGATGTCCGGACGCCGCCTACCTCGCTCAGCGCCTGAACGTCTTCGTCACCTCCCGGACCGGCTACACCATCGACGCCGTCCCGTCGTCGGGGACGTTGGGGAGCAGCTCGCACTACCTGACGATCGTCCTCGTCGACGGGGCCGGCCGACGTATCGGCGACTCCTCCTGGACGACCAGCTTCACCGTCGCGGGAGCCGCGTCATGACCGCCACGGAACAGGGTCCCGAGACCGCCGAGAAGGCCACCACGTTCTCGGTGGCGGGATTCACGGAGGAGATCGAGCGGTCGACCGCGGCGATGGCCGAGCAGGGCAGGGACATCGCCGGAGTGAACGGCGAGGTCGACAAGCGTTCCCTGCTGCGCATGCTCCGGGAGGAGAAGGCGCCGCTGTACCCGATGGTGGCGCTGTTCCTGCTCAGCCTGAGCGACCTGCTCCACGGTCAGGCGTTCGGCGTGTACCAGCCGGACATCGCCCGCACTTTCGGGCTCGGCCCGCAGTTCTTCACCACTGTCAGCCTGATCACGCAGGTCATCGCCCTGGTCGTACCACTGACCGTGGCCCGGTATGTGCAGAACAGGCCCGCGCGGGCCCTGGTGATGCTGGTGTCGGCGGGACTGTGGTGCGTGCTGACCGGCTACACGGCCGTCGTCCCCGGCTCATTGATGCTCACCGGGGTGATCCTGCTGGACGCCGCGACCACGTCGGCGAACGGCACGGTGAGCGGGTCGCTGATGGTCGACCTGTACCCGCCCCGGGCGCGCGTGCGGGTGCTCTCCGTGCTGTCCATGGGGGCGATCGCGGCGGGGCTGGTGGCTCCCGGGATCGTGTACCTGCTGTCCGGGCCGCTGGCTCTGACCTGGCGGGGAGCGTTCCTCGTGCTGGCGGCGCTGGCACTGGTCTGTTTCCTGCTGTCCCTGGGTCTGCGGGACCCGGGGTACGGCACCAGGGACACCGAACTGATCCGTGCCGCGGTCCGGGAGAACGCCGGCGCCGTCGACGACACACGCACCGTCGAGCCGCCCAGGCTGACGGTCTTCGAAGCGCTGCGCCGCATCCTGGCGATCAGGTCGATGCGGTTGCTCTTCACTGCGGGCATGGTCGGTGCGATCGCCACGCCGATCTCCACCTATCTGGTCTTCTACTACACCGACCGCTTCGGTCTGGACGCCGCTCAGCGGGCCCTGCTGCAGGGTTCCACCTCGGTGGTCGGTCTGCTGTCCTTCGTCATCCTGGCTCCCGTCGGCGACCGGATGTACCAGCGTGACCCCAAGCTCATCTTCTACGCCTCCGGCGCGGTCTCGCTGCTGGGCATCGTCCTGTCCGCCGCGCAGGTGTTCGCTTCGACGGTCTCGCTGATGGTGGTCCTCAGCCTGGTCGGCACGGCGCTCGGCGGCCTGAGCGGCCCGGCGATGGCGGTCGGGACGATGTCGCTGGTACCGGCGAACCTGCGTGCGCACGTCGGTGCGGTCACGGCGCTGTTCTCGCTCGGCGGGGTCGCGATCGGCACCGTCCTGATCGGCGGACTGGCCGGCAGTGTGGGCATACCGCTGGCGGTCGCGATCGGCTCGGTCCCGTCGGTGATCGGCGTCCTGCTCACGATGCGCGCCGGACGCCACGTCCGCGCGGACCTCGACAGCATGATCGAGGGAGTGATCGAGGAGGAGACGGTCCAGCGGATCCACGCGGGCGGCGGACGGCTGCCCACCCTGGCGTGCCGGGGACTCGACTACTCCTACGGCCAGACCCAGGTGTTGTTCGGCGTCGACTTCGCCGTCGACGAAGGCGAGATGGTGGCCCTGCTCGGCGTGAACGGCGCGGGCAAATCGACCCTCCTGCGGGCCATCAGCGGCCTGGGCCTGCCCGACCGGGGCAGCGTCCGTTTCCAGGGCCACGACATCACCTACATCGACGCCGAGCGCCGGACCGAACTGGGGATCACTCAGATCCCCGGTGGCAAGGCCGTCTTCGGCGACCTGACCGTGGCCGACAACCTGCGCTGCTTCGGCTACACCGCGGGCCGGTCCCGCCGAAACCGCGAGGCGGCCATCGACCAGGTCTTCGCCGGGTTCCCGCAACTGGCCGAACTGCGCAGCCAAAAGGCCGGCACCCTGTCCGGTGGACAGCAGCAAATGCTCGGCATGGGCAAGGCGCTCATCCTGCGCCCGAAGCTGCTCCTGATCGACGAACTGTCGCTGGGCCTGGCGCCGGTGGTGGTCGGCGAACTCCTGGACATGGTCCGCGCGATCAACGCGGCCGGCACCGCGGTGGTTCTCGTCGAGCAGTCCGTGAACGTCGCGCTGAACCTGGCCGAGCACGCCTACTTCATGGAGAAGGGCCAGATCAGGTTCGACGGCAGCAGCCGTGACCTGCTGGCTAAGACGGACCTGCTTCGCGCGGTCTTCCTGTCCGGCGCGAGCGCCGGCGACGTGCCGGGCGCGGACACCGAGGAGCGCTCATGACATCGCGGGACACCATGGCAGGGCTGCTGCGGCGCCTGCCCGCCCGGTCGCGACTGCCGCTCGGCTGCGGCGCCGTCCTGGCGCTGGGGCTGCCGTTCGCGCACGCACTCGGGTACGCGACGCCCCCGTACGTGGTGGTCCTGGGCGCGATCATCGGCATCGGCTACGGCCTGCTCGGCGTGTGCCTGGTCCTGGTGTTCCGCACCAGCCGGGTCATCAACTTCGCTCTGCCGCAGATAGGGATCTTCGCCGCGGCATCGTTGCCGGTCTTCGTACAAGTGGCCGGACTGCCCTACTGGCCGTCGTTCGCGCTCAGCGCCGCGGTCGGCTTCGCGGCCAGCGCCCTCGTAAACCTGGGCGTGGTGCGCCGGCTGGCGAAGGCACCGCGCGGCATGGTGACCGCGGCCACCATCGGCGCCGGGGTACTGCTGTCCGACGGTGCCGGCCAGCTGCTGCACTTCACCTACGACGCCGGCGGGAACCTGCGGGAGCCGACACTGCCGGCCGGCCTTCCCCAATTCAGCATCGGCCCACTGCTGGTCACCCAGAGCTACACCGGGCTGCTGGTCATCGGCCCGGTGCTGGTGGCGGCGCTCACCGTGTTCCTGACCCGCAGCCGGTACGGCGTGGCCATCCGCGCCGTCGCGTGCAATCCCGACGCCGCCCGCATGGCGGGCATCTCCGAGGTCCGCATGTCCACCCTGGCCTGGGGGATCGCCGGATCGATCGCGGCCGTCACCACGATCCTCACCGCGGCCCCTTCGGCCAACAGCAGCACGACAGCCCCGGTCCTGCTGCTTCCCGCCCTGGGCGCCGCGGTGGTCGGTGCCATGCAGAACCTGTCGCGTGCGATGGCCGCCGGGCTCTTCCTCGGCGTGGTCCAACAGGTCGTGCTGTGGAAGGACCCGAGCTCGCACGCGGCCGAGGTCGTCGTCTTCGTCGTCCTGCTCGTCGCCCTGATGATGCAACCGCGCGCCGGGGGACGTGCCGAGGCCACGGGCAGCTGGGTCGGCGTCGCGGCGATGCCGCCGCTGCCGCCCGACCTGGCCCGGCTGTGGCCGGTGCGCCACGGCCCGAAGCTTGTGCTGCTCGCCGTCGCCGGTGCCCTGGTCGGCTTCGGACTGACCTCCGGGGCGCAGGCGGTGAACGTCACCGTGATCCTTTCCGGAGCCATGGTTGCGGCCTCCGCCAGCATCTTGACCAGCCTGGCCGGCGAACTGACCCTCGGGCAGTACGCCGTCGCGGGCATCGGAGGGGTGGCGTCCTACTACGTCGTCGAGCGCACCGCCAGTTTCCCGCTCGGTCTGCTGGCCGCGGCTGCGGCGGCCGGTGCCTGCGCGCTGGTGCTGGGCCTGCCCGCGCTGCGGAGTCGGGGCCTGATGGTGACCGTCACCACGCTCGGCTTCGCCATGCTGGCCTCGGACGTGATCCTGCCGCACTCGTGGCTGCTCGGCGACGGCGTCACCCCGGCCCAGCCGGTCGTCGCCGGTCACACACTCTCCGCCGGACAGCCGTACCTGTGGTACGCGGCGCTCGTGTTCTGCCTCGTGCTGCTGCTGGCCCACAACGTGTGGCGGGGCGGCTTCGGACGGCTCCTGCGCGCCGTGCGCGACAACGAGTCGGCGGCGCGGACGTTCACGGTGCGTCCGGCCCGCGTCCGGATCCAGGCGTTCGTCGTCGCCGGTCTGCTGGCCGGGCTCGGCGGCGCCGTCTACGCGCACTTCCAGCTCACCCTCGACGCGGCCACCTTCCCGCCCGAGCTGTCCGTAGGTGTCGCCCTCGCCTTGATCGTGGGCGGGCTCTCGTCCTTCAGCGGGGCGCTCATCGGCAGCCTCTGGGTGATCGGTGCCCCCCTGCTCCTGCCGTCCTCCGGCCTGGCGAGTACCGCCACCACGACCGGTGTCCTTGTCGTGGCCCTGTGCCTGCCCGGAGGTCTGGTGTCGCTGCTGCGCCCGGTCCGCGACTGGACGGCCGGCCGGATCGGGCGCATGTACGGCATCCCGCTCGCCGCAGCGCCCCCTGCCCACCACCACATCGCCCAGGCCGATGACGGGCGGACCGCCCTGTCCGAACGGCCGCCGGCATCGCGCCCTCAACCGCCCGTACTGAGGGTGCCCGACGTGGCGGACCGCGTACCTGGGCAGGTGCTGCTCAGGGCGGACGGCCTGGTCAAGAGTTTCGGCGGAGTCAGCGCCGTACGGGGTGTCACCCTGGACGTCGTCGAAGGCGAGATCCTGGGCCTGATCGGACCGAACGGGGCGGGCAAGACCACCACCTTCGAGATGCTGAGCGGCTTCGTCGTGCCGGACGGCGGGACCGTGCACTTCGCCGGTTCCGATGCCACCGGCCTGGCCCCCGAGCAACGCGCCCAACGCGGACTGATCCGCTCGTTCCAGGACTCGTCGCTGTTCCCGACCATGACCGTGCGAGAGGTCCTCGCGCTCACCCTCGAGCGGCAGCAACGGACCCCCGTGACCGCCTCAGTGCTGGGCATCGACCGTACCGCCCGCAAGCGCCAAGCGGTCGCCGACGAGCTGATCGACTACTTCGGTCTCGGCGACTACCGAGGCAGGACCATCCACGAACTGTCCACGGGAACCCGTCGGATCACCGAGCTGGCCTGCATGATGTCGCTCCGCCCACGCCTGCTGTTGCTCGACGAGCCGTCGGCCGGCATCGCGCAGCGTGAGACGGAGGCTCTCGGCGTCATGCTGCGGAACCTCAAGAAGGACTTCGACTTCACACTCGTGGTCATCGAACACGACATCCCGCTGGTCATGGCTCTCGCCGATCGGATCGCGGTGATGGTCGACGGGCAGGTCATGTGCTGCGGCACCGGACCGGAGATCCGCGCCGACCAGCGCGTCGCGGACGCCTACCTCGGCGGCAGCGTGACCGCCATCGAACGCAGCGAGCACACCGTCCCGACCTCCTTCACGACCACCTGACGCCCCCTGTCATTGGAGAACCGCATGTCGAACCCAGCCGCCATCCCTCTGATCGACGAGAGCTCACTCGACGACGTCATGCGTACGTCCGAGGTTCCCGTCCTGGTGTACGTCTGGGCCGAGTGGTGCGGGCCGTGCCAGTACCTCGGCCCACACCTGGAGCAGGTCGCCGCCGAACTCGGGGACGGCCTGCACGTAGTCAAGATCGACTTCGACGCATCGCCGCAAACGCAGGAGAAGTACGGCATCAGCGGCATCCCCGTCCTGCTCCTGTTCACGGGCGGCGAACTGGTGGCCAGGCTCGTCGGAGGCCGGGACGCCGACAACCTGATGGCGCAGATCCGCCCGCTGCTCGAAGTACGGCCGAAGGCAGAGGGCCCCGTGGTCGGGCCGCCCGAGGAAGACGGCCCGGAGCACCTGGTCCCGGACAACTGGACCCCCCGCGGGCCCCGTGTCCTGGCCTTCCCCGACGACCTGCCCGGCAAGGTCGCGGTCTTCGACGGATGGATCCCCGACCGCGGCGAGAGCGAGGTCCTCCCCGCGCAGGGCACTATCGAGGTCGCCAAGGGCCGGGTCGTGTGGCTCATGGTCCACCAGACCGGTGACGAGGAGAACCCGGATGCCCCGGCCGACCCGGTCGACCTCGGGTTCCTGCGACGGCTCCCGGCCGACGGCGTCGACAAGCTGATGATCGTGGTCCCGGCCATCAGCACGGCCGGCCTGGCCGACATCGCGCACCTGACCGGGCTGACCAGGCTCTCGGTGACCGCACAGCGCCTGGTCGGCTCCGCCGCCGAGGCAGCCTCGGCACTGGCGGGCCTGACGCAACTCGACGAGGTGCATGTGACCATTCCGGAGGCCGACGACGCGTTCGTCAGGCAGGTGGTGGGCCTGCCGCTCCTCCAGGAGCTGTATCTCAACGCCGGTGGGGTCACCGACGCCGGGCTGGCCGAGCTGGCCCGTGCCCCTGGCCTGCGCAGTCTGATGCTCGGCACGCCTTCGGTCTCAGACGCCGGCCTGGCGGAGATCGTCGAGGCCGGCCTCCCGGAGCTGACCACCCTGCTGCTCCGTGCGCCGGAGACGACCGACGAGGGACTCGGTCACGTGGCGAGGCTGACGGGCCTCAAGGTCCTGCACGTCACCGCGCCGAAGGTCACGCCCGCCGGACTTCGCCGCCTGGCGGGGCTGTCCCGTCTGACCACCCTCGACTTCGCCGACACCCCCGTCGACGACGAGGTGGTCGACGCCCTGGCGACACTGACCGAACTGCGGTCACTGGGCCTTGGCGGCGAGGCGAACGTCAGCGAAGCCGCGTATCTCCGCCTGCGCAGCGCACTGCCCTCCGTCAGGATCAACGGCGTCTGGGTCGCGCCGCAGGCAGTGCAGCACGCGCTGAACGCCGACTGACCGGACGGCCGGAAGTGCCCGCCTCAGGGTCCTTCAGGGCTGTTCACGTGCCGTGCGACGGCTGTCAGGCTGCGACCGGACGGACTTCTCCCTGCGGGGACGACCGGACTCTTGGAGGGTGCCGGGGAGGACCTTGGCCCCCGTTACTCTTCCTCGCACGGAGCCGCCGGCGTCTGGCCACCCGGGAGCGCCGCGCACGTACCAGGACATGACATATCGACACTCCGGGGCCGCGTGAACTGCGGAGGCAGCACCCGGTGCGAGCGGAAGCGGCGGCGAGCTCGACCCGCGCAGCGGGTCCGACATCACGGTCTCGCGATAGGGTCTGGCCCAAGCAGAACCGTGTGCTGCTCATACTAGAAGGAGAGCCTTTCATGGACTCGGGTAGCGGCGGCGGATCGATGAGCGATCGCGCCGTCAGCGAGATCCGCCAGCGCGTCATCCACGGCGACCTGGCGCCCGGCGCCTCCTTCTCCGAGGCTGACATCGCCCAGCGCCTCCAGATGAGCAAAGCACCCGTACGCGAGGCCTTGGCGGTGCTGCGGCGGCTGGGCTGGGTGGAGGTCATCCCGCGTTCGGGCTACCGGGTCCCCCCGGTCACCCTGCGCGGGATGCAGGACCTGTTCGAGCTGCGCCTGTGGCTAGAACCGGAGGCGGCAGCCCTCGCCGCCCGGCACGGCGCACGCCGGCCCGAGCAGATCGCGGCGCTGCAGGAGTTCTGCGCCCGCGAGGAGGAGGGCGGCACGGAGGACCGGGCCGCCCGGCTCACCGACCACTACCGGGCGCACCGCCGCATCGCGGTCCTCGGCGGGAACGCCGAGCTCGAGCGGGTGCTCGACGAGGCCCTCCTCAAGATGGAGCGCTACCACGCCCTCGACGTGATCGATTCGGCGGCGGGATCCGGTGGCCCGGAGTCGGGTCATCGGCGCCTCGTGGAGGCGATCGCCGCCGGGGACTCCGCAGCGGCCAGAGACCTGGCCACCCGTCATGTACGGGAGGCGCGCGACCGGGCGGTCGCCGCCGTCCTGGACAGCGAGGCACTGCGCGCCGTCGACCTGACCTCACTGGGCCAGCCGCACAACCTGCCCGATGCGGAATCGCGGCTGCGCTCCGCATAGCGGCGAAAACACCGGCTCGGCGGGGATCTGCCAACCCAGCGTGCGACCACCGGCCCGCCCCTGAAGAGATGACGGAACTCCTAAATCGCCAGAGGCAGGTCCGGATGGGAGCGGCCCGCTTCTGCTCGCCCGGATGCAGGACCTTCCGTCATGGCGCACGGTGATGCAACTGAAATCCGCCGGAAGCCAGCCGAACAGGGCATACAGCCAAGCCTCCCTACTTGTCATCCGATGTATTTCTCCAAATCGCCTCTCTGTGCGCACCATTGACAGCTTTGCTACTCCCCTCGATCATCAGACATCCGATGAATGGAGCCGCTCATGGGTACGTATCCGAGACGCCAGGTCCTGGGCGCCGCGGCCGGAGTCGCCGCCGTCGCGGCGCTTCCCCTCGCCTCAGCCACCGCCGCACACGCCGCCGAACCACTCGCCGAGTACGCCGGACCGTGGGCTCCCGTCCCCGACCCCGTCCCTGTTCCGCTCGACTCCCTCTACGACAACGACGGCGTCGACACGGCCTCCGCACGGGGTGGTGACTTCGACGGATCGGGCTACACGTTCCCGGGCGAGGAGCTCCCCACGGGCCGCGTGCAGGTCGACGGCGTGCCCTTCGTCTTCCCGGCCTCGCCCGCCGGCGCGAAGAACAATGTCGTCGCACTCGGCCAGCGCGTCGAACTGCCCCAAGGCCGCTATCTCTCGGCCGTCTTCCTCACCGCGGGCAGCTACGGCAACGCCTCCGGCAAAGCCACGGTCCACTACGCGGACGGTTCGACCACGGCCGCCCCCCTCGGCGGATCCGACTGGTACTCCGCGGGCGGATCCCTGTCGGTGCCGTACCGCTACGGACCGGACGGCGCCAGGGACGAACACCGTGTGGGGATCGGCACGTCCGAGCTGTGGCTCGACCCACAGCGCGACGCCGTAGCGATCACGCTCCCGGTGACCAACCCGGCGCAGGCGAACAAGGCGTCGCTGCACGTGTTCGCGCTGTCCCTGCAACCTGCCGCTCAGGGACGAGCGCTTGCCCTGCGCGCGGCCCGGTCCACGAACTCGCTGCTGGAGTCGTCCGGCGCCCAGAGCGTCGAAGCCACCGTCGTCAACGCGGGGACGGTCGCCGTGCTGGCCGCGGACGGCGTCTCGGTGGGGGTCGAGGTTCCGGGGGCCCGCACCGTCGAGGCCGCCCGTGTCCGCCGCCTGGACCCCGGTGAGCAGGCGCGTGTCCGCGTGGGTATCCGTAACCGTGCGGGCACCGCCCCGGGTACGGTCCGCGACGGCTCGGTGACCGTCACCGGACGCGGAACCCAAGCCGCCGCGCAGAAAAGCCGGTTGACCCTCGGCGTCGCCGACTACCAGCCCACAGCGACTTCTCTCTCCGGCCACCAGGCGCCGTACTGGTTCCAGGGCGCCAAGTTCGGCATCTTCATCCACTGGGGCGTCTACTCGGTGCCGGCCTGGTCGCCGGTCGGCAAGCAGTACGCCGAGTGGTACTGGAACCACATGCAGGATCCCGCGAACGCCGTCTACGGGTACCACCGCGACAAGTACGGCGAGAACTTCGCCTACGACGACTTCATCCCGATGTTCACGGCGTCGAAGTTCGATCCGCGTGCCTGGGTCGAACTGTTCCGGGACGCGGGCGCGGAGTACCACGTGCTGACCTCGAAGCACCATGAGGGCTTCGCGCTGTGGGACACGAAGGTCTCCGACCGCAACTCCGTGAAGATGGGCCCGAAGCGGGACCTTGTCAAGGAACTCTTCGCGGCGTCCCGCCGGTACACCCCCGAACTCCACCGCGGGCTCTACTTCTCCATGCCCGAGTGGTTCAACCCGGACAACCCCTGGATGGGCCACGCCCCGCGCAATCCGTACACCCAGCAGCCGCTGCCCTACACGGGTTACACCGCTGGCAAGGACTTCGTGAAGGACTACCAGGCCCCGCAGATGCTGGAGCTGATCCAGGGCTACGACCCGGAGCTCATCTGGTGCGACATCGGCGGCGCCAACGACAGCCTCCATGTCCTGGCCGAGTACTTCAACCACGCGAAGAACCGCGCCCGGCCCATCGAGGTCACCGTCAACGACCGTTCGGGCATCGGCTTCCACGACTTCACGACCCCCGAGTACACGACGTACGACAACACGGTCGTCGCCAAGTGGGAGTCCAGCCGCGGCCTGGACCCGTTCAGCTACGGGTACAACCAGGCGACCCCCGACGACGCCTACATGACGACCGAAGAAGTCGTGCACAGCCTCGTCGACGTCGTCTCCAAGAACGGCAACTTCCTGCTCGACATCGGCCCGCGCGCCGACGGCACCATCCCCGAGATCATGCAGACCCGGCTGCGTGAGACAGGCCACTGGCTGCGCACCAACGGCGAGGCCATCTACGACACCACCTACTGGTCCCGGATGGCCGAACTCGGCGAGGACCTGCGGTTCACCGTCCGCCCGGACGAGGCCTTCTACATCCACTCCCTGGCCAGGCCGGGCGCCAAACTCACCGTCGAAGCACCGATCCCGATCCGCAACGGCGACAAGGTGACGATGCTCGGCCACGGCCGGCCCCTGACCTGGACCCTGAGCAACGGGTCGCTGGTGATCGACGTCCCCCAAGCCGCACGCCAGGCAGGACAGCACGCGTGGGTCTTCAAAGTGCACTGGGGTGCCTGAAAACCCAGACACCCCGCACAACCGGGGCCACGACGGCATGACGCCGTTCGCGACACCGGCGGGCACAGGTCCAACAAGGCGGGGGCGTTGTTGTCACGGAAGCGCGGTCACCAACGGCTGGCGTGCGCAGTGACAGTAGGCGGTGGATTTGATCCGGCCGACGATCCGAACGGTCGTCGCGGTCGCCCATCGGGTCGGTTGGTTACGCGCCGAGCGCGGGACCAACCGACCTTCACGTCGCCGCCGGCTGGATGTCGGCCGAACGACACCTCCTACTCCGCACCCGCGGGTTTCACGGCGACCGACTCCACCGGGACGGTGACATCCCTTGGGGGCCTGCGGGGGATGGAGCTCGCGAAAGCGAAGGTGAGGGCACCGGCGCCGACGCCCAGGGCCAGGACGGCACGCAGGCCGTTCTCGGTCGGGATGTGCACGCCGTGGAAGTCGGTGGTCATGTGGGCCAGGATCAGGCCGGCGACGGCGCTGGAGCCGGTCGTGCCGATGGAACGCATGAGGGCGTTGAGGCCGTTGGCGGCGGCGGTCTCGGACACCGGCACGGCTTCCATGATCAGTGCGGGCAGCGCGCCGTAGGCGAAGCCCACTCCGGTCGCCACGACGCAGGAGGCCACCATGACCTGCCAGATGCCGGACATCATCACCATGGTGAGCAGGTAGCCCGCTCCCACGATCACGGATCCGGTCATGAGGGTCACCTTCGGCCCCCTGCTCTTGGTGATGCGCGCCCCGTACGGGGAGACCGCCATCATCGTCAGACCCTGCGGAGCCATGACCAGGCCGGTGACGACCAGGGACTTGCCCAGACCGTAGCCGGTGGCCTCAGGCATCGTGAGCAGCTGCGGCAGCACCAGGTTCATCGCGAACAGGGCGAGACCGAGCGCCAGTCCGGCGAGGTTGGTGAGCAGTACCTGCGGTTGTGCGGTGGTGCGCAGGTCCACCATGGGCTGCGGGGCGCGCAGTTCGAACCAGCCCCACAGCACCAGCACGATCACGGCCACGGCGAACAGGGACAGGACCGTACCGCTTCCCCATCCCCAGTCGGCGCCCTTGGAGACCGCGAGGAGCAGGCAGACCAGGCCCACCGCCATACCGACCGCACCCGGCAGATCGAAACGCCCGCCCGTACGCATCTTCGACTCGGGCACCAGCAGGAACACGAGCCCGGCTGCGACCGCGCCGAGGGCTGCGGACACCCAGAACAGCATGTGCCAGTCGAAGTTGTCGGCGATGACCGCGGCGGCGGGCAGGCCCAGGGCGGCGCCGACGCCGAGGGAGCCGAGCATCGCCGCCGTCGCCCCGGGCAGTTTCTCGGCGGGCAGTACGTCACGCATGATGCTCACGCCCAGCGGCACCACGCCCGCCGCCAGCCCCTGCAACGCCCGTCCGACGAGGAGTGGAGCCAGGGAGTCGCTCAGCCCGCAGATCACCGAGCCCAGCACGAGCAGGCCGACTCCGATCAGGAGCATGCGCCGCTTGCCGTACATGTCGCCGAGCCTGCCCGTCACGGGGGTGGAGACAGCGCCGCACAGCAGCGTGGCCGTGAGGGCCCAGGCGGTGTCCGAGGCCTGGGCGTCCAGCAGCCGGGGCAGGAGGGGGACGATCGGGAGCACCAGGGTCTGGGTCATCGCGCCGGCGATCCCGGTGAAGGCGAGGGTCGCCACCACGACACCCAGTGGTGGCGGCGGGGGATTCTGCGCCTGGGCGGCCGACGGGTGTGTTCTGGACATGAGTGAGCCTTCCCTGTGGGGGGTGCGGGCGGAGAGTGGCCGCAACGGAATGGGCTGACGTCCGTGAGGTCGGAAAGCCGGATGAGCAGGTGGGGGTGCTCTTTCGGGCGGTGGCCCCGTGCGCGCCGACCTAGAGCGCGTTGGTGGCCAGGACTGCGCGCCAGGAGGTGCCGGTGGCGATGGCCTGGCGCCACGGGCGGATGACCTTGGGCGGCATGCCGATGGCGAGGACTCCGGTCAGCGTCTCGCCGGTGCGGTATGCGGCCAGGAACCGGCGCTCGCTCAAGTCGCCTTCCATGACGGCCGCTTCGTCGTGGCCACGCAGATATCCGTACGCCTGGATCCTCATGCCGTACTGGTCGGACCAGAAGTAGGGCACCGGCGCGAACGGTCTGCGTGTCTCGGGGTGGAGCAGGTTGCGGGCGGCGGCCATGCCCTGTTCGGCCGCGTTGGTACGGTGCTCGATCCGCATCGGTGTGCCGAAGAGCGGGTTGTGCCATCGGGCGACGTCCCCGGCCGCGTACACGTTCGGCGCGACCCGGCAGTACTCGTCGCAGAGCACGCCGTCGGCCACCGGCAGTCCGCTGCCGCCCAGCCACTCGGTGTTGGGAAGCGAGCCGATGGCCACCAACACCTCGTCCCCGCCGACTAGTTCGCCGCCCGCCAGGCGCACGCCGCGCTCGGTCACCTCCGTCACGGTGACCCTGGTGCGCAGGTGCACACCATGGTCGTGGTGGGCCTGCGAAAGCACCCTCCCGACGTCGGTGCCGACCGCATGGGCCAGCGGCACCGGGGCAGGCTCCAACAGGGCGACCTCCACGCCGAGCCGGCACGCCACGGCTGCGGCCTCGGCGCCGAGGAATCCGGCGCCGACCACCACCAGACGGCTGCCCGGCTTCAGCCTCTCCCGCAGGGCGAGCGCGTCATCGAGGGTGCGCAGGACGTGGGCGTCACGGTCGCCGGGAAGGCGCCGTGGCCGTACGCCGGTCGCTATGACCAGGCGGTCGTACGGCACGGTGCTGCCGTCCGCCAGCCGCACCACACGCGTGGCGGGGTCGAGCCCGGTCGCAGCGACGCCGAGCCGCAGGTCGAGGCCGAGGGCGGCGAGGTCCTCCTGAGTGCGCAGGGCCGTCATGCCCGCGTCCCATTCCCCGGACAGGACCTGTTTGGACAGCGGCGGCCGGTCGTAGGGCGGGTGGGGTTCGTCGCCGACCAGAGTCAGCCTGCCGTCGTAGCCCTCCCGGCGCAGTGTCTCGGCCGCCGCCAGACCGGCGGCCGAGGCACCGACGACCACGATCCGTTTCACAGCTCGGCCAGGCGGATCGCCGCAGCCGGGCAGACGGCCACGGCTTCCCGCACGCTGTCGAGGAGTTCGGCGGCGGGGTGCTCCTCCAGCACCACGGCGACGCCGTCCTCGTCCCGTTGGTCGAACACGGCGGGGGCGGCCACCACACACTGCCCGGCCGCGACACATTTCGGTTCGTCCAGCTCCACACGCATGGTTGTTGTCCTCGGTTCTTCAGGGGGTGGGGACTTCAGGCTTCAGGACGTGGTTCCTCAGAAGTGGCCTTGCGGCTACCAGGCAACCGGCAGCTCGTGCACCCCGTAGACCACCATGTCGTGGCGGAAACGCACCTCTTCCAGCGGTACGGCCAGACGCAGATCCGGCAGCCTGCGCAGCAGCGCGGGCAGGGCCTCCTGCAGTTCCACGCGGACGAGGGACTGGCCCAGACACTGGTGGACGCCGTATCCGAAGGCCAGGTGTCCGCGGGCGTCGCGGTCGAGGTCCAGGGCGTCGGCGCCTTCGAAGACGCCGTCCCGGTTGGCAGAGGGCAGACCGGAGACCAGCATCTCGCCCTTCCGCACGAGGTGACCGCCGACGACGAGGTCCTCGGTCGCCACGCGTACGAGCATGTCCTGGGCGATCGTCAGGTACCGCAGGAGTTCCTCGACGGCGACAGCGACCACCTTGGGGTCATCGGTGTCGCGGATCCGGGCGGCCTGCCGGGGGTTCTCCAGCAGGGCCAGCGTGCCCAGCCCGATCATGTTGGCGGTGGTCTCGTGCCCTGCGTGCAGGAGGATCATGCTGTTCATGGCCACGTCGAGAGGGGTCAGTTCTCCGGTGACCACCCGCTCGGTGACCATCCGGCTGATGAGGTCGTCCTCCGGCTCGCGCTCCTTGCGCTTCACCAGGTCCAGGAGGAAGTCGAACAGTTCACCGCTCGCCGCTTGCCTCTCCTCCTGTGGGACTCCCCTGCGCATCAGGACGGCACTGCGTGTCTGGAAGAAGGCACGGTCGTCGTAGGGCACCCCGAGCAGCAGCGCGATCACCAGGGACGGAATCGGCAGGGCGTACGCGTGCACGAGGTCCGCCGGCGATCCTGCGGCAATCATCTCCTCCAGGAACCTGTCGACCATCGACCGGACTTGCGGCCGCATCGCCTCGACCCGCTTGACCGTGAACTCGCCGGTGAGCGTGCGCCGGATGCGGGAGTGCTCGGGGTCGTCCATCCGCGGGAACGTCTGCGGCTGCTTGCCGTGCTGCTGGGTTTCCATCAGCTGCGGGTAGCGACGTCCGTCGGCACTGAGCCGCGGATCGCCCAGTAGCTGCTTGACATCGTCGTACCGGGTGACCGCCCAGGCGATGCGGCCGTTGCCCAGCCGCACCTGGGTCAGCCCGTCGGCGCGCCGCCAACCGGCCTGTACGGGGGGCGGATCGAAGGGGCAGCCGGGGGAACGGGTGCCAGGGTAGTCGGGAAGGTCGGTATCGTCGTTCGGCTGGGCCTGTTCAGTGTCCGTGGTCATGGTTACTCCTGTGGGGATGTGTGGACGAGCACGGTTCGCCGCAGGCGCAGTGGGGGCCTGCGGGAATCGCGGAGCAGGGCGTGCAAGGCGCCTGCTCATGGCTTATGTGTGGCACGCCGCAGCAGATGGGCCATCTCCGCGCCGGGGTCCGCGGGGACGAAGGAGTCGGTCTCGTCCCGGATCAGGTCGAGGTGGTCGCGTACGTCCTCGGCCGTCAGTGCCGGGTTGTGGTAGCCCCGCGTCCGGCCGACGAAGAACCGCGCGGTCTGGTCGGCGCCCGCGGTGCAGATCTCGCCGGACACCGGGCAGTCCTCTCGGGCCAGGAAGGCGACCGTGGGCGAGGTCGGCGCCGGATCGAGGCTGCGGGTGAGGGGAGGGTGTTCATCCTCTCCAGGTCCGCCGGATCGACGGGGCGGCTGTCCGCGCCGCCGGTCCGCGCGTTCGCCAGGGCTCCCGCGAGCATGCGGGTGGCGGCGACCGGGGCGACGGCGTTGACCCCGATGCGGTGTGCGGCTCCCTCCACGAATCGAGCGTGCAGGCCGGGTGCGGGCAGCCGGGAGAGGCCAGGGGCCGGTGGGGTCATGCTCGGTCGCCCGTGGGGAGCAGGTGACCGTGATTTTCGTGCGGCAGGGCGCTCGGGTTGTGTCACCATGCGACCGGCAGCGCGTGGACGCCGTAGATGCTCATGTCATTGCGGAACCTGATCTCCTCGGGCGGCACCGCGAGCCTCAGGCCGGGCAGCCGGCGCAGGAGCACGGGCAGGGCGATCTCGAGTTCGGCACGGGCCAGGACCTGTCCGAGGCACTGGTGCACGCCGTGTCCGAAGGCCACGTGTCCGCGGGCGTCGCGGTCGATGTCGAGGCGCTCGGGGTCACTGACGAAGCCGGGATCCCAGTTGGCCGCCGAGAGGTTCATGACCAGGAGATCACCGGCGCGGACGAGCTGGCCGCCGATCTCGATGTCCTCCGTGACCATGCGGGTGACCACGCTGTGCACGACCGTGAGGTGGCGCAGGAGTTCCTCCACCGCGCGCGAGACCACCTTCGGGTCGTTGGTGTCGCGGATCCGCGCGAGCGCGGCCGGGTTCTCCAGCAGCGCGAGGGTGCCCAGCGCGATCATGTTCGCGGACGTCTCGTGCCCGGCGTTGAGAAGGATGAAGCTGTTCATCGCCAAGGTTTCGCGGCTCAGTTGCCCTTGCTGGATGTGCTCGCGCGTGACGCGGCTGATCAGGGCGTCGTCCGGTTCGTGTTCCTTCTTTCCGATGAGGTCGAGCAGATAGCCGAAGAGCGACCCTCTGGCCTTCTGTCTCTCCTCCTCCGTGGCGGTGCGGCTCATCAGGACGGAGGTGATGTCCTGGAAGTAGACGTGGTCGTCGTAGGGCACCCCCAGCAGCATCGAGATCACCAGGGAGGGAATGGGCAGCGCGTACGCCTGGACCAGATCCGCGGGGCTGCCGGAGGCAACCATGGTGTCGATGAACTCGTTCGCCATCTCCTCGATCCGCGGGCGCAGGGCCTGGACCCGTTTGACGGTGAAGTCCTTGGTCAGCATGCGGCGCAGCCGGGCGTGTTCGGGATCGTCCATCCGGACGAACATCTGGGCGGCGGGGCCCATGCTGATCTGCTGTATCGGGACCTCGGCGCTGATCCGCGGATCCGTCATCGCGGCCGTGACGTCCTCATACCGGCTCACGGCCCAGGCGGCGTGGCCCCTGAAGTTCACGCGGCGCAGACCCCACGTCTCACGCCACTCCCGGTACTCGGGGGCGGGGGCCAAAGGGCAGCGCGCGTCGCGGTCAGCGGGGAACTCGGGAAGACCGATGGCGTCATCGGTGCCGGTAGTGGTGGACATGAAACCTCCTGGAGCGTCGTGGGAAGGCGCCGAGGTACTGGTGAGCGGGCTGTCGTGACTGCTCGAGGAGCGCAGAGGCACTACGCGTGGGGCCGTGCGCAGCGCTCCGAGTCCGCCACTCACCGGATCGTCCGCGAGTCGGCATGTCATAACTGGCAGCTGACTGCCATTTCCATGGTGCCCCTGATGCAAGTGGCAGTCAACTGCCTCTTGGTATCTTGTCCTCGTGGCCACCGATTCCGAGCGACTCCTGCGGACCGACGCAGCCCGCAACGCCGAGCGGATCCTGCGCTCCGCCCGCGAGGTCTTCGCCGAGAGCGGCCCCGACGCACAACTGGACGAGATCGCCCAGCACGCCGGAGTGGGCATCAGAACGCTCTACCGGCGCTTTCCCAACAAGGCCGTCCTCGCCAAGGCCGCCTTAGAGCAGGGCATCGCCGAGTACATCGCTCCCGCCATCGAACAGGCACTCCTCGATGACGACCCGCTACTCGCCCTCACCTCCGTCATCGATGCCGCCATGTCGATGGCCGCCCGCGAGCACAACACCCTGGCCGCCGCGAGAAACGCCGGCGCCGTCATCTCCGACGCCATCGGCCCGTACTACGCATCGCTGACCCTCCTCACCCAGCGCGCCCAGGAGGCCGGACGCATCCGCGCCGACCTCGTACCGGACGACCTGCCCAGGATCATGGCCATGCTCTTCAGCCTGCTGTGGACCATGGACCCGGCCAGCGACGGCTGGCGCCGCTACCTCTCCCTCATCCTCGACGGGCTGTCACCGGCGGCGGCGACCCCTCTTCCCGAGTCCGTTGCGCTGCGGCCGTCATCGCAACCCCGAAACTGGCCGATCTGACGCGAGGGCCGAAGGCGCCCACCGGGGAACCCGGCCCCCGGGGAACTGTCGGTCATGAACGCGAGTCACGAGTGGGTGGTGTGTGCCCTACGAGCCCGTGGTGACTCGCGGGGGCCTTCACCTCTTCAGGGACGCGGGTGCTCGCCGAGGAGCCGGACGCCTCCACGGCCGGGCAGCCATGCCTCGCGGGCGCCTGCGGTTCCCTCGGCGGGGCCGCCGTGGCTGCGGTCCGACTCGAGGGATTTTGCAAGCACGGGGGGTGTTCCCGGGTACGGAGCGCCACGAGGTGCCGTCCCAGCAACGCTTCAGAGCAACCTGATCAACGACGACGGGCCGCACCCGAGAGGAACCGCTGAGCGCTGCGGCTGTCTGTCCAACATCTGCTCGACGGCCCCTACTTTCGTAGGGGGAGAACGTCGCAGAACGACGGATCCGATGGGGAGGGCCAGCTTCTACCGTCGAACCCATGAACGGCTGGACCACCTCCCACGACCGAGTCCTGGCGCAGCGCCACGCCGAAGGCTGGATGTTCCTGATCGAAACGGCCCGCGATCTGCGGCCCGGCGCTGCCGCCTCCAGCGGAAACGCGCTGGCCCGGGCCCTGACCGAACCCGTGCGGGTCCAGGCACCCCGCCCGCTGGCCGTGCTGGAAGCCGGTGCCGGCACGGGAGCGGTCACTCGCTCCCTGATATCCCAACTGTCCCGGGGCAGCCGCCTGGACGTCGTCGAAACCGATCCGCGCGTCGCCGCGCAACTGCGCCACCTCGTCGCCACGCACCCCGCCCCGGCAGGCGGACCCCGGCCCGTGACCGTCCGCCGGGCGTGCGTCGAGGACCTCGACGCCGACGACCGCTATGACGTGATCGTCTCCGGTCTGCCGCTGAGCACGTTCACCCCGGTACAGGTCGAGCGCATCATGGCCCGCTCCATGGAACTGCTGCATCCGGGCGGCACCCTGACCTATTTCACCCACGTGGGCGCGCACGCAGTCCGTGCCCTGACCACGTCACGCGCCGAGGCACGCCGCCGCGCCGCCGTGAACGAAGTCATGACTGCCTACCAGTGCAGTTACGCCACCGGCCGCCGGACCGTGTGGGCCAACCTGCTTCCAGCCAACGTCTGGCAGCTGCAACGGCCCTGCGTCTGCCCCGACGACCAGCAGCAGACACGGGACGGAGTGAGCCGGTGAACGCTCTGTCCGAGATCCGCGCTGCGCTTAGGTCGCGTACGCCGTCGCGTCCCCGGCTGCGGCGAGTGGTCCGCGGTCCCCGCCCCGACGCCGTTCCCGCTCTGATCGCGAAGGCCTGTGCGTTCATCGGAGTACTGGACGTGCTGGCCGGCGTCTTCGCACGGTTCCGGCACAGCCGTGTGCACACGGTCGCGGAGGTGTTGCCGGGCGCGCTCGGTCCGTTCGCCGCCGCCCTCTCCCTCAGCGCCGGTCTTCTGCTGCTCCTGCTCGCACACGGGCTGCGCCGCCGCAAGCGCCGCGCCTGGCGGGCCGCCGTCGTACTGCTTCCGGTCGGCGCCGTGTCGCAGTTCACCGACCGGCACTCTGCCTTCGGCATGCTCATCTCACTGGTTCTGCTGACGCTGCTGATCCGCCATCGCCGTGAGTTCGCCGCCCTGCCCGACCCGCGCAGCCGCTGGCGCGCCCTTGCCAACTTCATTCTGTGGGGTGCCGCTTCGATGCTGCTCGGCCTGGTCATCGTCAGCGTCCAGGGCCGGCGAATGGTCGGCGACCCGAGCCTCACGGATCGCATCACGCACGTGCTGTACGGACTGTCCGGCTTCGAGGGCCCCGTCGAATACACCGGCCCCACCACCTCCTGGACGGTGGGCTTCTCCCTCGGCGCCCTCGGCCTGCTCACGGCGGTCACCACCATCTACCTCGCCTTCCGCCCCGAGCACCCGGCCGCCCGCCTCACCGAGGACGACGAGAGCCGGCTGCGCGCCCTGCTGGACAAGCACGGCCGCCGCGACTCCCTCGGACACTTCGCGCTGCGCCGCGACAAGGCCGTCGTCTTCTCCCCCAGCGGCAAGGCCGCCGTCACCTACCGCGTCGTCTCCGGAGTGATGCTCGCCAGCGGCGACCCCATCGGCGACGTCGAGGCCTGGCCCGGCGCCATCGAACGCTTCATGGACGAGGCCAAGGCCCACTCCTGGACCCCGGCCGTCATGGGCTGCTCCGAGACCGGCGCCGAGGTCTGGACCCGCGAGACCGGCCTCGACGCCCTCGAACTGGGCGACGAGGCGGTGGTGGACGTCGCGGATTTCTCCCTGGCCGGCCGCGCGATGCGCAACGTGCGCCAGATGGTCAAACGCATCGAACGCGCCGGTTACGAGACCCGGGTACGGCGCGTGGGTGACCTGGGCGAGGCCGAACTCGAGCGCGTCCGGCATGCCGCGGAGAACTGGCGCGGCACCGACACCGAGCGCGGCTTCTCCATGGCCCTCGGCCGCGTCGGCGACGCCACCGACGCCGACTGCCTCATCGCCACCGCCCACAAGGCCGACGAGGCCCCCGGCGAGTACGGCGACCTGAAGGCGATCCTGCACTTCGTGCCCTGGGGCCCCGACGGCGCCTCCCTCGACCTGATGCGACGCGACCGCTCGGCCGACCCCGGCATGAACGAACTGCTGATCGTCGCCGCACTCCAGGCCGCACCGAAGTTCGGCATCACGCGCGTGTCGCTGAACTTCGCCATGTTCCGCTCCGCCCTCGCCCGCGGCGAGAGGCTGGGCGCGGGCCCGGTGCTGCGCGCCTGGCGCGGCCTGCTGGTCTTCCTCTCCCGCTGGTTCCAGATCGAGTCCCTCTACAAGTTCAACGCCAAGTTCCAGCCCCGCTGGGAGCCCCGCTTCGTCGTCTACCGCGCCTCCGCCGATCTGCCCCGCATCGGCTTCGCCGCCATGCAGGCCGAAGGCTTCGTCACCCTCCCCCTCCCCCGCTTCCTGCGCCGTCGCACCGCCGCGGCCCGCGCGTGTGCGCACACGGTGGCGCAGAGCAGCGGGACATAGGCCGCAGCACGACTCGCACGGCCCCATCGGCAGGCTCGAACAGCCGCCGCGAGTCCGACGTGACCGGTGTCGGCCTCGCGCGGCAGGCGGCGAATTTCGCGCCCCGGTTCGCCGACCCCGTCAAGGCGCACCTCTCGCTCGGCTGTGCGAAAGGAGAAGCCTGTGCGGGAGTGCCGCAGCGAGATCAGCGGATCCTCGGCGGCTTCTCAGCAGCGCCGGAGTGCTATTCGGGGGCGCAGCCGTTCCAGTCCGCCTGGAGGATCTCGGCCATCAACCGGTCCTGCTCTTCGCTGAGCCGGCCGGCATTCGCTCTGGCACGGGCCTTGCAGAGCCACGGTCCGATCATGATGCGCTCTCCGTCGACATCGACCCATTCCCGGGCGCCCGGCGGGCGGTTCCAGCGCTCGACGAAGAGCCGAAGGATTTGCGCGGTCTTCTCGAAGGAACGACGAGGCCGCTTCGTGGGGGGCTGCCTCATCTGTCGCGTAGGAAGCAGAGGGGCGGCGGCTGGCGTCAGTTGCAGGCTGGCAAGGAGGTCGCGCTGTCCGGGGGCGAGCTGGTTCCAGGTGGAGAACTGGCGGTGCAGCCAGCTTCCCGCCTTCACCTCGTCGATCACCGTGTCGCGGCGCAGCGTGGTCGGGCTGTGACCGGCTTCGATGTGGCGTCGCAGGACGTGGTATTTGCGGTGCCAGTCGGGACCGTGCGGAAGGGTCCAGTGGGGGTCCAGGGCAGCGAGCTGGACCTGGCGGTCGGGGTGGAGGCGGTTGTTGCGGGCGAGGGCTCGCTGGCTGACGAGGAACTGTCCGCCGGGTTGGTCGAGGGGGATGGCGAGGTGGCCGTGCTCGGTGTGGAAGGCGGTGACGGTGGTGAGGTGGCCCTGCCAGACGGCTTCATGGTCGTCCCAGATCATGCCGAGCGCGTCGAGTTCGGTGATCCAGTCCTCGGTGAGGATGCCTTGCCTGCGGGCGGTGCGTTGGCCTGCGATGAAGGTGCCGAGCCGGTAGCCGTAGGCGTCCTCGTAGTCGGTGGGGACGCGCAGGTGGTGGTGTTCGGTGTGGAAGCGTGTGGCGGCCGCCAGGCCTGCGCGGCGTGGGGCGGAGAGGGCTGCGTTGTCGGCGGGCCAGGCGATCAGGTCCATTGCCCGGGCGATGGCATCGGGGTCGAGGGTGAAGTCGAAGCGGAAGCGGCGGGCCAGGAGCGTGCGGGTGCCCTGCTCGAGGCGGCGTTTGGCGGTGGTGCGGGGGGCACGGGCGGCGATGGTCTGGTCGTGGTGTCGCAGGGCGGCGGTGACGAGCCAGAGGGCTTCGTAGGGGGTGCCGAGGAGGTCGGTGGGGTCGGCGCCGTGGGGGATGTAGGCGGGGATGACGAGGCTGGCGGTCTTCGTGGCCTGGGTGGGGGGTTTACGCAGGGCACGGCCGAGGGCTTGGACGATGCGGCGGACGCTGGCAGTGCGGTCGGCGAAGACGACTGCGTCGACGGCCGGCAGATCGATGCCCTCCCCCAGCACTTGGGAGTTGGTCAGCACGGCGCGGTCGGCGGTGGCGAAGTCGGTGAGGATGTCGTGCCGCTGGCCAGGGTTGTGGGTGCCGTTGATCGACTGGACGACCAGGTCGCTAGCCCAGGCGGGCCGTTGGTCTTCGGAGAGAGTGCGCAGGGTGTGGGGGAACTGGCGGGCGAAGTCGGTGGCGTCGGCGACCTGCTGGAAGTACACGATCACGTGGTGGAGGTCGTGTTCGGTCATCGCTTTGAGGACCGCCAGGTGCAGTGCTGTGGTGCGGCGTGCGGTCGGGCCGAAGCCGGAGTGTGCCCGGGGGGTGGTGAGTACGGTGCGCAGGTGGGTGTCGGTGATTGTGGGGACGACCAGTTGGTAGTCGGCCAGAACTCCGTCTTCGATGGCGTCCGCGTGGGTGTAGGTGTGCAGGCGGGTGCCGAAGGTTTTGGTGTCTGCCATGGAGGCGACGAGGGCGGGAGTGTCCCATGCGGGGGCGGTGGTGGCGGTGCGTTTGGGCTGGGGGCGGGTGGTGGGTGCTTCTGTCAGGCGGGGCGGGTCCCATTCGTAGGGGGTGGCGGTCAGGTAGAGCCGGCGGTGGGCTCGGATGCGGGTGTGGTCGTGCAGGACGGTCCAGTCCTTGTCCCAGCTGCCTGCGGTGCGGTGTGCCTCGTCCACGATCAGCAGGTCGAAGGTCGGGGCGGGAGCGCGGGTGTGCTGGGTCTGTTCGATCTTCGGGAGGGAGTCGAGCGTGACGAAGACGGTGGCCTGCTCGTGCCGGGCCAGCCAGGTCGCCAGGAATTCCGGATTGTTGGTGCTGTGGACCGCTGCTCCGGCCAGGACGGGGTGCTTGGCCGCAGCCAGGGACGAGACGGCCATCATCGGCTCTGGGCGTCCGTCGTTGCGGGCTGTGCGGGCCCACTGCGAGATGAGGTCCAGGCTCGGCACGGCGATCAGCAGGTGTCGGGTGTCAAGGGCTTCGGCGGTCCGCAGCGCGGTGAGCGTTTTTCCTGTGCCGCAGGCCGACACCATGTGCCCGCGAGTGTGTGCGCGTGTTAGATGACGTGCCGCGCTGTCGACGGCCCGCTGCTGGTCCGGGCGTAGGGGGAGCCGGGCGGGGCGGGTGCGGGAGGCGGTGACGGCGGCGATCTCGGCGATGGGCTCCTCGGAGGGCATGAAACAAGATCCTCAGTGCGCGATGGAGCGGTGGCCGGCGAGATCCATCGTGTCGGGTGTCCTTCGCTGAGTGGTGTTGCGGGGGCTTGCGGGCTGGACCGGTCGGGCGGGGGTCGTGTCGTGCAACGTTAGGGGATGCCGCGGGGCTGGTCTGGAGGCTAGGCGAACAGGGCTTCCACCAGAACTGCTTGGAGCATTCCTGCTTCGAGGGCGGTCGTGATTTCGGCCGCCGAGGGGTCCCCGGTGAGGCCAGTGCACAGGACCGCGCAGGGCTCGTTCTGAAGCATCTTCCACATCGCGTCGGACAGAACGGTATTGGGGACGCGGAAAGTCTGCGTCTCTTCCTGGGTGGGGTCCTCGTAGTAGAGGCCCCTGAAGGTGCGGTCCTGGGTGGCGAAGACTGCCTTCCACTTTTGGTGGGCCTCGGGGATGGTCTCTCCCCGCCAGGTCGGCCAGATGAAGCGGCTTGGATCGACGTCGGTCTCGGCCAGGTGGGTGGCGGGGCTCACCACGATCACGATCACGTCGGTGCCCAGAGTGATTTCGTTGCTGCGGTTGGTCAGGCGGTTGACCTGTACCTGTGAGGTGGGGAGCGTGACGTGGGTGAGGCCGATGTTGAAGACAGGCAGCCGGCCGGGCGAGTGGGGCGGTGTCGTCATGATGCCGGAGTACTCCTGATTGAGGTCGTTCGGTTCTTTCGTGCTTTTGGGCTGCGGTACGTCTGGTGATGTCAGCCGGGGCTCGGGTCCCGGGGCGGCGGGCGCTGCCGGGAGGATCCGGTGCAGCTGTTCGTGCGGGGGGGCCGGAGCGGAGGGACGCCCGTGGTCCCGTGGTCTGCCGGTTGGTACGGCGGGTTCAGGGTGTGCGGTGCCGGTGGCGTGAGATCCAGCGCATGTCGAGGGCTTCCAGGGCATCCAGTTGTTCTCGCGAGAGGGCCTGCGGAAAACGCCGCTTCTCGGCGAGCCACCTTCCCAGGGCGAAGGCGGCGGCGTCCTCACAGGTGTAGTTGTAGGGAACGTCCAGGTGATGGTGGCGGCGGCGGTAGGCGTAGGCGGCCTGCAATCCTCGGGCGAAGGCCCGTTGGGAAGCGCCGCGCGGGCGGCGCAGCAGGAGGGCCAGGGGGTGCTCGATGGGGAGGTCGCCCAGGAGGTTGCGCTGGTAGGTCTCGAGCCTGTCGAGGTTGTCGATCTGTTCGGCCAGCCATTGGGTCAGCACAGGGGCGGCGCCGGTGAGTTGGTGCGGGCCGGGGAAAACCAGGGTGTTGTCGCGGGCGGCGGCGTGGGCGCGGGCGTAGGTGCGTTTCCATTCGGCTCTGCCTTTGGCGTTCCACCAGGGGTAGATCTCGTTCAGGGCCCGCTGGTAGCAGTGGGGCAGGCGACGGGTGTTGGCTTCCTTTCGGCTGTCGGCGAGCCAGCGGCCCAGGTGCAGGCCTTGGTGGTGTTCGGCCCACCGGGGTGCGAGGTGTCCGTGGCGGGTGACGTAGTCGCGGGCGATGAGGAGTTTGCGCTCGATGCTGTGCGGGGGGTGCTCCCAGATCATGTCGAGGGTGTCGAGCGCTGCGATGCGTTCGGGCAGGAGCAGGCCGTTGTTGCGCATGGAGCGTTGTGCGCCGATCCACCAGCCGAGGTAGAAGCGGCCGTCGTGGAGGTATCGGCTGGGGACGTCGAGGTGGCCGTTTTGGAGGTGGAAGTCTGTGGCGACTTCGAAGGCGGCCTCCCATACGCGGTTGGGGGCCATGACGTCGTTCAGGTCGAGAACGGGGATGATCTCGTCGGCGCGCTCCGGGGGCGGGGCGATCTGGGGTCCGGCGGGGTCGGCCGGGTACCGGAAGTGGTCGACGAGGTGGAAGGTGTGCTCGTCGTAGACGTCGAGGTCGATGAGGACCTTGTAGATCAGGTGGAAGGCGGTTTTCTTGACGGCCTCCTCGAGGGTTTCGCCGGGTGCCATGTAGATGGGGATGACGATGGTGGAGATCTTGTTGTCGCCTGGGGTCTGGCGCAGTGCGCGTCCGATGGACTGGACGATGTCGATGCTGCTGGTCTTGGGGTGGGCGAAGAGCAGAGAGTCGATGGCGGGGATGTCGACGCCTTCGGCGCAGCAGCGGCAGTTGGTGAGGACGGCCCGGCGGGGCGGCTGCTGTGAGGCGGGGGTGTTGAGGGGCGCGGAGGCGAAGTCGGTGTAGTTCTTGTGGCGTTCGAAGGGGCTCTGCCGGGAGTTGACGGTGCCGACCTGCAGGGGGGCGTGGTAGGCCGGGGGCATGAGGGCCGCGGTCTCGTGGAGTGTTTCGGCGAAGACGTCCGCTGCGGCGATGCAGGGGTGGAAGGTCAGGGTGCGGCGCAGGTCGTAGCGGTGCTGGGCGACCAGCAGGGCGACTTGGGCGGCTGCGGCACGCAAGGCTTCGCCGGTCCAGGTGTGTGCGGGGAGCCGGTTGAGGAGGCCTCGCAGGTCTTCGTCTCTGATCACGACGCCAGCGATGCGGTAGTCGGCGAGGAGCCCCTCGTCGATCGCCTCTCTCAGGGAGATGCGGTAGACGACGGGCCCGTAGATGCTCACGTCGTCCATGGAGGCGATGACGGTGTCGGCGCTAAGGCCCTTTTCGCGGGCTTTCTTCTCGTCGAAGATGCGGGGCGTCGCGGTCATGTAGAGGCGATGGCGGGCGGGCAGTTGGTCGTCGTGGTGGATGCGGGCCCAGGGTTTGTTGTAGTCACCGGCGGTGCGGTGGGCTTCATCGGCGATCACGACGTCCCAGCGGGGCAGGTGGAAGTCGCGGTGGGCTTCGACGACCTTGTCCAGGGAGTCGTAGGTGCAGAACACGTTGAGCGGCCCTGGGGTGTCGGCTGCCTGCCAGGCCAGGTCGTCGGCGGTGCCCACCATGGTGAGGATGCCGGCCAGGTACGGGTCTGCCGGGTGGCTTGAGGAGCAGACGCCGAGGTAGCGGCCGGGACGTCCTTCGCTGTGCCATTTCGCGGCGGTCTGTTCAAGGAGTCGCAGGGAGGGGACTGCCACCAGGGAGGCGCCTTGAGGCGCGGTTTCCTGGACGATATGCAGGGCTACCAAGGTCTTTCCGGTGCCGGTGGCCATGTAGACGCCGACGCGGCGGTAGCCCTCGATGAAGCTGCTGGCGGAGGTGTCGACGGCGATTTGCTGGCCTCCGCGCAGGCGGGTCTTCAGACGCGAGGCGGTCGCGGGGGCGGTCGTGTCCGGGCGGATGCGCGTCGTCGTGGCCATGGTCCTCCCCCGGTGACGGTGTGCACGTGCACCTGGTTCACAGGGTGAGATGGGTGTGCTGGGCGATGACTGGGCATTTGCCGGGGTTCACCCGAACGAGTGCTGGTGCTCTTGACCAGCCCCTGGCGGGCCGGTCACGGTGACCGTGGTGGCGGCTTCGGTGGAAGGGCAGCGGTGCTGGACGATCCCGGTCTGTACGGGCCTCGCTGGCCGCTGCCGCTGCGTGTGAGGCCGGTGCCGGGTGAGTCGACGGGGTCGTTCGTGAACCGGCTCGCGCACGCCAACTGCCTGAGCCTGGCTGCTTTCCTCGACCGCGTCGGGCAGGGCGAGGCATCCGCGTACCCCGAGCGGGTGGAGAAGTACCCGCAGTCCACCGAGATGTACATGAACGAGGCTGGGCTGCGCTATCTGGCTGTCCTTGCTGACCGGGCAGCTGGTCTTCTGCAGCAGGATCTGCCCAGCCTGGGCGCGGAACACCTGCTGCCCGGCCTGGAGGCGGCGCAGTGGAGGTGGCGCTGGGAGCCTGTGGCGGGGCACCTCGTGCGGTACTGCCCGTTGTGCGCTGATGCCCTGGGTGTCGGTGAGACGGTGTGGCTGATGTCGCCGGACAGCTGGCAGGTCTGTCTGCGGCACGGTTACTGGTCGGACGACTCCCGCGGTCGTGGTCCGGACTTCGTGCGGCTTGCCGAGCTGCCCGAGACGGTGACCGCGCAGCGCGTACGGCAGGAGCTGGCCGCAGAGTGGGGGCGGCCCGGTGAGGAGTTGTTCGCCGATGCCTTCCAGGTGGCGGTGTACTGGTGGACGCGGATGCCGGACACGGTGTGCTGGGTGCGGCGGGCCTGGACGGCTGGGCTGGACGCGCGGGAGATGCGGGCGGCCCCACTGGTGATCTACCCGGAAGTCGCGGAACTCGCGGGCGCCATGCTGGACTTCGAACGGGCGGGGCGGCGGGATACGGCGGACCGGTCCCGATGGCTTGCGGGCGTGGAGCAGTTGATGGCCGGGTGGGGGGTGGACGTGGCTGAAGGGCGTCAGGCGCTGCTGATGTGGCTGGGGCGCCACCGTAGGGGGGTGCCCGCGCCGTCCGGTCCGGCGGGCGGAAGCGGGCTGCTGCTTGGGGCGGGGCACAGCCGGATCGCGTCACGGACCGGTCCGGTGAGCCAACGCTCGTGCCTGCCCTGGCAGTTGGGCATGGCGGCCGCCGACATGTAGGCGTCATAAGAGTGGAGGGCTCACAACCGTACGGTTGTGAGCCCTCCACCTTGCAGTAGCGGGGACAGGATTTGAACCTGCGACCTCTGGGTTATGAGCCCAGCGAGCTACCGAGCTGCTCCACCCCGCGTCGGTGAACACCACCGTACGTCAGGGCGGCGGGCGCTGGAGACCATTATGGGCCGGGGTCGTGTGTTCCGGATCTTTCTGGCCCCTCGAGGTCGGCCTGACCTGGCCGTAGTTGCGGCGTCCGGCGCGCTGGCCCCGCTCATCGTCCGGGTCTCGTGACTCATTTCCCGGTCCGGAGCCTGTTGGTCCGGCATGGGATACTGGCTCGCCATGACACTGGCTCACGCCGCCACCAGCCGGCCCGTCGTGGATGTGGACAGCCCCGCCACTTGGCCCGGGCCGCTGGCAGATCTCATCCACAAGATCGCCGACGAAGCCGAACTGGATGAGCCGGAGCTGTACGTCGACTTGGAGTTGGAGGACAGGGAGGCGCAGATCCTCGACCTGCTCCGCGGTCACCTGCTGCGGGCGCAGCACTGCACCAGGCTGCTCGACCACGAGGCCGATGCGATTCGTGCCCATGGCCTGCGCCCCCTGGATGCCGCTCTCGTTGATGACCGCCTGAACCAGGCCCATGAGCGGGGCTATCTGACCGCCGCTGAGCGGGAGGTACTGCGCTCCCAGAGCATGGTCGCCCCGGGGAGGCAGAGGATGGGAAGTCGAGAGGGTCAGGTCTGCCTGACTCTCTCGGCCGAGGCCACCGCCCACGACATCGACGGGGCGTGGCGGCTGCTGTCCTTCTGGGGCGGCGAGGCGATCTACTGGCAGCACTGCGACGACCCTGCCGGTCTTGCTCAGAGACTGCGCAGCCTGGGCCGACCCACGCTGGTCACCGCCTACGTGGATCTCGCCAGTCCCGGCAGGCACCTCGTCTTCAAATCGGTGGTGCACACCTTCGTCGGCAAGGCCATCGGCTACGCCCCTGCCAACGCCGACGTCCTCTACCGCAACGCGATCCCGCCGCAGCACATCGAGTCCGTCGTCTTCCCCGGCGATCCAGCCTACGACCGGCTTCCGGGCCTGCCCACCGCGTGATGACCGCTCCGGTCACCCCGGTGAAGCGTCCGGCATCCCTCCCCCCGGCCCGAGAGATGGGCGGCGTCTACGCGGCGAAGCCGATGTTTTTGACGTACTCGTACTGGCCCCACTGGGAGCCGAGATCGGGCAGGACATCGGCGGTCCAGGCGTCGTCCAGGCCCTGGTGGTCACCGGCCGCCCAGGACGCGACGATCTTGTCCCAGCGGCGCACGTTCATCGTCCGGTGTGCCACCACCCGCTGGAGCTGGCGCGCCACGCCGGACTGGTCGAGGGGGTGGATCTCCACCCGGGTGCCGCGGCCCTCGCGGTTGAGGCGGGCGGTGAGGTGGCGGGCGACGTTGCGGCGCCGCACCGCCTGGTAGGCGGCGTCGATGCGTTCCAGGTTGGCCTTCGAGGGACGGCGGGTGCCCTCCAGCCATGCCTTCAGCGTCCGGTCGCTCACGGTCAGTCCGGCGTCCTTGGCTGCCTGCCAGGCCCTGTCCGACGTCGTCAGGTAGTGCAGTCGTGCCATCAGGCCGCGCCTGGCGGTCACCGGGGTGGCGATGTGAGCGGCGAGCCAGTCGAGCTGGCGGGCGACGGCTTCACTGCCCTTGATCCCGCTCGCGCCGAACTTCCCGAAGTCGATGTTCTTCTCCGGCATTTACTGCTCCTGCCCTGCGCCGGCTTCGGTGCCGGCGGTGTACGTGTCCTTGACCTTGACCTCGGTAACACCGCGGCCTTCAGGGAAGACACGGCGCCAGTCTCCGATGACGTGGAGTTCGTCGGTGCCCATCGCCCGTACGACCGTCAGTCCCGCGTCATGGGCCTTGAGCGCCTTCATCCAGAGGTTGGCGAAGGCCTGGGAGCGGATGATGTGCATCCAGTCCGGGCGGTAGAGCTCCCGGTTGTAGTTCGACTCCCCCATCGTGGACACGAACTTGGAGTACATCGCCTTCACGTATTCAAGCGTCAGCCCGTCGCCGTCAGCGATCGCGGTGTCACGGGCGTCCTTGAGGGCGATCCGGAACTTCTCCAGGAGGTTCTCGGTGGCTCCCGAGGTGTACGACTCGTGGATCTCGGGCGGCTCGCACAGGCGGTGCTTCGGGCCGGACAGGCGCAGCAGCAGGCGCAGGGTCGGCTCGGTGACCCACAGGGGGCCTGGTTCGTCGCGCTGGCCGATCGGGTTGGGCAGCACTGCGTCGTGCTCCCAGGCGGGCGGGGTGATCAGGTGGACTCCGGCGCGGCGCCGGTCGTGGGCGAAGCCCGTGGAGTGTTCCAGCTGGCCGAGCGGGAGGTGGGTCTTGAGCGCCGAGAGGTAGGCGCCGTTGATGTCGAGTGCGGTCACCTCGTTCTGGCCGGGCGGGAGGGCGGTGCGGGTCCATTTGGGGCGCGCCTCCCAGATCTGGTCGGCGCCCTTGGAGGTCTGCTTCTTGAGGATGTCGGGGATCCAGGGGTGGGCGATCACGTCGTAGCGGGCGCCCTTGCGGGTCTCGTCCAGCAGGCGCATCGCGTCCGGGATGGCCCGCTTCAGCAGGGCGGTGCTCGCGGCTTCGATATCGCCCTGGTGCTCGGCCAGCGCGGCGCGAACCGCTTCGTGGATCACGTCGCCCGGCCCGGACGGCTCTTGGAACGACCGTCCGCGCGGGGCCGCATCTTTCCCGCCGGACGAGCGGGGCGGGCGTGTTGTACGCGGCTCTTGGGCCTGGGTAGATGGCGCGGTGGGCGGATGCTTCGGGGTTTCGGTGGGCGTTGCCTGGCATTCGGAGGGGTTTAGGTGCTGAGCGAACCCCGCCACGCGTTGTTCGGCGGGACGGCCGCACAGTACGCACGGCTCGGGCACGGCGAGCAGCTCCACCTCGTCCTCGTCCTGGCCGGGTTCCAGCGAAGACGAAGAGGCGACGGCCGCCGCAGCAGTGCCCGACGCCACGGGCTGCTCCTCAGCCGGCATCGCCGTGTTCTCGGTGGCGGTGGCGAGCTTGGCTTTCAGTCCCTCCAACAGGTAGGCGTATTTGGTGCGGACCTCGCCGGCCGGGTCGCGGCCGCTCTCCCACCCGCTGAGGGTGGACGGGCTCACGCCGAGCGCGCGTGCCACCTGCGCCTTGGACAGCCGGGCCCGCTCCCGCAGCTCGCGGCGTACCTGGCAGGGCGGGAGTTCGGCCTGTGGGCCGACGGCGTCGAGCAGCGAGTCGATCGCGTCGAAGTCGCTCACCGGCCTGTCCCCTTCGTCTCGGCCCGGGCGGAACGGCGCCGGTCGGCGGGCAGCACCTCGCACGCTCTGGTCGGACCCGCCAGCAGGTCCAGCGCACTGATGCCGTAGTGCGCGGCCAGGACGTCGACGTCGCGCAGACTCCATGAAACGGCACCCGACTGCCGGCGCGAGACCTGCGTCTGCGTCAGTCCCAGCACCCCCGCGACCGACCGCTGCGAGTCACCCGTCACCTGCATCAATGCGGCCACCGTCAGCCGCAACGACTCCTCCAAGGCCAGTCCCATACCTCCAGCCTACCTGATCTGATGCAACTTTCGCATCTAAGAAAGCTTTTCAGTACTAATAATGCAGGAAAGCTTTCAGTTCCTGAGGGAGCTCAAGGTTCTCGGGCACGTGGGTGGCAGCGATCCAGGCCACCCCGATCACGCGGAATCCGTCGGGCCGCGCGCCGGGCTTCCCGTTTCGCCCAACGCGCCTCTTCCACCGCACGATCGGACAGGCATCGCGGGCACACGAGATCCAGGACACGGCGGCGCAGGGCCCGGCGCAGCCGAGGCATGGGCGGTGGCGGCCATCTGCGGCAGTGACGGTGCACCGTACGCGCCCGGGTGCCCAAGAGCGCAGCGACCACAGAAGCGTTGCCGGCATAACAGGCCAGAAGGAACGTCATCTGCGCCTGGTGACCGGCCGGGAATCGTGCGGCCAACTCGGCCTGCTCTTCCGGGTGGAGGAAGGCATCGTGACGCTCGCAACGCGGCGTCTTCCTGCTGTTCCGGGCGATACCCTGCGAACTGATGTCCATGACTTCAAGAGCCTGCCCGGGGCCGTCTGTGGACAGCGGACGGCCTCGACGCCGCGCGCCATCTCGCCACACTGGGCTTCGCCGACACCGGGCAGTGGGTATGGGCCGGGGAGCGAAATGCCTACCGGAGCTGTGCGACACATCGGGGCGTCAACGCCTCCGGGAGAGGACCGGGGACCGGCGCGGGGCCGCCTGATACGCCACCGCCGTCGGGATGCTGGTTGATCCAGGACAGGCCGCCGAGGTCGAGGCATCTGCGCGTGCGGGTGACGGCCACGTAGGCGAGGCGGGCTTCACCGTCATCGATAGGGCCTGGAAGAGCACAGCCGGTGTCGTCCTGCTGGTCACTGTCCGGGGGCGGGGTGAAGTCGTCGGCGATCTTCACGCGGGCCCATTCGCGGCCTTTGGCCTTGTGGGCGGTCGAGACGGTCACCTCTGCCTGGTTTTCGGGGGCGAGCTGGGCGACGGCGGCCAGGATGGCGTCGGTGCCGAGGGTGTCCACAAGGTCGACCAGCGGCTGCAGGTCACGTCCGGCCGGGTCGTGGGCGGCGTAGTCCTGCAGGTCGCCCCAGGCGGTGAACAGAACGAGTTCGGGGTGGGTGGTGCGGCGACCTTCCTTCAGGTCACGGGCGGCCAGGGCCAGGGCGCGCAGGCTGTCTCCGCCCCCGACCAGGGCCACCCGGTATCCGGCGGCCAGGAGGTCCATGACCTGGGCCATGGCACCGACGTTGGTACGGCACAGCACCGCGTCGGGCCGGGTGACAGGGCCGAGGTCGGTGGGCACGCTCTCGCTGCCGGTGAGGCGGATCGGGGCGTCGGCGATGGCCAGCCAGCGGTTGGCCTCCTCGGCGAGCTGAGGGCCGAAGCGGAAGGACTTCGACAGGGCGAGTTGGGTGCCGTCGAAGCCGGTCATGACGTCCTTGGCGCCGCGCCAG
Organism: Streptomyces sp. NPDC031474; assembly: GCF_055581185.1. NCBI lineage: Bacteria > Bacillati > Actinomycetota > Actinomycetes > Kitasatosporales > Streptomycetaceae > Streptomyces > Streptomyces sp. NPDC031474. Next base: position 61,069 of record NZ_JBVIJX010000027.1, read on the forward strand.
TGGTAGATGGCCTGGGCGGAGTCGCCGACCATGACGAGTTGGGCGTGGCTGCGCTGATTGAGGAAGATCTGTTCGACGACGGGGTTAGTGTCCTGGGCCTCGTCGAGGAGGAGGAAGTCGGCGTCGATTTTCGGGGCCGTGAGGGCCCAGATTTTCAGGTAGTGGTCGTGGTCGAAGCGGACCGCGCCGTCGCCGGGGTGCTGGAGGTCGTTCCACGCCTTGCTGGCGAAGGGCACGATGTGGGCGGCGAGTTCGGCGTGCAGGCCGCGGTCTTCCAGCCCGCGTAGGCGTGGGACGTGGTGGCGGGTGATGACGGGGTCGGCGCTGTGGCAGAAGCGGGCCACCGTACGCAGAGCGGCGTTGGAGAGCGTTCTTTGTGACAGATCGCGTTCGCCAATCCGGATGGCTTTGGTGATGCCGAGGGCCTGCCCGGTCTGCCAGGCGGGGCGGCGGGGGGCGTTGAGACAGTGGGCGTAGCGGTGGCCGACGGCGGCGTAGGCCAGGGCGTGGGCGGTCTTGCACAGGACGCTTCGGGGGAAGCGGGCAGTGGCGTCCTGTGCGATGGCCCGGTTGTAGGCGAGGTAGCGGCCGCGGCGCCGCGTGGCGTGGGCGAGCTGGGCCAGCGTGGTGGTCTTGCCGGTACCCGCGCCGGCTTGCAGGGCCAGGTGATCGCCGGCGTGGAAGGCGTCGGCCGCGGCGGCCTGTTCGTCGGTCGGCTTCAGCACGGCGCGGCTCCGGAAGTGCGGGTCAGGGCGTGTCCGACGGCCGCGACGAGATGGGCGGGGGTGGTGTGGGCGAGCAGCTGCTGCACGGCACAGTCGAGGCGGTCGGCCTCATCGCTGGCGTGCTGGGCCAGGGCCCGGTAAAGGGCCAGCTCCACGAAGCGTTGAGGGGTCTGTGCTGCGCGGTCGGCCGCCGCCGCGATAGCGGTGTGTGCGGCGCGCGGGAAGGCCACGTTGAGGAGGATCTTGCCGCTTCGGTCGGGGTAGTGCGTGGTGATGACGTCGATGGGCAGCTGTGTGCCGATCCGGCGGCGCAGTCGGGTGAGGGCCTTTCCCGGGGTCTTGGCGCGTACGACGGTCATGAGCCGGGTGGCGTCGTGGTTGGCGGCGAGCGGCATCGTGCGGGCGGCGTGATGGAGTTCGGTCGCGGTGAGGGATCGGGTCAGAGCGATTTCCAGGGCGTGGTGCGCCATCGTCATGCCGCGCCTCCGGGGTCGTGCGGGAGACGGGTGCGGATGTGCACTGCGTGCCGGAGGGGATCGAAGACCTGCCATCCGGCCAGCGTCAGGTCGGCGGCGCCGTGGGTGACGGCGTGTGCGGGGCACCGCTGGATACGCCAGCGCCGCTGCTCGGCGTGAGGCAGCCAGCTGAGGTCGTAGACAGCCATCGTCTGTGCGGGCAGGACGAGTTGGCCGCGTCGAGGGCCGATGGACAGCAGTCTCCAGGCTCCAGCCGGGCTGTCCGGGGCCAGGACGGGGCGGAGGCAACGGTGGCGGTGGTTCGTCTGGGCTACGCAGCGGATGGCCTCCACAGGGCCCTCAGCGAGGTAGCAGCCCAGCAGCATCCGCACGACCGGCCGGGCGGGGCGGTCGGTGTCGGCGGGCGCCGCACTGGCGGGGGGAAGCGTGGGGGTGAAGGCGCCGGTGTCGATCAGACGGCGGGTTCGGACAGCGAGTTGGCGGCGCACCGACTCCAGAGGCGGGCCGATCCGGCAGGTGAGCGTGCGCCGTGGGCAGAGCACAGCGTGCGGGATGCGGCACCATGCACTGCCGTCGCCGTGCGGGTGGGCGATGCCGGAGCTCAGGTGCCAGCGGCAGGAGCCGGGGACGTGAACGGCGGTCAGTTCGGCGGGATGCAGGGCGATGGGCCGCCCGTCGGCGCGCTGGTAGAAGTCGATGCGGTTGCCGCAGCGGCGGCAGCGGCCGCTCTGGCCGGCGCGCAGCAGACGGCTGGGGCTGGTGGCGGCCACTCGCAGCGGACGGCGTACCGGCACCGTGCGGGGGCCGCCGTCCCAGTGGCAGCCAGTGGGGGCGGAGTTGGGGCGCATAGCGAGGACGGTGCCAAGCGACACGCCCCTGGAGCGGGGCAGGCGGGCGGACAGTCCCCCGAGCGGCCCAGCGATACCGAACGCCAGCACGATGCACCGCACGCGCGTTCTGCACGTGTTCGCCGGTCCGGGTGATTTACGCCGCGCGCCGGGCCTGGCGCGGTGGAGGTCAGGCCCCCTTGGATCCGGGCGGGGTGTGGTTGTCGCAGAGCGGGCCGAGCAGGTGCTCGATGGGGACGTCGAAGGCGTGCGCGAGGGCGTGCCAGGTGGTGACCGTGCCGGCGGCTCGGCCGTGTTCGAGGTCGATCAGCGTGCGCCGGGCCAGGCCGCTGCGGCCGGCGAGTTCGTCGAAGGTCCACTCGCGCGCGTTCCTCAGCCGCGCCAGCGTCACACGCAGGGCGTCGCGGTCCGGGTCGGGCGGCAAGATCGTCACCCCACCATCCGACGGTGCAGACACCTGCCCTGTCAGTGCGGATTTCTGCACTATCAGTGCAGGTGGGCGCGCCGGGCGCCCGCTCTGCGCGAGTGCAGGGATCTGCACTACGGTGCGGGCGGCTCCCGCGTACGTCCGGGAGGCCACCGCGCGAGGCCGACGCGGACCAGAACGGAGGAACAACGAGCCGATGCGGCTTGCCAGCACACACGCCACGGTGCAGCGCATCTGGACGGTGCACCTGCGCCCGCAGACGGGCGGGCCGGCCCTGACCTGTCCCCGCTGCGCACACAGCCCTGTCCTGCCAGCCACCTCCGCCCGCTCGGCCGCCCTCACCCATCTGGCCCGCCACGCCCGCGCCGACGCGCTGCCCGGGCATCTGCGCACCTGCCAGTGCCGGACGAGAGGCTGCCACTGGCACCCCCGCCACCGCGGCTGCGCGGGACCTGTCCTGCTCGCCCTGACCTGCGACCGCAGCGGGCGCGCATGGCGGCTGGCCGATGCCTGCGCCGCCTGCGCGGCGGCGATGAGCCACACCGCCGTCGTGCCGCCCACGCTGCTCGGCACCGGCCGCGCCCTGCCGGCCGCCGGCAGGGCGCGCCCTGCGCGCAACACGCCCGCGTTCGGCCCGGCAGAACAGCAGCGCGTACGCGAAATGCTCACCTACCTCGCCACAGCGCTGCCCCGCTTCTCCTCCCCCGCCGCCCGGCTGCTCGCCCTGCAGTGCGCACTGCGCGCCGACCGCCACGGGCAGATCCGCCTGCCCCACGGGTTCCTGCGCGGCATGCGGCTTCATGGCCGCGCGGAGCTGTGGCTCGAGCTGGAGCACGCCGGCTGGCTGCACCGCCCCAGCCGCAGATGCTCCCCCGTCCAGGCACAGCTGCTCGACGCCGCCGTCCTCCACCAGGCCCCCGGACGCACCGGGCGCGTCCGCGCCGCCCAATGGGCCCTGCAACCCGCTCCACTGGCCCTCTCGCCCGCCCTGCCCTCCGCCCTGCGGCTGACCGCACTCGCCCTCGCCGCTCACAGCACTGCCGGGGCGGGCGGGGGCGAGCTCGATGCCCTCACCCACCAGTGCGGGCAGCCGCCCCAGCAACTGGAGGACCTCCTCGACCAACTGGTCCGCACCCGCCTCGTGACCGCCTGGCACCATCATCACGACAGCGGCGAGGTCCGGTGGGAGCTGCCCGCGCACTCTCCGCGCGGCGAAGACGCCGCACGATCCGAAGCCTTCTCACGGCAGCCGAGAAGCAGTCCGTGACGGCCCGTAAGTTCTTCGGAAGACCGGGCCACTACTGGGGCAGTGCACCCCAGGAGCGGCCCGGCCGGCCCTCTCCTCCGCCCCAGGGCGGGAGTGCTCAGCGGCGGGGAAGGGCCAGGAGGTTGTTGGTCAACCGGCCGTCGGCGCGGGTCTGCAGGTACTTCTCGCCGCGCGGCGGGGTCACCACGACGACCTCCGCCCGGTGGCCGCCCGCATCGCTCGTGTAGGCCTGGCCGTTCTTATCTTCGATCCAGGTGACGATCTGCGCCCGGGTGTTGTCGCCGGTCTTGCCGTCCGCCGGGTCGGTCCACCACAGGTGGGTGATGTGCTCGTGCATGGTGCCGCCGGACAGGCGTACCGCGGTGATCTGGATGGCCATGGTTCTCTTCTGCCGGCCTTGCCCGACGGAGTTCCGGAGCCGGCGCCGGGACTCGTCACCCCGGGTGCGGGGTGCTTCGCCTGGGACGGACGACGTAACTCGCGGGTAGCGCAACGGGAGTGTCCTGGAGGGGCTGGCGGGGTGTCAGGAGCAGTCGAGGCAGCGGTCGCTGCCGTCGGCGAACATCGCGGGCGGATGCTTGATGAAGCATCCCGGGCACAGGCGTTCGTTCACGCGCGGTGTGCATGCGCAGCGGCCGCACTCGGGGCAGTGGGGGACGCGGCATGCGGAGCAGGCGGGATCGAAGGAGCGGTACTCCTCGTCGCAGTGTGCGCAGAGGTAGTCGCCTGCCTGGGGGCCGGTGTCCTTGGTGGGGGGCGTGAAGCGGCGCCAGGGGGCGGAGTCGGTGACGAGGACGGCGACCAGGTAGCCGCCCATCGGCGCGGTCTGCGCGTGCAATTCCCGTCCCAGGATGCCGTCGCGGTAGCGGACTTGGGTGCGCCCTTGCGCGCGTCCGGGGCCGGAGGCGCGGGCCCGGTCGATGACCGGGATGTCGCCCTGGAAGCTTCCTCGGCGCAGGGGTGGCAGGCCGTGGGAGGCGGCGAAGGCTATTCGGCCGCCGTCATCGAGCAGGAGGATGTGTCCGGGGGCGGGCAGATGCTGGACGGCGCGCACGCATACGGCCATGCGGGAGGCGGCTCCCGCCCGCCACAGGTCGGCGACCGTGTCAGCGGTGGGGCCGGCGGCATCCAGGTGGTGGTCGACGAGCGGGGTGGGCAGCAGGATCTCGGCGGCGAAGGCGTCGCAGGCCGCGTCCTCCAGCTGCAGGCCGCCGTCGGACTGGCTCTCGAAGGCCGTCATCAGGTCGAAGCTGTTCTTCTGGAGGTGGTGGCCCAGCTCGTGCAGGGCGGTGAAGTCCCGGCGGGCGGGACTGGCCGCCTCGGCGACGGAGATCCGCGCAGGCGGCCCGACGTCGTAGGCGCCTGCCACACTGCAGCGGGAACCGGCCTGGCTTTCGGGGACAAGGTCGACGGTCAGCTCCGGCCAGGTCTGCAGTTCGGTGAAGGCCGAGCGCGCCAGGCGCTGCGCTGCGCCCGGGGTGTGCGTCTCCAGTTCCGCCAGCATCGCGGTGGCCTGGTGACGTGCAGTGGCTGCGAGTACGTAGTTGACCACAGCTGACCTCGCTAGTGCAGGTGGAGTTCGAAGTAGCGGTCCGTTCTCGCACCCCAGTCGGTGGTGCTGCCTTCCTGGCGTGCCGCCAGGGCGTAGATTCCGAAGGCGGCTCGGCGGCGGGCGTCGGGTTCGCTCGTCGCGGTGCGGGTGGCGAGGGCGCGTACCTGGGGGCGGCGCGAGGGGCGGCCGAGTTCGTGGATCACGGGGGCGGGCAGGGCCGGATTGGCCGCCAGGACCTCATCGGCGCCAACACCGAGTACTGCGGCGAGGCTTTCTGCCTGCTCGGGCGCGAGCGGTGCTTGTCCCCGCCACACCGCCAGGGCGTGGGGGGGCTGCAGGCCCAGTTGTGAGGCCAGCTGTTTGATGGTGATGCCTCGGCGCTGCAGCAGTTCGGGCAGGACCCCCGATCCGTGTGGCACCCACTGTGCGCCGCTCAGTTCCGCGAGGCCGTCAGCAAGGACGGCCCGGTACTCGGCCGCTGCGGCCGTGGGGTGCGGCGTGGTGCTCCCCCATGTCGCGCCCGGCGGCACCTCGTGGGGGAGGGTCGGGCCCGTGGAGGCGGGCAGTGGCAGGGTCAACTGGCTGATCTGGCGGTCCAGCACGTACCAGGGCAGGGACAGTTGCAGTCCCCACCACAGGGCCAGCGGCTGCTCCAGTGTGGAGGCGCCGGCGGGCAGCAGCAGGGTGTCCGTGTCGGCGTAGCGTTCGAAGGAGACTGGAACAGCCTGCACCGTGTCGTCTGCGACCGCGGTGATCACCAGCAGCTGGATGGTGTCGGCCCAGACCGCTCTCCAGATCTGGCTGGGCTCAGGATCCCGGGGCGGCGCAGTGGCGACCTCCCGGACGGCGGCGGGCACTTTCAGTCCCGCCGCAGCAGCTACCAGCCGCTCGTAGGCGCTGCTCTGGGCAGGGTTCATCGTGTCTCCCCCTCTCCTCGGCTGTGGTCCATCTGCGCATTCTCTTCTCACTGGATACGGACGACGTCACAGGGGCGGCTCAGGGGGTGGGTCCTCGCAGCGTCGTAGCAGCGCTCGCATGACCGCTTCTCGGTCCCTGTCCTCGGACAGGGCAAGCCGGAGCTTTTCCTTCAGCCCTGCCAGAACGGCCCCGGCCTGGGCCTGTCCGATCTCCAGCAGCTGCGCTGCATGATGGGCGTCTTCGTCCAGGTAGGGCAGCAGTAGCCGCTCGTTGGCAGTCAGCCGCTGCCAGATGTCTTCAGCGTCGCCGCCGGCGCCCGTGGAGTCGGCAAGGGTCGCCACCGTGCCGGTTTCGGCCGGATCGACGAATGCCCCGTCGTCGGCGAAGAGCGTGGCGAAACGGGCCGGGGCCAACAGCCCGAACCGTGACTCGAGGACCTTGGCGAGGTCTTCCTCCCGCACCGCCCCCTGGGCGTGCCGGAGGACCTGCATGAGAACGGTCATGAGGGCCTGGACCGTTTTACGGGGTGTGGGCCCGGAGCGGTTCCAGCGGGTGATCCCGACGCCGTCCACGCGCGAGGCCTCGGCGATGAGATCGTCGAGGTCGCCCTGCCACACCGCGTCCTCGGGCAGGCCGTTCAGTGCCCACCGCGGCGGGGAGCCCGGCCTGCGGCGGAAGGACGTGTCCTCGCTCATCAGCCGGGCGATGCGGCGCCGCAGTTTGCCCCGCGGGGTCTTTTTCGCCTCGTCGATGAGGAAGTTCTTGATCGACGCGAGGAACAGCCGCTCCAGCGTGGCCTCGCTGATGGCCAGCGCGAAGCAGGCGGTCACGAACTTCTGGCCTGCGCCCTCGCGGGTCAGCATGGCCGTGATCACGTCGTAGGCCGCGTCGTCGCTCCACTGCGTGTATCCCTCGGGCGGGGGAAACCCCGACGCACGGCGCACCTGGTGGACCATGCGCAGCAGCAGTTCCAGCGTCTTCGGCCCGGGTTCGCCCGTCTGCGACAGCTCTTCGTACGCTCCACCCGTCACCGGCTCACCCCCCGACCCGCCCGGACCGCGTGAACCAGGCTTCCTGTCTGCATACACCTGCCGTCTCAGCCACACCAGGCAACACGCCCTGGACCGGGAACCGCAGGCGCGTTCGCCCGTAGTTGGACCTCTTCTCTCTTTCCCGGGACTGATCGGCGCAGGAGACCTCCCGCAGAGCCAAGTCGGCTTCTTGGCGGGCGAGTTCAACAGCCACACCGACACGCACGACGCGGGCGGCCACTACCCGGCGCCCTCCCTATTCGCCAGCCTGTTCACCCTTTCAGGCGTATCCGGCGGGCGGTGACGTTCTCGTAGCGCGGCGCGGCGCAGCATGGGGATACCGGGCTGCCGCAAGCGGCATCACCCGGAACAGGCCAGAGGGGTGGGTGAACAGGTGGAGGAGGACTGGCGATCCGGCTCTCGTCGGCCGCTGCCGGTACGGAGGCCGATGGTGGCGGGCGGATTCGGGCGCCGACTGATGCACGGTCAGGGACTGGAACCGGAGGAACTGGCGGCCGGGCAGGCCCGCGGGACCGCGCTGCGGCGCGACAAGAGGTGGGCGGCGTGAGCACGGTGCGCGCCCCCGGCGACCTGGTGGACGGTGAGACGGTGCCGGGCGCGGGGCAGGGCGTCGTGGCTTTGTACCGCGAGCCGTACGGGCCGGTGCACTCGTGCGGCGCGGCCGGGCTTCGGGGGGTGGCGCTGGAGGAGTTCGGGCCGGTGAGCGAGCCGGTGCCCTACCGGGGCCGCAAGGGCATCATCACCTACTGGCCGGTGGCGACCCGGGAGCAGACCGTGGTGTGCGGCAGCCTGCGGCAGTGGCGGCTGGCGGTGGAACTGGACTTCGAGCCGGGCTGGGCGGCGTTCAGTGCCGGGCCAGTGGAGCTGCGGTGGCGGGCGGGGGGCCGTCTTCGCCGGTGGCGCCCGGATTTCCTCGCCCGCACGGCCGGTGGCGTGCGCGAGGTGCTGGTGCTGAGGCCGTCCGGCCGGGAGAGCCTGCCCTCAGTGAGGCTTCAGGTGATTGACGAGGTGGCGCGGGCGGCCGGGTGGCGGGTGCGGCAGGTGCGGGAGCCGTCGGGAGTGCGTGGACGCAATCTGGGGTGGCTGGCCGGCTACCGGTTCCCGGAAGGCGATGAGGACGGCCAGGGGCGGGCGTTGCTGGAGGCGTTCAGGGAGCCGATGGGGCTGCGGGCGGGGGTGGCGGCGAGCGGGCTGGACGAGCTGACGGGTCTGGACCTCGCCTACCGGATGCTGTGGCAACGGCGGCTGCTGTTCGATATCGCGCGGCCGCTGTTGCCCGACGCCGCGGCCTGGACGGCCTGAAGGCGGAAGGGGGCGCATGGCGGGGTCAGGTGAGGGCCGGCTTGCGGGGTCGCTGTCCATCGGGGCGGGGGTGCGCTGGCAGGGGCGCGAGTGGGAAGTGGTGGCGTGGCAGGGGGCGCAGGTCACGCTGGTGCCGCAGGACGGCGGCCAGGAGGTGCCCCGGGCGGTGTCGTACCGGTGGCTGGTGGGCGCGGAGGACTTCGCCGTCGTCAGCGGCGGTGGGGCACCGGTCGCGGACGGTGCGGCCCTTGGCGGGTGGGGACGGCAGGAGGGCCGGGAGGAGGAGGCCGCGCTGTGGCAGGCGCGCATGGTGGAGATCGACACCGGTCTGGCGCCGGGCAGGAGTGAGCATGCGCGGGGATTCGGGCCGGGCACGACGCTGGCCCAGCGGTGCGCCGCGATGTCGGCGCGGCTGGCCGCCGACGGCGTCCGCTGCTCCGCCCACACCCTCGCCGACAAGCGGCGCAAGTGGAAAGCGGCCGGGGAGAACCCGGTCGTCCTGCTGCCCGGGCCGCGGGACAAACGGCCGGGGGGCTTCACCGACCCGCGGTGTCTGACCGCCATGCAGGAGGTGGTGGCCCGGCGCGCACACGCGTCGGACGTGACCATCGACGTGATCCGCGAGGAAGTCGAGGACCTGCTGCACTCGCGGTACGCCGAGGAACTCGGCTCGGCTGCCGTGGCGGCTCTGCTGCCCTCCCGTTCCACCTTCTACCTGCGGATGAAGGAGTCCGGCCTGGCCGATGCCCTGGACCAGCCGACACGGGCCCGAGCCGCTCTGGCCTCCACGCCGCCGCTGCCCCATGGCGGGCGCGAGGTCGTGCTGCGGCCGGGACAGGTGACCCAGGCAGACACCACGCCGCTGCGGATTCTGGCCCGCGGCGACGACGGCCGGCCCACCGCCACGGAGCTGACCACGCTCATCGATGTGGCCAACCACAGCGCGTGCGCGCTGATGATCACACCCAGCCGTCCCCGGGACGCCGAGAGCGGGCAGGCGGGCCAGGCGACCCGGGCGATCGACTTGACCCTGATGCTGGCCCAGGCTCTCGCGCCCTGGCCGGTGATGCCCGGCTGGGACCCGCTGAGTGCGGCCGCCGCCTCCAGTCTGCCGTTCGGAGCGCTGCGGGCGGCGGACGAGCGGTTCACCGAGGCCACCGCCGCCCGCCCTGTCATCCGCCCCGAGCTGATCATCTACGACCAGGGCAGCCCCTATGTGAGCGAGCACTTCACCGAGGTCTGCGACCGGCTGCGCATCGCCCGCCGCCCGGCGCGCAAGAAGACCCCGACCGACAAGCCGCTCCCCGAGCACTTCTTCGTCACCCTCGCGCACCGCTTCAGTCAGCACGTCACGCACGGCTGGCAGGGCCGCAGCCACAAGAAACGCGGCCGCGGCATCGACCGGATGCCGCTGTACACGATCGCCGAGCTCCAGCAGATGGCCCAGGAGTGGGTGGCGCTGGAGTACCAGCAGACCCCCGACGCGGGGCTGCGCGACCCGTTCCGGCCAGGCGTCGTGCTGTCGCCCAACGAGATGTACGCAGTCCAGGTGGCCCGCAGCGGCTACCGTGCGGTGCCGCTCTCCCCCGCCCAGAACCGCTTCTTCCTGCTGCGGCAGTGGGTCATCCCCGGCAAGGGCGGCTTCATGATCGACTATCGGACCTATCAGCCCATCGCGCAGGACGCCGGGCACTACCGGGAAATCCTCCTGCGTGGCGACTCGAAGCTGCCCGGCCGGGAGAAGCAGCGGGAATGCCGCTTCAACCCCTACCGTCCCGAGCGGGTGTGGTTGTACGACCACACGGCCGACACCTGGGTGACCTGCGATTTCCGGCTCCGGCACCTGCTGCACGATCCGTGGACCGCGGACATGTGGCAGGAACACGCCGAGCAGCACCGCGCGGCAGGCGGAAGCGCGAAGGACGAGGAGGCGATCGCCCTGTCCCTGGCGCAACGCGACCGCAGGCGGCGCAGCCGCAGACCGCCGCCCAAGCGCACCGGGGCCGAACCGCTCTTCCAGGGACTGGAGTTGGCGACCGAGCAACCGTCCCAGGACCCGTACGCAAGTCTGGAGGAGTTCGACCTGTCGACCCTGCGGCCCTACCCGGCACAGCCCATCTCCCCCATGGCGCCCCCCTCTGCACCCGCCACGTCGTCGTTGCCCGCGGGCAACGACGACGTGGGGCCGAATTCGGACAGCGGGCAGGCTCCGCATCCGCTCGCAGCGCTCTTCCCCGACGACGGCGACGGCAGCGGGCCGCAGGCCCTCACGGCCAAAGCACCGGCATCTGTAGGCGAGATCGTCGACGCAGAGCTCCTCGACGACCCCGATCCGGATGGTGATGACAGTGACGAGGACGAGAGCGACGTATGGGAGATGTAGGCGACGGGTGGCAGAGGCCGACGCAGCCGCAGTCCGGCACTCGTGGGGGCGGACTGCGTCCTCCGGCCCGGGGGCGGTCTGCCGGTGTCGAGGCAGGAACTGTGATGAGGGAGAAGTGATGAAGGCATCCGTCGAACTGCGTGATAAGCGTGAAGCCCGCCTGCGCCAGCAGCTGAGGGACACCCCGATGCGGCCTCTGCCGCTGTTCCAGCTCACCGGCTGGACCCACTTCGTCGACGAGGAGGTGAACCCGCCCGTCCTGGCGGCGGGCAGCAGTCCCACCGAGGACAGGAAGACGGATGAACAGGCCATCGCCTACCACCGGCACCTGCGGATGGTGCCCACCGACGCGATGACGCACATGCAGAAGACGGTCGTCGAGGCGGTCCACCGCAACAGCGGGAGCCGTGAGGGCCTGATGGACCATGTCATCGACGGGCCCGCGGGCACCGGCAAGACCTGTCTGCTGCGGGCGATCGGACGCACCGCCCAGCAGGAGATCGAAACCACCACGAACGGCAGGCAGCCCAACACGATCCCGGTGGTCCACATCACCACCCCCGCGGACCCGGAGCTGAGGGTGAACTGGATCTGGGAGATCGGCTCGTACCTGGGTCTCAACCCCGAGCCGAAGAGCCTCGCGGAAGTCCTGGACATGCGCAGGCACCAGGACGTGACCCTGCCGGTCAACTACGTCCTGGAGACGGCGCAGACCCGCCTGCTGCTCCTCGACGACATCAACCGCGCCTCGCCGCAGCAACTGGCCAACGTACTGCCCTACTTCGACTACCTGCGCGACAAGCTGGGCATCTCGCTCATCTTCTGTGGCACCGGTGCCAGCCACCTCCTGCACCAGGCCCGCATCCTGGCCCAGGACCTGACCCGAGTCAGCGCGGAGAACCGGGTACGGCTCGAACAGGCGGGCCGCCCGGCGGATCCCGTCTCGCCCTCCCCCACCGCGCTGCTGCCGGTGACGTGGCTGCACCCCCTGCCCCTGGGCACCAAGGTCAAGGAGCAGGAGGTATTCCGGCGCGTACTGGCGAGCTTCGAGGCCGACTTGAGCCTGTACCGGCTCGAGGAAAACGCCCTCAGTAAGCACGCCGCCCAACTGCACCAGCTCACCGGCGGCTACTTCAAAGCCCTCACCTACGTCATCTCCACCGCCGCCGTCATCGCGATCCACAGCGGCAGCGAGAACATCACCGAGAGAGAGCTCAAAGCCGCGACAACCCAGCTCGGCCCCTGGCAACCAGCCGCAAACCAGCCGTGAAGCCGGGCCGACCTCGACCCCTGAAACGAGCCATGGCGGGCAGCGGGCCGTTCGTCTCGTGTCATGAACTACCCGGTGGATCCGGTTTCGCCGCCGCCCGCACGAGCGCCGTCTGCCGGCACGTTGGCGTAATCGACCCCGGGAAAGAGCCGGATGCGGCTCTCATCGACGCGGACTCTGGCTGGCCGCGGAGCGTCGTCCGAGAGGCGGCACAGCACGTCCGCTTCGCGACGGCCGTCACTGGTGGTGTGCCAGGACCGCAGCTGGCCGAAGCGGCGTTTCCCGTCTGCGGTCTCCACGAGCACGAGCGGGTCCGGTGCGCGTCCCGGCCCCTCGGTGACCTGGGCAAAAAAGCCTTCCTGGCGCAGCCGGGCGCACAGGTCCACCAGTGAGGATGCCTGGGTGCTTCCCAGTTCCATGCCGATCTCGAAGTGCTCTTGAAGACCGAGGGAGGACAGGTTCGCGCTGCCGAAGTAGCCGGTGGCGCGGTCGGCGACCACGAACTTTGCGTGCATGATGCCGGGGTTGGCCCCGGTCCACCAGTACAAGGACGTTCTTCCGTAGTCGGCGCAGTCTTTGACGAGGTCGGTCAGGGGTTGGGCCCGGCTGCTCGGGTCGTGGGCGTAGAAGTGGACGGCGACTTGGCGCTCGGCGACAGCGGGCAGCAGGACCTCGCGCAGCAGGTCGCAGCCGTAGCGGTTCCAGAAGGGGCCACCGATGTGGAGTTCGCTGTTGGCTCCGGCGATGACGTCCTGGACTAGCAGGTCCAGGCGCCGGACGGGGGGCGTCACCAGATGGGCGGCTGCTCGGGGGGTGGTGAACACCAGGGGGCGCTCGGATGGTGGTGCTGCGGGCGGTGGATCAAGGCCGTCCAGGACGTCCAGGAGCACCTGGAGTTGGGAGAGGCGGGCAGGGACGAGCCCTGCCTGCCGGTCTGAGCCCAGTAGGCCGCACTCGGCGGCGAGCTGGCGTACGGCGGTAGCGTGATCGTCTGCGACCCCGTGCACGCGGAGGGCGTCAAGGGTGTCAGCTCTAGCGATCTCCCGTGTCCATTCGGCGGCTGCCGCGTAGCTGCCCGCGAGGCGCTCCAGGAGCTGGGCGAGCGGGACCAGCGGTCGCAGGTCGTCGGTCATGTGTGGCTCGAGGCGGCGGTGTGGCGGAGGAACTCTGCGGCGAGGCCCCGGTCGAGGTCGTCGTTGAACAGCTGGCAGCCGAATGTGAGGTAGACGCAGCGTTCGCAGCAGCGTGGTGAGGACTGATGGCACAGCGGGTCGTTCTCGCAGCTGAGCACCGAGTCGGCGGTGCTCTCCAGCCAGCTGAGCACGCGGTTGCTGAGCAGGGTCCATAGTGATCCGAGGGTGAATTCACGGACGTTGTCGGCGTAGATGGCGACGGTGAGTGCCTTCGTGACAACCCATTCGGCGAGCGTGTTCTCGGCCAGTCCTACTTGGCCGTCGTCCAGGGACCGAAGCAGGAGGTGGCCGAGGGTGTGGATGACCGTGTGTACGGTTGCTGCCGCGCGGGCGGCTTCCGGGTTGTCCTGGTCTGTGAACAGTTCCAGTAGCCGTCGGCGGGCCGCCGATTCGTCTTCGGCCGTCCCGACGGCGAGTCCTTTGGTGTTCAGGAATGACAGGACGGAACGTGCGGAGAAGGTGACTAGGAGGGCTTCGGTGTCCGATGCTGCGACATAGACCGGGTACTTTCCGTCGTGGTGGTACTTGTTGTGGAAGCCGGTCAGGACACCCCGCTCGGGCTCGTGCTCTTCTCTGGTGTAGCCGAAGGCGACTCGGGCTACGGGGAACTCCCAGGTGACCGCGATCTCTGCGATCCCCAAGGTGCGGGCCTGCTCGCGGGCGCGTTCCGTGGTCTGCTGGGCCAGCCGGTCTTGGAGCTCGGCGAAGCGTGCGCACTGGTCGTCGAGGGTGATGCGCTGGATCTGGGCGGGGTCGAAGACGGCTGCGCGTTCCACGAAGGGGCGGTCTGCACCGAGCAGTTCCCACCGCGCGTTATCGGCGTCCGTACTGGGCAGAGCAGCCAGGCCGCTCTCCTCGGGGCCCATCATTCTTCTGATCTGCTCGATTGCCTCCTCCCCCATATGGATCTGGCGCAGTTGTTGTTCTTTTTGCTGCCATTCCTGCGGGGACAGGCGCGGCACCGTGACGGTCTGGGCGGCGTCGCCGAGGCCCTGGGCCGTGGAGTCGATCAGGTTGAGATAGTGGGCGGCCGCGATCCGGCCGCGCTGGGGGTGGCGCTGGTACTGCCGGAACTCGGAGTTGTCGATGTTGACGAGTTGGAGGGCGTGCACCTGGTAGGCGCGGGTGTCGTTGAACGTCCTTGCCCGCATCATGGCTCGGCCGGCGGCGTCCTTCCATTCGCAGCCGCAGGGGGACTGCGAGGTGCCCTGGAGCTTCGCGCCGCCGCAGCCTGGGCCGACGCAGCGCCAGAGGGCGGTGACGAAGCTTCCCGTGTTCTCAAACACGATGTGGTCGTAGCCATGCGCGGGAACACGGCACTTGGGCACGTACATGGGGCGGATGCGTCCGCAGTTGTGTGCGTTGAAGTACGGGAGCTGCCGCAGCGGTGCGCTGCAGGTGCGGCACCGGGGGTCGGCCGCGAGTTGCTGGGCCTTCACGTAGGTGCGCACGCGGCGGCAGGAGCGGCGGACGCATTCGAGGACGAGCGGGAATACCTCGAAGCGGACGAGGTCGGGACTGACCAGGACGAAATTCTGCCGTAGTCGGCCCTGCGGCACGGGCAGGGCGGCTCTGGCGTCTTCGCTCCAGCGCTCCAGGTAGCGGGAGATTTCGTCGTAGATGACGTCTTCGTTGAGTTTTTTGACCACGTCCCCGTCGACTGCCTGGACCCTGCCTCGCAGCCGCTGTTCGTGGCGGAAGACCGCACCGGGCAGGAAGGCGGTCATGGCCTGGCTACGGCTGCGGTTCATCCTCGCCCCCCTTGCTGTCGGCGGTGTTGGTGGCGAGCGCTTTGAAGGCGTCCTGGCTGCTGGTCAGTGACTGGAACTCTGTGCTCTTGTCGATGTCGCGGAAGCTGGTGAGCGGCTGTTGGAGGAACAGGTAGGCGGTGCGCTTTTCCTCTGCGCCCTTGTTGAGGTTGGGGCGTTCCTCCTGCCGCCAGGTGTCCATGATCCGCGCAACGAGGTCGTTCTCCAGGCCGCGCCCGTTGACGCCCTCCACACGCTCGCGATAGCAGGCTGGGATGCGTCGTTCCAGCCAGGGGTCGAGAAGTGGTCGTTGGGCGCTCCACCAGCGCTTGAAGTCTTTGGAGTAGTCAGCTCCTTCCGGTGGTGGCTTCAGCGCGGGGTCGCGGGCGGCGTCGTGGAGCAGCGCCAGCACGATGCCAGGCAGGGTGCGTCGGGCTGCGAAGTAGGCGTACTTGTTGACGGGCACGGGGGTGACCATGCGGTCGAGCAGGCGGTGGTAGCTCAGGAAGTTGGAGAACATGGAGCGTTCGCGGCGCGAGACGGGGTCGTAGACGGTGACGACGAGGCCTGCGTGGGTCCGCCCGGCCCGGGCGGTGACCTGGATGTAGTCGGCGGCGGTCGGCGGCATGCCGGCCAGGACCAGGAGGTTGAGACGCTCGAGGTCCACCCCGTGGCTGAGCACGCTGGTGCCGACCAGGGCGCGCAGCCGCTCTCCTCGCGGGGTGTCCAGGTGCTCGCGTTGGACCCGGGCGATGGCCGCGGCGAGGTCGGGGACCGGGACTTCGCCGGTGAGCACTGCGTGCTCGACGCGGTCGAGTCCGGCGTGCTGCAGGTCGTCGGAGAGCTGGCCGAGCTCCTCGTCGAGCTGGGTGCCGTGCTGCTTGCTGTTCACATAGGCCAAGGAGACCTCGTACGGGAAGAGGAGCCGTGGGAGGTCCGAGTCGGGTAGCCCGTGCAGGGCGAGGCGCTCGCGCAGGGCCTTGGGCTCTTCCTGGAGCCGGGCGATCTCGGTGAGGAGCTCGCCCTGCACGATCGCGGCGACGTCGGCTTTGCGGCGCTTGTGCGGGAGCACGCCGATGTGAACGCGCCGGAAGTCGGGCCGGGTGGTGGTGTAGAAGCTCTCGCCGAGTGTCCATCCCGGTGCGGGGAAGGCGCGGGGGCGGCGGCCGTAGAGCTGGCGGAGCTGGTCCTGGTACTGCTCGATGGTGGCGGAGGCGCCCAGTATCTTGCTGGGCAGGCCGCTGCCTGCTCCTGACTGGAGTTCAGCGATCATGCCTTCGTAGTGCGCGTTGAACGCGCCGAGCTCCTCCTTGAGGAGGTGCATCTCGTCCTGCACTGTCAGTGCCGGTACCGGGTCCTTGATCGGGCGGGCTGGCGGGTAGCCCTGGCTCGGCGCGGTGCAGTGGCTCGGTCCGGCCAGGCAGGCTCCAAAACGCGGGAAGGAGAAGTAGCCGTGCTCGGCGCAGCGGTGTCTCGGTCCGTGCTGGAACGCAGTGAACTCGGGGAACCAGCTGTGCCCGGTGAGTTTGTCGACGGTGGAGATGACGATCGCGGGCAGGGTGCGATAGACCTCGACGTCGCTCACGTGCAGGGGCAGGATCCGCTTGCAGGCGGCGCACTCGTGGTGCAGACGGACCGCGTCGGTGTCCAGGCGCAGCCGTACGCTGTCGCGCTCGCAGTAGGGGCAGGTGATCACGAGCCGGTCGCGCAGGTGGTCTTCGGCGAAGGTCCCCGTCCGGGTGGCGGCGGCCTCGGTCTCCCAGCCGCGCCACCAGCCCCGCTCCCAGTGGAGGTCGTTGGGGCTGCCCGCCCCGCCGGCCAGGTAGCCGAGCGCGAAAGGGTCGTCGTGGGGGGATCCGATCCGACGTTCGGCGCGGAGTTCTTCGGCGGCGATCAGCATGCGCAGGGTGCGGTCGAGTTGCTGCACGCTGAGCATGCGCAGCGGGAAGCGCAGCCAGGCGGTGACCCCTGCGTGTTTTCCTCGCAGCCGGTCGTAGAACAGGGCCGTGAGGATCAGTCCCAGGTATGCCTCGGTCTTCCCGCCGCCTGCGGGGAACCACAGTACGTCGGTGTGGTCGAGTTCAGCGCGCAGGTCTGCCCGCTGCGGGTGTTCGCGCACGGCGAGGGCCGGCAGGTGGGAAACGATGTAGACCAGCTGGAAGAGACGCCAACTGTCGTATGGACGGCCGTCGTTGACGCGGGCGAAGACCTCGTTGGCGAGCTGGAAGGCGAGTTTGAGGTCCGGGTCCAGGTCCAGGCACTCGCGGCCGAGGCCGAACCGCTTGGCCTCGTCGTCGAACTGGGCTCGGTCGGCTTCGATGGCCTTGTGGTGCGGCAGCTGCTGAGCTGCACGGCAGGCGGCGGCGAACTCCCGGGAGTAGCGGGCCATCGCGACCTCGACGGAGTCCAGGATCGGGGCCGGGTCGTCGGCGAGCTCATGCCACCGCGGGTGCCGCACCCCGGCTTGGCGAGGCACGACGGTGCGTTGGACGTGGACGGGCAGGGTCTCGGTCCGCAGGCCGACGCCGTGGGGAACTGCTGCGCAGCCGGTGCCGCGACCGATCACCTCCGCCAGCTCCTCCAGGCGGTAGTCGCGGGGGGCGAGGTGGAAGCGCTGAGGCACGATGCTGATGCCGTCCCCGGGAAGGACAGCGAAGCGGCAGTCGTACACGGAGAGGTCCTGCCAGTCGCTCTGCGCCGTGTCGCTCTGGTTGTGCAGGGAGACGCGTATGAGGTGGTCGCCGCCGTCCAGGGCCTGGGCGTGCGCGGACAGCACCAGCTGGGGTGCGCAAGGGGCTGCGTCGCGGTCCAGCAGTGCCGCGACGTGGTGGTGGAATGCCTCCTCGTCGGCCATGGCCTCCGCGGGGAGCACGTTGCGCCTGCGCCGCCCCTGGCGGCCCTGCGGCCCCGCGGTGAGCGGGCGACGGGCCTCGGGGCGGGCGAAGTGCGCGTCCACCGCGCGGCGGACCGCCTGGTCCAGCTCCTGCTGGGCCTCGCTGAGCGCGTGCGGATCGAGGTCGCCTTCCCCGAGCGGCACGTCGATCACCAGGTCGGGCACGTGGACGTCGTGGCGGCGCCAGACGCCCAGCAGCTCTCCTGTCCGGGTCTGTGCGTCGGAGGGGTCTTCGTCGCCGCGCAGGTACTCCATGTGCTCGGCGTAGCTGGCGATGTCTTCCAGGTAGAGGGCGAATCGGCAGTGGACGGCGAGTTGCGCGGTCCTACGGCCGGGGGCGGTGTGCACCCGGAAGTCGAGTGCCAGGACCGGGGGCGCTTGTGTGCCGCGCAGGGATTCGACGGGCCGGCGGCTCGGGTCGGCCGTCGCCTCGTCTGGTGCAGACAGGTGTCGCGGCGGGACCGCGACGGCGGGCAGCACTCCGACGACCACGTGGTCGCGTGGTGTCCACGGGGGTTTGTGCGGGGCGCCGTTGCGGTCGGCGAGCCTGTCGGCGAGGACGTGCGTCAGGTGGTCGATCAGCACCGTCTCCCGCTGGTTGTCCGCAGCACTGTCGGGGTGCGGCGCCAGCGGGTTGTTGCGGGCATCGTTCACGGCGCCTCCTGTGGTGAGCTGCTTGCGCTGCGGGGGCCTGGCACGCGGCCCAGGGCGGCCGCGGATACGCTCTTCTGGCCGCCGACGCGGCGGACGACGACCAGGTCGAACTCCTCGAGGACCTCCGAGACGTCGATCCCGGAGCACAGTGTCTTCAGCTGGCGCAGCGCGGGGCCTTCCGTGCCCCGTGCGGCCTCGGTCATCGCCGCCGCCGCGGTGTGGCCCAGCGCCCGGTGTAAGCGGCGTAGTTCCTCCGCCATGCGGGCCAGGCGCTGCCACGTGCCTCCCGAGGTCAGGCGGGTGTCCCGGGCCAGCAGGGCAACCCGGTGGATGTCTTGGGGGTCCTCCGGGGCGATGACGCTGCCGTCGGCCCATTTGCTCACCGCCTGCCATGACGAGACCTCGCTCCCGAGGTTCTTCAGGGCGGTGAGCACGTTTGGCCACGACCCTCGCTGCTCGTGCACGGCGATGATGGCTTGGCGGAAGAAGCCGATCATCGTGTCCATGGCGGTCACCTCGGCGCTGTCGTGCATCACCATGACGAGCCGGTCGTGGAGTCTGGACTGCCCGTCGCCGCGTGCGCGCAGGAGCCGGCTGCCGGGGGTGAGTGCGGCCACGGGCACCCTGGCGTAGCGCTGGCCGATGAGGACGTCGACCTGCTCGTCACTGCGCAGCCAGAGCACCGCCCCTTCGGGCTCGGTGAGCACGGCCGTGGCCGTCACCGGGCCGTCCGCCGCCACCGCTGTGGCACCGCGGCCGGGGGCCGCCGGGGTGCTGATGGCCCTGGCCGGGGCGTCGTAGTCCTCGAAGAGCGCCGAGAGGTCGAGGGCGATCCGGCTGTCACGCTGGGGTGAATCGTCTGATGCGGAGGACGGTCCGGAGAGGTCGACGGGGCCGTACGGGACGGGCAGCGGGGGCGTCGCCAGCTGCGGTACCTCACCCAGCCTCAGCACCGCGGCAGTCTGGCGTATCTGCTCGTGCCAGCCGTGCAGCGCGCGGCCGGCCGAACGCTCCAGCCACGTGTACTCGCTCTGCTCCACCACGGCGACGTGTTCATCGGCAGCACCGGAGAACAGCACGCCGGTGCGCAAGGTCGAGGGGACACCGAGGTGAAGCTCGAACCTCGGCGAGGCGTCCCAGGCCAGGCGTTCCGTATAGGGCATCACGTGCAGCGCACCGGCTCCCCCGCCGGCGGCGGGCCCGGGCCGGGGGGCGAGCAGCAGGGAGTCGGCATCACCGCCGAGTGCGTCTGCCAGCTCCTCGGCGACAGCCGCGGCGGCCGAGCGGGAGCGGGTGCGGACGAGAACGGGGACGCCTGCCCGATCGGCCCGCGCCCAATCGATCAGCGCAAGCAGCAGGTCCCAGCGCGGATTGCCGTCGTACAGCAGTTCATACAAGTCCAGCACGGCGCGCCGGAGGTCGGGCCATTGGGTCTCGCGGAACAGCCCCCACGGCCCGGCCCGGCCCTCCAATGTCCCGCGGGACACCGAGCGGGCCAGCGCCCGTGCGCCGCTGCCGCGCCCCATCAGCACCTGCCAGGCGTCTTGCCTCCCGATCGAGCCCCAGCTGGACCACAGCAGGTTGAGCAGACGCACAGCGTCGGCGATCGGCTGTGGCCAGGGCTCCAACGTGTGGACACGCCGTGCTGCGACCACACCCATCACGACCGTCCGGTACAGCTCGGCGAGCTGCTCGTGGCGGTATACCGCCGCGCTTGGTGCGGCTGCCGGGCGGTGGGCGAGGAGGGCGTTGCTGGTCAGGGGGCCGTATGCGGGGCGGTGCCCGAGAGTGTGCCGCACGTCGGTGCGCAGCGCGGGAGTCCACGGCCACTGCGTCCAGGCCCGGCTGCTGCCCGGCTGGGTGCCCAGGTCGGCCACGGCCACGACGCGGGCGGCGTCGTGCTCACTCGCCCAGGCCAACGCGCGTTCCCAGGACTGGTCGTTGGCCATGCTGGTGCGGTCGATGACGACAGTGCCGACGCTGGTCCCCAGCGAGGGCCTGCCGAGCGCGGTGTTGAGGTAGAACAGCCCCGAGGGCGAGTCGACAGCTCTGGTGATCTTTCCTTGGAGGTCGACGACCCGCCCGTCACCGCGGATTCTCTGCATGCGCAGGGCTCGCGAGAGGTTCTGCCTGCCGATCGCCAGCTGTGCCAGCCGTACGGTGACGTTGGTGCGCAGTCCGACGATCACCACCGGTCCGTCAGGGACCGGGCAAGGTGATCGGCCGGTCAGCTCTGCCCCGCGCCGTATGAGCTGGAGGTAGATCCCGATCAGCACGGCCATGTCGTGGCGCCCGCGCGGGAGGCTCAGGTACACGCTGCGTTGATCACTCGATAATGCGTGGGACAACAGGGTCAGGGTGGCGCGGTCCAGCGGGCCGAGATCGACGGTGCGGCCGCGGTCCGTCATGCGAAGGGCCTGCACTCGCTCGAAGAAGTCGGCCGGGTCTGCGTCGGGAGGGACGAGACAGTCCAGATACGTCACGCGCGCCATCACCCACCTGGTATCCCCCCACTACCTGCCGTTACAGTAACGCACGTTGACAGGCCGTCACCTGCTCCTGGCCCAATCCGAGGGCGGTGGATCCGGGTTCGGACCACCGGGGGCGTACACATGAACGAGAAGCCAGGGGCGGGCATCCCCCCGGTCTCACTCCTCGAGGCCGGGCCGGCGCCAGTGGAGTGGAGCCGGATCGCCGAGCACGAGTCGTGGCGCAAGGAGGTGCACCGGCCCGCGACCTACGTGCACAAGTGGTGGGCGAGGCGCCTGGGCAGCGTCGCACGCCACTTACTGTTGGCTGCCGTGTCCGGACCGGACGACTCCGTTGCCGACGCCGCGGCCAGACTGCGGGGGCTCGTCGTCTATGACCCCTTCGCCGGATCGGGCACCACTCTTGTCGAGGCGGCCAAACTCGGGGCCGCCCTCGTCGGCCGCGACATCAACCCCGTCGCGACGCTCACCCAGCGGCAGGCGCTGCAGCCATGGGATCTAGAGGTGCTCGCGGACCTCTTCGGGCAGGTCGTCAGAAAGTGCGCCCGTCCCGTCCAGGAACTGCACCGCACCGTCTCCAACGAACCGGTCCTGCACTACTTCTGGGTGGCCCTCGCGTACTGCCCGGAGTGCGGCGAGGACGTGGAGCTCTTCACCACCCGGGTCTTCGCCCGCCATGCGTACCCGCGCCGATTCCCCCGCGCCCAAGCCGTATGCCCGGGCTGCCGGGGCATCTGCGTCACCGACCTGAGCAAGGACGAGAGGGGGCACTGCCCCGCCTGCAGCCTGACCTTCCCGTTCCAAGGGGCCGCACGCGGAAGGTTCATGACATGCCGTCACGGGCACCGCACCCCTGTCATTGCTGCGCTGAACGGCGCCGTCCCGGAGCGGCGCATGTACGCGAAGTTGGTGTTGCGCGCCGACGGCCAGCGTGAGTACCGGGCGATCGACGACTTCGACCTCTGCCTGTACGACAAGGCGGCGAAGTCCCTCGCCGACACATCCCCCGATGAGCTCGTACGCCCGCTCGGCGCGCTGGAGGAAGGCATCAGCACCGTCCAGGCGCTGCGCTGGGGGTACGACTCCTGGGAACGGTTCTTCAACGAACGCCAGCGTTACAGCCTCGGACTGATCGGCGCGGCGCTGCGCGATCTCCCCGGGGGCTCCGCGGAACGCGAGGCGCTCATCGCATCGTTCGGCAGAACCGTCGAACACCACAACCTCTTCTGCTCCTACAAAGGGGAAGGCACCGGCCCGGTCCGCTCGGTCTTCCACAACCACGTACTGCGACCGGAGCGGTGCAGCGTCGAAGGAGACCCCTGGGGCGCCCAGGGGGGATCGGCCGGGTTCTCCGGGGTCCTCACCCGGCTGCACAAAGCGGCCCAGTACAAGAACACCCCCCTGGACTTCAAGGCCGAGGCCAACCGGATCCTCACCACCGACCAGTCCTCGCTGCCCGTCGCCCGCCCCCTGAGCACGACGTGGCAGCAGTTCGTACGAAATCCCACAACGGCCTACACCACCACCGGCGACGCCTCGCGCACGGACATCCCCGACGACAGCGTGGACCTCATCGTCACCGACCCCCCCTACGTCGACAACGTCCACTACTCGGAACTTGCCGACTTCTTCCACGCCTGGCTCAGCGCCATGCGCCCCTACCAGGGCTACCCGGACATACCCAGCACCCGGGCCGTCCAAGAAGTACAGAACGCCGCCCCTGACGGATTCCAAGCCACCGCAGCCCGCGTCTGGCGAGAGTGCCGGCGCGTCCTCAAACCCGGCGGCTGCCTCCTGTTCAGCTTCCATCAGTCGCAGACCACGGGCTGGTGCGCTCTGATGCGGTCGCTGTCCGACGCCGGCTTCACCGTCACCACCACCCGCGCCGTGATCGCCGAAGTGGCGACCAGTCTCTCCAAGACCGCAGCGGCGGAGCCCAACCGCATCGACGTCATCGTGCTGTGCCGGGACGCCGCGGGTCCGCCAGCCGGGGCAGCCCCCGACCTCGACCAGGACGCCGCGCAGGCGCTGTCGGAAATCCAGGGCCTCAGGGAGGCCGGGCTGCGGGTGGGTCCCGGCGATGTCCGCACCGCAGTACGCGCCGCGGTCCTCGCGGCGGGAACACGCCAGGCAGCCGCCGACTGGGAGACCCTGCAAGCAGAGGCAGACCAGCGGGCCACGGCGGCGGTAGCGGAATTCAACACCATCTGACTCCCCCGGTGCCGGTGCCAGCCACATCCCGGCCTGGCCCGGGCCAGCGAGGAGGACCGGGTACGGCCCCAGCACGCGGACCGCCCAACGGCGCCTGCCTCGCCCACGCCCTGCTCTGCCAGCCACCTGTCAGCGGGGCGGAAGTCGAGGGTTTGGCGAAGTGTCCATTCTTCAGACAGGCCGAGGGCTGCCAGGAAAGCATTGATTTCGCGTTCGAGAGGATCGGCCTGGGAGAGAAGTTCGCCGACGAGGGTCTCGGCCAGGTGGTCCAGGGTGCGGGCGGTGCCCAGGCTGGTGCCGGTCGTGGTCCACCACCGGCGCGTGGTTGGGCCGGCGGTTCGGTACTGGTCGGCGACCTCGCTCCACCCTGGGCGTGCTCAGTCCGGTGGAGTACCTGAGCACAGCGCCTGGTCCTCACCCTGGTGTTCACCGTCGACACGGAGAGCTTGTCGCCGACCCGTGCGGGAAGTCGGCGACAGTGATCCGGACGAAGGCCAGGCAGGGTATGAAGGAAAGGGCAGCCACAGCAGCCATCGATTTTCCTCAGCTCTGGACCCGCCGCAGGAGTAGGTGGTTCTCACGGAGCGCAAAAGCGATGTCCAGGCCGCTTTCGAGGACCGCAGCGACGTCGGTGTGGCTGTCGGCTGGGACAGTCGCCAGTTGCCGTTCACGCAACCTGACGACCATGGGGACGGAGCCAGGTCCCGCGGTCGTGACGGTGACTTCTGGGTAGACGGCCTCGATGTCCTCGACCACGGTCACGGGAATGCTCGTCTGGTTGTGGTCGAGGAGTTCAGTGAACAGGTCTCGGCGCTGACGTACGTACTCAAGGAGGTCGGCGATCTCGTTCTCGTTTGCGGCGAACTCCCGCTTCCAGCCGTCGATGTGCAGGTCCGTGAGCCAGGGGCGCAGCTCCGTAGCGGGGATGTCCTCAAGCTGGGCCTGTTCACCGATGAGGTATGCCAGCCGCCGGGAGGCGATTCCGGCGGTGAGCAGGGCCATGGCTTGCTCGGTGTCGACGCCGTGGCGCAGGTACCAGGCGGCGTCGCTGCGCAGACGCATGGGCGCTCCACCGGCCAGAAGACGGTTGTTCACGAGGTTAATCAGCGCACCGAGCGTCCACGACAGGACGTGCTCAAAAGTCTGGCTGATGTTCTCAACGGCTTGTTCGAGTGCCCATTCGCGGGAGATGTCGGGCAGCCAGGCAGCAGCAAGGGCGGGGATCGTGCCGCCCTCCATCCAGTCGTTGATGGCTCGTGAGATGTCGACGAGGACTGAATCGCCTCGAACCTCGCGATGAGTGAAGGACCAACAGCCCTCGGCTTCCGGGAGCGCCATCAGTTCGTCGTACACGCGGTGCTCGTTGAGGAAGTCGAGGGTTTGGCGAAGTGTCCATTCCTCAGACAGGCCGAGGGCTGCCAGGAGAGCATTGGTTTCGCGTTCGAGAGGATCGGCCTGGGAGAGAAGTTCGCCGGCGAGGGTCTCGGCCAGGTGGTCCAGGGTGCGGGCGGTGCCCAGGCTGGTGCCGGTCGTGGTCCACCACCGGCGCGTGGTTGGGTCGGCGGTTCGGTACTGGTCGGCGACGTGGTTGGCCAGGTTCAGCCAGCGTTCGCGGATCTCCGGGTCAAGCTGCTGCATGGCGAGGAGGCGGTGCACGGCCCGCAATGGTTCGTCCGGTGCGACCAGGGTGGGTAGAGCCGATAGGGCGTCCAGGGTGAACCAGACGTAGGCGGCGAAGTCGGCTACAAGCGTGCCGGCGAGATCGAAGATCGCGTCAGCGCTCTCTCGCAGGAGGTCTTCGGCTTCAGCAAGTTGGGTCAGTGCACTCTCGTCCACCAAGGCTGAGGTGACGTCTAGGTAGTCGTCGCCGGGCGTCATGAGATCGAAGTCGTTGTTGGTGGGTTTCCGCGGCCGGGTCAGCAGGATCCAGCCCTCGCTCTCGCGCCCCGCGCGTCCGGCCCGGCCCACCGCGTTTAGGAGTTGAGCCGATGACATACGCCGTTGGCCGGCATAGGCCAGAAAGTCCTCGCCGACCTTGCTGTGAATGATGACGGTGCGTACGGGGAGATTGACGCCGTCGGTGAGCGTGCTGGTGCTGGCGATGGCGCGGATCTGGTCGGCGCGCAGGGCCTCCTCTATGGCATACAGGACGTCGTCGGGCAGGCCAGCGTGGTGGTAGGCAACGCCCTTGTTGGCGCAGGAGACCAGGGGGTGTTCAGGGCCGAGTGTATCGGCGAGGTAGGCGGTGATCTGAGCGGCCTGGGGTCGCTCAGGCAGGTGCTCGGCGATGGCCACGGCGGTGTTGCGTGCGTCCCTGCGTGTTCCGACGATCATGAGGACGCTGCCGGCACCGGTGAGATATGCGGCGCCGGCGGCGAACAGGCTGTAGTCCGCGGTCCCGCTCAGCCTCGTCTCCCGGTTCCACTTCGGCGGGTTCCCCTCGTCGAAGCTGCGTGTCCCGAGCGGCCCTGTGACGAGTTCGGTGGGCCGCGCGGTAGCGGTGGGCCGCAGGCTCATCCTCATAGCGACGGGCACGGTGGCACGGGTGGTGCCCGGATGATTCTTGCTGGCTGTCCGGGGTGTGCGGACGACGTCGGCAGAGATGTACTTCGGTGACAGCATGCCGTGCAATCGGCGGGGACCGCGCCAGTCGTCACTGAAAACCACGTGGCCCTCTGCCAGATCAGGGGCCAGCCAGGTAGCCAGGGCCGCGCGGTTTCCAATCGCAGCGGACAGGAGGACCATGCGCGGAGCTGCCGGGTGAACCTGGCAGTAGGCGAGCATGCCTTCCAGGAGAAAGCCGCGACGGTCCTGCGCCATCTGGTGAGCCTCGTCGATGACGATCAGACCTACGTCCTGCAGGGTCTGCACGGGGTCGTGACGCAGAGCATGCATCAGACGTTCGGGGGTGAGGATCTCCAGGTCTGCGGCGATGTCGGTATCGCGGTCGGCCGCGGGGAAGTCGGGCTGTTCAGCGGCCAGGCGGCGCCCGAGCAGGCGCAGTCGGGCGCGGAGGGCTTGGCGCATCTCACGGCCAAGGCTGCGCAGTGGAGACACGTAGATGACCCGGCCCGGTGAGCGCGCAAGATGGGAGCAGACCACGAGCTGCGCCATGAGGGTCTTGCCTGCACTAGTAGGCACACTGATAAGGCTGCGGCTGGTGGCTGGGTCGAGCGGGTTGCCGTGTTCGAGATGAAGGAGCTTGCGCTGGGGTGGCCACAGGGTTAGCACGGCCGGATCAGACAGAGCGAAGGTACGGGCGACGGCGGGGGGCGTTCCGTCAGGGAGCAGAGTGTAGAGGCTGCTGGCAGCCAGGTCGTCGAGCAGTTCCAGAAGGTGGGATGCGATCCAGCGGGCCCACAGGTCACCGCCGCCAACACGGTGGTCGACGACCGACCACAGATGGTCCCGTGCGCGATCGAGTTCGTCGCTCCAGCCGAATGAGAGGAACCGGTTGAGGTGGTAAACGGCTTCGATGACAGCCTCAGCGGGACCGTACATTGTGCCGCTGAGAGAAGGGCGCTCAGTCAGGCGGCGCAAGTCCGCAAGCTGGCGCCGCCATGTGCGCAAGGAAAGGTTGAGTTGGGCACGCTGCATGCCGAGGAAGGCGACCCCGGCCTCGACCGCAAGCGTGTCGATGTGGTCGGGCAGATCCTCATCGATGCGCACCAAGCGGGCGACGCGGTGGAAGATTGCAGTGGCGTTGGGGTCCTGTTCACAGCGCCGGTATCCAATCTGCGCGGCGAAGGCCAGGCGCAGTCGTTCGATGATGTCGCGGCGCTCGTCTGCCAAAGCCAGGTCGAAGATGTGTGCGCTGACGGCGAAGGCCTCGCGCAGTTGGCGGGCGTTGTATTGAGGGGTGTCGGGGGCAGCGGCGGTGATGCCGTGGAGGAACCAGGCGGTGCGCAACAGCTCGTCGGAGATGTCGAACTTGGAACGCACAGCGGCGATCTCGGCGCCTGCGATCAGGGACATCAGCTCGTCGGCGGTCGGAAGTAGCCCCGCGCGGTAGTCGCCGAGTGCCGCGGCGAGGACATCTCGGTTTACAGTGCGGTCCACACATACTCCCGGACGGTGGTGGCGAATGCCTCGAAGTCGTCAACGGCCACGATCAGGCCGTTCAAGGCTCCTGGGTGAGTATGGGTGGGCAGATGGTCGTGCGAGGTGTGGAATGCCTTGTCGGGGGTGGCACTCTCGTTGATGGCGACGCTGACGCCGCCATTACTGCTCGGGTCAGCGTTGAGCCATCGTGGTACCAGAGTGCTGATAAACCCGCGGCTGTCCGGCGCGAGGTGCTTGTCGCCCCAGGCGATGGCTGCCAGATAGTCAGCGCCGTTGGTGTGCAGTTGCTGCCAGGCGCCGCGGATGGTGGGGTCGACGTCATCATCGGCTCCGGTGTACTTCTTCGTTTCCCACATCCGGTACTCGAACTGCGCCGGGGTGCCTGTGAGACGGTGGATGATGAAACCGTCGACGCCGCTGTCGGTGACGGTGGTCGAGGGCACCAGGAGGATCTCGACGGTCCGGTCCGTCTCCGGCGGGAGCTCGGCGGTCAGGAGGTACCACAGCCATTCGCTGACGTATCCGGGCACGCCGTGGCTCTTCCCCTTCAGTTTCCCCGGGCTCGGCCTGAATACGGGCTTGGCGTAGGACAACACATGCGACTTGCTCGGCTCAGCCAGAGGCGTACCGGCCAGGGTGGCGTTGCGCCAAAGATCATATGCGGGGGTGTCTAGACCGGTACGGGCTCTCATGATCGCGTCGGCAATGATCCAGGCGGCGGCAGACAGACGCTCGTCCGTCGGATCATCGAAGGTGATTAGATCCCAGGGACACTGCTGCCCGATGCCCTGCGAGCGACGTTGGATGAAGGCGGAGAGGTGCCCACCGTGGGCATCGGCAACCTGTCGAGCTGCTGCGGGGGGTATGTTCGGCGCCATAAACGCTCTCCTCGAAACTCGAAGATTGAGCGGATGGTTCACCCGGCCGCCTCTCCGATTTTACGACGTATCAGAAGGCGTGCCGAGACTCGCAGGACCTCTCAGTCCCCCTGTTCGTCTCCGGCCACCTGGACCACGGCGGGGGCGCCAGCTGCCCCCTGCGGACTCGGCCGCACCCACCGACCGCCGCTGACGGTCGCGTTCAGCCTCGCTGGTGGGCGGCCTCTAGGTCGAGGCCGCCCACCGGCGTGCTCAATCGCTCTTACCCGGTAGTCGCGACACCGAGCTTCAGCCGCCTTCCGTTCTTGTTGGCAGGGCGGCCGCGAGCGATCTGCGAACGCTGCGCGTCCGCGTTGCTCGTCGAGCGGCCCCGGCCTGACGGGGGCTTGCGTTCGATCCGATGGTTCCACTCGTTGGGCTTGTGCAGGTTCTTGAAGAGTTCGTTGTCGTACCAGGAGTGCCTCTTGTCCCACACCCGGGACAGAGCGTCCAACCAGTCCTGGTGCTCACGCTCGGGCACGTCACAGACCGTGAGGAAGGCCAACATCTGGTCCTTGCTGAGCATGGTGGTGCCCTCGAGCATGCGGCGCATCGTGCTGCGCGGCAGACGCCCCAGGCCCGCCCGGCGTTCCATCTCGCGCAGTGGCATCGCACCAGCCCGGTGGTACATCTCGCGCAGAGCGGCACGTAGTTCCGCCGCATTCTCGACCAGTCGGGGTCGGGGCGCGCTACCGAACGCAAGCGCAGCGCTGTGCTCCACGGCGCGCGCGTGGCGCCAGCGGCGACGGGCCTGCTCCAGCGATCCGCCGCAGGCAACGGCATACGCCTCCACCACCGGCAGGCGCGGGACGCGCTTGCCGCTCGCAGCGCGCTGCAGCGTGGTGGCCGAGTACGCGTTGCCCGTCCTCGCCGCGAGCTCGACATACGTGAGCTGGGCGTTGGTACGGATCTCTCGCAGCCACCCGGCGAGAGTCAGGAGACCCAGGTTGAGCGTGGCGATCGGCTTCTCAGGACGTCCCATGACGCCCCCTCACACTATCGGCAGGGACAACGGGACCCGGCGGCCGAAGCGCAGTGTCACCACGGCCCCCACCGCGATCAGACCGGCACCGGCGAGCGGTTGGAGGACGGTGCCCGGATCCATGCCGCCCCACGCGAGTGCGATGCTGGTCAGGACGATGACGATGATGACGGCGGTCTCGGTTCCGGTGAGACGGTGCGGGGCGGGCGTACGGCCCCCCGCGGCATGGCGTTTGCGGCTCATGCGAACTCCCTGTTGTTGATCAGGCGGCTGCACTCGTGCGTGTTGCCGCCGGTGGCTGCGGACTCCTCACCACACCTGGACGGTGGCACGTCCAAGGGGTCTATGTGCCATGGTGCCCTACCGCCTGCAGGGACCCAGCAGTTGATGCGTCTACGGGCCCCTTGGCAGTTCTGTTGGCAGGCTCCGTAAGCAATCCACGCGGATCAGCCCCGCTGACCTGCAATGTTCTCGCGCGGTGTACGGAGCTCCGTACGATTGATGCGCCTGCGACCCAGCTTCGGCACGGCGCGCTTGCACCCCTACAGGCAGGGATGCGACGCTCCAAATGACAGGTTCCAACTCCCCCGGCGGCTGCGGACTCCTCCCTACCGATCGGGACAGAACCTTCGGGCACGGCGTGCGTGGCAGCACCCGGCCCAACCCTTAGGGCCGACCTGCGACCAGGTCGGCCCTCTGCCATGCCGTGGAGACGGTGAAAGACAGCACGGTGTTGCGGGCGGGAGCTCGTGCGGTCAGGCGGCGCAGCCCCACTCGTACAGAACTCGTAAGCCCCGTACCGGAATCCCAGGTCGGGCAGGATGCCGTCGGTCCAGGCCTCGTCCAAGCCCGCCGCGTCGCCGGCCACCCAGGCGCCCAGATGCAACCGGGCGAGATCGCCCAGGAGTTCACCGACCGAACGCTCGGGCCTCGCTGACGTCATGTCCACAGCCCAGGAGCTGGCACTGACACACACCGGGAAACGGTACGACGGACACCTTGCACGAGGCCAGCCAACCAGCTTGTCACCACCGACCATGCCCACAGCCGCGCTCTCGGCCCACCTCACTCCCCCACACCCCTCTGACCAGCACAGACTCGCTCCGCCTACTCCACCCGGCAATAGCGAATCTTTCGACGATCACTGGATTCCGGAACGATCACTGAACTAGCACTTCAGAGGGCCCCTTGGCTCTTCAACCTCCACGGAAATCCCAGCTCAGGTCAATTCGCCACGACGACTAGAGATCCCGCAACGATCACTAGACCAGCAGCGCAACGCATCACTCATACAGTGATCCTTCGCGGATTTGTCACATGAAGTGGCTACCCACCAGATGACGAGGGCCGGATACCGCAGACCCTCCCATTATCGTCAGAGTGACGTAAACTTTGATAGAGTTGGCCTCCGAAACACCGGGCCCCGGGCCCGGCTACGGTCCGGGAAGGGGCACCGCCGTCATGACGTCGAGCAGTACACCAACGAGCCCTGCCGCACTGGTGGTTCCGCCGGGAAACGCCCTCGACCCCATGGTGGCACTGGCCACCAGCGTGCACACCAGTCCGCGCGTGTACGCCCTTCTCCTGGGCGCCGGCGTCTCGATGGGCGCCGGGATCAAGACCGGCTGGGGCGTCGTCACGGACCTGGTCCGCAGGGCAGCCACCGCGGACGAACCGGAATCCGGCACAGCGGGCGAGGACGCCGCGCAGGATCCCGAGGCCTGGTGGGACGCCCACGGCACCGGCCCCCTCGGGTACTCCACGCTCCTCGCCTCGCTCGGGAGCACCCCCGCCGCGCGGCAGGCGCTGTTGTCGGGATACTTCGACGCCGATCCTGACGACGCGGACGACAAGCGGCCCGGCGCAGCGCACCGCGCCATCGCCGAACTCGTGCGCCGCGGGAGCATCGGGGTGATCATCACCACCAACTTCGACCGGCTCACCGAGCGCGCGCTGGAGGAGGCCGGCATCACCCCGCAAGTCATCCACCGGCCGGAGGAGTACGCCAGCGCAGCACCCCTGCAGCACCGGGCCGTGACGGTCATCAAGGTGCACGGCGACTACCTGGACTACGAGTCGCTCAACACCGACGAGGAACTCGGCACCTACCCCGCGGACCAGGCAGCCTTCCTCGAGCGCGTCTTCGACGAGTACGGGTTGATCATCTGCGGCTGGTCCGCCGACTGGGACAAGGCCCTGGTGGAAGCCATCACCGGGCTCCGCTCCCGCCGCTACCCGATGTTCTGGTCGCAGTACGGCACCACAGGCGCCAACGCGCAAGATCTGGCAGCCCGTCACGGCGCGGCCGTCATCACCGGTGCCACAGCCGACGAGTTCTTCCCCGACCTCGTACGGCGCCTCGACGCCTTGGACAAACTCGCCGAGGTCCCGCCTACGCGCGAGATGGCCGTCGCCCAGCTCAAGCGCTCCCTGGCCGACCCAGTACGCCGCACACGATCTCGTCACCCGGGCAACCGACCTGGTGATCAGTCGTGCCACACATAACAACTACCCGCTGCACGGTGACGTGTTCGAGCAGAACGCCGCCGGCTACCGACGCGACGCCGACACCCTCCTGCACCTCCTAGCCGCAGGCGCCTTCCACGACGACGGCACACACGACGCCCTGTGGGTACGAACCGTCCAACGCCTCGCCCGCCTACGCCAGACACTCCCCGCCAGCCACAACGGAGCCCTTGAAGCACTCCGCCACTACCCCGCGCTTCTCGCTGTCTGGACCATGGGCGTCGCAGCCGTGATCGCCGGGCGCGAGGAATTCATCGGAACCATCCTCACCAGACCCGTCTTCAAATCACCCCTCCGC
The DNA here is from genome assembly GCF_055581185.1 of Streptomyces sp. NPDC031474. Classification (NCBI taxonomy): domain Bacteria; kingdom Bacillati; phylum Actinomycetota; class Actinomycetes; order Kitasatosporales; family Streptomycetaceae; genus Streptomyces; species Streptomyces sp. NPDC031474. Next base: position 93,262 of record NZ_JBVIJX010000027.1, read on the forward strand.
CAGGACCCCGAAGAGGCAGCCATCTTTCTCAACTCCTGGGATGTACTGCCCAAGAACAGCCTCGACCGATTCTGCCGGCTCGACCCCCAGCAAGCGTGGAAGTACCCCGCCTCCCACTACCTGCGCCAAGAAACGGCGGAAGTCCTCCGCAGCGTCGAGCCGAACGACGAAGCCGTCGATGCCGCCTGCGACCGCTTCGAGTTCTTGGCATCGCTGTTCGCCTACGACAGCGCCGCCCCGCGTCGCCGTGCCATCATGCCCTGGCCAGGGCGGTACCTGTTCGTAGGCCGCTGGGGGGAAGACGACTGCGGACTGTTCGCCGAGATCTCCGCAGACACGGACCTACGCGCCCGCCTGGCACCAGCCTTCCGGAACATCACCGTGGACCAGGCACTCACCGAACTCGCCGAGTGGCGTCATCGGTACCACCGCGACTTCCCACGCTGACGAGCTGATCCACCGTCGGCGGCGAGACGCAGAAACCCTTCGTGGCTGATCACGGCCGGGTAGTGAGGACCGCCGACTCGTGCAGTGATCATCAGGCACCGGCGGATCACCGCACTAGGCGGCCGCCGACACAGAAGCAGCCGCGGGCGTCATCACCTTCTACTCGTACAAGGGCCGACGGAGCAGAAGCAAGATCCCGTAGCGGCCCTACAGGGATCACCCTGACGTGCCTGTGCACAGCCCTGCTCGTCACGGCGGTCGGCGTGACCTGGTACGCCCCTCCCAGAGACCCTCCCGGGCTGATGATCCGGCAAGGCACCACCACACTGTGCGGGGAGGTCGTCTCGGCCCGCCGGGGCGCGGTTGTGGTCAAGGTTGACGGTGTCGCCATGATCGTCGACCTTTCCCGAGCCGAGTCCGTCACCCCAGTCGCCTCGTGTCCCATCGCGTTCTCCGGCGCCGGGTAGACCGAGTCTCATTCCTCTGCGGGTCCCGCGTCCAGGGCGAAGAGGTACGGCGATCCCTTGTCATATCCGATCTCTTCCAGGAACAGCGCTTCGACATCCTGAAGGAACGTCATGTGTCCGCCCACACCATGGAGCAAGTCCACATCAGCCGGGTCCGCGCCGGTGAACACTGAATCCGACCACTGCCCGTCCTGCACCGACCAAACGACGAGATGGGTCGGCGCAAAGAGCAGCCACACCACGTCCACATCGCCAAGATCAGGCAAGGGCGCCAGGGTGTGGGCCAAAAAGACCTCGTTCTCCAGGCACTCCACCGTCGGGTAGTCGAGGAAGTGCGCAATGAGAAAGACGTGCTTGGCCACGTGGGCTCCGAGAGCCGCTTTCCGGGCGAGTTGGCCCTTCGCCTCCTCGATCCAGTGGAGGCAATGGTCGGTCAGGACATCGTTGACCGAGGTGACCGAGACCTGATGTGCCTGCTCCGCCTCATCTCCGGCCTGCTCCAACCTCGCCTCGTACCGGCGGAACTCACCGGGCAGGGACTTGACCTCAACAAGAACGGCCGGGGATTTGCCCTCCTCGGTCGCGGCGAAGACCAGGTCTGGCCCATCCCCCGGCTCGATCCCTGTGGGAGGCCGGCCGAAGAAAGCGGTGGTGAGGATCGCGGCCAGGTGTTCACCGGATCGGACTCTGAGTCGGCTGATGTCCCGCGCTGTGAGCGACCGGACGAGCGCATGCGTGGCGTTCAGCAACGAAGCCAGCGAAATCCACACGACGTGACTGCCTCTTGTGTCATCGGCCATCTCCCAACTATGCCGCCCTCGAACGTGCATTGGCCACGTTGTCGCCCCTGTTGGTCAGCGGGGGCATGCCCCCGTCGGGGGCCGCGAGCGAGGGCGGGCCGTGCCCCGCGGGAGAGTCGACCGGGCGCCGTACGACCTGGCGCGGGAGGCGCGGATCATCGGGCAGCTGGGCCCCCTCTCCCGCTACGACTCAGTCGGCTCTGGGGTCGCGGCTTCCTAGACGAGAGGCCACCCAGGTCCGGACAGTGTCCGTGTACCAGTAGGGCTTTCCGCTCTCCACGTGGTCGGGCGGCGGCAGCAGTCCGTGCTTGCGGTACGACCGCACGGTGTCTGGCTGCACCTCGATGAGCGCCGCGATCTCCTTGTACGACCAGAACCCACGATCACTCGTTAAAGAGGGATCATCAGCTTTGGGTCGGCTAGAACTAGGCGCTGCGAGAGGATCCCACACCCGAATGACATCGTCATATCCGACGGTGGCGAGAAGACTGTGCTGACCGGGCCTGTCGATGCCAGCCATAGCCAATACCTCTGGCGGGCGGATGGCGCATATTTCACGGTGAGCTGGGGGTTGGTATTGCAGATCCCATAGCCACACGGCACCGCTATAGTCCGCTGTTGCTAGGTGCCGTCGCCCAGTTGAATCAACAAGGGAAGTCATGGCGCGTCCGGGGAATGTGCCGGTCCAGTTTGTTCTGCCGAATGGAGTGCCGTTCCTTGCATCCCAGAGGTGAACCCTCCCGCCGTATCCGGTTGTAACAAGCAGCGGGGATCCATCTGCGTTCGGGAATCCTGTCATCGACAGAACGCCTGCAGGATGAATAACGTATCGGATGCCGAGTGAACTTCCGTCGCGTGAATCCCATAGACGCACTTCCCCCGCGTAGTTGATCCCCGCGATGAGTGGGGAGCCCTTACGCTGCGGGACAGTGGCGATTGCCACGATTCCAGATGCTTTCAATCTAAAAGGTGTGCCGACCGTACGGCCCGTCTCCACATCCCAAGTTCGTGCCATCGCGTCCGTGCGGTTGTACGTTACAAGGTGCGCATGGTCCCCGGGCACATGGAAAGAAGCCATTGCCATGGCACCGCCGGGGATTCTAAATGCGAACTGCGCCTTGGCCTCTTGGAGTAGTGTGCTTCGGGATGGCCGGCGGCCGAGGTTCGCTGCCTCCCGTTCGCTCACGCGGTCGGGGACGTGGATGACAATCGCACGTCTTTTGAAAACGTCCGAATTCGCGCGTTCCCAGTAATGGGACCGCATGGTAGCCACGATCATGACTGGCGGCTGCGTGCCGTCGTACTGAGTAAGGTCGACCCCCCAGAATCGCTCCAGGTTGTCGAGCCATATCACCGTCCTTGGGCGGATCAGCGGCATCCCCATCTCTAGATCCTGGGCTGTAGGAGGCGCCCACAAAACCCAGCCCTCCGGAAGAGTGCGGACTGCCTCCCAGGCAGAGCGCGTCTTACCCGAGTCCTCATTGCCCACGAGAACAAGGACTGTGCGGCGCTCCTGCCAGGGGCCTGCGTGGACGATGTCTCGCAAGGGAGCATCGTGCTCACGCTCTACGTATGTTGAGATCTGATCCGCTTCATCGCCCGCAAGCGCTGTTGTGTGTATGCCCAGCGATAGTGGTTGTGTCTGCGAGATCGGCGTCCCGCGGGGCGAGGCTGATTGTGCGAAGGGGATGGCTCCCAGGCCGATCTTCCGCGTTCCCGAGTCATCGGCCGTGGTGCGCAGGGCCGGGAAGTCACCGCCGAGCCCTTGTGGCAGCCGTTGGAGGTACTCAGCTACGTCCCGGCGGACGAGCTCCTGAACGGTGGTGATCTCCTGGCGGAGTTGGGCGCCGAGTAGTGCCTCGCGGACTCCGGGCAAAAATTCGAACTGATGGTGCGCCATGTCGAGCGTGCGGTGTCCGCCCTGCCAGGGTTCAAAGAGCCCACCCAGGGCCACTTCCACGATGTGGCCGTGTTCGGAGTGCGGGAGCATGGCCCGGCGCACGAGCGTCATCACGGGAAGGGTCAGCGGAACGGCGGACAGATAGCCCGCCAGCTCTTGGGCGATGGGCGACGCGCTCTCCTGGAAGCGGCGAAGGGCTTGTGTCACGTCGGGCTTCGGGGATGAGGAAAGGACTGGAGCCGCTGCTGGCTCCACACTCGTTGGCGTCCGGCTGATCGTCAGACTTGGCAGCCTGCTCCAGCGTCCTTCGCCGGCGACCAGCAATGCCAGTGCCCTGAGTCCCGTCGGGGTTGCTTCCAGCATGGGGATGGCAATGCTGCCCGCGAGCCGCTCGCGGTCTCGGCGCCTGCTGCTCAACCGATCGCGACCACCGCGTGGCGCTGTAGCAGCCAGGCGCCACGATACGTTGGGGGCCGCTGGCCGAGCGGCTCTCACGAGCAGTCCCGAAGGGGGCACCGCGCCCCGGCTCCATAGACGGCGGGGAAGCACGTTCAGGAGGGCCAGCGGGTTGTGCGCTGCCCATTGCCGCAGGACAGCCTCAAGGTTGGCGCCGCTCCAGCCCTGAGCGACCATGTCCGTGACTACCAGGACCAGACGGTGTCCGGACGGATCGGCCACTTCCTGCGGGCGGCGGGAGTCACCGCCGGCCGCGCGGGCGACAGTCGGCGTGCCTCCCGCCTCGGTACCGCTGAGGAACCACACCCGTACGTCGCGGAAGATGCCCGTCTGAGCGATGGTGCGGCACAGCTCGCTGACAAGGTCGTGCCACAGCAGCATCGAATGGTGTGTGTCGATGACCAGGGCTAGGTCGAGCCAGCGACCGCGTTGCGGCTTCAGGACCGGCACCACGATGCCCTGTTCGGCACTGTTGTCGACGCTGAGTTCCTCGTCCAGCTCCATCCTGGTGACGCCGGGTACGGTTCGGCGGCCAAGGGGGCGCAGTGCCCGCATAACGCCGAGAGGGTTATCCAGGGCCATGGCTCGCCGAACCAGGACTGCTTCGCCGCTGAGAGCATTCGAATCGGCCGCGCTCGCGTGCTGCTTGGGCGTGGCGCTGTAGAGGCGTTCGCTGGCCTGGGATCTGCTGTCGGCCTGATCTGGAGTGGCTGGCGGAGCGCTCAACTGTGCGTTATCGGGCGGCGGTTCGCTGGCAGTCGTGGGGGCTTGCCGCCCTTCGGTGCTGATGTGCGTGGCCAGCCACAGGATGTCTGCCAGTTCCTCCGGACCTGCGTCGGCGCCCGATTCGACCAGTGCTGTGAGCAGTTCCTCGATCACCAGAGGGTCCTCACGCTGACGAGGGTCCTGTGAGCCGGTGCAATACGGTCTCCAGGAACTGTGTGTGGTCGTCCGAGTCGGGCCATGCTCCCTTCAGGCGCAGTTGCACTGCGTTGAGCAGTTGGTCGGTGGCGAGGTCGCCGTCCATGCGTCGGTCGATGAAGGCGTCGACGAGTTCCTGGTAGTGCTGGTCGGAGGTGGAGTCCAGCCCCAGTCGCTGCCGCACGATCTGTGTCAGCTTCTCCTTTCCTGGCGGCTCCATGTGCAGTCTGATGCAGCGGCGCAGGAAGGGTGGCGGAAAATCCCGCTCTCCGTTGCTGGTGAGGATGACAACCGGGAAAGACCGGCACTGCACCTTGCCGCGCTCGACTCGCACCCGTGCCTGTGGATCGTCGTGAGTGCTGATCCTCACCTCCGGCTGCTGTGCCGCAACCCGCGCTAGCTCGGGGATCTCGAACGCGCCCTCCTCAAAGACCGTGAGTAGATCGCCGGGCAGGTCGATGTCGCTCTTGTCGATCTCGTCGACGAGTAGCACCCGGGGCCGGTCCTGCGCCAGCAGCGCAGTTCCCAGCGGCCCGAGGCGGAGGTAAGGCGCGATGGACGGGGAGATGGGGATGGCAGGTGTTTGCTGGAGGTTGCGGAGATTGGCGTCATGAAGTCTGCCGATGGCGTCGTACTGGTACAGGCCATCGCGCAAAGCAGTGCGGCTGGTGATCGGCCAGTGCAGTACGGGGCCGAGTCCCAGGTCGGCGGCGATGCTGTACGCGAGGGTGGATTTACCGAGGCCGGGTTTTCCGGTGACCAGCAGCGGTCGTCGCAGATACAGGGCTGTATTGACCGCGTCCTTCTCGGCAGTGTCCGGCACATATCCAGTGCCTCGGTGGTGCGTCTCCTGCCAGGCGGGGTCGTCGACGCCCGGCGGCGTGTAGTCGGGATCCCGTACTCCCATGAAGTCCCGCCAGGGGGGTCGCTGGTCGGCCAGTCGTTCGTTCTTCTGCTGGATGGTTCCCGGGCCCTGGTAGATCCACCATTCCTTCGCTGTCACGACAGCGGCCGCCTTTCAGGTACGCGTTCGGGGTCGTCCCACATCAGTGCCACGGAGAACGAGGATTGTCGCACCCCGTCCGCTTGACCTCCGGGCACGGCAATACGCAGTGCCCTCAGCAAGCCGGGAAGCCTGCCGACGTCCATTCGCTCTGTGCCGGCAAGGACCGTCATCAGACCGCCGCGGGCTGGTGTTGCGTATCCGCGGCGTGGCCAGACAGCGATGGGCACTCCGGCGTCCAGTACAGCGTCGAGCGTGTCCACCAGGTGGCTCTCGGAGACTTCGGCCAGCACACACACCGGCGGGTCAGTGGCCTGCAGAACCACGCCCAGGTTGTCGCAGACATCGCCGTCGCCCAGCTCGTGCACGGCTTTCGGATCACTGCCGCCATGGGTCTTGAACCACTGCCACTTGCGCCGCCAGGCCTCCCCCGCCACACCGTTGCGTTCGTCCGGGCAGCGCACCAGGACTTCGTAGTGACAGCCGAGTTCGATCTCCTTGCCTCGTCTGCCGATGGGCAGCCGCCAGCACTCGAATTCCTCCTCCAGCAGCCCGTACGGTACGTGGAATTCGATGCGCACCGGCCCAACCGCATGCTCTGCAAGCAACTGATGGGCCAGGCGGTCTTGCACCTCCGTCAGCACCAGGGGCCGGTCGGACTCCCAAACAGCTTCGAAGGCTCCCTCACGGTGGAGCCACATGCATACCCAGTGGGCGCCATCGCTTTCCGCGTCCTCCGTCAGCTGTACATGCAGACCCGGAGGTTCCGGATCTGGCTCGGGAGGAGCTGGGACGGGTGCCGAGCCGAGGCGTTCGTGGGTGGTGTCGACCCAGGCATCAGCCGCTTGTGTCCATGCAGGTTCCAGCGAACGGGCGGCGAGATAGCGGATGAAGGGCAGAGCCAGGGGCATGTGCCGCTGTCTGCCCTGCCGGGCGTCGAGGTCGTGGGCGATAGCCATCAGGCCGCCGGACGGGAGGCCGCGGTGGGCGGGAAAGGCGCAGCCTGTGATGTCGAAGGCCCAGCGGTAGGCGTCGTATGTGTGGGCGGGAGGCATGCGCCCGCGCAGGAGCGGTACGAGTTCCTTCCAGGCAAGCTGGTCGAGACACGGGGCTCCGGGTCCCGCCAAGTCGGGATCGGTCCAGCGATCCCCGAAGATCGTGGAACCGCTCCAGTCGCGGCCGATAACGAACTGCGGGTGCTGCCAGGCCAGTCCCTGGGTGCGCAGCAGCTGGAAGTCGGCCTGTACGGAGCGGGCGATGCCAACGAGTCCGTGCACGCTCTCGTGCAGGGTGGTCTTGGTAAGCCGCCGCATCAGGGTGTCAGTGAACTGGCCGGCGCCCCGGTCGGCGAGGTTCTGTGCGACCTCACCGGCGTGCGAGGCGTATAGCGTGAGCTGGCGGCGCTCCGGGGCCGGTGGGCGTGCCCCGTAGTCTTTCTCGCCGAAGTTGAGCCCACGCGCCGCGCGAGCGTCGACCCGGCAGGCGTCGCCAATCGCTATCTGGCGGCGGAACCGGTCGTCGGCTGGTCCGGATCCCTTCCACCAGCGCAGCGCCGCCTCAAGATTGAGATGGGCAGTCCAGTCACGGGTCGCGTCCGCGTACGGGAGGAGCATCTGGTGGGTCTGGTCGAGGTAGCCGTGTCCGGCCCAGTAGATCCATAGCAGATCGCCGTCACACGCCGGCAGTTCCTTGAAGAGGATTCGCTCGACGTTCTCCTGAGTCGGCGAGAGGTAACTCCGGTGCGCTGTCTTTTGCCGGGTCCGGTCAAGGGGGGAGAGGAGCAGGTTCACTTGTTCGGCTGGGACGCCGGCGGGGCCGGTTAACCACTCGGCGAACCGTATGGCGTCGCGAGCCGCGCCGGGCAGGTCCCACTGGTGGCTGATGCCGTATGACTCGATGCCCACGACCAGTGCGAAGACGCGGTGCGGATCAATCTCTTCGTTCCCGTCGGAGATCACCGTGGCGCCTCAATCTCCTCCGCAATCCGGTCGTACAGTGCATCGAGTTTCCAGTACGCGCTGTGGCTGAGGGGAAATGGCTGCCGGCTGCTCACCTCATGGTCGATGACCCGGGGGTCTCCCGGGAAGACCGGTTCGGCCCGGTACGCGAGGAGGTCCTTGCGGTCGAAGACATTGAGCCAACGCGGGAAACCAGGTGGCAGTCCGGCAGTCGGTGGCAATCCGGTGAGGGCGCCCAGTTCATGCAGGAAGGGGGCCTGCGAGCCGACAGTCACCAGTAGTTGAGCCTCCGGCAGCGGTCTCCGGTCGATGGCCGCCAGCGCATAGAGGTCCACCAGAGCGATGCCGCCCAGGCTGTGCCCGATCACAACAGTCGGCTCAGAGCTCTCCTTGATCACACTTTCCAAATAGTCGCGGAGGGGGCGACCACGGGTCTGATACCGCAGGATGTCGCCAAGCGCCGGTGCCGATCCGGTGGTCAGCGGCGCCCTCCAATGATCGAGTGCGGGCTGAGTGGTCAGCCGCAGGGCCAACCCGCCGAGTACGGCCGCGACGCGGCCGCCCGGGAAGCGCCCAGTGCCGCCCAGCTGAGCGCCAACGAGGTCCACCAGCCTGTCTCGCTCATCACCGGTACACAGAGCCTCATTCCCGGCTGCGCTGAGCGCCTGGGCGACGACCGCGCGGGATGCGGTCGCTGCGAGTTCGCGGACGGCCAGGGCATCGGAAGCCACATCGCATGCGCCGGCGAACTCCGACGAACCTGCAATTGTTTCGACGGCTGCCGGGTAGCTCGCCGCGATACCGGTGGATTGGAGCAACAACGTCAGTTCGCCAGGCGGAGGGTCGCCTTGCAGCTTGGCGACCCGGTCAGCGATCTCCTCCCCCGCAGCTCGGACGCCCGGCATCTGCAGCCCTTCGTCGCCCGCCGGCGCGGTCGTCGCCAGGACACGCAACTCACAGAGCGGGTCCATCAGCAGGAGCAGCCACTCTGCGATCTCATGGTCGAGCGGGCCGACCGCCGCCACGCCACGCGTCCCGTCCACCCCCGGTATCGAAGCACCACCGGCACTAAGGTCCGCGCCAAAAGCATCCCCCCAGTAACAGGGCACGAGTTCTGAGCCGGGGAAGCGCGCGGTCAAGCCCGACGCCACGATGGGGGCCAACTTGTCGAAGCGCTCCCGGCGCACTCCAGTCCCGTGAACGAAGATGAACCGCATGCGGACCAGCCCTCCCCCATTGCGCTGCCTGCTGGCAGGAGAATATCTGGGCCGGGTGGCTCTGGTCGGTGACTCTCACCTACAAAGCCACAGGCCACCTGACATGCGTCCGGGCTACGGCCGGTCTCCCGCTCCCTGATGCTGACGCCGTCATAGCCGTACGCCTGCCATGTGACCTGCGAGGCGTGAGCGGTCCGCCGTGGCTCGGTCGACGTCGCATCGCCCGGTCCGGAAGGCCGCCCGCCGCGCCGGACCTATGACGGCGCCTGGTGGTCTCATCTGGCCGCGCTGACCTAAACGTTAACCTCGAAGTTTCCGCCGACGGAGTCGGCGGACCGTCGCGAAACTTCGCCCTCCCCTCGTCGAACTTGTCGCCGAGCTTGGTCTCCGAGCACCCGTAGACGCGCCGACCATGGACCTCGACCCAGGGCAGTTGAAGGGCTTGACCATCAGTAAGGCGACCGCGTACCCGTCCGCGATCGGTCAGGAGCGGGAGCTGGTTATGGCAGCCGGTCCGCTCTGGGAGCGTGGGGTCTTCTCCCCCACCTTCTTCACCTCGATGGTGCGCGGGTCGACGGCTTCGCCGGGGGCGCCTTCGCGGTAGAGGCCGCCGGGGAGGCTGTCGCGGTCGTGCGGGAGGAGGAAGAAGACGCGGCGTTTGTACAGGCCGCTGTCGGGGTCGGGTTCGGCCTGGTCGTCGAGGAGGGCGTAGCCGACCATGCGGCCGTCGCGCGCGTAGGGGGGTTTGGTGTTGCGGCGGCGGGTCTTGTCGAGGGCCTGGCGGACGTAGTCGAAGTTTTCGGGGTCTTCCAGCCACACGACGTGTTCTTCGTGGGTGAGATCGCCCTCGGTCAGTAGCGAGCTCATGGCTGTTGCCCCTCCTTCGTCTGCTGGGCCGGCCGGCGGCCCGCCTCGTGGTGTGGTGTTCCGCCCGCTTCTGGACGTGGCCCTGCGGTTCCATGGTAGGTGGGGCGCATGCGGGTGGGTAGAGACGGCTGGGGGCCGGGGCTGGTGTGTGGCAGTTCGCGTGAGGGGGGCGGGAGTTGGTTCATGAGGGGGTGTCCAGCAGGGCAAGGCCGGGGTAGTACTTGCGGCCGTTGGATTTGATCATGTCGGTGGGTGAGGCGAGGCCGACTTCCTGCCTGACGCGGGTGGCGAAGGCGCGGGTTCCGGCGGGGCGGATGCCTTCGCCGGTGCTGCACCAGGAGGCGTAGGCGGCGTACAGGAGGCCCTGTTCGACGCGCAGGTCGGGCTGGGCCTCGAGGTCGCGGGTGCAGCATTCTGTGAGGAAGCGGCCGATGTGGTCCTCGGTGTTGGCGTAGGCGCTGGTGGCGATGCGGACGCGGTCGGGTCCTTCGAGGTTGTCACGGGTGGTGAGGTAGCGGCGGGCGCCTTCGATGAGCCACTGCAGGATGCCGGGGCCTTCGTCGCGGACGAGTTCGAGCGCCAGGTTGTCGATCTTGCGGTGGTCGGGGACGGTGCGCTCGAAGGGCAGCAGGCGGATACGGCGCCAGAACGCGAACCCGCCGGTGGAGACCTCGGGGCGGTGATTGCCGAGCAGCCACAGGTGGTGGGTGGGGCTGAAGGAGAAGTAGTCCTGCCGCATCCGGCGGGCTTTGATCTTGTCTCCGCCGGTCAGGAGGCGAACGCGGGCTTCGTCGAACTTGTCGTTGGGCTTGAGCTCGCTGCAGACGATCAGGCGGCGGCCGTGGAGTTCGGTGAGTTCGGTGGAGTGCTCGGAGAACGCGCCGCGGTCCATGAGGAATCCGGGCGGGGCGGCGTCCGCGTAGTCGCCCAGGATCTGGATCATGACGTCCAGCAGGACGCTCTTGCCGTTTTTGCCGTGGCCGTGGAGGAAGGGCAGGACCTGGGCGCCGACATCGCCGGTGATGGAGTAGCCGAGCAGCAGGTGCAGGAAGTCGATCATTTCCTGGCCTTCGGCGTCGTCGCCGAAGGTGTCGTACAGGAAGCGGTGCCAGCGTGGTGTCCCTGTCTGCTGGGGGGCGACGCTGGTGGCGCGGGAGTGGAAGTCGCGGGTGGGATCGGGCTTGCGCAGCTGGCCGGTGTTCAGGTCGACGACGCCGGCGGGGGTGCATAGAGCGTAGGGGTCGCCGTCGAGGGTGTCGGGGTCGACGGACAGGTCCGGGGAGGCTTTGGCCTGGGTGAGGAGGGCCTTCATGCCGGTGGTCGAGAGGGTGCGCTTTTTGTGGTGGTGGAGCTCGCGGTCGCTGAAGAGTCCGCGGGGGTCGGTGTCGGGCATGTCTTCGGCCATCTCGCCCGCGGCCCACAGGGCGGCTTTCTCGCCGCCGGTGCGCTTCCAGCGGTAGCCGTCCCAGCAGAACCAGCCCAGGCCTTCGACGTGGCGGAACTGATCGCGGTAGAGCTTGACGAACAGCTTGGCGTTGCCGCGGTCGGTGAGGGTTGCGGGCAGGGGTGCCGGCAAGGCCCAGGACGGTGTCGGCGGGGCGAGGGGGGAGGTGTGGGCCTGGGCGGGCAGGGCGGCCGGCGGCTGGTGTGTCTGTTCGAGGTCCAGCATCTGCTGGGCAGCGGCGGTGGCGTCGAAGCGCGGCGTCTCGGCGCTGCTCATGAGCGTCCTTCGAGGTGGAGCGGGCGGGCGGACCCGGCGGCGAGGGCGTCGTTGATGATGCGTTCGTTGCGGGTGCTTTGCCAGGGGCGCGCGGTCTCGGCGGCCTCGCGCAGCAGGGTGCGCGCGGTGTGTTCGTCGAGGTGCCCGGCGGCCGCCAGTCCTCCGGCCGTGTAGGCGGCCTTGTTGAGCTTTTCGGTGAAGGCGGCGCCCTCGGGCAGGGCGGCGCAGTCGGTGACCTCCAGCAGCAGCGGGTCCAGGACGCGGTGCGCGCGCACGGGGGTCCGGGGCCGGCGGCTGCGGGGGATCGCGGGCCGGGACGAGGCAGGCGGCCGCTGGATGGTGTGTCCGGTCCGGACGAGTTCCGCGCCTAAGGGTTGTCCCGTAACTGCCGGTCACAGATGAGATGATCTTGCTGTGGCTGGTGTGATCACGGCGTCGGAGCCGTCCTGGATAGTCCCGTTC
>NZ_JBVIJX010000028.1:0-46341 GCF_055581185.1 Streptomyces sp. NPDC031474
CTGGGCACCATGGAACTCACCGCCTCCCGCGCCCAGGTCAGCCTCGAAGAACTCACCAACCACATGGCCGGCGGCGCCGAACTCGCAGCCCTCAAACACGAGCTGTCCCAGGTCCGCGGCGTCGACGTGGAAGAGCTCCCGGAGGCCAAGGACCTCACCACACCCGTGGCGGCGCCCCCCGACGCAACCGGTTGACGTCGGCCGCGGTGGAGGCGGTGGCGGTCCGGAGTGGGGTGCCGTTGTGAAGCCCGCACCCCACTCCTGGCGACAGCTATTGACATGACATTCGGACTTGGGTCATCGTACGGGAACTAGAGCGCGCTAGTAGAGCGCGACAGAGCATTCTCCGGACAAGCCGGTCGAGCCGTCGGAGCGAAGGGAAACGAGAGCGATGCCGTTCGAAGTGCTGACCATGGGCCGTGTGGGGGTGGATGTGTATCCGCTCCAGACGGGGGTGGGGCTGGCGGAGGTCGCCTCGTTCGGCAAGTACCTGGGTGGCAGTCCGACGAATGTGGCGGTGGCCGCGGCCCGGTACGGGCGTTCGGCGGCCGTGATCACCAAGACGGGGCGGGACCCGTTCGGTGAGTTCGTGCGGCAGGCGCTGGAGGGTTACGGCGTCGACGCGCGGTTCGTGGGGGCGTCGGGGATCGCACCGACGCCGGTGACCTTCTGTGAGATCTTCCCGCCGGACGACTTCCCGCTGTACTTCTACCGGCTGCCGAAGGCTCCCGACCTGGACATTCAGGCGGCTGAGCTGGACCTGGACGCGGTGCGCGACGCGCGGATCTTCTGGGTCACGGGCACGGGCCTGAGCGAGGAGCCGAGCCGTTCGGCGACGCTGGCGGCGCTGGCGCACCGGGCGGGGGCGGGGGCGGGGGCGACGGTGTTCGACCTGGACTGGCGGCCGATGTTCTGGACTGATCCGTCCCGGGCGCGCGCGTTCTACGCGGAGGCTCTGCGGCACACCACGGTGGCGGTGGGCAATCTCGACGAGTGCGAGGTGGCCACCGGCGAGCGTGAGCCGTATGCGGCGGCGAAGGCGCTGCTGGCGGCGGGGGTGGAGCTGGCGGTGGTGAAGCAGGGGCCGAAGGGTGTGCTGGCGGTGGGCCGGGACGGTTCGGCCGCCGAGATCCCGCCGGTGCCGGTGGACGTCGTCAACGGGCTGGGGGCGGGTGACGCGTTCGGCGGGGCGTTGTGTCACGGGCTGCTGTCGGGGTGGGACACCCGGCGGATCGTCTCCTTCGCCAATGCCGCCGGCGCGATCGTCGCGGGCCGGCTGGCCTGCTCCGAGGCGATGCCGAGCGAGGCCGAGGTCGAGGCCAAGCTCCACGAAGCGGCTCTGGCGGCCTCCTCCCCCACCGCCCCCGCCCCCGCCCGCGCTTCCTCTTCCGCTTCCTCCTCTTCTTCTTCCTTCGAACGAAAGGCGTGACGCCGTGCTGTCGGACAACGTGAGCCGGATCGTGGCCGCCCGGGTGAACGATCCCGGCGCCATCGCGGCAGCCGCCGCACGCCGGGTCAAGGCCACCTCGCTGCGGGGCGAACACGGCAGGGCCATGATCATCGCCGCCGACCATCCCGCACGCGGCGCCAATGGCGTCGGGGGCGATCCGAATGCCATGGCCGACCGCTTCGAGCTGATCGACCGGCTGTGCACGGCTCTGGAGCGGCCGGGTGTCACGGGCGTGCTGGCCACCGCCGACATCCTGGAGGACCTGCTGCTCCTCGGCGTCCTGGACGGCAAGAGCGTCTTCGGCTCGATGAACCGGGCGGGGCTCGCGGGCTCGGTCTTCGAGATCGACGACCGGTTCACCGGCTACGACGCCGCCACGATCGCGGCGATGGGCTTCGACGGCGGCAAGATGCTCACCCGCATCGCGCTGGAGGACCCGGCCACGCCGTCCGTCCTGGAGAACACCGCTCGGGCGGTGGACGAACTGAACGACCGTCAACTCATCGCCATGGTCGAGCCGTTCCTCTCCTCCTGGCAGGACGGCAAGATCCGTAACGACCTCTCCACGGACGCCGTGGTCAAGTCGGTCACCATCGCCTCCGGGCTGGGCCGGCGGACCGCCTACACCTGGCTGAAGCTCCCGGTCGTGGACGGCATGGAGCGTGTGCTGGCCGCATCCACCCTGCCCGCGCTGCTGCTGGGCGGCGAGGTCAGGGACGCCGACGCGGCGTTCGCGTCATGGGGCAAGGCCCTCAAGCAGCCCACCGCGCAGGGCCTGGTCGTCGGCCGCTCCCTGCTCTACCCCTCGAACGGCGATGTGGCCGGTGCGGTGGACAAGGCGGTGAGCCTGCTGTGAGCGACACGAGCAAGTACCACCTGCCCAAGGGCGCGTCGGCCGACGGCCCCTACGACCTCCTGGTCACGCCCGAGTCGGCGGGCTGGGGATACTCCGGCCTCAGGATCCTGACCCTGAAGCCGGGCGAGGCACACGCCCTGTCCACCCATGACGAGGAGTTCCTGGTCCTGCCGCTGACGGGCTCCTGCACCGTCACCACGGACGGCAGCACCTTCGAACTCAAGGGCCGGACAGGCGTGTTCGCCTCGGCCACCGACTTCGCCTATCTTCCGCGCGAGTCGGAGGCCCTGATCAGCAGCGCACAGGGAGGTCTGTTCGCGCTGCCCTCCGCCCGTACCGAACGGAGCTCACTCTCCGCTCGGTACGGGCGCAAGGAGGACGTGCCGGTGGAGCTGCGGGGTGCGGGAGCGTGTTCCCGGCAGGTCAACAACTACTGCCTGCCGGGAACGTTCGAGGCCGGGCAACTGCTGGTGTGCGAGGTGCTCACGCCGGGCGGGAACTGGTCGTCGTATCCCCCGCACAAGCATGACGAGGCCCGCACCGATGCGCACGGCAATCCGGTCGAGAGCGAGCTGGAGGAGATCTACTACTTCCAGGTCGCCGGGGACGGCAACGGGTTCGGCTACCAGCGGGTCTACGGCACCGCGGACCGGCCGATCGATGTGCTGGCGGAGGTCCGCTCGGGGGACGCCGTGCTGATCCCGCACGGCTGGCACGGGCCGTCGATCGCCGCGCCCGGCTACGACCTCTACTACCTCAACGTCATGGCGGGTCCGGGTCAGGACCGCGCCTGGCTGATCTGCGACGACCCCGCCCACGGGTGGGTCCGCGCCACATGGGACGCGCAGGACATCGATGACCGGCTGCCGTTCGGGGCCGAGGAGAACGAGTGATGGAAACGATCAGGCTCACCACCGCCCAGGCGCTCGTGCGGTTCCTGGCCTGCCAGTACAGCGAGCGCGACGGGCAGGAACAGCGCCTCATCCCCGGCGTGTGGGGCATCTTCGGCCACGGCAACGTCGCCGGCATCGGACAGGCCCTCCTCCAGGCCGCCACCACCGGCGAAGCCGACCTGCCCTACTACCTGGCCCGCAACGAGCAGGGCATGGTCCATGCCTCCGTCGCCTACGCCAAGATGCGCGACCGGCTGGCCACCTTCGCCTGCACCGCCTCCACCGGCCCCGGCTCCACCAACATGATCACCGGTGCGGCGCTGGCCACCACCAACCGGATCCCGGTTCTCCTGCTGCCGTCCGACATGTTCGCCACCCGCGTGGCCGATCCCGTCCTGCAGCAACTGGAGGACACCCGGGGCGGCGACGTCACCGTCAACGACACCTTCCGTGCCGTCTCCAAGTACTTCGACCGCATCTCCCGGCCCGAGCAGCTCATCGCGGCCGCGCCGGCGGCGATGCGGGTCCTCACCGACCCGGTCGAAACGGGCGCGGTCACCCTCGCGCTGCCGCAGGACGTGCAGGCCGAGGCCTACGACTGGCCGGTGGCGTTCTTCCGGCGGCGGGTGTGGCACGTGGGCCGCCCGGTCCCGGAACCGCAAGCCGTGGAGCGGGCCGCGCATCTGCTGCGGAACGCGAGGAAGCCGCTGATCGTGGCGGGCGGTGGGACGGTGTACTCGGGCGCGGAGACGGCCCTGCGCGCGTTCGCCGAGGCCACCGGCATCCCCGTCGCCGACACCCACGCCGGCAAGGGCGCCGTGCCCTGGGACCACCCCTGCGCGGTCGGCGGCATCGGCTCGACGGGGGCGTATGCCGCCAACGAGCTGGCCCGGGACGCGGACGTCGTCCTCGGCATCGGCACCCGCTACTCCGACTTCACGACCGCCAGCCACACCGTCTTCGCCAACCCCGACGTCACCTTCGTCAACCTCAACGTCGCCCGCCTGGACGCCGTCAAGCACTCGGCGGAGCCGTTGGTCGCGGACGCCCGGCTCGGCATCCAGGCCCTGGCCGGAGCACTGAGCGACTGGGAGGTCTCAGCGCAGTACCGCACACGGACCCGTGAACTCATCGTCCGGACACGGGAGATCGAGGAGGAGTGCTTCGCCCCGGACCGCAACACGGGCGACCTGCCTGCCCAGACACAGATCCTCGGCGCGCTCAACGACGTCCTCGACGACCGCGCCGTAGTCATCAACGCGGCCGGATCCATGCCCGGCGACCTCCAACAGCTCTGGCGGGCCCGCGACCCCAAGGCCTACCACGTCGAGTACGCCTACTCCTGCATGGGCTACGAGGTCGCCGCCGGCGTCGGAGCCAAGATGGCCGACCCGACGCGCGAGGTCGTCGTCCTGGTCGGCGACGGCTCGTATCTGATGATGGCGCAGGAGATCGTGACCATGGTCTCCGAAGGCCTGAAGGTCGTCATCGTCCTCGTCCAGAACCACGGCTTCGCCTCCATCGGCGCCCTGTCGGAGTCCCTCGGCTCGCAGAGGTTCGGCACCAACTACCGCTACCGAGACGGCGATTCAGGCCTCCTCGACGGCGAAGTGCTGCCGGTCGATCTCGCCGCCAATGCGTCTTCGCTGGGTGCGGACGTCCTGCACGCGACGTCGGTGGAGGAGTTTCGCAGCGCGATCGAGAAGGCCAAGGCAGCCACCCGCACCACCGTCGTCCACGTCGAGACCGACCTCTACGGACCCAACCCGCCCGGCCACGGCTGGTGGGACGTCCCGGTCAGCCAGACCTCCCACCTCGACACCACCCGCGACGCCTACGACACCTACACCGCCCACAAGCAGAACCAGCGCCACTACCTCTGACAAGGAACCCTCACGTGACCACCATCCCCCACTGGATCAACGGCGCACCGGTCTCCGGTGCCGCCACCGACACCCAGCCGGTGTTCAACCCGGCCACCGGCGCCGAGCAGGCCCGGGTCGTCCTGGGCGGCTCGGCCGACGTGGACAGCGCCGTCCAGGCTGCCGCCGCCGCGTTCGAGACCTGGTCGGAGTCCTCCCTCACCCAGCGCACCCAGGTCATGTTCGCCTTCCGTCAACTCCTCGTCGAACACGAGGAGGAACTCGGCCGGATCATCTCCGCCGAGCACGGCAAGACCGTCGACGACGCCCGCGGCGAGATCACCCGCGGACGCGAGGTCGTCGAGTACGCCTGCGGCCTCGGCGACGTGCTGAAGGGTTCCTTCTCCGACCAGGTCTCCCGCGGTGTGGACGTGCACAACTTCCGCCGGCCGCTGGGTGTGGTGGCGGGCATCACGCCCTTCAACTTCCCCGCCATGGTGCCCCTGTGGATGCACCCCATCGCCATCGCCACCGGCAACACCTTCATCCTGAAGCCGTCCGAACGCGACCCCTCCGCCGCCAACTTCGTCGCCGAGCTGTACCAGCGCGCCGGACTTCCCGACGGCGTCTTCAACGTCGTCCACGGCGGCAAGAGCGCCGTCGACGCGATCCTCACCCACCCCGGCATCGAAGCCGTCTCCTTCGTCGGGTCCACGCCCATCGCCAAGTACGTCCACGAGCAGGCCACCGCCCACGGCAAACGCGTCCAGGCCCTCGGCGGCGCCAAGAACCACGCCGTCGTCCTCCCGGACGCGGACCTGGAGTTCGCCGCCAACCACATCACCGCCGGCGCCTACGGCTCCGCCGGCGAACGCTGCATGGCGGTGTCGGTGGCGGTCGCCGTGGGTGACGCCGCCGACGGCCTCGTCGAGGTGCTGGAGCGCAAGGCACGCGAGATCAAGGTCGGCCCCGGCGACGCCCCCGGCACCGACATGGGCCCCCTGGTCACCAAGGCCGCGCAGGAACGTGTCGAGAACGCCGTCGGCACCGCCCACGCACAGGGCGCCACCCTCGTCGTCGACGGCCGCGGCCTGAAGATCGACGGCCACGAAGAAGGGTTCTTCACCGGCCCCACCCTCCTGGACCACGTCACCACCACCATGGACGCCTACTCCGAAGAGCTCTTCGGCCCCGTCCTCGCCGTCCTCCGCGTCGAAACCCTCGACGAGGCGATCACCCTCATCAACGCCAACCCCTACGGCAACGGCACCGCCCTCTTCACCGCCTCCGGCGAAGCCGCACGCCGCTTCCAGCGCAACATCCACATCGGCATGATCGGCATCAACGTCCCCGTCCCCGTGCCGATGTCCTACTACTCCTTCGGCGGCTGGAAGGACTCCCTCATCGGCGACTCCCCCATTCACGGCCCCGAAGGCATCCGCTTCTACACCCGCCCCAAGGTCGTCACCACCCGCTGGCCCCAGCCCGCCCACCACCACATCCCCACCGGCTTCAACTTCCCCACCTCCACCTGACGGTCCGCCCAATTCGGGTCCGTCGTCGGTGTGTTGTGGCAGTATCGGCTGGCATGTCACCGTTACCCGTGTGGTCGCCCATGCCCGGTCGTCGTCTGTTCGTCGTACTGCTCGTGCTGCTCATGGCGGTCGGCGCCGGAGTGGGCGATGCCGGCGCGGCGGCCAGGTCGGGGGTGTCCGGGGCCGCGGCGACGCCCGATCACGCCCGCTACGACGTGGTTCTGCGCTCCGAGGCCGACGGCAGCCACTGGAGCGGACGGCAGCGGGTGTCGTTCCGTAACGCGTCCGACCGGCCGCTGCGTGAGGTGTACCTACGGCTGTGGGGCAATGGCGAGGACGGGTGCGGCACGCCCGACACGCCTGCCCGCGTCATCGTGTCGCGAGTAGGCGGCGGCGCGCCGGGCTCGCTCACCGTGGATTGCACGGCCCTGCGCGTCGCCCTGCCGAAGCCGCTCGCGCACGGCGAGCGCACGTCGGTCGCCTTCGACGTCTCCATCACCGTGCCCGACCGCAATGCCCGCTTCGGCCGCGAGGGCGCCTACCGCTTCCTCGGCAACGCGCTGCCGGTGCTCGCCGTGCACGACGCGAAGGGGTGGCACCTCGACCCGTACGTGGCGGTCGGTGAGAGCTTCTACGCCCTGACGAGCGACTTCCGGGTCCGTCTCGATCACCCGTCGGCCCTGAAGGTGCCCGCGACCGGTCGTACCCGGACCCTGCCCGGCCGGCCCGGCCGCACGGTCACCCTCAGCGTCGCGGACCGGGTGCGCGACTTCGCATGGGCCGCGGGCCCTTTCCGCACGGCGACGCAGACCACGCCCGGGGGCGTGCGCGTGAAGTCGTACTGGGCGTCCGACACCCCGGCCGCGGGCGTGCGTATCAACCGCGCGGACGCCGTCGCCGCGATCGACCGGTTCGGCCGGGAGTTCGGCCGCTACCCGTACGGCGAGATCGACCTCGTGATGACCCACCAGTTCGGCGGCGGCATGGAGTACCCCGGTCTCGTCCTGCTCGGCACGACCGAAGAGGGCGGCGCCGTCGTCCACGAAGTGGCGCACCAGTGGTGGTACGGCATCGTCGGCAACGACGAGTACACCTCACCGTGGCTGGACGAGAGCTTCGCCCAGTACGCCAACGCCCGCTTCTACGGCTGGGACACCCGCGACTGCTGGTCGGACGTCTACTGGCCCGACGACAGCACCGCGCTGCTGACCTCCTCGATGGCCTACTGGTCGCAGCACCGCGGCGAATACCACCTCGTCTACACCGCCGGCCCCTGCGCCCTGGCCGACCTGGAGCGCACCCTCGGCGCCGACAGCATGGCACGACTCCTCAAGCGGTACGCCCAGGACCACTGGTACGGCGTCTCCACCACCGCCGACTTCAAGGAGGCCGCCCAGTCCATGACCGGCCAGGACCTCGGCCCCTTCTGGGAGACCCACCACATCCGGTGAACGAATACGGCGTTCCGGCTCTGGGGGGCCAGACTCCGTAAGACGGCCCCTCCACCGCGCCGACACGACGCTCGGCGCCGACATCGGCGTCCGCACACGTGACCCGTGCGACATGAGCATCGATACTGCCGAGAGCAGGATCCCTCGACACGCCACGCCCAAACCGACGTCTCGTCGCCAGGTCGGGATGAAGACAGCACGTAGCCAGCACGTAGACAGCATCCAGCCAGCACGAAGGCAGCATCAGTACCGCCGCAGCCCGTCCCCGAGCGCCGTCACCCGCCCAGACCGATAATTGACCAAGCCCAATGTGACCTGCACATACAGAGGTCATGAGCCGATCCGTCAATCTCATCAGGAGGTATCCGTGAGGATGCTGATCAACGTTCCGGAGACCGTGGTCGCGGACGCGCTGCGCGGAATGGCGGCCGCTCACCCAGAGCTGACCGTCGACGTCGAGAACCGGGTGATCGTGCGGCGGGACGCTCCGGCGGCCGGGAAGGTGGCGCTGGTGTCCGGCGGCGGCTCGGGGCACGAGCCGCTGCACGGCGGCTTCGTCGGACCCGGGATGCTCTCCGCGGCCTGCCCCGGCGAGGTGTTCACGTCGCCGGTGCCGGACCAGATGGTGCGGGCGGCGGCAGCCGTGAACAGCGGGGCGGGTGTGCTGTTCATCGTCAAGAACTACACCGGCGACGTGCTCAACTTCGACATGGCGGCCGAGTTGGCCGAGGACGAGGGCATCCAGATCGCGAAGGTGCTGGTCAATGACGACGTGGCCGTCACCGACAGTCTCTACACGGCCGGGCGGCGCGGTACGGGCGCGACGCTGTTCGTCGAGAAGATCGCGGGGGCCGCGGCCGAGGAGGGGCAGCCGCTGGAGCGGGTCGAGGCGCTCGCCCGGCAGGTGAACGAGAACTCCCGCAGCTTCGGCGTGGCGCTCAGCGCGTGCACGACACCGGCCAAGGGCGGCCCGACCTTCGACCTGCCGGACGGCGAGCTGGAGCTGGGCGTCGGCATCCACGGGGAGCCCGGCCGGGAACGGCGGGCGATGATGACGTCCGGGGAGATCGCCGACTTCGCGATCCACGCGATCCTGGAGGACATGACACCCCGCAACCCCGTCCTTGTGCTGGTCAACGGCATGGGCGCGACGCCGCTGCTGGAGCTGTACGGGTTCAACGCCGAGGTGCAGCGCGTGCTGGCGCAGCGGGGGGTGACCGTCGCCCATACGCTCGTCGGCAACTACGTGACGTCCCTCGACATGGCGGGCGTCTCGGTGACCCTGTGCCAGATCGACGAGGAGCTGCTGCGGCTGTGGAACGCGCCGGTGAGGACTCCCGGGCTGCGCTGGGGTGTCTGAGCCAGGGGCAGGCGCTGCGACCGTACCGACCACGCAAGGAGATCCAGTGCTAGACGCCGACTTCTTCCGCCATTGGATGACGGCGACCGCCGCGGCCGTCGACCGCGAGGCGGACCGGCTCACGGCCCTCGACTCGCCCATCGGGGACGCCGATCACGGCAGCAACATGCGGCGCGGCTTCACCGCGCTGACCGCGGCGCTGGAGCAGGAGGCGCCCCGGACTCCGGGCGCCGTCCTGGTCCTCGCCGGACGCCAACTGATCTCCACGGTGGGCGGGGCCTCGGGGCCGCTGTACGGCACGCTGCTGCGCCGGACGGGGAAGGCGCTCGGGGACGCGGCCGAGGTGGACGAGGCGCAGTTCACCGCGGCGCTGCGGGTGGGCGTGGACGCCGTGATGCAGCTCGGCGGCGCCGCGCCCGGCGACAAGACCATGATCGATGCGCTGGTGCCGGCCGTGGAGGCCCTCTCCGACGGCTTCCGCGCCGCCCGGACCGCCGCCGAACAGGGCGCAAAGGCGACGACACCGCTGCAGGCCCGCAAGGGCCGGGCCAGCTACCTCGGCGAACGCAGCATCGGCCACCAGGATCCGGGCGCCACCTCGGCGGCGCTGCTCATCGCCGCCCTAGTCGAAGCCGACGGTGCGGGGAGTGAGGCGCGGTGAGCGACGAGAAACTGGTCGGCATCGTCCTGGTGTCGCACAGCGCCGAGGTGGCCGCGGCCGTGGCCGAGCTGGCACGGCGGCTGGCGGGCGGCGGCGCGGCCGTGCCGGTCGCCGCGGCGGGCGGTACGGAGCGCGGCGAGCTGGGCACGAGCGCCGAGCTGATCACCGCTGCTGCCGCCGCTGTGGACCGGGGGGCCGGGGTCGCGCTCCTCGCCGACCTCGGCAGCGCCGTCCTCACGGTCAAGGCGCTGATCGCGGAGGGCGACGAACTCCC
This sequence comes from Streptomyces sp. NPDC031474, assembly GCF_055581185.1. Lineage (NCBI taxonomy): Bacteria > Bacillati > Actinomycetota > Actinomycetes > Kitasatosporales > Streptomycetaceae > Streptomyces > Streptomyces sp. NPDC031474. The sequence goes on from NZ_JBVIJX010000028.1 coordinate 10,343, forward strand.
CGACACAGCCCGCCTGGTGGACGCCCCGTTCGTCGAGGGCGCGGTGGCCGCGGTGGTGACGGCGGCGACGGGAGCCGACCTCGACGCGGTGGCAGCGGCCGCCGCGGAGGCCTACACCTACCGGAAGGTGTGACCCGGGTTCAGGTGGGTCCCCTCGGCTCGAGCGACGTCGTTCCACATCGAGACGGACTTACCTGAGCCCCTCCGACGCCACCTCGAGGGCCGAGCGGACGGCCTCCGCCAGCTCGGCCCGTGTCGTCGCCGGGTCCGTGGCGTCGTCGTCGACGTGCCACGCGTGGTGTTCCACGGCGGCGCGCAGGGCCGCGTTGAACATCGCCGCCTGGATGGCCGGCCGGAAATCTGCGGCCGGCAGCCCGGCCCGGTCGGCGAGGGCCCGGGCGAACACCGGCTCGGCCTCGTCGTAGGTCTGGAGCCAGACCGCGCGCAGGCCCGGCTCGGTGCGGGTCAGCCGTACCAGCGCCCCGACGGTGGCGGGGTCGGGGCCCACGACGAGGCGCTGTTCGCTTTCCATCCCGGCGAAGGCGTCTCCCAGGGGGCGGCCTGGGCTCCACTCCCTCAGACAGATGGCGATCGAGTCGATGCCCGCCGTGAGCAGCGGGCGTACACAGCTCTCCTTGCTCGGGAAGTACCGCCAGACCGTGCGCGCGGAGACGCCGACGGCCTGGCCGATCTGCTCCCCGGTGGTCGCGGCGACGCCCTGGCCCACGAACAGGTCCACCGCGGCCTGGGCGATCTCCAATCGGATCTCCGCCTTGCGCTGCTCCGTCAGGGGCGGCCGGCCTGTGCGTCCACCGGATGCGGTCATGCGGCAGTCCTCCGGTCTCTCCGGTCTCGGTCACCCTCCACAGAAATTCCGTGTGCCCGAATTCTTCACCATGACTTTATGTCACTCGCAGACATTAAGTCGTAGGGTGGCGCCACAGCACTCCGGGGACGCCCCCCACCCCGCATTTCGCAGACCTAGCTAGGAGCACCACATGGCCACTGGACTGGAAGGCCGCAGCGTCGTCGTCACCGGAGCGGGCTCGGGCATCGGGCGCGCCACAGCCCTGGCCTTCGCCGCGGAGGGGGCGCGGGTCCTGATCGCCGACCTCAACGCCGAGGGCGCGCAGGCCGTCGTCAAGGAGATCGAGCAGGCGGGCGGCGCGGCCGTCGCCGTCACCGGCGACCTCAGCGAGCAGAGCGTCGTGGACGAGGTGGCCGCCACCGCCGTGGAGCGGTTCGGCGGGATCGACGTGCTGGTGAACAACGCGGGGATCATGGACCGTATGTCCGCGCTCGCGGACGTGAGCGACGCGGAGTGGGAGCGCGTCATCCGGGTCAACCTCACCGCCCCGTTCCTGCTCACCCGCGCGGTGCTGCCGCACATGCTGGCCGCCGGCCGGGGCGCGATCGTCAGCACCGCCTCCGAGGCCGGTCTGCGGGGCAGCGCGGCGGGCGCGGCGTACACCGCGTCGAAGCACGGCGTGGTGGGGCTGACGAAGTCCCTCGCGGTGATGTACCGGGGCAGGGGCATCCGCGCGAACGCGATCGCGCCGGGCGGCACGAAGACGGCGATCGCCGTGGAGGCCGAGCAGGGCGCCCACGGTCCGACAACGCTCGGACCGCACTTCGTCAACCTCGGCCGCCTGGCGGAGCCGGAGGAGCAGGCCGCCGCGATCGTGTTCCTCGCCTCGGACGCGGCCAGCAACATCAACGGCGTGATCCTGCCCGTGGACGACGGTTGGGCGGCGGTCTGACGGTCTCGGGCCTGAGGCCTCAGGCCTGAGACCTGAGGACTGACAGCAGCGGGCGACCGCCTTCGCGCCGCCCCCTTCGCTTACGCGCTCCCGTCGTCAGCGAACTCGGCGTCCAGGCCCTCATGCTCCCCTGAATGCTCCTGACCCCTCGGGGTCACAGGGGCCTCAGGGGTCTGAGGGGTCTGCGGGGTCTGAGGGGTCTGAGGGGTCTGAGGGGTCTGAGGGGTCTGCGGGGTTTCCGAAACCTCCGAGCCCTCCTGAGCCTCGCCGTCCGCCGACGCCTCCGACTCCTGCGACTTCGCCAACTCCTTCTGGGCGCCCGCCCCTTGGGCGGTCGCCGCACCGGTCGGCGGCGCCCCCGCCGCGCTTCGCGCCGCAGCCGCCCACTCCAGGCTTTCCGACCCCTCCGTCTGTTCCTGAGGCTGCGTCGGCGTCCCCTCGTTCACGGCCGCCCCCCGCACGAACAGTCGCGCCAGCCGCTCCCCCACGGCCACCGCGGACGCGTGGCTCTCGATGGGGGTCGCCAGGGAGTTCTTGAAAACGATGTACGTGACGCCGGAAGGTGTGCCGCCGCCGCGGGGGTCGGGCCGGATGCCGAGCGCCTTGGCGGTGGCGTACGACGCCTCGCCGATGATCTCGCGTGGTCCCGTGTCGCCGACGACCGCGTACTGCACCCGGTCCCGGTAGACGACGGCCGCGACGGATCCCCCGCGCACGCCGTGGTCCCGGTGGTTCCAGATGTCGCTCACCCCCGGCACGACGATGTAGGGCAGCGTCTCGGCGCTCAGATAGCGGCCGTCGGACTGCTGGTAGGCCGTGGTGTCGGAGAACAGGGGGTCGGTGCCGCTGTTGCACTGCGTGCCCGGGCGGCCGTCGCAGTCGATGTCCATGTCGGCCGTCCAGAACACCGCCTCGTCGGTGCCGCACACCGGGATCGTGGCGGGCGTGTCCTCGTCGGTGCGGTAGCGGCCGCGGGAGACGGGAGTGCAGTCGCGGACCCGGTTCAGCAGGTCGGCGGCGCGGACGGCGCCTTCCTGCCGGAGCACCGGTGGTCCGGCAGCACCCGGGGACGGGCGCGCGGCGGCGGTGGGGGTGGTCGGGGCCAGCAGGGCAAGGCCGGCCGCGGCCAGGGTCAGCGACTGGGCGCGCACGATACGGGACCCTCTCGTAGGACATTGACGGACACTCGGAACAATCTGGTACCGACCGCATCACGAGGCCACTTCGAGGGGGCCGTACGGTGCACGGCCGACGGCGCACGGCTGATCACGCACGGCGTGCGGCGCGGCGTACGGGTACCGCGTGCGGGTGCTGCGTGCGGGTGCTGCGTGCCGGTGCGGTTTCTGACGGGCCGACAGTGGTAGGGAGCGGGCAACAGGGGCCGGGGGCCCGGGCGCCGTCTCGACCCCAGGCCCCCGGCCACTTCGCCGGCGCGGGATCTGCGACGACAGCGGTCCGCGCCACCGGCATGAACTCATCAGCCCTCAGGGAGAGTTCAGCCGTAAGGAACTTCAGCATACGTAACCTCCGGAAGCGGTCACCAACGGCGTCCCGTACGGAGGCTCCCGCCCTCTTGATGCGCTCGCGCCGCCACGCCATATTGGTCCGGACCATTGCCGCCGTGCCGGGCCGGGAGGCGAAGCCGTGCGACGCGTTGTGCTGTGGGTGGTGGGGTGCGGGCTGGTGGCGGCCCTGTCGTGCGGGTGCGCGGGCAGTGGAGGTGACGACGGACGGGCGCCCGGTGCTCCGACGGGGGTCACCGCGCAGGCCGGGAGCGCGACGAGTGTGCACGTCATGTGGAACGCGGTCGTCGCGAACCCCGCGATCAGCGGGTACGAGGTGTACCGGGGCCGCACGAAGGTCGGGGACGTGCCCGGCTCCGCGCACATGCTGGACGTCGTCCGCCTCACACCGTCCACCGCATACGTCTTCACCGTGCGGGCCCGCGACGCCGAGGGGCGGCTCGGTCCGGCCGGCCGGGAGGCGCGCGCCACGACCCCGGCGTCCGCCGCGGCGGACCGCTCGGCCCCGACCCGGCCCGGAGCGGTGACGGGCCGGGTCGCCGGGAGCCGGGCCGTCCAGCTGTCCTGGACAGCGTCCACGGACGACCGGAAGGTGGTGTCCTACGACGTCTACCAGGGCGGCACGAAGATCCACAGTGTCGGCGGGGCCCAGACGGCGACGGTTGTCACGGGGCTGCGGCCGGGCACGCGCTACGCGTTCACCGTCCGGGCGCGGGACGCGGCCGACAACGTCTCGGCCGCCGGTCCACCCGTGCGCCTCACCACCGCGCCGGGCGATGACGAGGGGGCGGACACCGCGCCGGCCGGCTTCCGGGCGAGCACCCGTCTCGCCGCCGGCGCGTACTACATCGACCTGTCCTGGACGTCGCCCCGCGTGGACGGTGTGGTGACGGAGTACCAGATCCTGCTCGACGGGCAGCCGGCCACCTCGCTGGTGTGGGGCGGCACCCCGCCGCGCGGGAAGGCCACGTACAGCTTCTACGCGGGGCGAAAGGCGGGGATCGGTCACCGGGTACGGCTGCGGGCGCGGCTGCCGGACGGCACATGGGGCGCGTTCTCGACGGAGCGGACGGTGACGACGGGCGAGCCCCGCTGACCGCTCGGCGCATGGGCCGTCCGAAGGAATCCGTCACCTGCCCGGGGGCGGTCCGGATGCGGGGCGGGCCCGGGGCCCGTTGGCTGCCTCTGAGGCAGCACGGGCGTACCCGACCCTAGGCGGCGCAAGGGATGTACCGCCAACCGTGCCGCCGCCGGAGGACATCCGATGCGCGTTTCCCGCTTTCTCGCCCGCTCAGGACTGACCGTGGCAGCCGCAGCCGCGCTCCCCCTCGCCCTGGCCCCCGGGCCGGCCTTCGCCCGGGTTTCGGGCATCTCCGTCAGTACGACCGGCTCCACGGTCTCGGTGGTGACCAGCGCCTGCACCCAGCTCAACGGGAGCTGGGGCACGGCCGCGCTGCTCAGCAGCAGCCAGGGGAGCTTCGCCCAGGGGCGTCAGGTGGCGCTGTCCGGGACGACGGCAAGCCAGTCCGCCGCCTGGTCCGGCGTCTCGCCGGGCACGTACACCGTCGTCGTCATGTGCTCCAGCGGCATCACCGCGGGCACCCAGTCCGTGATCGTCTCGGCCCCGTCCGCCCCGACGATCTCCGCGACCTCCTCGCCCTCGCGCGGGGTCATGGGCGGCCTCGGCGGCGCGGCCCGCGACTACGGTCCCGTCACCATGGGGGTGGGCGGCGCGCTGGTGGGCGGCGGCGTCATCGCGGTGGCCTGGTTCCTGCGCCGCCGCTCGAAGCCCTACCGGCTCTAGCCCCAGCGGCTCCGGCTCAACCGGTACCAGGAGCCAATCCGCCCTGGTCCGGATCCGGGTCCGGGTCCTTGTCCTGGTCCGGGTCCTGGCCCGCTGATTCCTCCGCGGCGGGCAGCTCCTTGATGGCCTCGGTGAGCCACTGGGTCCAGAAGGTCTCCAGTTCGATGCCCGCGCGCAGGACCAGGTGCTGGAGCCTGGCCTGGTTGCTGCCCGGGCCGGGCGGGAAGTCGCGCTTCTCGATCTCCTCGTACTCGGTCAACTGCCGCCGGTGCAGCTCGAGATGGCGGCGCAGGTCGGCCTCAAGGCCCGCGGTGCCGACGACGGCCGCGGCGCGCAGCCGCAGCAGCAGGGCGTCGCGGAGCGGCTTCGGGTCCTGGGCGGACGCCGTCCACCGCGCGAGTTCGGCGCGGCCCGCGGGCAGGACCTCGTAGGCCTTCTTCTGCCCGCGGGCGGGCTGCTCGGTGGGCAGCGCCCTGATGTGGCCCTCGGCCTCCAGCCTTCCCAGCTCGCGATAGATCTGCTGGTGCGTCGCCGACCAGAAGTAGCCGATCGACTTGTCGAACCGGCGGGTCAGATCCAGCCCGGACGAGGGCCTCTCGAGCAGGGCGGTGAGGATCGCGTGCGGGAGTGACATGTGGTCATCCTAGGGACGCTCCCGAACGGCCCGCGTCCCCACAGCCGCCTCCCGCCGGCCGCCTTCCGCCTCCCTACAGCGCCGCCGCCAGCTCGGTGCCCTGCTGGATGGCGCGCTTGGCGTCCAGTTCGGCGGCGACGTCGGCGCCGCCGATGAGGTGCGCGTTGACGCCGGCGGCGACCAGCGCCTCGTACAGGTCCCGGCGCGGGTCCTGGCCGGTGCACAGCACGATGGTGTCGACCTCCAGGACCGTGCTCTGCTCGCCCACGGTGACGTGCAGTCCCGCGTCGTCGATCCGGTCGTAGCGCACGCCCGGGACCATGGTGACGCCGCGGTGCTTGAGCTCGGTGCGGTGGATCCAGCCGGTGGTCTTGCCGAGACCGGCGCCGACCTTGGTCGTCCTGCGCTGGAGCAGGTGGACGGTGCGCGGCGGAGCGGGGCGCTCGGGGGCGACGAGACCGCCGGGGGCTCGGTAGTCCATGTCGACGCCCCACTGGCGGAAGTACGTCGCCGGGTCCTCGCTCGCCTTGTCGCCGCCGTCGGTGAGGAACTCGGCGACGTCGAAGCCGATGCCGCCCGCGCCGAGGATCGCGACGCGGTCGCCGACGGGCGCGCCGTCGCGCAGGACGTCGAGGTAGCCGACGACGCTCGGGTGGTCGACGCCGGGTATGTCGGGGGTGCGGGGGCTGACGCCGGTGGCGACGACGACCTCGTCGTAGGACTCCACGTCGCCTGCCGTCACAGGGGTGTCGAGGCGTACGTCCACGCCGTGCGCGTCGAGCTGGTGGCGGAAGTAGCGCAGCGTCTCGTCGAACTCCTGCTTGCCCGGGACCTTGCGGGCGATGTTGAGCTGGCCGCCGATCTCGCTCGCGGCGTCGAACAACGTCACCGCATGACCGCGTTCTGCGGCGCTGACGGCGCAGGCGAGGCCCGCCGGGCCCGCGCCCACCACCGCGACGCGCTTGCGCAGCCGGGTCGGGGTGAGGACCAGCTCGGTCTCGTGGCAGGCGCGCGGGTTGACCAGGCAGGAGGTGATCTTGCCGTTGAAGGTGTGGTCGAGGCAGGCCTGGTTGCAGCCGATGCAGGTGTTGATCGCCTCGGGCGTGCCGGCGGCCGCCTTGTTCACGAAGTCGGGGTCGGCCAGCATCGGACGGGCCATGGAGATCATGTCCGCGCAGCCGTCGGCGAGCAACTCCTCGGCGACCTCGGGGGTGTTGATGCGGTTGGTGGTGACGAGCGGGATGCTCACCGCGCCCATCAGCTTCTTCGTGACCCACGTGTAGGCGCCGCGCGGCACGGAGGTCGCGATGGTGGGGATGCGGGCCTCGTGCCAGCCGATGCCGGTGTTGATGATGGTCGCGCCGGCCGCCTCGACGGCCCGGGCGAGGGTGACGACCTCGTCGAGGGTGGAGCCGCCGGGCACCAGGTCGAGCATGGACAGCCGGTAGACGACGATGAAGTCCTCGCCGACCGCCTCGCGCACCCTGCGGACGATCTCGACGGGGAACCGCATCCGGTTCTCGTACGCGCCGCCCCAGCGGTCGGTGCGGTGGTTGGTCTGGGCGGCGATGAACTCGTTGATGAGATAGCCCTCGGAGCCCATGATCTCCACGCCGTCGTAGCCGGCCTGCCGGGCGAGGCGGGCGGCGCGGACGTAGTCGTCGATCGTCCGCTCGACGTCGGCGTCGGTGAGTTCGCGGGGCGGGAAGGGGCTGATGGGGGCCTGGAGGGGGCTCGGGGCGACCAGGTCCCGGTGGTAGGCGTAGCGGCCGAAGTGCAGGATCTGCATCGCGATGCGGCCGCCCTCGCGGTGCACGGCGTCGGTGATCTGCCGGTGCTGGTCGGCCTCCGCGTCCGTGGTGAGCTTGGCGCCGCCCTCGTACGGCCGTCCCTCGTCGTTGGGGGCGATGCCGCCGGTGACGATGAGGCCCACTCCCCCGCGGGCGCGGGCTGCATAGAAGGCGGCCATGCGTTCGAAGCCGCGCTCGGCCTCCTCCAGGCCGATGTGCATCGAGCCCATCAGGACGCGGTTGGGCAGCGTGGTGAAGCCCAGATCGAGCGGGCTCAGCAGGTGCGGGTAACGGCTCATGACAGGGCAGGCCTCCGTGCGCGGCGGTAGTTCCTCCCGTTCTAGAGGACCGCACACGGTTTATGCAACTAGTTGCACAATAGACTCCGGCTCATGTGCCGCAGGTCACCGCCTCACCGGCTTTCGAGCAGTACGTGCAGCTCCCGCTCCTGGTCCCCGGAGGCCGAGGAGAGGTCGCGTACCGCGAACACCGAGTCCAGCGTCGAACGGAGCCGCTCGATCGCCCAGTAACTGCCCTGCGCGTCGGCCTCGACGGAGGACGAGAGCCGGGCCGGGCGGGCGCAGTCGTGCGCCTCGGTGACCTCGAAGGTGCCGAGCCACACCATCGGGCGGGTCTCGTGCAGTTGCTGCGGCACCTCGTCGGGGCCGCGGTCCGACTCGAAGCACGCGTTGAGCGTGTCGAACACGATCCGGGCGTCTTCCTTGTTGCATCCGCTGATCTCGACGGAGACGGACTCCTCGTGCGATCGTTCGCGATCCATCGTGATCGCTCCTCTCGTGGCGGTGGCGCGGCAGAGCGGGTTCCCCGCGAACCGCGCCACATCCCCAGAAAAGCACCACTTTCCGAGCGGGACCAGCGACGGCAGCCGCCCGCACCGCCCGCCCGGCCGGGCTCAGCTCCGCGTGAAGCGGTACGTCTTACTGTCGGTCAGCACGCAGAAGCCGGGCGAGACGACGATCACGCGCAGGGTGCCGCTGCGGCGGTCGTAGTCGACGCCCTCGGCCTCGAACGCGCCGGAGCAGGAGCTGCGCAGCGGCAACTGGCGCAGGGCCGTCACATGGCCGGTGACGTCGGCCGTGCCGTTCGGCTCGGCGGACAGGTCGATCCGCAGGAGCGGCTTGGTGATGCCGAAGAGGGTGCCGGCCGGGTCGTCGGAGGAGCACAGCAGGGTGGTCGGGCCGGTGAAGTCACAGCCCTGGACGTCCCGGACGGCGTGGTCGAGGCGGACGGTCGACACCTGGGGCAGGTTCGCCGAGGGCGAGGTGGCGGCGTTGGCGCCGGGCGTCGGGAAGACGAGGAAGCGGGTCATGGTGCCCCACTCGCCCGACAGCATCCACTTGCTGTCCGGAGTGATCGCCACCCAGGAGTTGTTGAGGGCCTCGCCCGAGCCGAGCGCGTGGACGTACTCCGACCAGGCGCCGCCCGGCGCCTGCACCCGGTACATCTTCGAGGTGCCCGAGTCGCTCTGGTAGGGCTCGACGTAGTAGCCGTCGTAGGAGGCGTCCGGGTCGCCGACGTGGTTCCAGCCCCGGGTGGAGACGGAGAACGGGATGGTGCCGATGCCGGTGTAGCGGTTGGCGCTGTTCGCCGGGGTCTCGACCGAGGCCAGGCCCTGACTCTCGGTCAGCGGGTCGGCGCGGTCGGAGCCGACCTCGGTCCAGGTGTCGGCGGCCGCTGCGGGCGGGGCCGCGGAGAGGGCGGTGACCGTGGCGACGGCCAGCGCGAGGAAGGCGGCGCGGGCGGTACGGGCGGTCCCGGACAGGGGACGGCGCAGGCGGGCAGGGCGCAGGGGCATGGGTCTCCTCGGCAAATGGGGGGTGGGGCGCGCTCGGCGGACAGTCTGGCCCGGCAGTGTGGTCATGTACAGACCAATGCGATGGACAGAGGTGGACCCTGAGGAGAACGGCGCGCGAAGCCGTACTGGAGGAGCATGGGGAAGGGCCCTCAAGGCGTGGGAGAAAAGGGTTGAGCGCGGTAGAACAGGGGGAGTCGGCACGGGGGACGACGTGCCGCGTCGATGTCCGGAGGCGGTGCGTGGCATGAGTGCAGGCGGATCGTCCGCGGCCGAGAGTGGCCCGACAGGCCCCAGCGGGCTGCTGGACGTGCTGAACGTGGCCTCGGTGGTACTCGACACCGAAGGCCGTATCGCGCTGTGGAGTCCGCAGGCCGAAGAGCTGTTCGGCTACTCGGCGCAGGAGGCGCTGGGGCGCTACGCGGCCCGGGTGATGGTCAACGAGCAGCACGTCGACCTGGTGGTGAAACTGTTCGCGGACGTCATGGCCACCGGCCGGAGCTGGGCGGGGGCGTTCCCCATCCTGCGCAAGGACGGCACCACCCGGTTGGTGGAGTTCCGCAACATGCGGCTCATGGACGACCGGGGCGACGTGTACGCCCTGGGCCTCGCCGCCGACCGCACGACGGTGCGCCGGCTGGAGCGGGATGTGGCCCTGTCCACGCGGATGGTCGAACAGTCCCCCAACGGCCTCGCCGTCCTGGACACCGACCTGCGGTACGTCTCGGTCAACTCCGCGATGGAACGGATCAACGGTGTGCCCGCCGAGGACCACCTCGGGCGTACGGTCCCCGAGGTGCTGCCCCGGGTGGACGCGGAGCTCCTGGAGTCCGCGGCGCGCCAGGTGCTACGGACCGGAAAGCCGCTCGTCGACCGGTTCACGGTCGGCCGCACCCCCGCCGACCCCGACGAGGACCACGCCTGGTCGGTCTCCCTCTACCGCCTGGAGGACGCCCGTGGCACCGTGCTGGGCGTGGCCGCGTCGGTCGTCGACGTCACCGACCGGCACCGGGCGGCTGTCGAGGCGGAGTCGGCGCGCCGCCGGCTGGCGCTGATCGCGGATGCCTCGGCCCGGATCGGCACCACCCTGGACCTGGAGCGCACCGCCCGCGAACTGGCCGACGTGGCCGTGCCGGAACTGGCGGACGTGGCCGCCGTGGAACTGCTCGACGCCGTGGTGGCGGGCCGGCGCACCAGCCTCGGCCCCGCGGAGGACGCGGTGATCCGCGCCCTGGCGGTCCGGGTGTACAACGCACCCGACGCCCTTCAGGCCTCCGACCCGCCCGGCCAGGTCGCCCGCTACGGGCCGCAGCGGCTCATCACGGAGTGCGTACGCACCGGCCAACCGGTCATGGTCGCGCAGGTCAAGGACGAGGACCTCACGCGTATCGCCCGCTCCCCCGAGTCGGCCGAGCTGCTGGCCCGGGCGGGTGTCCACTCCTATCTGGCCGTGCCGCTCATCGCGCGGGGCGAGGTGCTCGGCGCCCTCGACCTGAAGCGGATCCACCATCCGCTCCCCTTCGGCCGGGACGACCTGCTGCTCGCCCGCGAACTGGCCGCGCGCGCCGCCGTGCAGATCGACAATGCCCGCTGGTACCAGAACGCCCGCACCACCGCGCTCACCCTGCAGCGCAGCCTGCTGCCGAGTCATCCGGCCGTCACCGGCGGCCTGGAGGTCGCCTCCCGATACCAGCCGGCCGGGGCCACCACCGAGGTCGGCGGCGACTGGTTCGACGTCATCCCGCTGCCGGACGGCAAGACGGCGCTCGTCGTCGGCGACGTGATGGGCAGCGGCATCGACGCCGCCGCGACGATGGGCCGGCTGCGCACCGCGACGACCACGCTGGCCTCCCTCGACCTGGACCCGGCGGTCCTGCTCGAGCACCTCGACCGGATCACCCAGGGCCTGGACCACTCCATCGCCACCTGTGTGTACGCCGTCCACGACCCCCGGCTGGGGCAGTGCCGGATCGCCAACGCGGGACATCTGCCGCCCGCCCGGGTGCGTCCCGGCCGGCCGCCGGAGCTGTTGGACCTGCCCACCGGGGTGCCGCTGGGCGTGGGCGGGGTGGCGTTCTCCACGACCGACGTCGACTTCGCGCCCGGCGACCAGCTCGTGCTGTACACGGACGGGCTCGTCGAGACCCGCGTGCACTCCCTCGACGAGCGTCTGGAGGCGCTGCTGGCGCTGCTCGACGACCCCGCGCGCCCCCTGGAGGAGCTGTGCGACCTGCTGCTGAGCGCGCTGCACCATCCCGACAACCACGACGACGTGGCGCTGCTGGTGGCACGGGCACGGTCCACTGCCTAGCCGGCCCTTCGCCGCGATTCACAGGCTGCTGTTACCGGTTCCTTGTCGGGCGCCTCGGACAATCACAGTGAGGCGTGGCAGTGGTGCCGCCGTCGTGGCCGAGGAGAGTGAGCCGTGATGCAGGAGCCGCAGAAGCCGGAAGAACCGGAAGAGCCGCACGAGGTCGAACTGCTGTCGGGACCGGTCGACGAGGAACGGGAACACACCCACCTGCGCGCACTGTGGCAGCGGCGGTCCGCCCGCGGGCGGGCGGTGATCGCGGCCACGACCGTCGCCGTTCTGGCGCTCGGCGGCACCGTGGCGTACGCGGCGACGAACGGCTCGGACGGCGGCTCGCCCTCCGCGTCGCCGTCCGCCTCCTCCTCCGAGGGCCCCGGCGGACGGCACGGTCACGGTGGCCCGTGGTTCGGCATGGGTGGCGACGCGGTGCACGGTGAGGCGACCGTCAAGGATCGCGACACCGGCAAGTGGGTCGTCCGCGTGTGGCAGCGGGGCACGGTGCAGAAGGTGAACGACGACCGTGTCACCGTCAAGAGCGAGGACGGCGCGTCGTGGACGTGGACGGTGCCTTCGGACACCTCCGTCCGGTCCGACGGCGGCTCCGGTTCCGGGGCAGGCTCGCTGAAGAAGGGCGACACGGTGTACGTCGTCGGGTCCCGTTCCGGCGACACCAACACGGCCGCCCGCGTCCTGTCGGGCGCCTTCGACGACCATGGCCCGGGCAGTCGGCGCCGCGGCTTCCCGGGGCACGGCCCGTGGGACCGCGGCGACGACCGCTCCCCCAGCCCCACGGGCAGCGGCGCCGTTACCTGACCCTGGTGCCGACGACCACGTGGGCGTACAGCTCCTCGTCCTGCGCCAGACGCACCGCCAGGCCGGCGTCGGTGAACGCCTCGACGGCGGCCGGGGCCTGACGCTCACTGGTCTCGATGAGGAGGCAGCCGCCGGGGGCGAGCCACCGCGGCGCCTCGGCGGCCACCCGGCGCAGCACGTCCAGCCCGTCGCCGCCGCCGTCGAGAGCGGTGAGCGGCTCGTGCTCACGAGCCTCCGCCGGCAGCAGCGGGACCTCGCCGGTGGGGACGTACGGCACGTTGGCGGCCAGGATGTCGACGCGGCCGCGGAGTTGGGCGGGGAGTGCCTCGAACAGGTCGCCGGTGTAGGCGTGTCCGCCGTGCCCGGCGACGTTGCGCCGCGCACAGCGCACGGCCGCCGGGTCGATGTCGGCGGCGTGCAGTTCGACCTGCTCCAGGGAGGCGGCGAGCGCGGCGCCGACCGCGCCCGAGCCGCAGCACAGGTCGACGACGACGCAGGCGTGCGGCGCCGCGGCGAGGGCCTGGTCGACGAGGAACTCGGTGCGGCGGCGGGGCACGAAGACGCCCGTCTCGACGATGATGCGCAGACCGTGGAACTCGGCCCAGCCCACGACGTGTTCGAGGGGCAGACCCGATGCACGGCGCTCCGCCATGGCGGCGGCCTCGTCCAGGGTCCGGGCCGCGGTGAGGATCATCTCGGCCTCGTCCTCGGCGAAGACGCAGCCAGCGGCCCGCAGAACGGCGACGAGGCCGTCACGGACCGAGGAAGAGGGCGCCGGCTGACGCTCTGAAAGAGAAGAAACAGAAGGGGAGGGCGAAGAAGAGGAGGAGAAAGAAGGCGAAGAAGGAGAGGGCATGGAGCCGAGAAGCCTTTCGGAAGCCGAAGGGCGCTCTCGCGGTCGCCTACGGGCGGCGGTCCACGCCGACACGAGGTGAGAGCACCCGACCTGACACAGCGGTAATGGGTCTCACCTCCTCGGCCTCGCACGACTGGGAGCATCCGCAGCCGGACGGCCACCCTACCCCAACACCTCCGGTTGTACTATGCAACCAGGAGAGTGAGGGAGAGTCAGTGGAAGCAGCCGAGGCCGTGGAGACGATCCAGCGGGAGATGACGGTCTTCGCCCGGCGGGCCCGGGCCTCGGCGGGCCGGCTGCACCCCGAGCTGTCGCTGGTGTCGTACACGCTCCTCGGCCACCTGGAGGAGAGCGGCGGCTGCCGTGCCACCGACCTCGCCGCGCACTACGCCCTGGACAAGTCCACGGTGAGCCGCCAGGTCGCCGCCCTGGAGCGCGCCGCCCTGATCGAACGGCGCCAGGACCCCGAGGACCACCGCGTCCAGGTACTCCACCTCACCGACGCCGGCCGCCTCATCCTCGCCCAGGTCACCGAAAGCCGCCGCACGGCCTTCCGTGAACGTCTGGCGCAGTGGCCGCCGGAGGATCTGGCCCGCTTCGCGGAGTACCTGACGCGGTACAACGCATGGACCGGCCCCGCCACAGGCCCGTAGCCCTTCTCCTCGCCCCGGCTACGCCACCGGCATCGCCTCCCGCTCCTCCCCCAGCCGCTCCGGGACCCGTGCTGCCAGGAACTGCGAGGTGCGGCGCAGTCGAAAGCCCAGGGACTCGTAGAGGCGGATGGCGTTCGTGTTGCCGGCGCCGGTGTGCAGGAAGGGGGTTTCGCCGCGTTCGCGGATGCCGTGGGCGACGGCGAGGACCAGCCGGGTCGCCAGGCCCTGGCCACGGAAGGCGGGGTCGGTGCAGACCGCGCTGATCTCGGTCCAGCCCGGCGGATGCAGACGCTCACCGGCGACGGCGATCAGGGCGCCGTCGCGGCGTAGGCCCAGGTAGGTGCCGAGTTCGATGGTGCGGGGCTCGAACGGGCCCGGCCGGGTGCGGGCGACCAGGTCGAGGATCTCGGGTACGTCGGCGGGGCCGAGGCGGATCGCCTCCGGGTCGGGCGCGGCGGCCACGCCGTCGTCGACGAGCTGTACGCCCTCGCCGTGGAAGGTGATCTCCCAGCCGGGCGGGACCTCGCCGCGGAAGCCGAGCAGCGGGACCTCCGCGCCGGGGCCGGCGAGCGCGGCGAGGTCCGCCCAGTCGTCGGCGTCCGGGTCGTCCGGCATCGCCAGCCAGGGCGACACGTCGACCGGGTAGCGCAGGATGCGCCCCCGACGCTCGGCGAACCGGGCGTGCGGCCCGGTGAGGGAGGCGAGGGCGGGATGGTCGAGGACATGCCGCGGCTCGGCGCCGTCCAGACCGCGCGGCTCACGGGGCTCGGCGCCGTGCCGCGCGGGGACGGGCGGGAGGTCCGCGCCCGGGGCGTCGCGCGGCTCCTCGCTCCTCGGGTCCGGGAGGCGTGGGGGCTCGGGGACGGTCATATCGCCGCTCCGATCTCAAGGACGACCTTGCCGCGGGCGTGGCCGTTCTCCACCTCGCGCAGGGCCTCGCCCGCCCGTTCCAGCGGGAGGGTCAGGGTGACGTGCGGGTTCAGCGCGCCGCGGACGACGAGGTCGGCCACCGCCTGCAGGACGGCCGCGTTGCGGGCGCGCGCCACCCGCGCGCCGCCCAGCCGCTCGACCTCCTCGGCCGGGGCGCCGGCGGTGATCAGCCGGGAGCGGTCCCGCACCAGGCCGGCCGCCTCGTGGAGCACATCGCCGCCGACGAGGTCGTAGACGCCGTCGACGCCGTCCGGGGCGGCCGACCGCACGGCGTCGGCCCAGCCCTCGCCGGACGGGACGTGCACCGCGCCCAGCGACTCCAGGAAGTCCTTCTTGCCCTCGCTCGCGACGCCCACGACCCGCAGCCCAAGCGCGTGGGCGATCTGCACGACGGCGGCCCCGACCCCGCCGCCCGCGCCGGTGACCAGCAGCGTCGCCCCGCTGGGCAGGGCGAGCTGGTGGACGCCGTCGTAGGCGGTCGCGGCGGCCACGGGGAGGGTCGCCGCGTCGGTGAAGGACAGCCCGGCAGGCTTGTGCGCGGTGATGCCGGCGGCCAGCAGCGCGTACTCGGCGTAGGCGCCCGCGACCGCCGTGCCGAACACCTGGTCGCCGGGCGCGAACCCGGTGACGCCCTCGCCGGTCTCCTCGACGACGCCGGCCGCCTCGTTGCCCAGGACCGAGGGGAACACCCGCTCATCCGTCTCGCCGGGGCGCCGGTAGCCCGTGCGCTGCTTCCAGTCCACGGGGTTCACTCCCGCCGCCCGCACCGCGACGAGCACCTCGCCGGGCCCGGGCCGGGGCCGGTCCAGGTCGATGAGCGCCTCGGTCTCCGGGCCGCCGTACCGGGTGAAGACGTACGCCTTCGGCATTGCTCCCACTCTCCTTCGCTGGCACCGGACCGCTGGACCGCTGGATCCGGAACGACACGTTCAAGAGCGGGGAGCCGAGGGGGTATTCCCGGCCGTCGGGAGTGTTCATACGGGCTTAATGATCGGCGGGCGGACCCGGTGCGGAGCGCTCCCGACTTGCACGTACGGTTGACTGCGTAACCAACCGCCGTCGCGCTCCCGCTGGAACCGTATGAACGTCACCCGAGGCTTCGCCGGACGCCCCCGCGTCCTCAATCCGGGGCTGCCCCCCGGCCAGTACGACGCGGGCGACGACTGGCCCGTGCTGTCCGCCGAGGTCACACCCGACCTCGCGCCCGCCGACTGGACCTTCCGCGTGGACGGGCTGGTGGCGGCGCCCCGCACCTGGGACTGGGACGAGGCGCACACGCTGCCGGAGTCCGTGTACGAGGGCGACATCCACTGTGTGACCAGCTGGTCGAAGTTCGGCGTGCGGTTCGCGGGCGTGTCCCTGGACGCGTTCCTGGCGGCCGTCCGGCCCGCCGCGACGGCGACCCACGCCGTCGCCTACTCGCACACCGGGTACACCACGAACCTCCCCCTGTCCGACCTCACCGGCGGCCGGGCCTGGATCGCCTGGGAGTACGACGGGAAGCCCCTCGCGGCCGAGCACGGCGGTCCGGCGCGGCTGCTGGTGCCGCACCTGTACTTCTGGAAGAGCGCCAAGTGGATCGCGGGCCTGCGCCTCCTCGACCACGACGAGCCGGGTTTCTGGGAGCAGAACGGCTACCACGCCCGGGGCAACCCCTGGCAGGAGCAGAGGTACTCCGGTGACTGAGACGTTCCCGGCGCCTGCCTTCACGCCCCCGACGCGGTTCGCCGTGCCGGGCCGGATCGCCGTGAGCAACCGGGACGCCGCCGTGTGGCAGACGGCCACGCTCACCGAGATCCGCCGCGAGACCCCGTGGGCGGCCACCTTCCGGTTCGCGGTGCCGGCCTGGGCGGGGCACCTGCCCGGCCAGCATCTGATGCTGCGGCTCACGGCCGACGACGGCTACACCGCTCAGCGACACTATTCGATCGCCTCCGCGCCCGACGACGACGGCCACATCGAGCTGACCCTGGACCATGTGGACGGCGGCGAGGTCTCGGGCTGGTTCCACACCGTCGCCGAGCCGGGTGACGAGGTCGAGGTGCGCGGCCCGCTCAGCGGCTTCTTCGCCTGGCCCGGCGACCGGCCCGCGCTGCTGATCGGCGCCGGTTCCGGGGTCGTCCCGCTGATGTCGATGGTCCGCCACCACCGGGCCCGCGGCCTCGACGTGCCGCTGCGGCTGCTGGTGTCCGCGCGCGGCCCCGAGGAACTGATCTACGCGCACGAGTACGGCACGGAGACGACGCCGGTGTTCACCAGGAGCGCGCCGGCGGGCGTGCCGGTGGGCCGGCTCACCGCCGAGCAGGTGGCTCCGCTGCTCGCGCAGGCGCCGCGGGGCGGCTGGGAGGCGTATGTGTGCGGTTCCAACGGGTTCGCCGAGCACGCCTCGCGGCTGCTGGTGGAGGCCGGGCAGCCGGTGGACCGCGTCCGCATCGAACGTTTCGGCTGACACTCTCCCGGCTCCAGGGAGCCGTCGTGAACGATGCGTGAAACGATGTACTCCGAACGGAGTACGACACTCATGTGGGCACTCGTACGCGTGACGGCGAGGAGGTCGACATGCGAACCCGGGTGCGCGGCTGGCGCTGGCGGCACAATCCGCTACGACGCCGGTCGGACATCGTGGAGGCGTGGACGGCGCTGGCCGTCGCCCTGCTGTTGCTGGTCGCCGTGCCGCTGGCCGGGGTGCTCGCGGGCCGGTGGGCCCATGACGACGCCCAGGCGGCCGCGGACCGGCAGCGGGCCGAACGTCATCGGGTGCGGGCCGAGGTCGTGGGCCGTCCGCCCGATGCCGTGCCCTCGGTGGAGGGCGGCAGCCGGCAGACGGTCCGGGTGAGCGTGCGCTGGACGCCGCCCGGTGAACACGTGCGGACGGCGGCCGCCCGGGTGCCCGCGGGCACCCGCCAGGGCGACGTGGTGGAGGTGTGGTTCGACGACCGGGGGCGGAGCGTCGCGCCGCCGCCGAACGACACGATGGTGTGGCAGCACGCCCTGACGATGGGCACGTGCGCGGCCGGCGGCGCGGCCGCCGCGGTGCTGCTCGGGCACGCCGTGGTCCGCCGGGTGGCGATGCGCCACCGGCTGGACGAGTGGGAACAGGAGTGGACCCGTACCGAGCCGCAGTGGACCCGTCGCAGGCCCGCCTGAAGCTCCTGGCCAGGGTCTGGCGAGGCCTTCTGCCGCCCCCATAGGGTGGCTGCATTCGTACGGGCACTTAACAAAAGGCGGTCCTTCATGCCCCTGTTCGACCTGTCCCTCGAGGAGCTCCACGAGTACCGCAGCGCATCCATCGAGCCGGAGGACTTCGACACGTTCTGGTCCAAGACCCTCCAGGAAGCCCGCGATCACGACCTGGACGCCCGTTTCGAGCCGGTCGACACGGGCCTGAGCACCGTGCAGGTCTTCGACGTGACGTTCGCCGGGTTCGGCGGCCACCCGGTGAAGGGCTGGCTGATGACGCCCGCCGGGGCCGAGGAACCGCTGCCCCTGGTCGTGGAGTTCGTCGGCTACGGCGGCGGGCGCGGTCTGCCGCACGAGCACCTGCTGTGGGCGTCGACGGGCCGCGCGTACTTCGTCATGGACACCCGTGGCCAGGGCAGCGCGTGGGGCGGCGGGGGCGGCACCGCGGACCCGGTGGGCAGCGCGCCCGCCTACCCCGGTTTCATGACCCAGGGCATCGACGCTCCCGAGAACTACTACTACCGCCGGGTGATCACGGACGCGGTGCGCGCGATCGAGGCGGCCCGCTCCCACCCGCTGACCGACGCCTCGCGGACCGTGGCGCTCGGCGGGAGCCAGGGCGGCGGTCTCTCGATCGCCGTCGGCGGACTGGTGCCCGACCTGGCGGCGGTCGCCCCGGACGTGCCGTTCCTGTGCGACTTCCCGCGCGCCACGACCCTGACGGACCGTCACCCGTACCGTGAGATCGGCCTGTTCCTCAAGACGCACCGCGGCCGCACCCAGGACACCCTGCGCACGCTGGCGTACTTCGACGGCGTGCACTTCGCGTCCCGCGCCTCGGCTCCCGCCCTGTTCTCGGCGGCCCTGGAGGACCAGACCTGCCCGCCGTCGACCGTGTTCGCCGCCTTCAACGCCTGGGCGCACGAGGACAAGACGATCGAGGTGTACGACTTCAACGACCACGAGGGCGGCGGCCCCCACCACGAGCGGGCCAAGCTGCGCTGGCTGCGCTCGTACGCCTGAGCGGCCGGCCGGTGGAGACGCGTGCCGCCGCCGAACGGTTCACAGCGGTGTGGGAGCGGGCCTGGGCGGCGCACGACGTGGACGCGCTGCTGGAGCTGTACGCCGAGGCCTGCGTCCACCGCTCGATGCCGTTTCGTGAACCGCACCGGGGGCGGGACGAGTTGGCGGCGTACTTGCGCTGGTCGTTCGCGGCGGAGCGGGTGGCCGACGTGCGATTCTCGCCCCCGGTGGTCGGTGCGGACGGCGTCGCGGTGGCCGAGTTCCGGGTGCTGTCCGAGGAGGACGGGGCGGCCGTGACGCTGGCCGGCTGTGTCTTCGTCCGGTTCGACGACGCCGGTCTGGCGGTCGAGACACGGGACTACTGGCATACGGCCGAGGGTCACCGGGAACCGGCGGGGCGCCGTTTCCTCCTGTGATCCGGCCGGGCGGCTTCCCTCCAGTCCGACCAGTCGGTATGTTCGGGGTGCCCGGGCCGCACCGTCGCGGTCCGGGGTCCCGCGGACGACGGAGGCCCCATGTCCGAGCACGTGCCACAGGTTCACGGCCACTGCGACCCACGGTTCACCGCGGTGCGCACCGCCTTCGAGGAGAACTTCCGCGACCGCGACGAGCTGGGCGCCGCGGTGTGCGTCACGGTCGACGGCGTGCCGGTGGCCGACCTGTGGGGCGGCTGGGCCGATCCGGCGCGCACGCGCCCGTGGGAGCGGGACACGCTGGTCAATGTCTGGTCGACGTCGAAGGGGCCGACGGCGCTGTGCGCGCACATCCTCGCCGACCGGGGGCTGCTCGACCTCGACGCGCCGGTGGCCGCGTACTGGCCGGAGTTCGCCGCGGCGGGCAAGGAGCAGATCCTCGTCCGGCATCTGCTCTCCCACCGCGCGGGCCTGGCAGGGCTGCGGGAGCCGCACTCGCTCGAGCAGCTCTACGACTGGGAGCTGACCACCGCCCGTCTCGCGGCCACGGAACCCTGGTGGGAGCCGGGCACCCGGTCCGGCTATCACGCCCACACCTACGGCTTCCTGGTCGGCGAGGTCGTGCGGCGGGTCTCGGGGCTGCTGCCGGGGGCCTTCCTGGAGCGGGAGGTGACCGGCCCGCTGGGCCTCGACTTCACCATCGGACTGCCGGAGAAGGAGGCGGACCGGGCGGCCGAACTGGTGCATCCGCAGGCCGCCTCGTCCACCGAACAGGCCGCGGTCTTCGGCCAGTTGGCGCCCGTGGCCCTGGCCGCCCTGGCCAACCCCCTGGCCGGCGCGGCCGAGGCCAACTCGCCGCGGTGGCGGGCCGCGGAGCTCCCGGCCGCGAACGGCCACGGCACGGCGCGCGCGATCGCCGCGCTGTACGGGATCTTCGCCGGCCGTGGCGCGTACGGCGGCCGCCGCGTCCTGTCCGCGGAGGCGGCCGAGCGGGTCCGGCAGGGGCAGGGCAGCTGCCGGGACATCGTGCTGGGGGCCGGATTCGAGCACGAGACCGAGATCGGGCTCGGGCTGTGGCTCAGCGGTCCGAACGGATCGTACGGACCCAACCCGCGCGCGTTCGGACACGACGGCTTCGGCGGCTCCTGCGGGCTCGCGGACCCGGAGGCGGGGGTGTCGCTGGGGTACGTCATGAACCGTATGGGGCCGCACATCGCCGACGACCCGCGCAAGACGGCGTTGGTGGACGCCCTGTACAGCGCGCTGTGACGAACCGGGCGCCGGAAGCGGCAACGCGGGGGCCGTGGCCTCAGTCCGCCCGACGCGCCTCGACCATGCGCACGCGTGGACTTCCGTCGCTCCTCGTCCCGAACTCGGGCAGGGCGCGGAGGTCCACGCGGAACCCGGCGTGTTCCAGTTCGCGCCGGACCTCGCCGAGCCGGAAGGCGCGGTAGTACATCACGAACGGCGGCCGCCACAGGGCGTTGCGCACCCGCATCACGGTGTCGAAGCCGAGGAGCATCCAGTAGACCGGAGAGTACGGCCGGGGCGGCGCGACCAGCGGGAACGCGAAGCAGCCGCCCGGCCGCAGCACCCCGTGCACCTGGGCGAACAGGCCCGGCAGCTCACGGGGCAGGAAGTGCCCGAACGCGCCGAAGCTGACGACGAGGTCGAAGCCGGCGGTGAACGGCAGGGCGCGGGCATCCGCGCGCACCCAGGACACCCGCGGGCCCGCCGGACGGCTCCGGCCGCGTGCCTCGTCGAGCATGCCCGCACTGAAGTCGACCCCGGTCACGCGGCCGTGGCACACCGTGGCGAGGACGTCGACCCCGGCGCCCGTGCCGCAGCACAGGTCGAGGCCGTCCTCGTAGGGCCCCGACTCCTTCAGGGCCGAGGCGACCGCGTCCAGGACGGAGTCCGGGGTGCGGAACGGCGTGTGGTCGAACTTCGGGGCGAGGAGGTCGTAGCCGCGCTCGACGGACGACAGGGCCTGGACGGCGAGTTCGCGCAGGGTGGGGCCTTCGGGGCTGAACATCTGCGTCACCCTACGGCGGTCCGCCGCTCCAGGAGCGCGAGGGCGCGCTCGCACCAGCGCAGGTTCGTCTCCTCGAAGGCGATGCCGCCCATCAGGGTCAGGTAGGGGCCGATCCGGTCGGCCTCGCTCAGGTACACGTCCTCCGTGCGCCCGCCGAGGAGGAGGTCACGCAGCCGCTCATAGCGGTCGAGCTTGGCGCGCGACCAGGTCATGCGTTCCTCGATGAGCGCACGGGTCACCTCGGGGTCGACGGCGTCCGCCGCCTGGATCTTGACGAAAAGTTCGTCGCGGAGAGCGGTGGGCCGACGGGGCGGGGTCGCGGCGAAGGCGCTCAGGTCCTCGCGGCCCGCCTCGGTGAGGGTGAACATCCGCTTGTTGGGCCGGCGTTCCTGCTGCACCACCCGCGCCTCGATCAGGCCGTCCTGCGCGAGGCGCTCCAGCTCGCGGTAGAGCTGCTGCGGGGTCGCGGGCCAGAAGTTCGCGAGGGAGGCGTCGAAGACCTTCGACAGTTCGTAGCCCGAGGCCTCGCCGTCCAGGAGGGCGGCCAGGACGGCGTACTTGAGGGACATATGGACACGGTAGCAGCAGGTGATTATTCTCATCTGCGTCTACTCAACAAATTTAATATCCAAATGAGGTGATCCGATGCGCGCGTTCCGTGAAGCGGTCGAGGCCGGCGATCTCGACGCCGTCGAGGCGCTGCTGGCCGAGGACGTGGTGTTCACCAGCCCGGTCGTGTTCAAGCCGTACCCGGGCAAGGCGATCACCGCGGCGATCCTGCGCGCCGTGGTGCGGATCTTCGAGGACTTCCGGTACGAGCGGGAACTCGGCGGCGGCGACGGCCGCGACCACGCGCTGGTGTTCACGACCCGGGTGGGTGAACGGCAGCTGTCCGGCTGCGACTTCATCCATCTGAACGAGGACGGACTCATCGACGAACTCACCGTCATGGTGCGCCCGTTGTCCGGTGCGCAGGCTCTCGCGGCGGCCATGGGCGCGCGTTTCGAGGAGATCGCGAAGGAGGCGGAGGCCCGGTCGGCCGCCGCCTCCTGACGCTCCGGCCTCAGTCCTTCAGGTCTCCCAGGGTCGTCTTCGTGTCCGCCTTCAGCCAGTCGGAGACCGCTTGCAGCTTCGGCGGATCGGTGTCGGTGCTGTAGGAGGAGTAGTAGGCGCTGTAGCTCATCGTGTAGGTCACCCAGCCGTCGCGCACGGCGAGCGTGGCGTAGAGGGAACCGCTGGACGAGCCGGACGTGGTGTCGTCGCTGACGAGGTAGGCCTCGTCGCCTATGCCGGTGACGGCGTCCACGTCGTAACCCGTATGGCTGTCCGCGTAGTTCTTCCAGGTGGCGGTGAACTCGGGCCCGGGGTCGGTCTTCTTGTGCCGGTCCAGTTGGACGGAGAGGTACGCGTCCGAGTAGCTCGACCCGGTCTTCTTCAGGCTGAGGCTGCAGAGCCCCTCGTCGAGGGCGTCGTCCTCGAGGCTGTTGTGGGTCGGGGCGCCGTCGCTCTGCGGGTACTCCTCCTTGAAGGACGAGTAATCGGTGGAGTTGCACAGGTTGGACGGCGCCGGGTAGCCCCGCAGGTCCGGATCGGCTCCGGCGCCGACCAGGAAGACACCGGCCGCCCACGCGGCCGACGCCACCACGGCGCCGACCACGGCCCACAGGACCGCGCGTCCGGCGCCGCCGCCCGCCGTGGGCGGCGGGCCGACGACGGGGTACGGGCCCGGCTGGGCGTACGGGTTGCCGGGCTGGGGCTGGACGGGCTGCCCGACCAGGGTCGGCTGGGCATAGACGCTGTGCGGGCCGGCGGGGGTCGCGGGCGCCGCCGGGGGGAAGGCCAGCGGCCCGCCGGGGGCCGGCGACTGCGGATGCGGGTAGGGGTACGCGCTCGGCTGGGCCGGCGCCTCGGACGGCTGCTCCGGCTGCTGCGGAGACTGAGGCGGCGTGGACATGTCGTGAAGATAGGGCAGATTTGGCGGTCAAGTCCCTTGCTGTGACGGATCGTTACCCTCTGGGGACATGTGCGGTAAACCTCGAAGAGGTTGAGTTGTCCCCGACCTCTCCTGTGCACTGTGCCGGATGTGCCGCATGGAACAAGCGATGCCGTGCGCGCGTTGACGCCGTCGGAGTCGACCGGTGTGCTACATTGCCGATAGCACTTGTGTACGCCCCCTGTTCGGGCGCCGGTGCCAGTTCTTCTTCAGTTCGTTCAGTTCGCCGCATCACCCGCCCTTTCCGGCCGGTGCGACGGCTTTCCCGCACCACCTCACCGACGGCTCGTTTCTGCCATCGCCGAGGTGCTGTCTTCCGCCGCCCGAGGTGCGCAGTGCGCCCTCCCTTCGCGGCCGCTCCCCCCTTCTCCGCATGCCTCATGCCTTCCGTCCGTGAAAGGACCGACCACCATGACCACCACTCTCGAACGCCCCGCTGTGCAACAGCAGCCTCCGGCCCGGGTCGCCGCCGGCGTCCTCGACATCGACGCGAGCGGGAAGGGGCAGCTGCGCTCCGCGGACTGCCTGCCCACGCCCGCCGATCTCCAGGTGCCGGCCGCGCTGATCCGCCGTCACGGCCTGCGCAAGGGCGACCTCGTCGAAGGAGTGCGCGGCACCCAGCGCGCGCTGACCGAGGTCGCCCGCGTCAACGGCCGTACGCCCGACGCACTGCCCGCCCGCCGTCACTTCCGTGACCTCACCCCCGTCCACCCGCACGAGCGGCTCCGCCTGGAACACCCGGCGGCCGGGCTCGCCGGACGCGTCGCCGATCTCCTCGCGCCCGTCGGCAAGGGCCAGCGCGGGTTGATCGTCGCCCCGCCGAAGACCGGCAAGACCGTGCTGCTCCAGCAGCTCGCCGCCGCCGTCGCCGGCAACCATCCCGAGGCGCGGCTGATGGTCGTCCTGCTCGACGAGCGGCCCGAGGAGGTCACCGACATGCGGCGCTCCGTGCGCGGCGAGGTGTACGCCTCGACCTTCGACCGGACGCCCAGGCAGCACATCGCGCTGGCCGAACTCGTCATCGAGCGTGCCAAGCGACTCGTCGAGGCGGGCGAGGACGTCGTGATCCTCCTCGACTCGCTGACCCGGCTGTGCCGGGCCCACAACAACGCGGCCGCCGCCGGTGGCCGCACCCTGAGCGGCGGGGTCGACGCGACCGCCCTCATCGGCCCCAAGCGGTTCTTCGGCGCCGCGCGTGCGGCCGAGGAGGGCGGCTCGCTCACCGTCCTCGCCACCGCGCTCGTCGAAACCGGCTCCCGCGCCGACGACTTCTACTTCGAGGAACTGAAGAGCACCGGCAACATGGAGCTCCGCCTCGACCGCGAACCCGCCTCGCGTCGCGTCTTCCCGGCCGTCGACATCAACACCTCCGGCACCCGCCGTGAGGAACTCCTGCTCTCCCCGGGGGAGTTGACGGCCATGCGCGGCCTGCGCCGGGCCCTGCAGACACGGGACGGCCAGGCGAACCTGGAGACGCTCCTGGAGCGGATGCGTACGACCCCGGACAACGCGACCTTCCTGCGCCGCATCCAGCCGACACTGCCGGCCGCCTGACGTCGCCTCAAGCCGTCCGACGCCGAACGTGCGGCATCCGGGTGCTCACGGGTACCCGCTCGGCACGGGCAGCGCCCCGAACGCCGCCTTCATTCCTACGTTGATCGTATGACGATCGGATTCTCTTCCCGGGTCGCTGTGGCGGCCTGCACATTCTGTGCGGCAGGCGCCCTGGTCCTCGGGCCCGCCGCGGTCGCCGCTCGGACCGGCCCGGACCCCCGAGCGCCCGGCGGAGCCGCCGACGTCGGTGCGCCACGGATGAAGACGCCGCGGCCGTCCCTGCTGTACCGCTCCGGCACGCAGGTCAGGCCTCACCGGGGCGCCCCCGAGGTCCCGGACGTCTCCGCCCTGTCGTGGCTGGTGGCGGACGCGCGGACCGGCGCGGTGCTCGCCGCGTCGAACGCGCACCGCAAGCTGCCCCCGGCCAGCACGTTGAAGACCCTCTTCGCCCTCACGGTGCTGCCGGTCCTGCCCGGCGGGATCCGGCACCGGGTGAGGGAGGAGGAACTCATGGACCTCGGGCCGGGCAGCAGCCTCGTCGGGGTCGCAGAGGGACACACGTACCAGGTCGCCGACCTGTGGCGCGGGGTGTTCCTCAACTCCGGCAACGACGCCGTGCACGTCCTGGCGGCGCTGAGCGGCGGCTGGCACGCCACGGCCGTCCGGATGCAGGACAAGGCACGGTCCCTGGGCGCCCTGGACACACACGTGCGCTCGCCCGACGGATACGACACCGCGGGCCAGGTGTCGTCGGCGTACGACCTGGCGGTGTTCGGGCGGGCGGGGCTGCGCAACCCGGACTTCGCGCGGTACTGCGGCACCGCGGAGGCGGCCTTCCCGGGCGACGACGGCTGGCCGTACGAGATCACGAACACCAACCGGCTGTTGACGGGGGCGGACGGCGTCGAGCCGTATCCGGGTCTGATCGGGATCAAGAACGGCTACACCAGCAACGCCGGAAACACCCTGGTCGCCGCCGCCCGCCGGGGCGGACGCACCCTCGTCGTGACGGTGCTCAACCCCCGGGCGGGCGACGGGTTCGCCGTCTACGAAGAGGCCCGCGAGCTGCTGGACTGGGGGTTCGCGGCCGCCGGGCGGGTCGACGCGGTGGGCTCGCTGGACGCGCTGCGGGCCCACCCGCGTCCTCAGCCGGTGCCGGGCCCGACGCCGGCGTCCGCGTCGGCGCCCGTCGCCGCCGCGAGCGCGGTCGACGACGCTCCCGGCTGGTCGGAGGCCGCATGCGTCGCGGGTGCCGCCGTAATGGGCGGGGCCGCCGTGGCGTTCGCGCTGCGGCTCGCCGATCGCCGCGCCTTGGGGAGATGACCGACCGGCAGCCACACCAGCAGACCGAGCGTGATCCATGTGTAGATGTTGCTGCCGAGGAAGCCGTCGACCCCGGACGCGTCGTGGAACCACAGCCACACCACGCTGGTGCACAGCACCGCGTACAGGGCGCCCGCCACGCGTGGGCGCCCCGCGCGGATCAGCACGGCGAACGACGGCAGCAGCCAGACCAGGTGATGCACCCAGGTGACGGGGCTGACCAGACAGGCGGTGAGACCGGTGAGAGCGAAAGCCGCCTGCCAGTCGCCCACGGCCACCGCCCGCCGGGCCCGCCACGCCCACCAGCACAGCACCACCAGGACCAGCACCGCCCAGACGGCCCGGCTCTCCACACCCAGCCGGGCCAGGACGCCCTGGAGCGACTGGTTGGAGACGTAGTCGAGCCGGCCCACCCGGTTCGTGTCCCACATGGCGTACGTCCAGTAGAAGCGCGAGGCGTCCGGGGCGATCAGGGCCGCGAGCCCCGTGGCGGCCGCTGCCACGGCCGTCGCCACGGCGGCCTCCCGTCGGCGGCGGGCGACCAGCAGCAGGCCGATGAAGAGGGCGGGCGTCAGCTTCACCGCCGCCGCCAGGCCGATCCCCACCCCGGCCCAGCGGGTCCGGCCGGCCGCCAGCAGCCAGGCGTCGGTCAGGACGAGGGCCAGCAGCAGCAGGTTGACCTGCCCGAAGCTGAACGTGTCGCGCAACGGTTCGAACAGGGCGAGGGCGCAGGCGGCGAGGCCGGCGCCGTACCAGCCGTGGCGCCGCCACCACGGTCCGACCAGCACACGGACGGCCACGGCCAGCGCCGTCAGGTTGAGCAGGAAGGCGGCGAGGATCGCGGTGCGCAGGCCGATCAGCGCCATCGGCAGCATGACGACGGCCGCGAACGGCGGGTAGGTGAAGCCGTACGACGTGCCCGGCACGCGGTAGTCGTAGACACGGCCGCCGTCGTGGATCCAGCTGTTGACGGTGCCGTAGTAGACACGCAGATCGAACCAGTCCCGCAGCAGCGGGACCGTCGCGGTGAAGACGGCGACGCCGACGGCGAGGGCGAGGACCAGCAGGAGACGGCCTCGTTCGGTGCGGGGCGGTTTCACAGCCCGGACGGCGATCGTTCTCATGCCGGACGCCCCAAAGCGGTCGGCGTCCGCGCCGCGAGATGGGCCTGCCACAGGACGACCAGGGCGAGCGCCCCGCCGGAGACGGCGAGCACCAGGCGTCCCGTGTCGGCCGGGTCGCCGTCGGGCAGAACGGCCAGGGCGAGGACGCCGGCCACGGCGGCCATCCGGTGACGTATCAGGGTGTCGGGGGCGGCCGCGGCTATGAGGAACAGTCCCCACAGCGCGTACCAGGGGCGGATCGCCGGGCCGAACGCGGCCACCGTGGCGAGACTCAGACCGAGCGCGTACACCGGGCGCGGCCGCAGCCGCCACCAGATGACGACGAGGGCGACGGCCGTCAACGCGAGTCCCAGCACATGCCAGACAGGGATCGCCAGGGGCGCCAGATCGCTGCCCACGTGCTCGAGGAGGGCGCCGGTGGCGCGGCCGAGCAGGCTGGTGAGCGCCCAGTTCTGCGCGGAGACCGGGGTGTCCAGGGCTCCTATCCAGCCGTATCCGGTGCCCGCGACGGCCGTCGCCGCGACGGTGGTGGCGGCGGCCGCGGCCCCCGTCGTCAGCAGGGTCGGAGCCGGGCGGCGGCCCGCGCGCAGCTGTAGGACCACGATGGCGACGAGGCCCAGGGCCGCGGGCGCCTTGACCAGGGCGGCCAGGGTGACCAGGACGGTGGCCAGCACCGGGCGGCGGCCGAGAGCGGCGACCAGGCCGACGCCGAGCAGGCCCAGCATGATCGCGTCGTTGTGGGCGCCGGCCACCAGGTGCAGCAGCACCAGCGGGTTGAGGACGCCGAGCCAGAGCGCGGCTGCCGGGTCGGCGCCGCAGTGCCGGGCGAGCCGGGGCAGGGCGGCCGTCATCAGCGCCACCCCGAACAGCGCGACGCATCGCATGCCGAGCAGCCCGGCGGACAGGGCGCCTCGGGTCAGGCCGGCCAGGGCGCCCGCGAGGGCGAGGAAGACCGGGCCGTACGGGGCTCCGGTGTGCCGCCACAGCGGGGCGACCTCGTCGGCGAGCGGGCCGCCGAGCCGCGCCGGACCGTGCGCGTACACATCGAGATGCGCGTCCACCATGGCGCCCTGGGCCAGGTAGCTGTACACGTCCCGGCTGAACAGCGGCGGCGCGATGAGCAGCGGCGCGGCCCAGACCACGAGGACCAGGACGAGGGCGCGCGGGGTCGGCGGATCCGCGCTGCGCACCAGACGGCCGAGCAGGATCCAGGCCGCGGTCAGCAGCACCAGTCCGCAGTACACGCCGACCAGACCGAGCGCGGCGTGCACCGACGACGGGGCCAGGAGCTCGCGGGCGGGCAGCGCGCCGGCCGTCTCGCCGCCGAGCGCGAGACAGGCCGTGCCGGCCAGGCCCAGCACCTGACAGCGACGGAGATCGATGGGGAATGCCTTGGCCAACACTCCGTCATCGTGTCAACGCCGGGTGGCCGGAGAGCGACGTTCCGCCCTCCGGGCGGCGGCCTGCGTGTGACCGGCTTGTGAGGTCTTCGCCGGAGCGACGAGTTCCACGGGCCCGGCGTCCTCACCGTCGGCCCGGCTCAGAACACCGACAGTCCGGTCAGGGTCGTGAAGCGGTCCAGGGCGGCCACGCCCGCCACCGAGTTGCCGCGTTCGTCCAGGCCCGGGCTCCACACGCACAGCGTGCAGCGGCCGGGCACGACAGCGATGATGCCGCCGCCCACACCGCTCTTGCCGGGCAGTCCGACGCGGTAGGCGAAGTCGCCGGCCGCGTCGTACGTCCCGCAGGTCAGCATCACCGCGTTGACCTGCTTGGCCTGGCTGCGGGTGAGCAGCCGGGCACCGTCGGCGCGGACGCCGTGCCGGGCGAGGAAGCCGGTGGCCAGGGCCAGGTCGGCGCAGGAGGCGGTGAGGGAGCACTGACGGAAGTACTGGTCGAGGAGGACCGGCACGTCGTTGTCGATGTTGCCGTAGGACGCCATGAAATGGGCGAGGGCGGCGTTGCGGTCGCCGTGCGCGGACTCGGAGGCGGCGACCTCCTCGTCGAAGTCGAGCGCGGGGTTGCCGCTCTCGGCGCGCAGAAAATCCAGGAGTTCGCCGGAGGCGTCTCCGGTACGGGTCTGGAGGCGGTCGGTGACGACGAGCGCGCCCGCGTTGATGAACGGGTTGCGCGGGATGCCGTTCTCGTACTCCAGCTGGACCAGGGAGTTGAAGGGGTTGCCGGAGGGTTCGCGGCCCACGTGCTCCCAGAGTTCGTCGCCCTCGCGGGCCAGGTCGAGGGCGAGGGTGAAGACCTTGGTGAGGGACTGGGTGGAGAACGGCTCCCGCCAGTCCCCCACGCCGTACACCGTGCCGTCCAGTTCCGCGACGGCCATGCCGAAGCTGCGCGGATCGCGGGCGGCGAGCGCCGGGATGTAGTCGGCGGGCCGCCCGCGGCCGGGGGTGCGCTCCATCTCCTCGGCGATGCGTTCCAGGACCGGCTGGAAGGGCAGGGACGACGTCGTTGTCATGATCACCATTGTGCCTCCGTGCCGGTCCTGGCGCGTTCGTCGCAGGTCCAGAAGGTGTTACACGAGGGGCGAGCCGCTGCCGGCGAGGACCTCGGGGCGCAGCAGATCAGCGAGTCGCTCGGCGGGCAACAGGCCCTTCTCCAGGACGAGTTCGGCGACGCCGCGGCCGGTGACGAGGGCCTCCTTGGCGATGTCGGTGGCCGCCGTGTACCCGATGTGCGGGTTGAGGGCGGTGACCAGGCCGATGGAGTTCTCCACGCTCGCGCGCAGCGCCTCGGTGTTGGCGGTGATGCCGTTCACGCAGCGCTCGGCGAGGGTGAGGCAGGCGGCGCGCAGGTGGGTGATGGACTCCGACAGGGAGTGCAGGATGATCGGCTCGAAGGCGTTGAGCTGGAGCTGTCCGGCCTCGGCGGCCATGGTGATGGTGACGTCGTTGCCGATCACCTCGAAGGCGACCTGGTTGACGACCTCGGGGATCACCGGGTTGACCTTGCCGGGCATGATCGACGAACCTGCCTGCACCGGCGGCAGGTTGATCTCGCCCAGGCCTGCGCGCGGCCCGGAGGACAGCAGCCGCAGGTCGTTGCAGCTCTTGGAGAGCTTGACGGCGACGCGCTTGAGCACCCCCGACATCTGGACGAACGCACCGCAGTCCTGGGTGGCTTCGACGAGGTTCGCGGCGGTGACGAGGGGCAGGCCGGTGATCTCGGCGAGGTGACGGCGGGCCGACTCGGCGTATCCGGCCGGGGCGTTGAGTCCCGTCCCGATGGCCGTGGCGCCGAGGTTGATCTCGTGGATCAGCTCGACGGCCTCGGCGAGGCGGCTGCGGTCCTCGTCGAGCATGACGGCGTACGCCGAGAACTCCTGGCCGAGGGTCATCGGCACCGCGTCCTGGAGTTGGGTACGGCCCATCTTCAGCACGTCACGGAACTCGACCGCCTTGCGGCCGAAGGCGTCCTGGAGCACGGCCATCGCCTTGAGCAGCCCGCGCACGGCGAACACGGTCGCGACCTTGACGGCGGTCGGGTACACGTCGTTGGTGGACTGCCCGAGGTTGACGTCCTCGTTGGGGTGCAGGTACCGGTACTCCCCCTTGGCGTGGCCGAGCAGCTCCAGCGCACGGTTGGCGACGACCTCGTTCGCGTTCATGTTGGTCGAGGTCCCGGCACCGCCCTGGACGACGTCGACGACGAACTGGTCGTGCAGCTTCCCGGCCCGGATCTCACGGCAGGCGGCGACGATGGCGGCCGCCTTGTCCGACGCCAGCAGACCGAGCTCCTCGTTGGCGAGCGCGGCGGCCTCCTTGACGGCGGCGAGGGCGTCGATGAGGTGGGGGTAGGCGGAGATCGGCGTCCCGGTGATGGGGAAGTTCTCCGTGGCGCGCAGGGTGTGGACACCCCAGTACGCGTCGGCGGGGACGTCCCGGTCTCCGAGCAGATCGTGTTCACTGCGGGTGGCGGCGACGGTCATGAGGGTGCGGCCTCTTTCTGAGGGTGAGTGAGGAGCGGGTGAGTGAGGTCGGTCGGAGGATGGGGGCCGGCTCGGGCGGTACGGGGTGACGCCCGCCCGAGCCGGTCGGGACACCGGTCCGGCGGTGACCGGACCGGTGGTTCAGGGACCGCCCGCGCGAGGCGGCCGGAGCCCGGTGCCCCACGAGCGCCTCGCGCGCCGCGACCCGGGCAGCCGTGCAGGGCCGGCCGACGGGCGCCCGCACACGGCGCGCGTCGGGCGGGGACACGCCCACCGGACGGCACCTGGCCGAGCGGCCCGGGCACGCGACACGCCGAGCCTCGGGCAGGCGCGGGACCGGTTGAGCCACGGCCGGTGCCCGGTCGGGCCGGTCGAGCATCCGTGCCGGGCATGCCCCCACCGAGCCGGGCGGCCACGGCCGCCCGACGACGCCTGTGCGCCGCGGCCGCGTGCCGGGCCGAGGCACACCGAAGGCACCGGCCCGGCGCGACGACGGGCCGCGCGATGGCCACCGGACGGGCTGCCCGAGGCGAGGGCGCCCGATTCGACGGCACCGGACACCGCGCGTCGACCGCCCGCCTGAACCGTGCCGCCGAGGCGACGGCCACACCGGTCGAGCGGCGGAGCGGCGCCCCCGCGACGGCTTCGCGGGGCCACCCCCAGGCCCATGAACGCCCGTGGACGCTCGGCCGGGCCGGCCGCACTTGCGACCGCGCCCCTGCCGAGCGGTCACCGGGCGCACCGGGCGGCCGGCGTGGGACTCCGTCCGGTCGGCCGGAGGCCCGGGCGGACAGCGCAGCCGCATCAGTGGTCCGTGCGGGTCAGGCGCAGGCGCGTGCGGTGAGCGGGTCGAGGGCGCGTACCGGGTGGACGCAGCCGACCGGTTCGCCGCCGCCGAGGAGGGGTTCGCCCGCGAACTCGGTGAGGAGGGCGGGGTCCACGCCTGCGCGGGCGAGGGCGGCCGCCGTCACCGGGACGCGGGCGCGGTTCGCACCGTCGGAGATCTTGACGGCGACGGCGCGGCCGTCCGGGAGCGCGGCGACCTCGACGCCCTCGAAGCCGTCCTTGGCGAGCAGGCCGGGGACGGCCCGCATCAGGGCGGCGACGTCCCTGCCCGCGCCGGAGGCCATCTCGGCGTGGTCGCGCATGGCGTCCGCGACCCTCGCCTCCGGGGTGTCCGGGGCCGCCGTGGTGATGCGGGCGGCGGCCCTGGCGAGGCCGTGCAGGGAGACGGAGAAGAGAGGGGCGCCGCACCCGTCGACGGTGACCCGTGCGATCCGCTGCCCGGTGAGGTCCTCGACGATCTCGGCGATCGCCTGCTGGAGCGGGTGCTCCGGGTCGAGATAGCCGTCGAGGGACCAGCCGTTGAGCTTGCAGGTGTACAGCATGGCCGCGTGCTTGCCGGAGCAGTTCTGCGCCAGCCGGGAGGGCGCGCGGCCCTCGCGTGTCCACGCGTCGCGGACCGCCGGGTCGTACGGCATGTCCTTGACGTTGCGCAGGTCGTCCTCCGTGACGCCCGCCAGCTCGAGGATCCGCCGGGTACCGGCGAGGTGGCGTTCCTCGCCGGAGTGGCTGGCGGCGGCGAGCGAGAGCAGCTCGCCGTCGAGCGGCAGGCCGGCCCGCAGCATGGCGACGGCCTGGACGGGCTTGAGCGCCGAGCGCGGGTAGAACGCGGCCTCGATGTCGCCGAGCTGGAAGTCGACCTGACCGCTCGTGCCGAGGACGACGACGGAGCCGTAGTGGATCCCCTCCGTCACGCCGCCGCGCACGAGGTGGGCGACGGGGGCGTGGAGGGGTTCGCGGATCGCGGGGGCTTGGGCGAGGGAACTGCTGTACATCACTGCCTGGATCACTTGTGGGTTGTCGTGGGCCGGCGCCGGGCTCACACGTCGGCCTTGGCCGCGGTGCGTGCGAGGTTGCGGCGGATGGCGTACCAGCCGGCGACGAGCGCCGCGGCTATCAGCGGCAGGCACAGCACCGTGGTGCGGCCCGCGCCGCCGTCGGCGTACATGAGGACGAGGACCGAGACGAGGAAGACCAGCGTCACGAGTTCGGTCCACGGGGAGCCCGGGAGCCGGTAGCTCGGGCGGGTCAGCTCGCCCTTCTGGGTCTTCTGCCAGAAGAGGAAGTGACAGATCATGATCATGCCCCAGGTGGAGAGGATGCCGATCGCCGCGAAGTTGAGGACGATCTCGAAGGCGTCCGCCGGGACGACGAAGTTCAGGCCGACGCCCAGGACACAGATACCGCTCGTGAGCAGAATGCCGCCGTACGGGACCTGGCTGCGGCTCATGACCGAGGTGAACTTCGGGGCGGAGCCGGACATCGCCATGGAGCGCAGGATGCGGCCGGTGGAGTACAGGCCGGAGTTGAGCGAGGACATGGCGGCGGTGAGCACGACGAGGTTCATCACGCCGCCCGCGGCCGGGATGCCTATGTTGGACAGGACCGTCACGAAGGGGCTCTCGCCGGACGTGTACTTGTTCCAGGGCAGCAGCATCGACAGCAGGACGACCGAGCCGACGTAGAACAGGCCGACCCGCCACATGATCGAGTTGATCGCCTTCGGCATGATCTTCTCGGGGTTCTCGGTCTCACCGGCGGCGACGCCGACCAGTTCGACCGAGGCGTAGGCGAAGACGACGCCCTGGATGATCAGCAGCATGGGCAGCAGGCCGTTGGGGAAGACGCCGCCGTTGTCCGTGATCAGGGACGGGCCGGGGGTGGTGCCGTCGACCTGGTGCTGGGTGACCAGCAGGAAG
This sequence comes from Streptomyces sp. NPDC031474, assembly GCF_055581185.1. NCBI lineage: Bacteria > Bacillati > Actinomycetota > Actinomycetes > Kitasatosporales > Streptomycetaceae > Streptomyces > Streptomyces sp. NPDC031474. The sequence goes on from NZ_JBVIJX010000028.1 coordinate 44,577, forward strand.
ATGCCGATGCACATGAAGATCACCAGTGCGCTGACCTTCACGATGGCGAACCAGAACTCCAGTTCGCCGAAGATCTTCACCGAGATCAGGTTCACGGTGAGCACCACGGCCAGGGCGATCAGCGCGATCACCCACTGCGGGATGTCGGAGAACATGCCCCAGTAGTGGGTGTAGGTGGCGACCGCGGTGATGTCGGCGATGCCGGTGGTGGCCCAGTTCAGGAAGTACATCCAGCCGGCCGTGTACGCGCCCTTCTCGCCGAGGAACTCGCGGGCGTAGGACACGAAGGCGCCGGAGGACGGGCGGTACAGGACGAGTTCGCCGAGGGCGCGCACGACGAGGAAGGCGAAGACGCCGCAGACCGCGTAGGCGATGAAGAGGGAGGGTCCGGCGTCGGCGAGGCGGCCGCCGGCTCCCAGGAAGAGGCCGGTGCCGATGGCGCCGCCGATGGCGATCATGTTGACGTGACGGGACTTCAGCGCCTTGCTGTAGCCCTCGTCTCCGGCGTCGACGTGACGGGGGGAGGTACGCGTCTCGTCTTTGAGGTGCTGGTCGCTCACGCCGCGGGTCCGCCTTCCAGGTGAGGGTTCGTGCGCGGGGCGCGCACGATGTCGGTGAGGGTCGTCTCGACGCGGTCGAGGTGGTGGCTCATCGCCTCCACCGCGTCGGGCTCGGAACCGTCGATCAGCGCCTCGACGATCGCCCGGTGCTCGCGGTTGGACTGCTCGCGCCGTCCGCCCAGCTCGTTGAGGAAGGCCGACTGACGCGCCAGTGCGTCCCGGATCTCCTCGATGACCCGGCGGAACACCGGGTTCTGGGCGGCCTCGGCGACGGCCAGGTGGAAGAGGGTGTCCATCGCGACCCACGCGGTGGTGTCCGTCTCCCGCTCCATGCGGTCGAGCAGATGGGCCAGGTGGTCCAGGTTCTCCGGGGTGCGGCGCAGCGCCGCGTACCCGGCGACCGGGATCTCGACGTGGCGGCGCACCTCGAGCAGGTCGCTGGCCGCGTAGTCGCCGAAGGTGGGGTCCTCGACGGTGTTCGCGATCACGAAGGTGCCCTTGCCGGTCTTGGCGACCGTCAGGCCCATGGTCTGCAGGGCGCGCAGGGCCTCCCGCAGGACGGGCCGGGACACCTCGAGGGTGCGGCAGAGCTCGGCCTCGGAGGGAAGCTTGTCGCCGATGGCGTACTCGCCGCGCTCGATGGCGCCGCGGAGGTGGGTGAGGACCGCTTCCATCGCGCTGACGCGCCGCGGGCCCCGACCACCTGTCTGGCTGTCTGACAGGTTCACGGGAGTGATACTCCGGGTGGCCCGAGGCCGCTGTCAAGACGAACGGAAACAAAAAATTCAGGCGGCGGGAGCCCTGAAAGACAACTTCCCGCCCCCTGAAGGACTTTCACCGCGGGCACTACCCAGAGCCGGTGGCCACCACGCAGAACCGCTCGACACTGCTCAAAGCGGGTGGCCGCCGACCGGAGCCGGGGGCCACTGCTCAGCGCGGTGGCCCCTGCTCAGCTCCGGGTGGCCTCTGCTCAACGCCGGGCGCGCGCTGACCAGAACCGGTGGGCACCGCTCAGCGCGGTGGACGCTGCTCAGCGCGGTGGGCCCCGCCCAGCGCGGTGGGCCCCGCCCAGAACCGGTGGGTGCTGCTCGGCTCCGGTGGGCGCTGCCCAGAGCCGGTGGCCGCCGGCCAGCGCGGTGGCCCCTGCTCAACGCCGCTCGCCGCTGACCAGAACCAGTGGGCACCGCCCAGAACCGGTGACCGTC
>NZ_JBVIJX010000028.1:46436-100274 GCF_055581185.1 Streptomyces sp. NPDC031474
CCGTCGGCCGCGCGGTGGCCGTCGGCCAGAACCGGTGGGCACCGCCCAGCGCGGTGGCCCCCGCCCAGAGCCGATGGGTGCTGCCCAGCTCCGGTGGCCCCTGCCCAGAACCGGTGGCCGTCGGCCCGAACCAGTGGCCATCAGTCAGCGCGGTGGCCCCTGCTCAACGCCGCTCGCCGCTGACCAGAACCAGTGGGCACCGCCCAGAACCGGTGACCGTCGGCCGCGCGGTGGCCGTCGGCCAGAACCGGTGGGCACCGCCCAGCGCGGTGGCCCCCGCCCAGAGCCGATGGGTGCTGCCCAGCTCCGGTGGGCCCTGCCCAGAACCGGTGGCCGTCGGCCCGACCAATGGCCATCAGTCAGCGCGGTGGCCCCTGCTCAACGCCGCTCGCCGCTGACCAGAACCAGTGGGCACCGCCCAGAACCGGTGGCCGTCGGCCGCGCGGTGGCCGTCGGCCAGAACCGGTGGGCACCGCTCAGCGCGGTGGCCCTCGCCCAGAGCCGGTGGGTGCTGCTCAGCTCCGGTGGGCACTGCTCAACGCGGTGGCCCCTGCTCAGAACCGGTGGGTGCTGGGCAGGGTCGGTGGTGCTGGGCAGGGTCGGTGGGTGGGGCTCAGCTGTTGAGGGCTCCGGTGGCCAGGAGGCCGAACAGGGCCAGGCCGATGACGATGCGGTAGACGACGAACGCGTTGAAGGAGTGCTTGGCGACGAACTTCAGCAGCCAGGCGATGGAGGCGTAGGCGACGACGAAGGACACGGCCGTGCCGACGGCCAGGGGCGCCGCGCCCGCGCCGGTGCCCAGGGCGTCCTTCAGCTCGTAGATTCCGGCGCCGGTCAGGGCGGGGATGCCGAGGAAGAACGACAGCCGGGTGGCGGCGACCCGGTCCAGGTCGAGGATGAGCGCGGTGGACATCGTGGCGCCGGAGCGGGAGAAGCCGGGGAAGAGCAGCGCGAGGATCTGCGAGCTGCCGACCAGCATCGCGTCCTTGAACGAGGTGTCGTCCTCACCCCGCTTGTGGCGGCCCATCTGGTCGGCCGCCCACATCACGCCGCTGCCGACGATCAGCGAGCCCGCGACCACCCACAGCGAGGCCAGCGGCCCCTCGATGAGCGGTTTGGCGGCGAGGCCCACGACGACGATCGGGATGGTCGCGTAGATCACCCACCAGGCGAACTTGTAGTCGTGGTGCTGGCGCTCCTCGCGGTGGCGCAGTCCCCGGAACCAGGCCGACACGATCCGCACGATGTCCTTGCGGAAGTACACGAGCACGGCGGCGATCGCCCCGACCTGGATCACGGCCGAGAACCCGACGACGGCGTCGTCGTCGACCGGGATGTGCATCAGGCCTTCGGTGATCTTCAGATGTCCGGTCGAGGAGACGGGGAGGAACTCGGTCACTCCCTCGACGGCTCCGAGGACGACGGCTTGGCCGACGGAGATGGCGCTCATGGAATCCAGTTCTGAGGAGACGAATCGGTCGACAGCGTTGTAGACGCTCCGGTGTCGTACACAGTCCTACCAGGCCCGCAGCCGACGCAGCCGCTCACGGCCACACCGACTGGCCGATCGCCACCCCGGCGAACGCGGACCCGAGGCCGACGACGACGCTCGCGACGGCGTTGGCGGCGGCATACAGGCCCGCGCCGGTCTCGGTGAGCCGGAGCGTCTCGTACGAGAACGTCGAGTACGTCGTCAGGGCCCCGCACAGCCCTGTCCCCAGGAACAACCGCAGGTCGGGGCCGACACCGGCGGCGCCGGTCAGCGTGCCGAGGACCAGGCAGCCGGTCATGTTGACGACGAAAGTGCCCCAGGGGAAGACGGAGTCGTGCCGGGACTGCACCGCGCGGTCGGTCAGGTAGCGCAGCGGGGCGCCGATCATGCCGCCGGCGACGACGACCAGCCAGTTCACAACGACTTCTTACCCTTCGTGTCCGAATCGCCCCGGTTGTCGCTCCGGTTCCCGCCCCGGCCGACGTACCTGATCACCTCGCACGGATCGAGGGTGACCATGCCCTCCGTGACCAGTTCGTCGAGCTCGGGCAGGAAGGCCCGCACCCGTTCCTCGGTGTCCACGACGACGACCGCCACCGGCAGGTCCTCGCTGAGCGAGAGCAGCCGGGCGGTGTGGATGAGGGACGACGCGCCGAAGCCCTCGATGCCCCGGAAGACGCTGGCGCCGGCGAGACCGGCCGCGTGGGCGCGGTGCACGATCTCCGTGTAGAGGGGCTTGCGGTGCCAGGTGTCGTTCTCGCCGACGAAGACGGTCAGCCTCAGGGCGCTGCCGGTGAGTCTCGTCATGGTCGCCTCCACTGCAGAGTGCGGCGGGTCGCCGTGGCCGCGAGCCACACCGCCGTGAGCGCCGCGCACAGGGTCCCCGCGAGGTAGGCCAGGGCGGTGCCGGGACGGCCGCCGTCGAACAGCTTCTGAAGGTCGACGGCGTACGTCGAGAAGGTGGTGAAGCCGCCGAGCACGCCGGTGCCGAAGAAGGGGCGCACCAGCCGGTGGGCGGTCATGGCCTCGGTGACGAGAACCAGGAAGACGCCGATCACCGCGCAGCCGATCACGTTCACCCAGAAGACGGTCCAGGGGAAGCCGCCGGTCGGGGTGGGCCACCACAGGGAGGCCGCGTAGCGGGCGGCGGCGCCGATGCCGCCGCCGGCCGCCACGACGGCGACCACCGGGAACTGACCCGTCCCGGCGGTGCGCCGCGGTGCGCTGGTGCGCAGGCTCTCGGCCTGCGGGGCTGTCATGTCGTACGTCTCCTGCCCGGTCCGGGAACAGCCCCCTCGTCGGGGTGATCACGGCCGGGCACCAGCGTAGCGCCGCCTCATTTGGGCACGGGCGCCTCACAGACCGCGATGCCCCGCTCCCAGAGGCTGCCCAGGACGAGTCGGCCACCGGTCTCGCAGACGCTCGTGACCATGCGGAACCCGGAGCGGCGGCGGGTGAGGTGGTGCAGGATGCGGCCGTCGTCGTCGATCGCCAGCACACCGGCCCGCCCCGAGGGACGGTACGGCGCTTTCAGGGCCAACCGGGCGGCGCGCCTGCGGACTGCGGGGCCGGTCCGGTGCAGAAGGTCGAGCGGGGGGACGCGCGGCCCGGCCAGCGCCACCCAGACGGGGCCGTCGGGCGCGCCGCGCCACAGGTTGTCCGGGAACCCCGGCAGATGCTCGACGAGGGGTTCGGCCTGTCCGGCCCGGGGGCCGGTGAGCCAGTAGCGGGTGAGGCGCCGGGCGCCGGTCTCGGCGACGATCAGGAAGGAGTCGTCGGCGCTGCGGGCGAGGCCGTTGGCGAACTGCAGCCCCTCCAGGGCGACTTCGGCCTCGCGGGCGCCGGGGGCGAGGCGTAACAGACGTCCGGTGCCGGTGTGTTCGACGAGGTCTCCCATCCAGTCCGCCAAGGGGTGGACCTGGCTGGAGACGGTGAAGTAGACGGTTCCGTCGGGCAGGGCGACGACATTGCTGCAGAAACGCAGCCGCTCCCCCGCCGCCGACTCGGTCAGGACCCGCACGTTGCCGGAGCCGCCCTCGGGGTCGACGCGCAGCAGGGCGCCGTCGGCGCAGCAGACCAACAGGTCGCCGTCCGGGAGGAGTTCGAGGCCGAGCGGACGGCCGCCGATCTCGCCGATGTGCTCGACGCGGGCCGTGGGCGGATCCTCGAGACCCTCGACGCGCAGAATCCTCCCGTCCGACACCCCGGTCAGGATCCGCCCTCTGGGGTCGGCGACGACGTCTTCGGGGCCGTGACCGGGGAGAGTGATGTACCTGAGGGGGACGAGAGGCGCCCGACGGTCCATATGGGTCCGCCCTTCCTTGAGGAGGCGGCCATCCTCGCAGGCGGGAGGGTGGGCGGCGGGTCGTAGCCGTGGTCTTTTGCCGGGCTTTTCCGGAAGGTGATCTCTCTGTCCTCTGTCGCCTCTTCCCGACGTTCTCCACCACTGTCCGTCGAACGGGCGTGCCACTTCGGCACGGTGTCGCGAAACGGGCGGGGGCCCGGCCGCGGGGTGCGGCCGGGCCCCTGCTCGACGGGGTCGGGGATCAGCGGTGGCTGAACCAGGACATGGAGGACAGGGCCTTGTCGTCGTAGCCGAACAGGGCCTGGTTCTCCCAGCCGTTGCCGGAGGCGGCGTCGGTCGGGTCCCAGCCGTTGCCGGTGACGGCCGTCCAGGTCGCCTCCCAATAAAAGACGCCCAGGCCGCGGCCGTTCGGGACGGCCTCCACGATGTTCGCGACGGCGTTCATCCAGGCCAGCTGGCCGGCCGCGGTCGCCGGGTAGCCGGAGACCAGTTCGGAGGACAGGTCGATCTGGTTGGTGAGCGAGTCGTCGCTGTCGAGACGGAACGGGTAGGCCGTCTCGGCGACGAACACCGGCTTGGAGTATCGGGAGGCCGCGTCGTCCAGGGTGGTCTGGAAGTCGGCGAGGGTGCCGTGCCAGTAGCCGTAGTACGACAGGCCGATCGCGTCGAACTTCACTCCGTTGGAGACGGCGTTGTCGAACCACCAGCGGGTGCCGCTCAGGTCGCCGCCCTTGGCGAGGTGCAGGGCGACGGTGGTGGAGGAGCTGACCGCCTTGACGGCGTCGTAGCCGGAGTTGAGCAGCCCGGCCAGCTGGCTCCAGTTGTCGGTGGAACCCTCGGACCACAGCATGCCGCCGTTGATCTCGTTGCCGACCTGGACCATGTCGGCGGTGGTGCCCTGGGCCTTCAACGCGTTCAACACGTCGTAGGTGTGGTTGTACACGTCGGTCTTGAGCCGGCTGTACGAGTGGCCCGCCCAGGCGGCCGGCTTGGACTGGGCGCCCGGGTCGGCCCAGGTGTCCGAGTAGTGGAAGTCGACCAGGAGCTTCTGGCCCGCGGCCTTGATGCGCTTGGCCATGGCGAGGACGCGCGTCTTGTTGTTGTAGCCGTCGGCCGGGTTGACCCAGACCTTCAGGCGCGCGTAGTTCATGCCTGCGTTCTTCAGGATGGTGACCGCGTCGCCGGTGGCGCCTGAAGCGGTCCTGTAGACACCGCCCTTGGCCTCGCTCTTGGCGAGGGAGGAGATGTCGGCGCCCTTGATCGACAGTCCGGTCGTGCCGGATGTGAAGGCCAGGTCGTCCACGTTGATCCAGTTGCCCGCGTTCGCGTCACTGTTGATGCTGATGGTGCACTGGTTGTTGGTGACGCTGACCGGCGTGACGATGTGCACCCAGCCGCTGGACGAGACCGGCAGGTCGGTGCGCTGGTCCGGGCCGCCGCAGTTCTTGAGGGCGATGTAGGCCGCGTTCTGGCCGCCGCTGGAGCGGACCCAGGCGGTCAGCTTGTAGGAGCCGTTGGTCAGGCCCGAGAGGTACTGGTACGTCTCCACCTTGTAGGCGGTGGACGCCCAGTGGGACAGGCGGTAGCTGCCGCCGTGGCCTCCGGCCTCGGTGAACGAGGCGGAGTTCTGGCCGGCCGCCGAGTACGTGGACCAGCCGGCCGGTGTCGCGGTGCCGGTGCCGTCGGACTCGAAGCCGCCGTTGGTGAGGGTGCTCGCCGCCTGGGCGGTCTGCGCGGGCAGGGCGGTGAGGGCGAGTCCCGCGGCGAGCGGCAGCAGCAGTGCCCTGAGGGTGCGTCTGGGATGGAACATCGTCGTCCGTCGTCCCTTCGACGTGATGGGGGTGGTGGGGTTCCCTCGTGCGGGAGGGACCCCCTCCGCCCGCGGCTCGCGGCTCCACGGGCGGAGGGGGAGTCGGCTCAGCCGTCGAGTCGCACGACCCGGACGGCTCCCGCCGGAACCGCGAGGCGGCCGGCGGCGCGTTCGCCCGTCAGCAGTTCGGTGCCGGAGGTCTCCAGCGGCACCTTGGCGTCGGTGGCGGTGTGGTTGATCGCGAAGAGGTAGCTGCCCGTCTCGCCGGAGCGGCGCACGACCTCGACGTCGTGGGGCAGGTCGGCGCGCGGGGCGATCGACGCGTCCTCGGCGGCCCAGCCGAGCACGGCGTCCAGGCCCTCGTGGCCGAGGCGGGTGGAGACGTACCAGGCGGTGCCCTCGCCGAGGCGGTGCCGGGTGACGGCCGGGTGCCCGGCGGTGAGTCCGTCGTCGTAGGTCCAGACGGTCTCGGCGCCCTTCGGGGCGACGAACTCCGTCCACACGTCGCCGCCGAGCTCGGAGCCGTCGGGGCCGGTGAGGCGCACGCTCTCGCCCTGGAGCAGCGGGGAGAACTCCTCGACGGTGAGGCCGAGGACGTCCCGGAGCGCGCCGGGGTAGGCGCCTTCGTGGACGGCGTCGTGCTCGTCGACGATGCCGGAGAAGTACGACACGACGAGGGTGCCGCCGTTCTCGACGTACTCCTTGAGGTTGTTCCCGGCCGCCTCGGTCATCAGGTACAGGGCGGGGACCACGACCAGCGGGTACTGCGCGAGGTCGGCCTCGGGGTGGGCGAAGTCGACGGTGAGGTGGCGGTCGTAGAGGACCTCGTAGAAGGCGTCCGCGCGCTCGCGCGGGTCGGCGTCCTCGCTGGGGCGCCAGGCGAGGTTCTGCGCCCACCAGGAGTGCCAGTCCCAGAGCATCGCCACGTCGGCTTCGGTGCGGCTGCCGCCGATCATGCTGAGGGAGTCGAGGGAGGCGCCGAGCTCGACGACCTCGCGCCACACGCGGGTGTCGGTGCCGCCGTGCGGGACCATCGCCGAGTGGAACTTCTCGGCGCCGCGCCGGGACTGCCGCCACTGGAAGAACATGGCTCCCTCGGAGCCGCGGGCCACATGGGCGAGGGAGTTGCGGGCCATTTGGCCGGGGGCCTTGGCGGGGTTGCGCGGCTGCCAGTTGATGCCCGAGGTGGAGTGCTCCAGCAGGATCCAGGGCGCGCCGGCGCCGACGGAGCGGGTGAGGTCGGCGGCCATCGCGAGGTTGACGTGGGTGCGTCGGCCGTCGGTGATCAGGTAGTGGTCGTTGGTGACGAGGTCGACCTCGCGGCCCCAGGCCCAGTAGTCGACGGAGTCGCACTGGCTGAGGGCGGTCATGAAGTTCGTCGTCACCGGGACGCCGGGCGCGAGACGGTGCAGGATGTCCCGCTCCGCGCAGAAGTTCTCGCGCATGGTGGCGTCGGCGAACCGCTTGTAGTCCAGAGCCTGGCCCGGGTTGCCGACGGTCGGGGTGGCGCGTGGCGGGTTGATGTCCTCGAAGTCCGCGTAGCGCTGGCCCCAGAAGGCGGTGCCCCAGGCCTCGTTGACCGCCTCCACCGTGCCGTACGTCGTCCCCAGCCAGCGGCGGAAGTGGGCGGCGCAGGAGTCGCAGTAGCAGGCCGAGACGGGGACGCCGTACTCGTTGTGCACGTGCCACATGGCCAGCGCCGGGTGGTCGCCGTAGCGCTCGGCGAGCCGGGTGGCGATGTTCGCCGACGCGGCGCGGTAGTCCGTGTTGCTGTGGCAGATGGCCCCGCGCGAGCCGAACTCGTAGCGCACGCCCTCGGGCGTCACCGGCAGCGCCTCGGGGTGGTTGCGGAAGAACCAGACCGGCGGGACGACGGTGGGGGTGCCCAGGTCGACGCGGATGCCGTTCTCGTGCAGCAGGTCGATGATCCGGTCCAGCCAGCCGAAGTCGTACACCCCGGGCGAGGGCTCCAGCAGGGCCCAGGAGAAGATCCCGACGCTCACCATGGTGACGCCGGCCTCCCGCATCAGCCGGACGTCGTCCTGCCAGACGGTTTCCGGCCACTGTTCGGGGTTGTAGTCCCCACCGAAGGCGAGCCCGGTGAGGCCCCTGGGGGTGGTCTCCGGCATGGATTTTCTCCCGTTTGATCGAACATATGGGAACGTGCACACATCAGGTTGGCGGTGCGGGCCCAACATAACCGCACAGCAACAACCATTGACAAGTGTCCGGGATGTTTCTCTACTGTGAACGCTCACAGACACCAGGACCCAGGTCAGGGGAGAGATCCATGCCCAACACGAAGCGTCGGCGGCTCATTGTCAGAGGTGCAGCTTCCGCCATCGCCGTCACGCTCGGCGCCACCGCGCTCGCCGCGTGCGGCTCGTCCGACGACGACAGCAAGGCCGAGTCCGGTCCGGTCTCGCTGACGTACTGGACCTGGACGCCCGGCATGGACAAGGTCGTGGACCTGTGGAACAAGGGCCAGGGCAAGAAGGACCAGATCACCGTCACGGTGAAGAAGCAGGCGTCCGGCGACACGCTGGTCACCAAGATCCTCACCGCGCACAAGGCGGGCAAGGCGCCGGACCTGGTCCAGGCCGAGTACCAGGCACTGCCGACGCTGGTCAGCAATGACGCGCTGGCCGACATAGCCAAGAACGTGGGCGACGCCAAAGCCAAGTTCGCCGACGGTGTCTGGCAGCAGACGACGCTGGGCACGGACGCCGTCTACGCGGTGCCGCAGGACATCGGCCCGATGATGTTCTACTACCGCGCCGACCTCTTCACGAAGTACGGCCTGACGGTGCCGCAGACCTGGGAGCAGTTCGCCGAGACGGCCCGCGCGCTGAAGAAGAAGGCGCCGGACCTCGACCTCACCACGTTCTCCGCCAACGACTCCGGTCTCTTCGCGGGCCTCGCCCAGCAGGCCGGCGCCAAGTGGTGGACCACCTCCGGCGACAAGTGGAAGGTCGGCATCAACGACACGGCCACCAAGAAGGTCGCCGACTTCTGGGGCGGTCTCGTCAAGGAGGGCGCCATCGACAACCAGCCGATGTACACCCCGGCCTGGAACAAGGCGCTCAACACCGGTAAGCAGATCGCCTGGGTCTCCGCCGTGTGGGCGCCGGGCACCCTGACCACGGCCGCGCCCGACACCAAGGGCAAGTGGGCGATGGCCCCGCTCCCCCAGTGGTCGAACGGCGAGAGCGTCACCGGCAGCTGGGGCGGCTCCTCCACGGCCGTGACCACGGACTCGAAGCACAAGGAGGCCGCCGCGAAGTTCGCCGCCTGGCTGAACACCGACGGCGACGCCCTGAACGCGCTGGCCAAGGAGAGCGGCATCTACCCGGCCTCCACCTCGGCACAGCTCAGCGGCGCCTTCACCACCCCGCCGGCCTACTTCTCCAACCAGGCGGACTTCTACACCGCCGCCGCCAAGATCGCGAAGACGACGGCGCCGTCGGCCTGGGGCCCGAACGTGAACGTCGCCTACACGACCTTCAAGGACGCGTTCGGCGCCGCCGCGAAGAACAAGTCGGACTTCTCCGCCGCTCTGGACAAGATGCAGTCGGACACCGTCGCCGACATGAAGAAGCAGGGCTTCGAGGTCTCCGAGTGACCACCGCACGCCGGAAGTCGTACGGGGTCAAGGGGGCCCCGTATGCCTTCCTCCTCCCCGCGACGATCCTCTTCGCCCTGTTCTTCGCGCTGCCCATCGGGTACGCGGTGTGGCTCAGCTTCCACAAGGTGCACGTCTCCGGCCTCGGCCTGGGGTCGGGCGCGCGGAAGGAGGTCTGGGCCGGCGTCGAGAACTACACCGACGCCCTCACCGACAGCGAGCTGGTCGACGGCGCGCTGCGCGTCCTCGGGTACGGCTGCATCGTCGTCCCGGTGATGCTGGGCCTGGCGCTGCTGTTCGCGCTGATGCTCGACTCCGACAAGGTGCGCCTCGCGCCCTTCACCCGGCTCGCGATCTTCCTGCCGTACGCCGTCCCCGGCGTGGTGGCGGCGCTGCTGTGGGGCTTCCTGTACCTGCCGGACGTCAGCCCCTTCTACTACGTGCTGCAGAAGCTGGGCATGCCGCAGCCGGACCTGCTGGACGGCGGTCCGCTGTACCTCGCCCTGTCGAACATCGCGGTCTGGGGCGGCACCGGCTTCAACATGATCGTCATCTACACCTCGCTGCAGGCCATCCCGGCCGAGGTGTACGAGGCGGCGAAGCTGGACGGCGCCACCCCGCTGCAGATCGCGCTGAGGATCAAGATCCCGATGGTGGCGCCCTCGCTGGTGCTGACCTTCTTCTTCTCGATCATCGCGACGCTCCAGGTGTTCAACGAGCCGACCACCCTGAAGCCGCTCACCAACTCCGTGTCCACGACCTGGAGTCCGCTGATGAAGGTGTACCGGGACGCGTTCGGCACCGGTGACATCTACCAGGCGGCCGCCGAGGCCGTGATCATCGCGATCGCCACGCTGGTGCTGTCGTTCGGCTTTCTGCGGGCCGCCAACCGTCGTAACAAGCAGGAGGCAGCACGATGAGTTCTCTTGCCGTACAGAAGGTTCCTTCGGCGGCCGGTACGACGGGCACGGCGCAGAGCCGTCCGCCGCTGCGCAGCCGGATCGCGCTGGTGCCGACGATCACGCTGCTGGTGGGCGCGATCTACTGCCTGCTGCCGGTGGCGTGGGTGGTGATCGCGTCCACCAAGTCGGGCAGCGAGCTGTTCTCCACCTTCACGTTCTGGCCGGGCACCGGCTTCGCCGACAACCTCAGGGACCTCAACGCCTACCGTGACGGCATTTACTGGCAGTGGATGGGCAACTCCGCCCTGTTCGCGATCCTCGGCGCGCTGCTGTCGACGTGTGTGTCGGCGTTCAGCGGCTACGCGCTGGCGACGTACCGCTTCCGGGGCCGCGAGACGATGTTCAACGTGCTGCTCGCGGGCGTGCTGATGCCGCCGATCATCCTCGCCATCCCGCAGTACCTGCTGATGGCGAACGCGGACCTCACGGACTCCTACTGGTCCGTGCTGCTGCCGCAGATCCTCTCGCCGTACGGCGTCTACCTCGCGCGCATCTACGCGGCCGCGGCCGTGCCGAGCGACGTGGTGGAGGCCGGCCGGATGGACGGGGCGAGCGAGTGGCGGATCTTCACCCGGATCGCGCTGCCGATGATGGTGCCCGGCATGGTGACGGTGTTCCTGTTCCAGTTCGTGGCGATCTGGAACAACTTCCTGCTGCCGTACATCATGCTCAGCGACGACGAGAAGTTCCCGATCACGCTCGGCCTGTTCACGCTCCTCGAACAGGGCGCCAACACCCCGGCGCTCTACACGCTGGTGATCACCGGCGCGTTCCTGGCCGTGTTCCCGCTGGTGGCGCTGTTCCTGGTCATTCAGCGCTTCTGGAGCCTGGATCTGCTGTCCGGAGCCGTAAAGTCATGACCATGAACAATGGTGCGGGGGGCCGGCGCAAACCGCCGACCATCCACGACGTGGCGCGCGAGGCAGGGGTCTCACGAGGCACCGTCTCGCGCGTCCTCAACGGCGGGCACTACGTCAGCCCGTCGGCGGCGGAGGCGGTCAACGCCGCGATCCGCAGGACGGGTTACGTCGTGAACCGGCACGCCCGCTCACTGATCACCGGCCGTTCCGACTCCGTGGGCTTCCTGCTGACGGAGCCCCAGGAGCGGTTCTTCGAGGACCCCAACTTCAATGTGCTGCTCAGCGGCTGCACCCAGGCGCTGGCAGCGCACGACATCCCGCTGCTGCTGATGCTCGCGGGCACCAAGGACGAACGGCGGCGCATCACCCGGTACATCACCGCGGGCCATGTCGACGGGGTGCTGCTGGTCTCCAGCCACTCCGGCGACCCGGTCGCGGAGGAGCTGCGGGAGGCGGGGGTGCCCCTCGTGCAGTGCGGCAAGCCGATGGGGCTGCGCTCCAAGGTGAGCTATGTGGCGGCCGACGACCGGGACGGCGCCCGCGACATGGTGCGCCATCTGGTGTCGCTGGGCCGGCGCCGGATCGGCATGGTGAGCGGTCCGCTGGACACCCCGGGCGGGGTGGACCGGCTCGCCGGCTACAAGGAGGTGCTCATGGAGGCGGGCGTCGAGGTCGACGAGCGGCTCGTGGTCTCCGGGGACTACAGCCGGGCCAGCGGCAAGGCGGCGGCCGAACGACTGCTGGCGCAGGCCCCGGACATGGATGCCGTGTTCGTCGCCTCCGACCTGATGGCGCGGGGTGCGCTGAAAGCGCTGCGCCAGGCGGGCCGCCGGGTTCCCGAGGACGTGTCCGTGGGCGGCTTCGACGACTCCGTCGCGGCTACGGAGGCCGTCCCCGCTCTCACCACCATCCGCCAGCCCTACGACCGCATCAGCGCCGAGATGGTGCGGGTGCTGCTCGCCCAGATCGGCGGCGAGGACCCGGCGGCGGTGATCCTGCCGACGGAGCTGGTGAAGCGGGACTCGACGTGAGCTGACCGCGTCGGCGGGACCGGTCAGGATCGGAGAAGCCGTCCCGCGCTCCCCCGGCTTAGCGTGAGAACACGGACGCGGACACCGCGTACCGCATCTCATTCAGGAGGACGCCATGACTGCCGGCCTGCAGACGATCATCTACCCCGTCAAGGACCTCGACCGGGCGAAGGCCCTGTTCAGCGCGCTGCTGGAGGTCGAGCCCTACGCCGACACGCCCTACTACGTCGGCTTCAAGGCCGCCGGGCAGGACGTCGGCCTCGACCCGAACGGACACGCCAAGGGAATGACCGGACCGGTCCCGTACTGGCACGTCACGGACCTGCGCGACCGGCTCGCCGCGCTGGTGGCGGCGGGTGCGGAGCTGCTGCAGGACGCCCAGGACGTGGGCAACGGCCGGCTCATCGCCTTCGTGAAGGACACGGACGGCAACCTCGTGGGGCTGCTCCAGGACCCGTCGTAGGGCTCGGCGCAGCCCGGCGTGGGACCCCCCTCGCCGCCCCCCCGGGGGAAAACTGCTTGCACCCGCACTAGTTGCACTGTAAACGAATGCGCGAAACGGTGTTACCGTGCGGGTATGGCAGCGAAGACGGCCGGGGCGGGCCTCGAAGAACGATGGCGGGACATCCTGTCGGTGCACGCGCGCACCATGTGCGAGATCGACCGCGCGTTGCATCCGCACGGCCTCGGTGCGAGCGACTTCGAAGTGCTCGACATCCTCGCCTCCGAGGCGCCCCGCGAGGGCGACCAGTGTCGGGTGCAGAACCTCGTCGGCCGGGTGCATCTCAGCCAGAGCGCACTGTCCCGCCTCATCGGCCGGCTGGAGAAGGAAGGCCTGGTGGAGCGTTCCGTCTGTGTGGAGGACCGGCGCGGCGTGTATGTCGCCCTCACCCGCAAGGGCCGCAACCTGCACACCGAGGTGCTGCCGCTGCAACGGCAAGCACTCGACCGGATGCTGGGCGCCGCCCCGGAACAGGGCTAGGGCCCGAGGTGCAGCCCGGTGCTGCCCCCGCGCCCGTCCGTCAGACGCACTGCCGGTGATTGTCGCTAGTGCTGTGACCGCACTAGACGCCCTGTTCGCCCTGTTCGCCCGGTCTTCGGTCCGCCGGGCGGCGCGGGGGGATCGGGGTCGTCGGGAAGTCCCGGGGGCCCGTCCACAGGGCGGGAACGGCGTCGCATCGGCGGCACAGGTCGTAGGCGATCGCCTCGTAGTTGACCCGCCAGCCCTGGAAGTGCGGCCAGGCCTCCTCGGTGCCGCGTTCGGCGGTGAAGCCCGTCGTCTCCAGCATCGCCACCGCCGCATCGAACTCGACGAGGGTGAGCCGGATCGGGGCGTCCGGGGCGGGGTCGGAGTCGAAGGGGATGCGCAGGACGCGGGCGATGTCGCGCAGGGCGGTGAATCCGGCGCGCAGGACGAGCCGGGCCTCCGGTGGGGCGCTGCGCGGTGACAGCGCCAGCTGCATGGCCGCCGCGTCCAGCACGGCGACCAGTCCGACCAGCCAGCTGCGGTACGGGCGCGGGGAGCGGAACGCCAGCAGCACGGGGTAGGTGGAGTGGCTCTCCCCCATGTCGGCGGCGAGCCGCTCCCAGGACCGGTACAGCTCGGGCAGCGCGGTCTCGGTGTCGACGAGCCACTGCCGGGCCAGGATCTCCGGACCCCAGGCGGGCTCCCCGGCCCGGGACTGCAGCAGGGTGACCTCGAGTTCGCGGCGGTTGTAGGCGCCGTACAGGGTGGGCAGGTAGGCGATCTGCAGGGCGATGACGACGGGTCCGGTGGCCGCGGCGGCGAAGTCGAGCGCCGACAGCCGCAGGCGGGCGCCGCTGGCGAAGCCGAGGGTCAGCAGGCTGGATCCGGCCTCGCGGAAGGCGGTGGTCCAGGACAGCGGGGACAGGGCGTAGAGCACCAGCCCGTAGCCGGCGAGGGCGCCGCCGAGCCAGATCGTCAGCATGCCGACCAGCATCAGCGGGGCGAGCCAGGCCTGCAGCTGGTCGATGGTCTCGTAGCCGCGGCGCAGGGCCGCGAGGTGCAGCAGCCGGCGCAGCGTCCACCACAGCCGGTAGACGACCACGGAGTACAGGCCGCGCGGGACGACGAGGGTGCGCAGGATGCTGCCGAGGACCAACGCGAGCACGAGTCCGCCGGCCAGACCGGAGAGCCAGATCATGCGGCCATTGTCGATCAGGCGGGCGGTATGCCCCGCACACCGCCTCCGCCGGGCCGGTTGCGGGGCGGGCCGACGGCGGCGAGGAGGGGACGGGTCAGCGGGCGAGCAGGGTGCGGACCCCTTCCGAGGTGAGGGTCAGCGGATGGTCGCCGGCCGCGTCGATGGCGAGGGACAGCTCACCGGTGGGCCACTGCGCGGCGAGCGCTCCGAGGGGCACCAGTCGGTAGCGGGCGACGTCCGGGAGCAGGTCCGCCATCTCGGGTTCGGAGGTGAACACCGGCACGACGGGCGCGCCGCCGGTCTGTTCCAGCACGGGCAGGGCGACCGTGGTCGGGTCGGTGACGTCCTCGTCGGTGGCGTCGTCGGGCACGGGCACCAGGACGTCGCAGTGCGCGAGCGTGTCCAGTGCCGCCGTGTCCTCGGTGTCGCGGGCCAGCGCGTCCAGCGCCAGCGCGGCGGGGTTGTTCGTGCGGTCGTGCGCGGGTGTCTCCATGGCAGGCTCCCCTGGTAGCGGCGGTCCGACCTCGCGTACCCGAGGGGCGGGGGATCAATCCCCCTGGTGGGGGCCGAGGAGTCGGGTCGCCGGGGTGCGCAGCAGTTGCGCGACGGTCGTGACGCGCACGAGCGGCCGGTACAGGTCCATGAGGTGCAGGGCCTGGGCGTGGGAGGCGTCGTCCGCGCCCGCGCACGCGTCGGCGACGACCAGCACCTCCGCACCGGCGTCGGCGGCGGCGAGCGCCGTGGACAGCACGCAGCAGTCGGTGCTGACGCCGGCCAGGACCAGGCGGCCCGTCGGTGCGACACGGGAGGCGAGCGCGGGCGTCCACTTGCCGAAGGTCGAGGCGTCCAGGACGTCGTGCGCGAGGGGCGCGAACTCGTCCGTCAGCCGCCACAGCGGGGCGTCGGGCGGACGGCGGGCGAAGGGCCACCGGTCGTAGTAGGCACGCCAGGCGCCGGTGGGCTGCGCGGGGGCCAGGAAGCGGGTGAAGGTGACGCGGTCGCCGAAGGCCGGCAGCAGGCGTCGTACGCCTGCCGCCGCCTCGGTGTAGCGGGGGGTCGCCCAGGGGCTCGCGGGGTCGGCGAAGACGTGCTGCATGTCGATGACGGCGAGTCGGCCGGCGGTCATCGGCTCACCGCCTGCTCCTGTGCGCGCACGCGGGCGCGACCCAGGGTGAGGGTGCCGAGGAAGCCGAGGGCGAGGGCGGCGAGGACACCGAGGTTGGCGTAGGCCCAGTCCCCGGACCTGCCGCCGAGCCCCAGCGGGCCGAGCAGGTAGCCCTGCCAGTCCAGCCAGTCGGCGGCGGCGTTGGTGACCAGGCCCCAGCCGAGGGCGGTGGCGGTCAGGGTGAGCAGCAGCGGGAGGGCGGGTATGTCGCCGTAGCGGCCGTCGGGCCGGTAGAGGTCGGCCTCGGTGTAGTCGCGGCGGCGCAGGGCGAGGTCGGCGAGCATGATGCCGCACCAGGCGGCGATGGGGACGCCGAGGGTGGTGAGGAAGCCCATGAAGGGGCCGAGGAAGTCGTCGGCGAAGAACACGATGTAGACGGAGCCCGCGATCATCAGGACGCCGTCGAGGAGGGCCGCCACCGGGCGCGGGACGCGCAGGCCCGCCGAAAGCAGGGCCAGGCCGGAGGAGTAGATGTCGAGGACGGCGCCGCCGACCAGCCCGAGGACGGCGACCACGGCGAACGGGACGAGGAACCAGGTGGGCAGGATGGTCGTCAGCGCGCCGATCGGGTCGGCGGCGACGGCCGTGGCGAGCCGCTCGGAGGAGCCGGCCAGCAGCAGGCCGAAGACCAGCAGGAGCAGCGGGGCCACGGAGGCGCCGAAGGCGGTCCAGCCGATCACGCCCCGGCCGGAGGAGGAGCGCGGCAGGTAGCGGGAGTAGTCGGCGGCGGCGTTGACCCAGCCGAGGCCGAAGCCGGTCATCATGAACACGAGTGCGCCGATGAACTCCTGGGCGGATCCTGCGGGGATCGCGCTGACGGTGCTCCAGTGGACGTGGTCGGCGACGAGGGCGATGTAGACGAGGGTGAGCACGCCCGTGACCACGGTGATCACGGTCTGCAGGCGCATGATCAGGTCGAAGCCCATGACTCCGCCGACGACGGTCAGGGCGCCGACCAGGACCAGCGCGACGATCTTGGTGCCGGTGCCGCCGCCCCAGCCGAGGCGGTCGAAGACGGTGGCCGTGGCCATGGCGGCGAGTGCGACCAGGACGGTCTCCCAGCCGACGGTGAGCATCCAGGAGATCGCCGAGGGCAGGCGGTTGCCGCGCACGCCGTAGGCGGCGCGGCCGAGGACCATGGTGGGCGCGGAGCCGCGTTTGCCGGCGACCGCGATGAAGCCGCAGAGCAGGAACGAGAAGACGATGCCGATCACGCCGGCGGCCAGGGCCTGCTGGAAGGAGATGCCGAAGCCCAGCGCGAATGCCCCGTAGCTGAGGCCGAGAATGGAGACGTTCGCGCCGAACCAGGGCCAGAAGAGGGTGCGGGGGGTTCCCTTGCGTTCGGTGTCTCGGATGACGTCGAGGCCGTGGGTCTCCACCTGGAGCGGTCGGTCCGCCGGTGTGCCGGCTCGGGAGTCCGTCATCGTCGACCTGCCTGTCCGGGTGGGTGCGTGGCGGGAGCTTGTCCGTCACAGTCCTACCCGTCGGAAATCCCCGCGATCCACGGAGGGGCCGGCCGGGGTCCACCTGGGGTGGAGTCCCCGGCCCGCCCGGAATCGGCTCAGGCACCGACCTCCGTGACGCGTAATCCCTCGCTGCGCACACACCGCTGGATCATCGCGGCGGCGGCGCGCACGTGGGCCGCCACGCGGACGGGCTGGATCAGGTCGACGGGGCCCACGACCCCGACGGCGGCGATCACCGTGCCGCGGCTGTCACGAATCGGGACCGCGAGGCCGCTGCGGCCCTCGGTCAGGGTGCTGTGGGCGACGGCGTAGCCCTCCCGCCGGATCTTGGCCAGGCTCTGTTTGAGCTGGGTGCCGTGGGCGAAGCCCGTCGGGGTGCGCGAGGGGGCGGAGCACACCTCGTTCTGCACCGCGCTGCCCGCGTGGGCGAGCAGGACCAGTCCCGTCGCGGTGACGTTCAGCGGCATCCGGCGGCCCGATGTGCCGTACGCGGAGGGCGTGTCCGGGTCGTTGGAGACGAACGCCAGGCACACGCTCTCCTTGCCGTCGCGGATGGCGATCGTCGCCGCCGCCGAGGTCTGGCCGTGCAGCGCGACGAGGTGTGGCTGCGCCGTCTCCACCAAGGAGGAGGAGCGCGGCGCCAGGACGGCCGTCTCCCAAAGGCGCAGGCCGATGCTGTATCCGCCGTCGGCGCACCGTTCGAGGGCGCCCCAGCCGTGCAGTTTGTTGACGATGCGGTGAACGGTGGCGACGGGCAGCCCCGAGCGGCGGCTGAGGTCGCTGAGCGACAGGGTCCTGTTGTCCCGGTCGAAGGCGCCGAGGATGCTGAGCGTCCGGTCCACGACTGAGCGCTCCGGAGTGGCGGAGTGGGGAGTGGTCATCCCGATCAGAGTCCCTTCAACCTTCAGTTCTGGGGTGCGTGCTGACACGTGCGTGCACAGATGCGTGCACGCACATGCACCAGGAGTGATCTGGCATCGGGCGACCACCTCTATCATTGAACCCTCAAGTGGCCATTGAAAGGTCGATTCCGGAACGCTCATGGTCGATTTCGCATCGTTACCGATCCCCGTCGTCCCCTACAGACCTGTCTGCCGACCCGGTCTCGGTATCGCGGCGACGACCTTGGACGAACTGCTCGCGTGCGCCCCCCGCGGCTTCGTCGCCGCCCCGCACCGGCTTGAGTTCCACCAGATCATGCTGGTCAGGCAGGGCACGGGGACCTACACGGCGGATTCCACGCAGTTCGACTGCCGACCCGGAACGCTGGTGTGGACCCGGCCGAACCAGGTGATCCAGCTCTGCCCCGACGCGGGCATGAACGCCGACGTCATCATGTTCGAAACGGCGTTCCCGCTGCGGATGGGCGCCCACATGCAGATGCTCGACGACGTGCTGCGGCCCTCGCACTGGCAGCTCCAGGACGACGAACTCAGCGCGCTGCAGCGGGTTCTGAGTCTCCTTCAGGAAGAGTTCGAGCGGCCCGACCAGGGCCTGGGCGTGGAGTTGCTGAAGCATCTGCTGGCCGTCGTGCTGCTCCACATCGACCAGATGTGCCGCCGGCGCCACGACGCCGACCTGGCGGTCAGCGGCGACAACGGCGAACTGTTCCTGCGCTTCCGCCAGGAGCTGGACCGCTCCTTCCGCTCCAGCCGGCTGGTCGAGGACTACGCCACCGCCCTCAACTGCAGCACGCGCGCCCTGGCCCGGGCCTGCCGCGAGGTCGCCGGCACCTCCACCAAGGACATCATCGACGCCCGGGTCGCGCTGGAAGCGCGCCACCTGCTCGTCCACTCCGACCTGCCGATCAGCGCCATCGCCCGACAGCTCGGATTTTCCGAAGTGACCAACTTCGGCAAGTTCTTCGCACGGCGCGTCCAGATGACGCCGGGCGCCTTCCGACGTGTGGCAAAGGTGGGAAAACAGGCGTAATGCGGCCGTGCCGACCGGCACTTCACCCGCGTTTCACCTATTGCCTTCACAAGTCCCCTACCAGGTCTACGCCCGTAAACCTCGATTTCTTTCCACTCTTCGGAAGAGTGCTTGTTCAAGATTCCGAAAACTGGCAAGACTTGGCCTGCGTGCTTCGGGCGGCCACTCCGAGGCACTCCCCACACCTGCGGACTCGCAGGTCTGCACCATCGAGCACAACTGAACGATCGACGGCTTACTGACGAGTTTTAGTCGCCGCACCCCCACGGCGTTCACCAGGAAAGTTTGCGCATAGTTCAAATCCCCGAAATTTAGTCTGGTCCGGACTTTCGACCCGCCGCTTTCACGCCATGTGTGCGTCGCCCCAGTGAGAAATCCGGGCGGTCCCCGGCGCACACGCGAGCCGTGAGGCGCCGTCGGCGCGCCGTCCGCCGCTGCCCACCGGACCCTACCCCCGTTTGCACCAGCATCCATCCGCCCTCCGGCAATCGCTCCGGAGGTGTGCCCGAAGGAAAGGACGTCGCATCATGCCCGCAGTCACCGCACCGGAAGCCGAGGGCTGGCTGATCGAGAAGATCGCCCACCGACTCGGCGTGGCGACCACCGAGGTCTCGCGCGAGGTCTACTTCGACGAGCTGGACCTCGACTCCACCGAAGCCCTCATCCTCGCGGGCGAGTTGGAGAGCTGGCTCGGTTTCGAGCTGAGCACGACGACGCTGTGGTACCACCCGACGGTCAAGGATCTGGCAGCGTACCTGGCCGAGGAGAGCGCTCAGCGTGCGTCCGTCGCGTGAGACAGCGCCGCCGGTCGCCCGGTCGTTCCGGGCCGCCGCGCCCGGTCGGCGCACCGTGTACGTCGTCCACCCCGGCGCGCTGGCGGCCCAGGTGTACCGGGGCCTCGCGAACGCGCTCCCGGAGGGCGACGGGCTGACCGTGCTGGACCTGAGCGCGGTCGCCGAATACGCGGAAGCCGCGCTGACCGGGGGCCGGGCGGCGACCACCGTGGAGGCCCTCGCCGACCGGCTGCTCGTCGCCCTCGGGCCGACCGACGGACCGTACACCCTGGCCGGCTGGTCCTTCGGCGGCACTCTGGCCCTCGCGATGATCCATGCGTTGCCCGCCGACCGACGCCCCGAACGCCTGGTACTGCTCGACAGCATCGCCCCGACCGACGCGTACAAGCAGCCCGACGAATCGCTGGAACCCGACCTGCTCCTGGGCTGGTTCGCCATGTATCTGGGCGCGAAGCGGGGCCGTCCCGTCGACCTGCCGCCCGGCCGGCTCACCGGCTGCGGCGTCGACGACGGACTACCCGTCGTCCTCGACACGGCGGTCGCCTCCGGGGCACTGCTCCCGGACACCCCGCTGCCGGGCCTGCGCAAGCTCTACGACACCTACGTGGACGGGCTGCTGCGCAACAACCGTCTGGTGGCCCCGCACCGAGCCGCCCCCGCTCCGCTTCCCCTCGTGCTGGTCAAGGCCGAGCGGAGCCTGGTTCCGGACGACCCGCACCTCGGCTGGCAGCCGCTCGCCCCGCACGGCCTGACGCTGCACAGCTCGCCCGGCGACCACTACACGATGCTGGGCCGCGCCGACGCCTTCGACGTGATCGTCCCTCTGCTGCACACCGTCTGACTCCTCCACGCGTGTCACCCCCAGGGCCCCGAACCGACCCGGGCTGTCCAAGCCCCGCCGTCCGACCAAGAGAGCCTCGCCGTGAACGCTTCGCACCCTTCTGACCTCGACCGCCGACTCGCGCGGGATCCCATCGCGATCGTCGGTCTGTCCGCGCTGTATCCCAAGTCCCGTGACCTGCACGAGTTCTGGGCGAACGTGGTCTCCGCCGCCGACTGCATCGAGGACGTCCCCGCGACGCACTGGGACGTGTCGGAGCACTACGACCCCGATCCCACCGCGCCCGACAAGACGTACTCCCGGCGCGGCGGCTTCATCCCCACCGTCGACTTCAACCCGCTGGAGTTCGGCCTGCCGCCGAACACCCTCGAAGTCACCGACGTCCTACAGCTGTTGAGCCTGGTCGTGGCCCGCGACGTGCTCAAGGACGCGGGCTCCGACCAGGAGTGGTACGACGCCTCGCGCACCGGTGTGATCCTCGGCGTGACCGGCGCCAACCAGCTCACCCAGCCGCTGTCGAACCGGCTCCAGACCCCCGTCCTCAAAGAGGTCGTCCGCTCCTGCGGGCTCTCCGAGCGGGACGCGGAGGAGATCGCGGAGAAGTTCAAACTGGCCTTCGCGCCCTGGGAGGAGAACTCCTTCCCCGGCATGCTGGGCAACGTCGTCGCCGGCCGGATCGCCAACCGCCTGGACCTGGGCGGCACCAACATGACGATCGACGCCGCCTGCGCGAGCTCGCTGGGCGCGGTGAAGAGCGCGATCAGCGACCTGCTGGAGCGGCGCTCGGACACGATGCTGGTGGGCGGCTGCGACGCCGAGAACACCATCTTCATGTACCTGTGCTTCAGCAAGACGCCCGCCTTCTCCAAGACCGGCGGCATCCGCCCGTTCGACGAGAACGCCGACGGCACCCTCATCGGCGAGGGCATCGGCATGCTGGCCCTGCGCCGACTGTCGGACGCCGAGCGGGACGGCAACCGGATCTACGCCGTCATCCGCGGCATCGGCTCCTCCAGCGACGGCCGCTTCAAGTCCATCTACGCCCCGCGCAAGGAAGGCCAGATGGCCGCGCTGCGCCGCGCGTACGAGGACGCCGACGTCTCCCCGGACTCCATCGAGCTGTTCGAGGCGCACGGCACGGGGACGGCCGTCGGCGAGGCGACCGAGCTGTCCGCGCTGAGCGCGGTGGTCTCGCAGGACGGCCAGGACCGGCAGTTCGCGGCGGTCGGCAGTGTGAAGTCGCAGATCGGCCACACCAAGGCAGCCGCCGGCGCGGCCGGAATGATCAAGCTGGCGCTCTCCCTGCACCACCGGCTCCTGCCGCCCACGATCAACGTGGAGCGGCCGAACCCGTCGGTGGACTGGGAGAACAGCCCGTTCTACGTCAGCACCCGCACCCGCCCCTGGATCCGCGACCCGCGCCGGCCCCGACGCCGGGCAGCCGTCTCGGCGTTCGGGTTCGGCGGCACCAACTTCCATGTGGTGATGGAGGAGCACGGGGTCGGGGACGACCTGCAGGTCATGTTCCCTGTGAGCCGGGTGTATATGTGGCATGCACCTGACACGAATGGTCTGATCAGGGAGCTCGACGAGGGCCCGGAGCCCGCGTCCGCCCCCGCCCCGGCCGGTCACCCCAGGCTCGCGCTCGTCGCCCGCTCCGACGCCGAACTCGCCGAACTGCGCGCCCTCGCCCTGGCCGAGCTGCGCACCCGGCCCTCGGCCGACTCCTGGTCGCATCCCAAGGGCGTCTACTTCCGCGCGTGCGACGCACCCCTCGGCAAGGTGGCCGCGCTCTTCGCCGGCCAGGGCAGCCAGTACGTCGAGCCCGGCCGGACAGCGGTGCTGGCGCTGCCCCCGCTGCGGGCGGCCTTCGACGAGGCCAACGCGGCCTTCGGGGAGCACGAACGCCCGCTGTCCCGGGTGGCGTTCCCGCCCCCCGCGTTCGACGAGATGACGCGCACCGCCCAGGAGAGCGAGCTGCGCCGCACCGAGTACGCCCAGCCCGCGATCGGCGCCCTGGCCGCCGGCCAGTACCGGTATCTGACCGAACTCGGCTTCGACGCCGAGGGTTTCCTCGGGCACAGCTTCGGCGAACTGGCCGCGCTGTGGGCCGCCGGCGCCCTCGACGACGCCACCTACTTCGCGCTGGCCCGGGCCCGCGGCGCCGCGATGGCGCCGCCCGCCGACGCGCCCGCCGGCTTCGACGCCGGCGCCATGGCCGCCGTCACCGCCACCGAGGAGCACGTCGCCGAACTGCTCGCCGCACACGACGGGTTGACGGTCTGCAACCGCAACGCCGCGGACCAGATCGTGGTCGGGGGCGCCACCGACGCGGTGGAGCGGTTCGTGGAGGCGGCCGGGGCGGCAGGCGTCCGCGCACTGCGGCTGCCGGTGTCGGCGGCCTTCCACACCCCGTTCGTCGCCCACGCCGTGGAGGCCTTCGGACGCCGCGTGGCCGAGGCGCAGCTGCGTGAGCCCCGGCGCCCGGTGTACGCCAACTCCCCCGGGGCCGCCTACGGTTCGGACGTCGAGGCCAACCGACGCACGCTGGTCGAGCAGATCGGCAAGCCGGTCGAGTTCGCCGACCGGGTCGAGGAGATGTACGCGGCCGGGTTCCGTACGTTCGTCGAGTTCGGCCCCAAGGGCGTGCTCACCAAGCTGGTCCGGCGCATCCTCGGCGAGCGCGAGCACTTCGCGGTGCAGCTCGACCCGGGCAGCGGCGCGGACGCGGACCTGACGCTGAAGCGGGCGGTGGCCCAACTGGCCGTGCTGGGCCTGCCGTTGGCCACCGACGACCGCTACACCGCCGAGCCGATGAGCACCGAACCCGTCAAGGGGATGACCATCCCGCTCAACGGCATCAACCATGTCCCCGAGACGCGGAAGGCGGCGTACCGCGACGCGATCGAGAACGGCTACCGGGTGAGTCCGCCGGGCGGCGCCGACAGGTCGCGGCCGCTCGCGGGCGTGCTCTCGGCGCCCGCCCCCGCACCCTCCGCACCGCAGCCCGCTGCGGTCCTGCGGCGAGCCGAGGCGCCGTTGCCCGCGCCGGTCGCCGCCGTGACCTCGGGCGCCGTGGCCGGCGCCGTACGGACGGCGCCCGCGGCCGCCCTGCCCGTCCCCGCCGACGTCCTGGAGAGCGAGCCCGTGCACGAAGAACATCCCTCCCCCGCCCCGGCCTCCGCTGCCGCCCCCGCCGACGACCGGCTCTCCGCGCTGATCGCCGATCACCTCGCCCTCCACGACGACTACCTCCAGGGACAGCTCGACAGCGCGCAGCGCATGATGGGGCTGCTCGAGCGAGCCGATGAGCAGGGCCGCGTCGACGTGGTGATCCCGGGCGTGTCCTCGGTCAAGGAACACGGGCTGGCGATCGGGCGCGCACACGTCCGGGCCAACGAGATCCTGCGGGACCTGGCCGCCATGGAGTTGGGGAGCGCGGCTCCGGCGGGCCCGGCGCCTGTTGCTCCGGTCGCTCCGGCCGCCCTGTCCGTGTCCGCGCCCGTGGAGCTGCCCTCGGCTGCGGCCGCTGCTCCCGCAGCCCTTGAGCCGGCCCCCGCCCCGGTGGTCCCGGCGTCTCCCGTCGCGCTTCCCGAGGCTCCGCCGGCCCCCGTCGCGGTGAGCCCGCGGGCGTCGGCACCGACGGCTCCCGCGCCGTCGCAGGCGCCGTCGGCCGACGGCCCCTCGCAGGACGACGTCGCGGCGGCGCTGCTCGACGTGGTGGCGCAGAAGACCGGCTACCCGGCGGAGATGCTCGAACTCGGCATGGACGTGGAGGCGGACTTGGGCATCGACTCCATCAAACGCGTCGAGATCATGGGCGTCCTCCAGGAACGCTTCCCCAGCCCCACCCCCGTCGGCCCCGAACAGCTCGGCGAACTGCGCACCCTCAGCGAGATCGTCGGCTTCGTGCTGAGCCTCGGCGGCGCGAACCCCGGCACCCCGGCCGCCGCCGCGCCCCTCACCGCCCCGGAGCCCGCCCCCGCCGTCAGCACCGAGGACGTCGCCGCCGCCCTCCTCGGCGTCGTGTCGGAGAAGACGGGCTACCCGGCGGACATGCTCGACCTGGGCATGGACGTCGAGGCGGACCTCGGCATCGACTCCATCAAACGCGTCGAGATCATGGGCGTCCTCCAGGAACGCTTCCCGAGTTCCACCCCCGTCGGTCCCGAGCAGCTCGCCGAGCTGCGCACCCTGAACGAGATCGTCGGCTTCGTCCTGGAGCTGCGCGGCCCGGACGCATCCGCCGCCGGCCCGGCGCGGGTCGAGGCCGCCCCCGCGCCGCAGGCCGCCCCGGCGGCCCCGACCGCCACCGCCGACGACGTGTGCGGCGCCCTCCTCGAGGTCGTCTCCGCCAAGACGGGCTACCCGGCCGACATGCTCGACCTGAGCATGGACGTCGAGGCGGACTTGGGCATCGACTCCATCAAACGCGTCGAGATCATGGGCGTCCTCCAGGAACGCTTCCCCAGCCCCACCCCCGTCGGCCCCGAGCAGCTCGCCGAACTGCGCACCCTGAACGACATCGTCGGCTTCGTCGCGGGCCTCTCCGGCCCCGCCGCCGAGCCGCAGAGCGTGCCTCCTACGCTCCAGGCGCCCGAAGCACCTCACGCCTGCGATGCGCCCGCGCCCGCCGGGATCGGCCGCGGACAGGCCTCTCTCGTGGAGCTCCCGGCGCCGGACCAGCTGGTCGACGCCTATCCGCACGGCGCGGCCGCACTCGTCGTCGACGACGGCAGTGAAGTGGCGCGGGCCTCGGCGGCCCGGCTCGTCGAGAGCGGGTGGCAGGTGCGTGTGCTGCGGCTGCCGGGCGTGCCGCAGCGCGTCAGCGGGGCCGCGGACGTGGCCCTCGGCGGCTGGGGCACCACCGAACTGTCGTCCGGCATCGAGCAGTTGGGCAAGGACAAGATCCATCTCGTGCTCGGCTTCGGGGCCGCCGAAGGCCTCACCTGGGCCGAGGGCATGCGCCGGCTGGCCCACACCCTGCTGATCGCCCGGCAGCTGGTCGGACCGCTCGGCGAGGCGGCGGCGAGCGGCCGGCGCGCCGCGTTCGTCACCGTGACCCGGCTCGACGGCTCCTTCGGACTCGACGGAGTCGCCGAGGACGCGGTGCCCGCCGGCGGCGTCGGCGGACTGGTGAAGACCCTCGCGGTCGAGGCGCCGGAGCTGTTCTGCCGGGCGCTGGACCTGTCCTGCTCGCTCAGCGCCGCCGAGGCCGCCGAACTGGTCCTGGAGGAGGCGTACGACGCGGCGGCCTCGCCGGTCCAGGTGGGCCGCGACGGCGTCCGCCGGGTCGCCCTCACCCTGGGCGACGCGACGCCCCCCGCGACGGAGACGGCCGCGGCGGAGCTCACCGAGCAGGATCTCCTGGTGGTCACCGGCGGCGGACGCGGCATCACCGCCGTATGCGTGGCCGAGCTGGCCCGGCGCCACCGGCCCGGACTGCTCCTGCTGGGCCGTACGCCGCTCGACGACGAACCGGCCTGGGCCGCCGGCGTGGCCGAGTCCGGTCTCAAGGCCGCCGCGGCGGGCGAGTTGCACCGGCGTGGGGAGAAGCCCACTCCGAAGCGGGTCGAGCAGCTGTACCGGGCGGTGACCGGCGCCCGGGAGATCCGCGCCACGCTGGCGGAGCTCCGCGCGGCCGGCAGCCAGGCCGAGTACCTGGCGGTGGACATCACCGATCCCGCCGCCACCGCCGCCGCGCTCGCCCCCTACCGGGAGCGGGTCACCGGTCTGGTGCACGGCGCCGGAGTCCTCGCGGACCAGTTGATCGCCAACAAGAAGGCGTCCGAGATCGAGCGGGTCTTCGCGCCCAAGCTGGACGGTCTGCAAGCGGTCACGGCCGCACTGCCCGGTGAGGCGCTGCGGCACGTGGTGCTCTTCTCCTCGGTGGCCGGCTTCTTCGGCAACCGCGGCCAGTCGGACTACGCGATGGCCAACGAGGTGCTCAACGCCTGGGCCGCGTCCTTCAAGCGGCGCCACCCGGCGGCCCGGGTCACCTCGCTCAACTGGGGCGCGTGGGACAGCGGAATGGTCTCGCCCGAGGTGAAGGCCGTCTTCGCCGAGCGCGGTCTGGTCCTGATCCCCTCGGACACCGGCGCCCGGATGTTCGTCGAGCAGTTCGCGGCCGAGCGCTCGCACGACCTGGTGACCGTGCTCGGCCCCACCACACCGCTGTCCGAGCGCGAGACGGCACTGCCGACAGCCCCCGTCACGGTGGAGCGGCCGCTGGCCGGTCTGGAGCACGACCCCATGGTCGCCGACCATGTGATCGGCGGGGCTCCGGTGCTGCCGGCGGCGGTCCCGCTCGGCTGGGCGCTCGCCGCGGTGGAGCGCACGTTCGGCACGACGGCCGCCGTGGTCCGGGACTTCACCGTCTACAAGGGCGTCGTCTTCGACGCCGGCCGGCCGGAGCGGTGGCAGCTGACCATGACGCCGGCCGGGGACGCCGTACGGATCGACATCCGCGGCATCGAGCAGGACGGCACCGCACGGCCCCGCTACGGCGCGGTGGTCGTGCCCGGCGCGGCGCCCGTCGCGACCGAGGTCGCCGGGCTGCCCGGACTGGGCGGCGGCCGGGACGCCTCGGACTTCTACCACGACGGCACCCTGTTCCACGGGCCCGCGCTGCAGGGCGTGCGCCGGGTGCTGGCCGAGGAGCGGTCCCGGCTGGTCCTGGAGTGCGCCCTGCCCGAACTCCACCCGGCGGCAGGCGCCTTCGACAGTTCCCGGTACGCCCCCGGCACCGCCGACCTGCTGCTGCAGGCCGGTCTGGTGTGGGGCAGCCTCTTCCGTGACACGGCCGGGCTGCCGCTGTCGGTGGAGGGCGCCGTGCTGCACCGGCGGCTGCCCGACGCCGAGCCCTTCCTGGTCGTGGTGGAGCCCGTCTCCTCCGACCGGGAGTCGACGGCCTCCTTCACCATCACCGCCTGCACTCCCGACGGGCAGGTCCTCGCCCGTCTCGACGGGGTCTCGGTGGTCTCCGCTCCCCAGCTCGCGGCCAAGTTCGTCAACGACTGACCGTCCAGGAGCGACAGACGCAGGCGATCGCCGGTCCGCACGGCTCTCCCAGCCGCACGCCGGAGCCGTCCGGACCGGCGGTCCCCTCAGAAGGGATCCCAGCTCTCATGAACACCTACGCCATCGTCGGCCTCTCCTGCCTGTTCCCGGGCGCCGCCTCGCCCGCCGGATTCTGGCGGAACCTCCGTGCCGGGGTGGACAGCCGCCGGGAAGGAGGCGAGGAGATCTTCGGCGCGGCGCCGAACGCCCGTGACGCCGACCCGGACCACCCCATCTACTGCCACCAGGGCGGCTTCATCGACGACTTCGCCTTCGACCCGGCCGGCTATCTCATAGCCGCCGACCGGCTGGCCCGGCTCGACCGGCTCTTCCACTGGTCGCTCCATGTGGCCCGGGAGGCGCTGCGCGACTCCGGTCACGCCGACCGGCCCGAGGTGCTGGCCAGGACCGGCCTGATCCTCGGCAACTACTCCCTGCCCACCCCCGTCTCGGCCGAGGGGAGCGTGCCGCTGTTCCAGGAAGCGGTGCTGGCGGGTCTGCGCCAGGCCGGGCTGCCCGCGCTCGACGGGCTGGCGGGGCCCGAGGCGCTCGTCGACCGCAGCGCCCTGCTTCCGGAGAACGCCCGCGTCAGCGGCTCCCCCGCCGGGGTGGCGGCCGCCGCCCTCGGCCTCGGCGGCCCCCGCTACGCCCTCGACGCCGCCTGTGCCTCCGCCCTGTACGCGCTGAAGCTGGCCTGCCATCACCTGGACACCGGGCGCGTCGACCTGGTGCTCGCGGGCGGTGTCTGCGCCCCGGACCCGCGCCTGCTGCACGTGTCCTTCTCGGATCTGCACGCCTACCCGGAGGACGGGTTCAGTCAGCCCTTCGACACCCGTTCCGGCGGCATCGTCACCAGTCAGGGCGCCGGCATGCTCGCGGTGAAACGGCTGGCGGACGCGGTGCGCGACGGCGACCGGATCCACGCCGTGGTGGACGGCGTCGGCCTGTCCAACGACGGCAGCGGCCGTCATCTGCTCGTCCCGCAGGCGGCCGGCCAGCTCCAGGCCTACGAACTCGCCTACGCGCAGGCCGGGTTCGACCCGGCCGAGATCGACTACGTGGAGTGCCACGCCACCGGAACCCCGATCGGCGACAGCACCGAGGCCGAGTCCGTGAGCGCCTTCTTCGGCGGCCGGGGACGGGTACCCCTGATCGGCTCCGTCAAGGGCAACATCGGGCATCTGCTCACCGCCGCGGGTCTCGCGGGCCTGCTCAAGGTCGTACTCGCCATGGGCGAGGGCCACATCCCGCCCACCATCGGCGTCGAGCAGCCCGTCACCTCCAAGGACGGCCGGGTCGGCGCCGACGTCCTGGTGCGGACCGGGCGGGACTGGCCGCGGGGCGCCGGGCCGCGCCGGGCCGGGGTGTCCGCCTTCGGCTTCGGCGGTGCCAACGCGCACGCCGTGCTCTCCGCGCCCGCCGAGCGGTCGGAGGCGGCGGACGGTCCGCCGGTGACCGCCCCCGACCTCGACATCATCGGGCTCGGCGCCCACTTCGGCTCCTTCGAGTCGCTGGAGGCCTTCGAGAGTTCCGTCCACGACGGCGCCGACGCCTTCCGCGACCTGCCCGAGCGGCGCTGGCGCGGCCTGGAGCAGGCCCCCGGCGGTTCCCTGGACCGGGTGGGGACGGGACCGGACCCGCTGCCGGTCGGCGGCTTCGTGGACGGCGTCGGCATCGACCCGCTGGACCTCCGGATCCCCCCGGCCGACCTGCGGATGTACAACCTCCAGCAGGCGCTGGTGGTGAAGGTGGCCGACGAGGCGCTGCGTGACGCGGGATTCAGCCGGGCGCCCGCCGAGGGGCAGTCCGCTCCTCCGCCGCGGCGGATCGCCGTCGTGGTGAACATGGAGATCGAGCCCTACACCCACGCCAGGATCGCCCGCTACGGCCTCGGCGACTTCCTGCGCCGTGAGTTCGAGCGGGCCGGCCTCGATCTGACCGAGGAGCAGCGGGCCGCGCTGGCCGCGCTGTCCCGGGAGGCGGTGGCCGACACCGTGAGCACCAACGAGGTGCTCAGCTTCATCGGCAACGTGATGGCCAGCAAGATCTCCTCGCTGTGGAATCTGACCGGCCCGTCCTTCACCGTCTCGGCGCATGCCGCGGGCACGGTCGAGGCGCTGGAGATCGCCCGGCTGCTGCTGCTCGACCCGGGTATCGAGGCCGTCCTGGTCGGCGCGGTCGATCTGGCGGCCTCCGCCGAGCAGTCCCTGCTGCGTCCCGGGGCGGTCGCCGAGGCCGGGCTGTCCTTCGGCGAGGGCGCCTGGGGGCGGCGGATCGGCGACGGCGCGGGCGCCGTGGTGGTCACCCGCCCCGGCGCCGGCGGCCGGGTCTACGCCCGGCTCGACGGTCTGGCCCTGCGCCACGCCGTGCCCGTCGACGGCGCCGTGCCGGAGGCCGCCGTGGAGCCGATGGCCGAGGCCGTCGAGGCCGCCCTCGCGGAGGCCGGGGTGAGCGCGGCCGACATCGGCTACCTGGAGGCCCACGCGGGCGGATCCGCCGACCAGGACCGGGCCGAACTCGACGCACTGGCCCGCGTCTACCCGGCCGGTCTCGGCAGTACGGCCCTGGGGAGCGCCAAGGCGCAGCTCGGCGACACCGGCTGCGCGGCCGCCATGGCCGGCCTGATCCGCAC
This sequence comes from Streptomyces sp. NPDC031474, assembly GCF_055581185.1. Lineage (NCBI taxonomy): Bacteria > Bacillati > Actinomycetota > Actinomycetes > Kitasatosporales > Streptomycetaceae > Streptomyces > Streptomyces sp. NPDC031474. The sequence continues at coordinate 76,573 of NZ_JBVIJX010000028.1, forward strand.
GGTGCTGTGCCTGCACCACGGCTATCTGCCCGGCGTCCCCGGCTGGAGCCGGCCCGCGGCGGAACTCACCGACGTCTTCGCCGCGTCGGCGCTCTATGTGCCGGAGTACTCCCGGCCGTGGCTGCGGGCGCACGGCGGGGACCGGCGGTACGCGGCGGTCGACGTCATCGGCGCCGACGGCGCCCACGGTCATCTGGTGCTGTCGGCCGACGCCACCAGGGGCCGCACGGTGACGGCCGACTGGCGGCGGGCCGGCGGCCCGGTCCTGCTGCCGCTGTCCGCCGGCACGGTGGACGGGCTGCTGGACTCGGTCGAGCAGCACCGGAAACTGCTGGCCGAGGGCGCCGACGCCGGTGCGCTGGCCCGGACGGCCGCCGCCGCACTGCCGGACGCGGCGCTGCGCGCCGTGCTCGTCGGCGGCGACGGGGCCGAGCTCGCCCACCAGTTGGAGCTGGCGGCCCGCGGTCTGCCCGCCGCGCTGGCGCGCGGCGAGGAATGGGCCACGCCGGCCGGGTCGTTCGCCACGGGCCGCCCGATCGGCCCGCAGGGAAAGGTGGCGCTGGTCTATCCGGGCGCCTTCAACTCCTACCCCGGTCTCGGGCGGGACTTCTTCCGGGCGTTCCCCGGGCTGCTGGACCGGTTCGAGGCCCGCACCGACGAACCCGCCCGGCTGCTGCGCGAGCGTCTGCTGTACCCGCGGACGCAGACCGCGTCCGGGCGGCGCGAACTGATGGAGCACGAGTCGGCGCTCGGCGACGACATCCCGTTCATGCTCGCCACCGGCACCAGCTTCGCCATCCTGTACACCGAGCTGGTCCGTGAGGTCCTCGGCGTCCCCGTCCAGGGCGGGTTCGGCTACAGCCTGGGCGAGTCCAGCATGCTGTTCGCCACCGGCGGCTGGCTGTCGGAGGGCCGCCGCGACACCCTGATCAGCGATACGCCGATCTTCCGCGACCGTCTGTGCGGTCCGCGCCGCACGGTGCGTGAGCTGTGGGGACTGCCGGAGGACACCCCGGACCAGGAGGTGTGGGGCAGCCATGTGCTGCTGGCCGACGCGGAGACGGTGCGCGAGGCGCTCAACCGGTACGACCGGGTGTTCCTCACGCATGTCAACACGCCCGGCGAACTGGTGATCGCGGGCGATCCCGCCCAGTGCCGCGCCCTCATCAAGGACGTGGGCTGCCCGGCGGCCCGCTCCCCCGTCAACGCCGTGATGCACGCCCCCGTCGTGGACGCCGAACTCGACGCTCTGGCCGGCCTGAACGACTACCCGACCGGCTCGCTCGGCGATCTGGAGCTGTTCAGCGCCTACGACTACCAGGCGCTGCCCGGCCTGGACCGCGAGCGGATCTCCCGGCGGATCGCGCACACCCTGCGGTCCACGATCGACTTCCCCCGTCTGGTGCGCACCGCCTACGACGCCGGTTACCGCTACTTCATCGAGGTCGGCCCCAGCGCGACCTGCTCCCGCTGGGTGCGGGACACGCTGGGCGACGCGGCGCACGTGGCCGTGCCCGTGGACCGGCGGGGCAGCTCCGCCGCCAGGTCGGTGGCCCAGCTGGTGGCCCGGCTGGTCGGTCACGGTCTGCCCGTCGACCTGGCAGCGCTGCTCGGCCCCGAGCCGGCCGCGGCGCCGGCCCGTCGGCAGGTCCGGGTGGGCGGGGGCGAGCCGATTCCGGCCCGGGTCGCCCGCGGGGCCAGGGAACTGGCCTCGCTCGCCGTGCGGTCCGCGGCACCGGTCCCGGCCGCACGGTCCGCCGCACCAGCGGCATCCGCCGGGTCCACGACGGCAGCCGCCTCGTCCCTGCCCGGCCTGCCCGAAGCCCCGGCCGGACCTCCCGTACCGCCCGTCTCTCCTGTTCCTGTTCCTGTTCCGTTGGAGGAGCCAGCGCCCATGCCCGCTGACCCGACGCTCGCCGACCCCGAGACCCTCACCTTCGACGGTGACCCGATCGCGTTCCTGCCCTGGGCGCCGCAGGAGCCCGCCACCCCGGCCGACCGCCCCTCGGTCCCGTCCCGCCCGGCGCCCCGGCCCCAGCCGGCCGCGGCGCCCGGCACGACGACGACCGCGGACGTCATCCGTGAACTGCGCGAGCAAATCGTCACCACGCACTCGGTGGTCATGGAGACCCAGCGCGTCCTCCAGCAGGCCACCCTCAGCCGCGCCGAGGCCCTGCTCGACGCGGGAGGGACCCCGACGGCCCAGGCCGCCCCGACCGCCTCGCCCGGACGACGTCCGGCCATCCGGCCCGCCCCCGCCGCCCCCGCCGCCCTTCCGGTTACGCCCGCCCCCGCGCCCAAGGCCCTCGCCCCGGCGCCGCAGCCCCCCGCTCCCCCGGTCAGGTCCGGCGACGAGATCTGGAACGAGGCCGACCTCCTGGAGTTCGCGACCGGCTCCATCGCCAAGGTCTTCGGCGAGAAGTTCGCGCCCATCGACGGCTACGGCAAACGCGTGCGTCTCCCGGCGCCCCCGTACCACTTCGTCACCCGGGTCACGGCCCTCAAGGGCGAGACCGGTGTCTTCGAGCCCGCGACGATCACCACCGAGTACGACGTGCCGGAGGACGCCTGGTACGCGGTGGACGGCGGTGTGCCGCCCGCGGTGACCGTCGAGGCCGGACAGTGCGACCTGCTCCTGGTCAGCTATCTCGGCATCGACTTCAAGAACCGCGGCGACCGCGTCTACCGTCTGCTCGACAGCTCCCTGATCTTCCACGGCGACCTGCCCCGCACCGGACAGACCCTCCGCTACGACATCTCCATCGACCGCTTCGTCCACAACGGCGACACCACGCTCTTCTTCTTCAGCTACCTCTGCTACGCCGACGGCGAGCTGATCCTCGAACTCAAGGACGCCTGCGCCGGCTTCTTCAGCGAGGCGGAGCTGGCCACGCCGCTGGGCGTCGTGATGACAGCGAAGGAGAAGGCCGCACGCGCCGCGCTCACCAGGACGTCGTTCAAGCCGCTGGCCTACACCGACCGCAACCACCTCACCCGGGCCGACCTGGAACTGCTCGCGCAGGGCCGCCCTGGTGACGTCTTCGGACCGGACCACGCCCAGGACCCGGGCGTCAACCCGTCACTGCGCCTCCCGCACGAGATGCTGCGCATGATCGACGAGGTCACCGTCGACCGCACCGGCGGACCGCGCGGCATCGGAAGGATCAGCGCGACCAAGCAACTGCAGCCGGACGCCTGGTACTTCACCTGCCACTTCCCCGACGACCCGGTGCTCGCCGGGTCCCTGGTCGCCGAGGGAGCGGTGCAGCTGCTCCAGATCTACCTGCTGCACCAGGGCATGCACCTCACCCTGCCCGACGCCCGGTTCCAGACCGTGACCGACCGGCGGATCGACGTCCAGGTGCGCGGTCAGATCACCCCGCGCGACCGGGAGATCCGCTACGAGATCGAGGTCATGGAGCTGACCCTGCTGCCCCGGCCCACCGTGGTCGCCGACGTCCTCATCCACCTGGGCGACAAGCCGGTCGTCCGGATGAAGAACCTGGGCCTGAAGATCCAGGAGAAGGAGGGCACGCCGTACCGTCCGGAGACCGGCGGCGTGCCGCGGTTCCTCGGCCGCCGCAACCGCGACGGCGAGCCGGCGATGATCAACGAGCTGCATCTGGCGCACGCGGCCAAGGGGCAGCTGGACATGGCGATGGGCCCCGAGTTCGAGGTCTACCGCACGCGCCGGGCGCCCTACATCCCCAACGGGGACTTCCAGTTCGTCGACCGGGTCATGTCCCTCACCGGCACCCGCGGCGATCTGCGCCCCGGAGCGGAGATGGTGACCGAGTACGACTCGCCGGCCGACGCCTGGTACTACCTGCACAACTCCCACCCGCACATGCCCAACTGCGTGTACATGGAGTCCTCGCTCCAGGCGGCCATCTTCCTCGGCTACTACCTCGGCGCCACCCTCAAGCAGCCGCAGGAGGAGTACGCCATCCGCAACCTCGACGGCCGCGCCACGCTCGTCAAGGACGTGGACCTGCGGGGCAAGACCATCCGCCACCACTCCCGGCTGCTGATGACGAGCGCGGTCTCCGGGGCCGTACTGCAGAACTTCTCCTACGAACTGTCCGCCGACGGCGAGGTCTTCTACACCGGCGAGTCGCTCTTCGGCTACTTCAGCGACGACGCCCTGGCCAACCAGGTGGGCCTGGACAGCGGCACATACGTCGCGCCGTGGCTCGAACAGGAGCGGGCGCATGACCGGTTGGCCGACGGCCGGGTGCGCCGGATCGAACTGCCTTCGGACGCCCCGGTGTTCACCGATCCCGCGCTGGGCCGGCTGCGGCTGCCCGGCGGCCACTTCCAGCTCGTGGACCGTGTCGACCTGGTCGAGGACGGGGGCCGGCACGGCTCCGGCTATCTGACCGGCTACCGGGAGATCCGCCCCGACGAGTGGTACTTCGACTGCCACTTCCACCGTGACCCGGTGATGCCCGGCTCACTCGGCGTCGAGGCGGTGCTGCAGGCGATGCGGCTGTTCGTGCTGGAGCGCGGTCTCGCCGAGGGCGTCGAGCGCCCGCGCTTCGCCATGGCGACCGACGTGGAGATGAAGTGGAAGTACCGGGGTCAGATCCTGCGGGACGACCGGGAGCTCCGGTTCGACGTGCACATCAAGGAGGTCCGCCGGGAGGCGGACCGGGTGCTGCTGATCGCCGACGCCGATCTGTGGAAGCCCGGCCTGCGGATCTACGAACTCACCGATGTGGCGATCGAGGTGCGCTCCTGCGCCGACGACTCCGCCGCCGAGGCCTGACCGGACGCCCGTCCAGCACAAGGAGCTGCGTTTTCATGACCAAGCACGTGCCCCCGCTCCGCTGGTCCGGGGAGGGGTACCCGAGCACCGACTCCGCGAGCGTCTACCAGGCTCTGGCCGAACTGGAGGCCCCCTGTTTCGTCGTCCGGACCCCGGGCGGAACCGGTGTGGTGTCCGGCGGCGCCGCGGTGGCCGGCCAAGCGGGACCCGAGGTGCTCGCCGCGGCCCAGCCGCTGCCGCCGCACCGCCTGGGCTCCGCCGCGTTCCTCGCCGCCCACGGGGTGGGCCAGCCGTACATGGCCGGCGCCATGGCGGGCGGCATCGCCTCCGCGGACCTCGTGATCGCGCTGGCCCGGGCCGGGTGTCTGGCGTCCTACGGCGCGGCCGGCCTGCTGCCGGAGACGATCGCGAAGGCGCTCACCCGGTTCGCCGCCGAGATCCCCGGTCTGCCGTACGCCGTCAACCTGATCCACTCCCCGAGCGAGCAGCGACTCGAGAGGGAGGCGGTGGAGCTTTTCCTCGCGCACGGGGTGCGCTGTGTCGAGGCGTCCGCCTACCTCGATCTCACCCAGCATGTGGTGCGCTACCGGCTGGCCGGGCTGACCCGGGGCGCCGACGGCCGGGTGATCGCCGGGAACCGGCTGATCGCCAAGGTGTCGCGGCCCGAGACCGCGGAGCGTTTCATGCGCCCCACGCCCGCGGCCCTCGTCAGCGCGCTGCTGGCGGAAGGGCTGATCACCGCGGAGCAAGCCGGGCTCGCGCACCATGTGCCGCTGGCCGACGACATCACCGTGGAAGCGGACTCCGGCGGCCACACGGACCGTCGGCCGCTGCCGGTGCTGCTGCCCACGCTGCTCAGGCTGCGGGACACCGTCCAGCGCGAACACCGCTACCCGGTGCCCGTCAGGGTCGGCGCGGCCGGCGGACTGGGCACCCCCGGCGCGGTGGCCGCGGCCTTCTCGATGGGCGCCGCCTATGTCGTCACCGGGTCCGTCAACCAGTCGTGCCTGGAGTCCGGGGCGTCCCCGGCCGCGCGGGCGAAGCTGGCCGAGGCGGGCATCGCCGACTGCGACATGGCGCCGGCCGCCGACATGTTCGAGATGGGCGTGGAGCTCCAGGTGCTGAAGAAGGGCACGCTGTTCCCGATGCGCGCCCGCCGCCTGTACCAGCTCTACCAGGCCTTCGACGGCCTGGAGGCGATCCCGGCGGACGAGCGGGCCAAGCTGGAGCAGCAGATCTTCCGGCGTCCGCTGGAGGAGGTGTGGCAGGAGTGCGTGGGCTACTTCGAGCGCCGCGACCCCGAACAGCTCACCCGCGCCGCCGGCAACCCCAAGCGTCGGATGGCGCTCGTCTTCCGCTGGTATCTGGGCATGGCCTCACGCTGGGCGGTGACCGGTGACGAGGACCGGAGCATGGACTACCAGATCTGGTGCGGCCCGGCGATGGGCGGCTTCAACGACTGGGTGACCGGCAGCTATCTGAAGAACCCGGCCAACCGCAGGGCCGCCGACGTGGCGCATCACCTGCTGCGGGGCGCCGCCTTCCACACCCGGCTGGCCCAGTTGCGCGTCGCCGGGGTGGGCATCCCGTCGGCCTGCGCCGACTACCGGCCGATTCCGCTGGAGACCCCGGCGGGCCAGACCCCGGCAGGTGCCCGATGAGCGCGCTGACGCCCGAGGCGCTGGAGGAGACGCTGGGCGATCCGTACGACGACGACAATCCGTACGGGTTCGCGGCGGCGGTGGCCCGCGACGAGGCCGACGCGTTTCCCGAGGAGCTGTGCGCGGCGCTGCGGGGCACGGGCTTCCATCTCGCCTATCTGCCCCAGGAGTGGGGCGGTTCCTTCGAGACGTTCGACCGCAGCATCGCCCTGGTGCGGGCCGCCGCCCGCCGGGACGTCAACGTCATGCCGGGCACCATGTTCAGCATCATCGCCGCGAGCTGTCTGCAGATCCACGGCAGCCCTGAGCAGCGCGAGCGGGTCGCGAAGATCCTGCGCGACGGCGGGGCGGTGGCGTTCGGGCTGTCCGAGGCGGAGCACGGCAGCGATCTGCTGGCGGGCGAGGTACGACTGGCCGACGACGGGACGCTGCACGGCGAGAAGTGGATGGTCGGCAACGGGCAGCGCTGCGCCGCCGTCTACGTGGTGGCCCGGACCGGGGAGCGCGGGCCCGGCGCCTTCTCCTCGTTCCTGCTGGACGTCGACGAGTCGGCGCAGAACAGCGGCCTGACCCGGGTGCCCTCGCCGCGCACCGGCGGGATGCGCGGCATGGACTTCGCGCATCTGCGGTTCACCGGACTGCCGGTGCCGGAGGCAGCCCGGGTCGGCAGGGCGGGCGAGGGCCTGGAGGTCGCCATCAAGGCGCAGCAGGCGGTCCGGCTGATGAGCATGGCCGGCTCGCTGGGCATCGCGGACTCAGCGGTGCGGCTGACCCTGGACTTCGCCGTCGAGCGCCGGTTCGGGCGGGCCGTCCTGTGCGAGACGCCGTACGCGCGCCGGGATCTGGCGGCCGCCTGTGCCGCGCTGATCGCCGTGGACGCGGTCGCGCTGGCCGCCGCCCGTGGGGTGCACGCGCTGCCGGAGGCCTTCAGTGTGTGGGGTCCGGCGGCCAAGCACGTGGTGGCCGAGGCGAGCGAGGAGCTGGTCCGGCGCTGTGGGACGGTGCTCGCCACGCGTTCGGTGCTGCGGGCCGGGGCGCCGGGCGCCGGGCTGTTCCAGAAGCTGCAGCGCGACGCCCAGGTGGTGCGGGTGATCGACGCCAGCCCGCTGGCCAACCTGCGTTCCTACGCGGGGCAGATCCGCACCCTGGCGGCCGGCGGCACGGAGGTGAAGCCGGACGTGCTGGGATGCGTCTTCACGCCGGGCGCCCCGCTCCCGCCGTACCGGCCGGACCTCTTCGATCTCGTCACCCGGGGCGCCGACCCGGTGCTGGGCGGTCTCGGGGAGCTGGCCGAGGCCGTCGGCGAGGCGCTGCGGGAAGACGACGGCCCCACCGCGGGGCTGGTCGCCGAGCTGGCCGGGCAGGTGGCCGCGCTCGGCGTGCAAACCGAGCGGGCCACCGCCCGCGGCGCCGACCCGAACGACCTGGTGGACCTCGCCGAGCGGTACGCCTGGCTGCACGGCGCCGCCGCCTGCCTACGCCTGTGGTGGGCGAACCGGGACCGCTCGCTCTACGGCGCGGCACCGGGCTCCCCCGGCTGGCTGGGCGCGGCCCTCGGCTATCTCCTGGCCCGTGCCGACGGCATCGACCCGCGCCGGCGCGGCACCGCGCTGCTGCCCGCGCTGGACGCGGTGCTGGCGCTGCGCGAGCGCAACCGGATGTTCACCGCCCTGCCCGTCGCCCTGGCCGCCCGGCGGCACGAGACCTCCTGACAGGAGCACCCATGCCAAAGAACGAACTGACAGCGCTCGCAGCGCAGTTGGAAAGCTTTCTCGGCGATCCGCACGATCCGGCCAGCCGGATGCCGTTCGACCAGGTGATGGCCTACGACGAGCGGGAGGAGTACCCGTTCGCGCTGGTCAGCATGGTGCGCCGGTGGGGGGTGCCGGAGTATTCGCTGCCCGGCGCCCAGGGCGGCAGGGCCGGGAACGTGGAGACCGGGTTCAATCTGGCGCGGATCGTCGCCCGCCGCTGCTCGTCCACGGCCACCGCCATGGTGATCAACAACCTCGCGTTCATGCCGGTGTGGATCGGCGGCACCGACGAGCAGAAGCGCCGGCTGATCGCGGACATGAAGGACGGCCACAGCATGTCCTGGGGGCTGTCCGAACGCGCCCACGGCAGCGATCTCCTGGCCAGTGACATGACCGCGCGCAAGGTGGACGGCGGCTATCTCGTCAGCGGCGAGAAGTGGCTGATCGGCACCGCCACCATGGCCGACCGGATGACGCTGTTCGTGCGCACCGGCGAACGGCCCGGCCCCGGGGCCTTCTCCATCCTCGTCCTGGACAAGGCGCGCACCCCCGCCGACACCATCCGGGAGTTGCCCCGCGAGCAGTTGCACGGACTGCGCGGGATGGACATCAGCGGGCTGCGCGCCGACGACGCGTTCGTGCCGGCGGAGAACCTGATCGGCGCGGAAGGCCAGGGCCTGGAGATCGCCCTGAAAGCCACGCAGGCCGCCCGCGCGGTCATCAACGGCCTGGCGATGTCGGCGGCCGACACGGCGCTGCGCCTCACGCTGGACTTCACCGAGCAGCGGATGATCTTCGGTCAGGCCGTGAGCGACATCCCCTACAGCCGCCGTCAGCTCACGGAGGCCTTCGCGGACCTGATGATCTGCGACGCGGTGAGCCTCGGGGCGGTCCGCAGCCTCCAGGCGGCCCCGGAGCAGACCAGCGTGTGGACGTCCGTCGCCAAGTACTTCCTGCCGACCCTCCTGGAACGCACGGTGTCCCAGCTCAGCGTGGTGCTCGGCGCCCGCTTCTTCCTGCGCGGCCATCCGCGCTACGGCATCTTCCAGAAGAAGCTGCGCGATCTGCTGGTCGCCAACTTCGCCGACGGCAACACGGTGGTGAACCTGCGCAACCTCGGCCAGCAGCTGGGCGGGCTGCTGGACGGCGCGAGGGGCGCCGACGAGGCGACCAGGGCGCGGGCCGCCGAGCGGGCCGCCACCCTGTTCGGCATGCACCGGCCGCTGCCGGTGTACGAGCCGTGGAAGCAGGAGCTGTTCAGCCGGGGCGCGGACGACGCGCTGCTCGCCGCCCCCGACGGGCTCGCCCGGTTGCGGGAACTGGCCATGGACGCCAAGGAGGAGGAGCGCGGCCGGCTGCTGCGCGCCGCCGACGCGGCGCAGGAACTGCTGGACCACGCCGAGGAGTTGGCCGAGCAGCACGCGGCGCTCCAGGCCCGCCTCGGCCGCACGTTGGGTCAGAGCGCCGAGCTCTTCGACCTGGCCAAGCAGTACTGCCTGCTGCACACCACCGCCGCCTGCGTACTCACCTACGTCCACTCGCACGAGGTGCTGGAGGACCCGCTGCCCAACGCGGCCGTACTGCTGCTCCAGTTGGAGCGGCTGCGCCGGCATCTGCGCCCGCACGAGTCGATCACCGACCAGGCGGACATCGACGAGGTGATGCGGGTGTTGCGCCACCAGTACCGGGAGCACCGGCTGTTCTCGTACTGGCAGTTCCCGCTGGCCCACAGCTGAGATGACGGACCGATATCTCTGGTTGCTGCCGGAGCCGGCCGCCGCGGCGTTCGTGGCCCGTCTCGGCGGCACGGCCCTGCTCAGCGGCGGCGAGTGGGCGCGCTGCGAGCGCACGCGTGTCGCGCGCGGTCGGCTGCGCCGGGTCGCCGCGCGGCTGCTGGCGCGGCACGCGCTCAGCGCCCGGTCCGGCCACCCGGTCGGCGCCTGGCGGTTTCGCACCACCGAGGACGGCAGGCCGGAGCTGGATCTGCCGGCCGGCTCGGGCCTGCGCTTCAACCTCTCCCACACCGACGGTCTGATCGCCTGCGTGGTCACGGAGGACGGCCGGGCCTGCGGTGTGGACGCCGAGGCCTCGCCCGCCGGCGCCGACGCCGTGGCACACCTGCCGCAGCACTTCGCCGAGCGGGAGCAGGCCGACCTGGCGGCGGTGGCGGACCCCGAGGCCCGGGCAACGCGGGTCGCCGCGCACTGGGTGCTCAAAGAGGCCTACCTCAAGGCGCTCGGCACCGGGCTGCGCCGCCCTCTGTCCTCGTTCGCGTTCACCGACCTGTCCGGCCCCCGCATTCGCCTTCACGACCCCGAACTGCCCGTGGGGCGCTGGCATTTCGACCTGGTGCGCCCGACCCCGCACCACGTGGTGGCCGTGGCCACCGAAGAGTCCCGCCCCGGCGGGCTGAGCACCGTCACGCTGTCCGGCTGACCCCCGTAAGGAGCTTCGATGTCCCCCACCAAGCCCAGCATCGCCGTCGTCGGCGGTGGCGTCGCCGGCCTCTCCGCAGCGTATGTCCTGCGCGAGCACGCCGAGATCACCCTGTTCGAGCGCGAGGACCGCTACGGCGGCCACGCCAGCACCGTGGAGGTGGAGGACGGGGGCCAACTCCTCGGTCTGGACACCGCGTTCGTGGTCCACAACCGGCCCGGCTACCCCAACCTGACGGGGTTCTTCGACGAACTGGGCGTGACGACCCAGCCGTTGCCGACCGGCTTCAACTTCTTCGACCTCGACTCCGTCTTCCAGTACGGCAGCGCCGAGCTGGATCTGCCGGAGGAGGAGGTGGCCGCGCGCTACCCCGAGTACTTCCAGACCATCTGGCGCGAGGCCCGCCGCTTCCATGAGGAGGGCCGCCGGGACTTCTTCCGCAAGCGCACGAACATGCCGATGGGTGAGTACCTCGACCGCAACGGCTACAGCCAGGAGTTCCGCCACGGCTACTTCATCCTGCTGTGCAGCGCGGTGTGGTCGGTGCCGGCCGAGCTGATCTGGGAGATGCCCGCCACGACCGTGATCGCCTTCTTCATGGCCCACGACGAGGGCGGCCTGGGCGGCCGCCGCGTCGACTGGCGGACCGTGACGGGGGGTTCGGTCTCCTATGTGCGCAAGGTGCTCGCCGCCATCGACCCGAAGGTGCGGCTGTCCGAGCCGGTCACCGGGATCCGGCAGCTCGGGGACGGGGTCGTCGTACGCACCGAGTCCGGTGAGGAGCGCTTCGACCACGCGATCGTCGCCACCCACGCCGACACCACCCGCACGCTGCTGGAGAACCCCACCCCGGCCCAGCAGAAGCTGCTCGCGGACCTGCGCTACAACGCCTCCACGGTCGTTCTGCACACCGACGCCTCGGTGATGCCGGTCGACGAGAAGCGGTGGGAGGCGTGGAACTACGGCAAGGTGACGCTGGACGGGGAGCCGCGCACGTTCGTCGTCTACTACATGAACAAGCTGCACGACTTCGAGTCGACGACCGACTACTTCGTCACGCTCGACTGTCCGCTGCCGATCCGTGAGGAGTCGGTCATCCGGACCTTCCACTACGAGCACCCGGTCATCGACATGGCGATGCGCGACGCGCAAGCGACCATCTACGACGTCAACGACGGCCCGCGGGTCAAGCTGTGCGGCTCGTACTTCCACTCCAAGCAGCAGTACCACGACCAGATCGGCTCGCACGAGGCCGCGTTCTCCTCCGGCAAGGAGGCCGCCGCCCAACTACTGCGCGAACTGGGCCGCTAGGGCGAAACACGCCCTAGGGAGCGTGGCGGCGGGCTGATTCGTTTTCCTGGGCCATGCGCCTGAGTGCCATCAGGGCGGGCTCCAGGAGGACGGTCAGCAGGAGGGCGCGCTCGGCGGCCTCCAACGGGTCGTCGAGACCGGTGAGCTGGTCGAGGTCGAGGACCGCGGTGCGCTCGGCGAGCTGCGCGTACGGCAGGAGGGTCCGCCAGTCGAGCGGGACGCCGAGGGCGCGCAGGGAGCCGAGGGTCTCGGCGAGGGCGGCCCGGGCGGGCGCCGACGCGTGCACGTCCCAGTCCAACTCCTTGACCAGTGCCTCGACTTCGGCGGCCTCAGACGCGTCGTCGGAGGGTGCCTCGCCCACTCGGATGGCGCCGAGGGCGACGCCCAGCAGACGGTGGGTGTCCCCCGTGTACTCCGCGAGGGCGTCGAGCACCTCCCGGGTGGTGCTGACCGACAGACCGCGTACACCGGTCAGGGCTCGGATCAGGCGGAGTCGGCGCAGGTGCTGGTCGTCGTACTCGGCCTGGGTGGCGGCCGTCTGACGGCCGGACGGGAGCAGGCCCTCGCGGAGGTAGTACTTGATCGTCGTCACGGAGACGCCACTGCGGCGGCTCAACTCGGAGATTCGCATGGGGTTCGGCTCCGGTTCGGTCGTCGGCCTTGCACTTGAAAACTGGATACCTCTACTGTCTAACATAGATAGTCGAGGTATCCAATATTCCTTCGCGCCGCCGGAGAGAAGGCATCAGCCATGCCCACCCTGCGCTGGACCACCGTCAGCACCCCCGCACCCGACACCGAGGCGTTCGTCATGGCGTCCCGGCTGGAGGTCCGCTCGCTCAGCGACGTGCCGCGTTTCTTCCTGAAATCGCTGGCCGCGTGGAAGCAGGTGTCCGGCGCGCCCGGCGCGTACGGCGCCTCCCTGATCGCCCAGCCCTTCAAGCGCACCTTCTGGACCCTGTCGGCCTGGGAGGACAAGGACGCGCTCTACACGTACGCGAAAACCGAGCCGCACCGGTCGATCATGAACGGGCTGCGGCCCACGATGAAGGACTCGGTCTTCACGTTCTGGCAGGTCCCCGCCGCGGACCTGCCGATCGACTGGAAGGACGCCCGGCGCCGCCTCGCCGAGCAGGAACGCACCGGTGCCTGACACCCCACGCCTAGGAGAGTCCCCCGCCATGACGCTGTCCGAAGAAAGCCCGGTCCTCGACGAACCGGCCGCCTCCGCCCCCGACGCCGGGGGCCGGCGCATACCCCTCTGGCTCGCGATCGTCGCGGCGAGCGTGCCGATGTTCATGGTCGCGCTCGACAACCTCGTCGTCTCCACCGCCCTGCACACGCTGGCCGTGGACCTGGAGGCGAACACCCAGGAACTGCAGTGGTTCGTCAACGCCTATGTGCTGAGCTTCGCCTGTCTGCTCATGACCGGCGCCGCGCTCGGCGACCGGTTCGGGCGGCGGATGGTCTTCGTCGTCGGCATCGCCGTCTTCACGCTGGCCTCCATCGGCTGCGGGCTGTCCGACACCAGCGCCCAGTTGATCACCTTCCGTACGATCCAGGGCTTCGGTGCGGCGGCCGTGATGCCGCTGTCGCTGACCCTGCTGTCCCACGCGGTGCCGGACCGGCTGCGCGGAATGGCGCTGGGCGTGTGGTCCGGCGTGAGCGGTCTGGCCGTGGCGATGGGCCCGGTGGTGGGCGGCGCGGTGGTCGACGGTCTGGACTGGCGATGGATCTTCTGGATCAACGTGCCGGTGTGTGTGATCGCGATCCCGCTGGTGCTGTTCGCCCTGCGGGAGAGCTCCCTGCCCGGCGTCCGCCTCGACCTGGTCGGCATGGTGCTGGCGGCGGCCGGTCTGTGCGCGGTGGTGTGGGCGATCGTGCACGGCGAGCCGGACGGCTGGACGTCGGCGAAGGTGCTGGGCGCGTTCGTGGCGGGCGCGGTGCTGCTGGCCGTGTTCGTCGTGTGGGAGTCCCGGGTCGCCGAGCCGATGCTGCCGCTGTCGTTCTACAAGGTGCGGGCCTTCACCCTCACCAACATCGTGTCGGCGACCATGTACTTCGGTGTCTTCGGCTCCCTGTTCCTGTTGGCCCAGTACCTCCAGATCGTGCCGCCGCGCACCCCGCTGGAGGCCGGTGTGCGCACCCTGGCCTGGACGCTGATGCCGATGTTCGTCGCCCCCGTGGCGGGCCTGCTCACCGACAAGGTGGGCGGCGGCCGGCTGATGGCCCTCGGCCTGTTCCTGCAGGGCGTCGGCCTGGGCTGGATCAATCTGGTCGCCGACGTCGACACGGAGTACTCGTCGCTGGTGGGCCCGATGATCGTGGCCGGCATCGGCATGGGCTTCGTGTTCGCGCCGACGGCGGCGGTGGTGCTGGGGTCGGTGGCCAAGAGTCATGCGGGCAAGGCGTCCGGCGCCAACACCACGGTCCGCGAGATCGGCGGCGCACTCGGAATCGCCGTACTGAGCACGGTGTTCGTGGCGCACGGCAGCACGCAGGGGCCGCAGGAGTTCGTGGACGGGCTGCGTCCCGCGGTGTGGGTGGGTGTCGCGGTGGTGTTCGCCGGTGCGCTGTGCGCCCTCGGCATCCCGCGCCGCCGGCAGGCTCCCGAAGAGGTCTGAGCGACGCCGGTGAGCGCGGAGGAACGGCGCGGGAGTGTCATTCGCGTGGCGGTCGCCGAGCTCGCGCGGACGGGCTTCCACGGAGGTGATCGCCCGGCGTGTGGAGGTCTCGCAGCCGTACGTCCGCCACTCTTCCGCGGCAAGAGGGAGGCGGCCCGCGCCGACCGGCAGCGGCTGCGGCTGCTGCTGCGGGAGCCGGTGCGCCTCCCGCTCGGGGCCGACGTGAACGGGACCACGGCGTTCCTGGCCTACGGCATGCTCGTCAACTCCCGTGCAGAGATGGGCTTTCCGTCCGAGCACCGGGTCCTGGAGGGGCTGTATCCGCCGGCCCGGCCGCCCTCATGACGCCCTCCCTTCCCTGACCGACGGTCGGGGCGGACGCCTCTCCATTCCCCCGCCGAGGCGCCCGCCCCGACCGTCCTGCACACCTGAGCACCGGCCCGCTTGAATGATCGAATGAGCCGGGGGTTAGCATATGAGCGCCACCTAGCTCGAAAGATAGGCCCGTGACGCTCAACGACGATTCGTTCACTGACTGGAAGAACCGCGAGGAGATCGCGGAGTCGATGATCCCGATGATCGGGAAGCTGCACCGCGAGCGGGACGTGACGATCCTGCTGCACAGCCGCTCCCTGGTGAACAAGTCGGTGGTCAGCATCCTCAAGACCCACCGGTTCGCCCGGCAGATCGCGGGCGAGGAGCTCTCGGTCACCGAGACGCTGCCCTTCCTCCAGGCCCTCACCACGCTCGACCTCGGACCGTCGCAGATCGACATCGGCATGCTCGCCGCGACCTACCGGGCCGACGACCGTGGCCTGTCGGTGGCCGACTTCACCGCCGAGGCGGTGGCCGGCGCCGCGGGCGCGAACAAGATCGACCGTCGTGAGCCGCGCGACGTCGTGCTCTACGGCTTCGGCCGCATCGGCCGCCTCGTGGCCCGCCTGCTCATCGAGAAGTCCGGCTCCGGCAACGGCCTGCGGCTGCGCGCCGTCGTGGTGCGCGGCGGCGGCGACCAGGACCTGGTGAAGCGCGCCTCGCTGCTGCGCCGCGACTCCGTCCACGGCCAGTTCCAGGGCACGATCACGGTCGACGAGGCCAACAACAAGATCATCGCCAATGGCAACGAGATCACGGTGATCTACGCCGACGACCCGACCGAGGTCGACTACACGGCATACGGCATCAGCAACGCCATCCTCATCGACAACACCGGCAAGTGGCGCGACCGCGAGGGCCTCGCCAAGCACCTCCGGCCAGGTGTCGACAAGGTCGTGCTCACCGCGCCCGGCAAGGGCGACGTGCCGAACATCGTGCACGGCGTCAACCACGACACCATCAAGCCGGACGAGCAGATCCTGTCCTGCGCGTCCTGCACGACCAACGCGATCGTCCCGCCGCTGAAGGCGATGGCCGACGAGTACGGCGTGCTGCGCGGCCACGTGGAGACCGTCCACTCGTTCACCAACGACCAGAACCTGCTGGACAACTACCACAAGGCGGACCGTCGCGGTCGTTCGGCGCCGCTGAACATGGTCATCACCGAGACCGGCGCCGCGTCGGCCGTCGCCAAGGCGCTGCCCGACCTCAAGGCGCCGATCACCGGCAGCTCGATCCGGGTCCCGGTGCCGGACGTGTCGATCGCGATCCTCAGCCTGCGCCTGGGCCGGGAGACAAGTCGTGACGAGGTCCTGGAGTACCTGCGCGAGGTGTCGCTGACCTCGCCGCTGAAGCGCCAGATCGACTTCACCACGGCGCCGGACGCGGTCTCGATGGACTTCATCGGCTCGCGCCACGCCTCGATCATCGACGCCGGCGCCACCAAGGTCGACGGCGACAACGCGATCCTCTACCTCTGGTACGACAACGAGTTCGGCTACTCCTGCCAGGTCGTCCGCGTCGTCCAGCACGTCTCCGGGGTGGAGTACCCGACGTACCCGGCGCCGGCCGTCTGACCGACGGGCATGCGGCCGGCGGTCGCCGGCATCGCACAGAGGGGCGGGGCACTCGTGGAGTGGCCCGCCCCCGCTCGTTACGGGATCCGTCAGGCGGACGTCTCCGGGCGGCCGGCCTGCGCCCAGTGGGTGTGGAAGGCGCCGGGGCGGTCGGTGCGCTGGTAGGTGTGGGCGCCGAAGAAGTCGCGCTGGCCCTGGAGGAGGGCGGCGGGCAGACGGCCGGCGCGCAGCGTGTCGTAGTGGGCCAGCGCGGCGGAGAAGGCCGGGACGGGGATGCCTCGGCGGGCGGCGGAGGCCACGGTCTCCCGCCAGGGCACCTGTGCGTCGGTGATCTCCATGGCGAACTCCATCTCGCCGAGCAGGCTGACCAGGTCCGGGTCGGCGGCGTACGCGGCGCGGATACGGTCGAGGAACGAGGCGCGGATGATGCAGCCGCCGCGCCAGATCCGGGCGACCGCGCCGAGGTCGATCTTCCAGCCGAACTCGCCGGCCGCGTCCAGGATCATCTTCCAGCCCTGGTCGTAGGCGATGACCTTCGACGCGTACAGGGCGTGCTCGACCTGGGAGGTGAAGCGCGTGGCCTCGGTGCGGCTGAGCGGGGGCGTGGTGCCGCCGGGGAGGCCTGCGTAGGCGGCGCGCAGTTCGGCCTGGCTGGAGGCGGCACGGGCGAAGGTGGCCTGGGCGATGGCGGTGACCGGGGAGCCCAGGTCCAGGGCGGTCTGCACGGTCCAGCGGCCGGTGCCCTTCTGACCGGCGGCGTCGGCGACGATGTCGACGAACGGCTTGCCGGTGACGGCGTCGGTGTGGGCGAGGACCTCGGCGGTGATCTCGATCAGGTAGGAGCCGAGCCGGCCCTCGTTCCAGGTGCGGAAGACGTCCGCGATCTCGGCCGGGGTGTATCCGGCGACCTGGCGCAGCAGGTCGTAGGCCTCGGCGATGAGCTGCATGTCGGCGTACTCGATGCCGTTGTGGACCATCTTGACGAAGTGTCCGGCGCCGTCGGTGCCGATGTGCGTGGCACACGGCTCGCCGTCGACCTTCGCGCTGATCGACTCGAACATGGGGCCGAGCACGTCGTACGACTCGGTCGAGCCGCCGACCATGACGGCCGGTCCGTTCAGCGCACCCTCCTCACCGCCGGAGACGCCGGCGCCGACGAAGTGGAGGCCGCGCTCGCGCAGGGCCTCCTCGCGGCGGCGGGTGTCGGCGTAGTGGGCGTTGCCACCGTCGATGATCATGTCGCCGGGCTCCAGGAGCGGGGCGAACTCGTCGATGACGGCGTCGGTGACCGCGCCCGCCTGCACCATGATCATCAGTCGGCGTGGCCGTTCGAGCGCGGCCACGAAGTCCGCGGCCGACTCGGCGGGGACGAAGGCTCCCTCGTGGCCGAACTCCTCGACAAGCGCGCGGGTGCGTCCGGCGGAACGGTTGTGGACGGCGACGGTGTAACCGTTGCGGGCGAAGTTGCGCGCGAGGTTGCGGCCCATCACGCCGAGGCCGGTGACGCCGATGGCGGCGGTTGCGTTCACGAGGTACGTCCCTAGGATCGGTGGCGTGGTCGGAGGGGCGCGCGGCCCCCGGTACCCCCAGGTACGCACGGTCGGCCGGTTCTTCTCGATCCCCCACGGATTCCTTGCGCCGATCGGTCCCACCCGACCCCCCGACCGGACGACCCAGCCCCCGGACCGGCCCGGCCCTAGCCTTCCGACCGACCAAAGCAGCCCTACCCGCCCGACCGGACCGGCCCTAACCGCCCGACCGGCCAGCCCTACCCGCCCGACCGGACCGGCCCTACCCGCCCGGGCAGTCGCTACCGGCGGCGCCAGGGCAGCACCGTGGGGTCGGCGTGGGTGCTCTCGGCTCGGTGCAGGGCCTGGCTGATCGCCTCGCCGATCTCCGCGAACTGGCGCACCTGTTCGGGGGTGAGGACGTCGAACACCACACGGCGCACGGCCTCCACATGGCCGGGGGCGACCTTCTCCAGCAGGGCCTTGCCCTCGCCGGTGAGAAAGGCGAGCTGGCCGCGGCCGTCGGCCGGGTCCTCCCTGCGGTCGATCAGTCCGACCTCGCGCAGCCGGTTCACCGCATGGGTGAGCCGACTGCGCGTGATCTTCAACCGCTCGGCGAGCTCCGACATGCCGAGGGTGGTGTCGGGGGCCATGGAGAGATAGGCCAGCACGCTGTAGTCGGCGTGCGTCATCCCGGCGTCGCGCCGCAACTGCCGGTTGAGGTGGTCGGCCAGCAGGGTGGAGAAGTCGACGTAGGCCAGCCAGGCTCGTCGTTCGTCGGCGTTGAGCCAGCGGGGCGTCGTGGACATGAGCACACATTACCCACGACACCCCACGTTTGAGACTTCAATCACTAAACGGAGAGCGCCTCGGCCAGCCGGTCCACCTGGTCGGGGTCCGAGGACCAGCAGTAGAGCATGACCTCGTCGGCGCCGATGCCGGTGAAGGCCTCGACCGCCGCGCGGATCTCCCCAACCGTGGTGAGCAGCCCGTTCACCACGTAGTCGGCGCGGCCGGTGAAGGCGTAGTAGCCGAGGAGGTGCCGGCGGGCCTCCTCCACCGTGCCCGGCGGCCCGAGCGCGACGTTGACCTGGGCGACGAGCCGCGGGCGGCCGGGGCGGCCGTACCTCTCCCAGACCGTCTCCACATCACGGAACAGGCCGTCCATCAGCTTCGGCGGCAACGCGGCGCCGAGGAAGCCGTCGCCGAACCGGCCGACGCGTTCGACGGCCGCCGGGGCGAAGCCGCCGAACAGCACCTCCGGCCCGCCGGGTGTGAGGGGGGCGGGCCCGATCGGCCCGACCCCTTCGCCGTACGGCTGTCCGGCCCAGGTCCGGCGCAGCAGGGTCATCTGCTCGTCGAGGCGGCGGCCTCGCCGGTGGACGTCGATGCCGGCGGCCAGGCAGTCGTCCTCACGAACGCCGACGCCGATGCCGAGCGTGAAGCGGCCGCCGGACATACGGTCCAGGGTCGCGGTCTGCTTGGCCAGCAGGGCCGTGTTGTGCACGGGCGCGATCAGCACCTCGGTCTGCACGCGGATACGGGAGGTCGCGCCGGCGAGGGTCGCCAGGGTGACCAGGGGTTCGGGGTTGTGAAAGACGAGCCGGTCGAGCAGACCGAGCGAGGTGAAGCCACCCGCGTCGGCGCGCCGGGCCCAGCTCAGCAGCAGGGCGGGGTCGTCGACGGGGAGACCGAGACCGATCTTCATGGGAGCAATCCTCCGGAGGGCATGACAACAGAAGCTGCCGCCCCTCCATGGCCCGCGCGCCCTGCGCGGACCTGCTCCCGTACTGCGGCGTTGGTTCCAGAGAGCTGTTTGTTCAGAGTGCGACGAACGTAACGCGAGGGCCGAACCTCGACAAACGCTTTTCCGGTGGGGCCGTCGGCGCGGTCGGCGTTCGTGACGGGCGGGGGCGGCGCGCCCGCCGCCCCCGCCAGTCGGTGCGAGACCCGGGTCAACTGGTGGCGCAGGGACTGCCGTTGAGGGTGAACGCGGTCGGTGCGGTGTTGGTCGCGCCCTTGCTTGCGATGAAGCCGACGGTGACCGAGCCGGCCGCGGGGATGGTGGAGGTGTAGGAGGCGGGGGCGACGCTCACCGCGCCGCCGCTCTGCGTGGCGGTCCCGCCCCACATGTTGGTGACGGTCTGACCGTCGACGAAGGCGAAGCCGAGCTTCCAGCCGCTGATGGCGGTGGCGCCGGTGTTGCGCAGGGTGATCTCGCCCTGGAAGCCGCCCGGCCACTCCCCCACGACGCGGTAGCCGACGGAGCAGGCCACGGCCGGTGCGCTGCCGGTGGTGACGTTCACCGTCGCCGAACGTGCGGAGCGGTTCCCGGCGGCGTCGCGGGCGTAGACGGCGAAGGTGTACGCGGTGTTCGCGGTCAGCCCGGTCACCGTCGCGGTGCTCGTGGTGGACGCGGCGACGTTGGTCTCGGCCGTTCCGTTGATCCGTACGACGTCGTAGCCGGCGACGCCGACGTTGTCGGTGGCGGCGCTCCAGGCGAGGGTGGCGGAGGTCGCCGTCACGGCGGACGCGGTCGGTGTGCCGGGGGCGGTCGGCGCCTGGGTGTCGCCCGGGGTGCCGCCGCCGTAGACGGTGGCTTCCTTCGCGGTCTGGGCGATGCCGTTGACGCCGTTGAAGACGCGCTGCCCCCACGAACTGAGCTGCTTGGGATCGAAGTTGAGCGTCAGGTCGAGGATCGGGTCGGTGTTGCCGCTCCAGGACCAGGCCAGGTAGCCGAGCTTGAGCTGCTGGGCGGCGGCCATCATGGTGTCCTCGTCGGGGTCGCCCCACTGATCGGCGGGACCGCCGAACTCCCCTATGAGGATGGGGAGTTTGGCGTTGACGAAGGCGTTCAGATAGTCGGTGATCTCCGCCGCGGTGTCGTAGACGCTGTACATGTGGATCGAGAAGATCAGGTTGCCGGTGGGGTCGGCGGCGTAGACGGACTGGGCGTTGGCACGCATGACGCCCTGCAGGTCCTGGCCCCAGTTGGGTGCGTCCACCATGATCGTGTGCTCGAACCCGGCGTTGCGCAGCTTCTTGATCGCAGCGATGGTGGGGGCGGTCCAGCCCTCGGGGCTGCTGTTGCCCCAGGGCTCGTTGCCGATGTTGACGATGATGTAGTTCTCCTGGCCGGCGAGCACGTCCTTCAGGCCGATCCAGTAGTCGGCCGCCTGGTCGAGCGTGCCTGCCGAGCCGTCCTCGCCGTAGCCGGTGGTGTCGTGCACCTCCAGGACGCAGATGAGCCGGTTGGCCTTGCACTGGGCGACGACCGTCGCCACGTCCGCGGCGCTGTTGGCGGTCCAGCGATGGCCGTCGGCGAGGACGACGCGCACGGTGTTGGCGCCCATCGCCTTGATGTCGGCGAGCGACTGCTGCGTCTTGCCCTGGTACCAGGTGTGGGCGTGGTTGACGCCGCGCATGACGAAGTCGTTCCCGTTGCCCTCGACCAGACGGCCGTTGCTGATGTGCAGTCCGGTGGCGAGGGCCTTGGGCGACGGCTGGGCCCGGTCCTGGGCCTGCGCGACGGCGGGGCAGAGAGCGCCGACGAGGACCACCAGCCCGAGGAAGGCGGCGAGCCTGGTCAGCAGGGCGGTCAGGGGCCGTGGGCGGGGGGCGGTGCGCGTGGCGGTGCGCGTCGCGCCGCGTGTCGTGCTTCTGGTCGTGCCTCTTGTCGTGCTTCTTGTCGTTCTCACTGCGACTCCAGGAGTGAGGCCAAGAAACGGGGGTATGGGAGCGCTCCCATAAAGCCATCACGTCAAGTACACGTCAAGACATCGCGCAGAGGGATCAAGAAGGGGGCAGTCTCACTCGGCCGTGCGGCGCTGCCCCCGTGCCGGTGTCAGGCGAGGGTGACCTCGACGGGCAGTTTCTTGATCCCGTCGAGCTCACGCTCAGGCGCCCGCCGGCCGGTCCGCGAGGTCAGCGGCCCAGAACGTGCCGTCCGGGTAACGGAATTCGGCGAGGGACTCGGGGTGCATGGCGGCGGAGAAGCCGGGGGTGAGCGGGGCCGTGTAGTGGCCGTCGCGCATCACCACCGGTGCGGTGAAGTGTTCGTGGAGGTGGTCGACGTACTCGATGACCCGGTTCTCGGTGGTCCGGGACAGGGCCAGGTAGTCGAACATCGCCAGATGCTGGACGAGTTCGCACAGGCCGACACCGCCGGCGTGCGGGCACACCGGCACCCCGAACTTCGCGGCGAGCAGCAGGATCGCGAGGTTCTCGTTGACGCCGCCGACCCGGGCCGCGTCGATCTGCAGGACGTCGAGGGCGCCGGCCTGGAGCAGCTGTTTGAAGACGATGCGGTTCTGGACGTGCTCACCGGTGGCGACCTTCACCGGCGCGACCGCCGCGCGGACGGCCGCGTGGCCGAGGATGTCGTCCGGGCTGGTGGGTTCCTCGATCCAGTACGGGCCGAACTCGGCGAGGGCGCGGGTCCATGAGACGGCCTCGCCGATGTTCCAGCGCTGGTTGGCGTCGATGGCGATGCGCACCCCGGGACCGACGGCGGCGCGGGCCGTGCGCAGCCGGCGGAGGTCGTCGTCGAGGTCGGCGCCCACCTTGAGCTTGATCTGGGTGAAGCCGTCGGCGACGGCCTGCTTGGCGAGCCGGGTGAGCTTCTCGTCGGAGTAGCCGAGCCAGCCCGGCGAGGTGGTGTAGCCGGGGTAGCCGCGCGCCAGCAGGGCCGTCTCACGCTCGGCCAGCCCGCCGCGCCCGTCCCGCAGCAGGCTGAGGGCCTCTTGCGGAGTGAGGGCGTCGGCGATGTAACGGAAGTCGACCTGGGAGACCAGCCACTCGGGGTCGGCGTGGGCGAGCAGCCGCCACAGCGGCTGGCCGGCGCGTTTGGCGGCCAGGTCCCACACCGCGTTGAGCACCGCGCCGACAGCCATGTGCATCACCCCCTTCTCGGGGCCGAGCCAGCGCAGTTGGCTGTCGCCGATCAGGTCGCGGCTCAGGGAGCCCGGGTCGGCGCACAGCTCGTCCACGGACCGCCCCAGGACGTGCGGGCGCAGGGCCGCGATCGCGGCGACCTGCACGTCGTTGCCGCGTCCGATGGTGAACGTGAAGCCATGGCCTTCGAGCCCGTCGCCGGCGTCGGTCCGCAGCACGACGTAGGCGGCGGAGTAGTCGGGATCCGGGTTCATCGCGTCGGAGCCGTCCAGCTCCCGCGAGGTCGGGAAGCGGATGTCGTGGGTGTCCACCGCGATGATCCGGGCGGGGGTTGCGGTCAAGGGGGTGCCTCTCTTGGCTTGACAGCATTCATTCATCGGAGGTCGGAGGAATGACAGAACTGCGACTTTAGGGGCAGTGCGACTCCGTGACAACACCCCAAGAGGCCCAAGGATTCGGTTGAGGACGACCCCTTGTCAGCGCGGGCAACGCCGTCGTAACGTCCTCGGCGTTCCGAGATACATCGGAGGAATCACCCCGCGCGGCTCCCAGCCCTGGCTAAGGAGATAACCCGGCCATGAAGCTCGCTCGCACCCGCTCCACCGCCGCCGCAGTCGGCGCCGTCGTCGCGGCCCTCAGCCTCCTCACCGCGTGCAACCGCGACAGCGGGGGGTCCGACAGCGCGGGCGGCGGCAGTCCCGCCATCGGGATCGACCTGCCGCGTTCCGACTCCGACTTCTGGAACTCCTACGCGCAGTACCTGAAGAAGGACGTCAAGTCGGACGGCGTCAACGC
>NZ_JBVIJX010000029.1:0-27590 GCF_055581185.1 Streptomyces sp. NPDC031474
GGCAAACAAGCCCCACAAGGTTTCCGATGTTGTCTAGGCCCACCGTCAAGCATCAACTGGGACCAGAACGTCAAACATCACCTGGGACTAGACAGCCCTGACCAGCGTCCCGGCACGGCGGGTCAGTGGCCCCGCCCGCCGCTGCCCGTCTCCAGGGCCTCGACGCGGCCACGAAGGTCAGCAATCTGCTGAACGGCCTCGGCCAGCGCACGTTCCAACGCCTCGACGCGGGCCGTCGTCCCGTTGGCGGGTGCAGTTGCCTCCGGGCCGTCGAGGTCATCAGCATCGTCGGCGGCGTGGTCGTGGTGGGCGACGAAGGCTCCCTTGCCGGGGTGGGAGACCGCCCACCCGTCCTGCTTCAGCAGGGCCATGGCCTTCTGCACGGTCAGGCTCGCCGCTCCGAACTCCCGCATCAGCACGGCCTGCGTCGGCAGCGCGTCACCCGGCCGCAAGCCGCCCGAGCGGATCCGCTCGCGCAGGGTCTCGGCGATCACCTCGAACGTCAGCGGCACCCCGCTGCCCGCCGGCCTGCGCCCGCGCCTGGCCACCACCACGCCGGTCACCCCCGCTTTCCACGCCCTCTACCAGCGAAATCCGGCCCGTCCAAACCGGGAAACCGGCCCCACACTACCCGCGTCCCAGCAGCCACAAGAAAGGAATCAGGAGGGATGCACTTGAATGCGCCAGTGGGGCGATGTTAACGTCACGCACCCGCCGGTGATCACCACCGCGCCCCGCCGACCA
This sequence comes from Streptomyces sp. NPDC031474, assembly GCF_055581185.1. Taxonomy (NCBI): domain Bacteria; kingdom Bacillati; phylum Actinomycetota; class Actinomycetes; order Kitasatosporales; family Streptomycetaceae; genus Streptomyces; species Streptomyces sp. NPDC031474. The sequence continues at coordinate 745 of NZ_JBVIJX010000029.1, forward strand.
GGCCCCACTGGTCCGGCCCCCGCGCCCAACTGCGAGGCGCCCCGTTCCCCTGTGAGCCGATCACTTCGGCCTGTCCACGTCGCCCGCGCCGTACCGCTTCCGCGCTCCCGCCGAAAGGCCCCGTCCCGCATGCCCGCACAGCTCCAACTCCCGTACCCCGCATCCGTTCCAGCCGCCTCGCGTCCCTCGTCGTCGGCGCTGGAGCGCCGCGCCAGGCTCACCGCCAAGCTGGCGAAGCTCGCCGCCACCGGCCAACTCGCACCCCTCGCACGACAGATAGACCGACTCGGTGGCTGCGTGCGCCCTGTCCGCCTGACCGGGCAGCGCACACGCCTGGACACCGCGACCGGTGAGATCCTCGACCACTTCGACTCCGGCCGACTCCCGGCGGGCGAACTGCTGGTCCGCTGCGGCAACCGCCGCGCCACCCGCTGCCCCGCCTGCTCCACCGTCTACCGCTACGACACCTACCAACTCATCGCCGCCGGCCTGCGCGGCGGCAAGACCGTCCCCACCAGCGTGGCCGCGCACCCGCGCGTGTTCGCCACCCTCACCGCCCCCGGCTTCGGCCCCGTCCACAACCGGCCCGACACCGGCCGCTGCCACTGCGGCCACACCCACTCCGACGACGACCCGCTCCTCGGCACGCCGCTCGACCCCGACCACTACGACTACACAGGCGCGGTGCTCTGGAACGCGCACGCCCCAGCCCTGTGGGCACGCTTCACCACCCACCTGCGACGCGAGATCGCCAAGGCCGCCGGACTGACGCAGCGGACCCTGCGCCACCACGCCACACTCTCGTACGCCAAGGTCGCCGAGTACCAGAAACGGGGCCAGGTCCACTTCCACGCCGTCATCCGACTCGACGGACCCACCGGCCCCACCAGCACCCCACCCGCCTGGGCCACCACCCAACTCCTCGACCACGCCGTCCGCGCCGCCGCCACACGCACCCGCGTCCACCACGAGGGCGAACCGCCGAAACAACCGCAGCCCGCCGGGCGCGTCCCCGCGTCCCCGCCTCAAGTCTCAGATCGGGCGGGGCGGTTGGTGTTCCGGTTCGGGCGGCAGACCGACGTCCGCGCGATCCGCAGCACCGACTTCACCGGCGGCGGCCCGGTCACCGAGCGGCACGTCGCCGCCTACATCGCCAAGTACGCCACCAAGGGCGCCGAGACCACCACCGGCACCCTCGACCACCGCCTCCGACTCCTCGCCGAACTCGCCACCCACGACATCACCGACCACGCCCGCCGCCTGATCCACACCGCCTGGCACCTCGCCACCCGCCCCCAGCACGCCCACCTCCGCCTGCGCCAATGGGCCCACATGCTCGGCTTCCGCGGCCACTTCTCCACCCGCACCCGCCACTACTCCACCACCCTCGCCCACCTCCAAGCCGAACGCACCACCTGGCGCCTCGGTCAACCCGACACCCAGACCCCCACCCCCGTCCCGGTGTCGGCGCAGGCCGGTCAGACAGGCGGCAGCCCGATCGGTGACCAGGCCCAGCACTCCACCGAGCTGGCCGCCGGTCAGCGTCCCGGTCACCACAACAGCGCCGGTCAACGCGTGGACTCGGACACAACGCTGGTCATCTCCCACTGGCAGTACGCCGGAACCGGCCTCCTACCCGAACTCGAACACCTCGCCGACCTCCTGACCGCAAAACGGCAGACCCGACCCGAGCAACCGACCCACACCCGGCACTCGAAGCGCTCCAGTGACCGCGCCGGTCACCCGGTCGGTCACTCCACCGATCGGCTGCCCTGTGTTGTCCGGTCAAGGGCCGTCGCGTGACCGCCGGCACGGAACTCCTCACCGTCCCCCAGGTCATGGAACGCCTCCAACTCGGCCGCACCGCCGTCTACGACCTCATCCGCACCCACCAACTCCCCTCCCTCACCCTCGGCCGCGCCCGCCGCATCCCCACCCACGCCCTCACCGACTTCATCCACACCCGCCTCGAACAGGAAGCCGCCGCCTGATGACCACACCCCGCGACACCCCCGCCTCCCGCCGCACCCGCGCCAACGGCGACGGAACCGTCTACCAGCGCAAGGACAGCCGCTGGGAAGCCGCCGGATACGTCCTCGCCCCCGGCAACACCCGTCGCCGCGTCCGCGTCTACGGCACCACCAGGAAGGAAGCCCTGGCCAAGCTCACCGAGAAGATCGCCAACAGCAACCGCGGCCTCGCCGCACCCTCCGCACAGGGCAGCCTGGCTGCGCACCTGACGTACTGGCTTGAGGCCGTCGCCGTCCACCAGCTCCGCGAGAACACCCACACCCGCTACACCGCCTGCGTCAACCGCTACCTCATCCCCGGCCTGGGCAAGAAGAAGCTCGCCAAGCTCTCCGCCAAGGACGTCCGCACCTGGCTCAACCAACTCCGCACCACCTGCCAGTGCTGCGCCCGCGGCCTGGACGCGGGCCGTGATGAGCCCCGTTGCTGCGCCGCCGGAACGTGCTGCTCCAAGCGGCTCTCCCCGCTGACCCTCGCTTACGTGCACTCCGTGCTCAAATCCGCCCTGGAGCACGCCGTCCGAGAGGAGGAGATCCCGCGCAACGTCGCCCGCAACGTCCGTAACGGCACACCCCGCCCCCGCCGCTTCGAACCCCTCACCGCCGACGAAGCCCGCCAGCTCCTCACCGCCACGCGCGGACACCGGCTGCACGCCCTGTTCGAACTCGCACCCCACACCGGACTCCGCAAGGGCGAACTCCTCGGCCTCCGCTGGGAAGACCTCAACCTCGACACAGGCACCGCTGCCATCCGCCGAACTCTGCAACGCACCAGTACGGGTGGACTCACCGCGTTGCCCACAAAGACCCGAGCCTCCGAACGCCGCATCGTCCTCCCCGCCCGCTGTCTCCAATCGCTCAAGCGACACCAGGAAGAGCAGCAGCACGAGCGTGACGCCGCAGGGACCACATGGCGGCACAACAGGTACGTCTTCACCACACCGCAGGGCCGAGCGATCGACCCGACCAACCTCACCCGGACGTTCACCACGCTCCTCCGCAACGCTGGGCTCCGCCGTATCCGTTTCCACGACCTCCGACACTCCACCGCCACCCTGCTCCTGGAACAGGGCGTCGAACTCGTCGTCATCAAGGAACTCCTCGGCCACGCCCACATCGGCGTCACCGCCACCGTCTACGCCCACGTCCGACTCCGCCTCCAGCGCGACGCCATCGACCTCCTCGGCCACGCCCTCCGCAACCCCGTCAAGATCACCAGCGGGCCCGACGACAGCGGCGAACCACCCCTGTGCGCCACACCCGTCCGCTGACGTTGCCGTCAACTACTGCCGTCAAGACCCACTGAAAGCCCACCAGGATTACCTGGTGGGCTTTCAGATTTGCACTCACGACACTAGAAACTGGGTAGCGCTACCGCAGCGTCAATTGCATGCCAAAACTCTCTCAGAACACCCAATCAGAGACCCTTCTCAGATCTGGCTGCTGGGCACACAAGGATCACGATCCTTGCCGGAGAATTTCCAGTTCACGAGTCGGGAAGGCGATCCCACTCCACGCTCTTGAATATGCGGCAGTACTGCCGCACCGAACCAGCACGTCGTCAGCCATGACTACCACGCTGCGAATAAATGCACGGACGTCAACTCGACCACGCCATCGCAGAATGCCACCGCTCCAGCGGCGGGACTCTGATTCCATGTCCGCGAATTGGACGACCTGCAAGTATGCGTCTTCGTCCGCCCCCGTAAAGAACAGGAAGGTACCCGCGGGCTCGGCAGGAAGGAAGGCTGTTGCCGAGCTTGACCCCAAGCGAAGGTCGATGGCAGCTTGCACCACAGAACCGAGACCATCTCCAACGTATGTGGTGTGTACTTCGATGGTCTCTCGCGGAAAGTGTAGAACGAAGTCGGCCGAGCCAGTCCGCACCGTCTTCCAATGCAGAGAAAGTTGCTCCATTGCCATCACCTTGGATAGGCGGTACGTAGAGATCCGTCTGGATTGAGTATCACTTCGACGCTAGTCTCACCTCGCGACCCAACGGGGTAGTCGAAATCGTGTGTGTGAATTGTCCCGTCACGAGGGCGCCCAGCCGCATCGGGAGTATTTCGCCTCCCCGGCGTTTTTGAGGCATCCTCAATCAACTCTCCAATTTCATCCAGATCCATATAATTGGAGAAAGTCGTGTTTCCTTGCGCCACTCCTGGACTTCCATCTACGTGCTCATCCAGCACGTGTTGCCAACCATCCCCATCAAAGAGATTGCAGTTGCTGTTGTGAACGAGGACCGGCGTCTCGCCCGCCAGCACATAGTACGTGTGGAGATCGTCGACGGTGAGGTTGTACATGTCGGCTGAGCCGGCTTGTTCACTGACCTCAATGACCTGCACGTGAGCGTCGGTCGCGGTGTTGAGCAGGTGGCCCGGACGGAGTTCGGCGGCGGCTGACCAGGCGTGGACAGTGTCGTCCCAGAAGGGGTGGCGGGAGGTCGTGTGGATGGTCGAGGTACGGCCGTCGGCAGTACGGATGGTCACGTCAACGAGGTCGTCGTCGTGGTGGACGAGGTGAGCGGTGACGGATCTTGAGCCCTTGTGCTTGCCGGTTTCCTGGTCGGCAGCCTCGACCTCGTCTCCGGGTTCGACCTTGCTGATCGCTTTGGTCTTGCCGTTCTTGAGCAGGACCGGTGTGTCAGGCGAGAAGCTGCACGCCGCCCTGAACAGGGACGCAGCGGCTGACTCCATCTCTGCCGCAGCCGCACGTGCACCACCGCGTGCCAGGACCGCTTTGCCAGTGGAGCCGAAAGCCATGCTGGCCACAGTCACGATGTCGGAGACGATCGCCTCGCCGCAGTCGCCTTTTCCGGTGAGGCAGTGATACGTCGCCTTCAGACCCCAGGGGTCATTCGCGCTGCTGTGTGGGTCCTTGAGCAGTCCGGCCCGGGTGGCCGTGTCGCAGAAGGCCTCGACGCTGCTGCTCCGGTTGTAGCACTTTGCCTCAGCCCAACGTGACAGCATCTCGGCGTAGGTGGCCGAATCGGGGTAGCCGCCTGCATATCCCATCGCTTGGAGCTCGTACTTGGCAGGAATGATGATTCCGTCGACCACGGGCTTGGTCGTGCCCGACGGCTTGGCGGTGCTGCCGTCGGACGTACCGCCCGTATCCCCGTTGCCGTCATCCTTTCCGTTGCCGTCGGAATCCCATTTGTGCGCGGGGTCCTTCGCCGTGTTGTAACCGCCGGTAGTTCCGTTGCTGGCCGAGCAGTAGTGCGGGTAGCAGGATTCGAGGCCCGTGGGGTCGCTCTGCGTCGCGGGATTGTTGTTGGCGTAGCTGTATCCGTTGAGCGAACCGGGCTGACCGAGACTGAGGATCGGGTCGACGCTGATGAACTGACCGACGCCAGCGTCGTATTCGCGAGCTCCGACGTGGGTCAGGCCAGTGGTTGTGTCCCGTGTCTTGCCGAGGAAGCCCTTGTCATCGGGCCAGGGACCGTAGAGCGGCGCGCCGCGGTCGTTCCCGAACGGCGTCATGTAGCGCTTGGTGAAGGTCTGGTTGGTGTCCGGGTTGAGTGAAAGAGAGGAGGTGCTGTGCTGGTCACCCGTCAGGTAACTGAGCTTCTCGGTACCGGACTGGTTGGTGCGGAGGGCAGCCGTGACGCCGCCTGCGGCGTAGTAACGCTGCGCCCAAGTCTTACCGTTGGCGCGGAGATGCAGTTCGGTGGAGCCGGCGTAGAGGACGCGCTCTCCCTTCCCCGTGTTACGGATCAGAAGGGAGCCATCAGCGGAGTACAGATAGTCGGTCGACGTCCCGTTCTCCGAGAGTTTGCTCAGCTTGCCCTCAGGCGACCAGTCCAAGGTCTGGGTTCCACTGGCGCCGGGGCGATGCCAGGTGTTGCCGGACTTGTCATACTCGTAGGCGCGCTCCGGAGCGGCGCAGTCGGTCTTGGTCGTGGTGCCGGTCAGGGTGTGCGGCTGGGTCGTACTGGTGTAGCAGTACGTCGTCTTCGTGTCGCCACTGCTCTTGTGGACCGTCTCACTGGCCCGCTGGCCCGCCGCGTTGTACTCGTAGGTCGACCAGTACGGGGCCGGCCCCGACAGGCTGGAGGCGCTCCGGGCGTCGGAGCACTTCTGTGAAGCGGGCGTCCAGGCCTCGGTCAGACGCTGATGGCCGTCGTAGGCGAAGCACTGGGTCTCGGCCGAGCTGGTGCCGCCCAGGAGGGTCGGGTCACTGATCGCGGTGACGTTGCCCGTCTGGTCGTAGGCGTAGTTGAGGTCCTGCAGCATGTAGCCGTGGGTCTGATCCGTGACATGGCTGCGGGTCAGGCGGCCGGTGCCCTCCTCGAAGTCGTTGGCGACGTAGGCGCTCTTGTTGCCAGTACCGCCCGTACCCAGCGTCAGCAGCTGCGGCTGCACGAGGGCCGAGTAGTCCACGTCCAGCAGATAGCCGGTCGCACCCACGATCGAAGTCACGTCACCCAGCGCGTCGTAGTCGTAGTCCACGCTCTCTGCGGACAGCCCTCCGAGCGCAGGGTCCTTCGTCTGCTTCAGGGTGCCGTCGATGTTGTAGTACGTCTCATATGCCAGCGAGGACGGCGCGCCCGCCTTCGCGAGCGGGTCACTCGCCGGCAGTTGCAGCTGAGTGCCCGTGGCTCGGTCCAGGCTGTCGTAGGCGGTGACGGCCTGTGTGTACGCTGCGCCCGTCTTGCCGCCGACGTAGCGGGTGGAGGACGTGGCCAGCCCCTTGAGGAGCGTGTCGTAGACGAACCCGGTGAGCTGGTTGGCGTCCGTCTTGGAGTCCTTCCAGGTACCCGTGACGCGGCCCAGCTCGTCATATCCGGTCAGGACCGACATGCCCCGAGAGTCCGTGGACTTTACGGGCCGGTCGAGGACGTCGTACTCGATGGTCGTCGTCCCCTTGTCCGGGTCGGCCGCGGTGGCCTGGCGACCGAACAGGTCGTAGACGTACGACCACTTGGCGTTGTCGGGACCGGTGACCGTCTCCTGCTGGCCGTCCAAACCGTAGGCGAACTTCGTGGATGTGTACGGGGCTCCGGGGGTCGTGCCGAAGGCTGCATCCGCCGGGCTCGTGCTTGCGTACTCTCGCGTTTCCGTCGTCTGACCGCGTACGTCGCTGATCGTGCGTTGGGCCGAGCCGCCCTCGAGCGCTGTTGTCGCGACGGAGTCACCGGTGTAGCTGGTCGTCGTGGACCACTTCTTGACACCGTAGACATACAGACTGGTGCCGGCGGGGCGGCCTGCCCCGTCGAACACTGTCCCTGTCTGGGTGGGAGACTCTCCGTATTCGGCCCGCGTGTACGTGGCGTTGGGTGTGCTGGTGTTGTCGAAGATGTCGGCGTACGTCTCGTACGCCAGACCACGCGTGTCGTACCGCGTGTCCGTCAGACGACGTCCGCCCTGCGGTGTCGGCGACTGGGCCTGCAGGGGACGCAGAAGCGCGTCGTAGAGCGTGTACGTGGTGTTGTAGGTCTCGCCGTCGTTCTTCAGCGACGAGGACGAGACCCACGACGGCTTGGTGTTGTCCAGGTGGTAGGCGAACTTCTGGTTGGGGGCCTGGCTTCCGCTCACCCTGTTCGGCAGCCACACCTGGGTCAGTCGGCCGAGGGCGTCGTAAGTCAGCTCGGTCTTCTTGTTGTTGACGTCGTAGATGCGCAGCGGTTGACCGCGCCGCGGGTCGAGGAAACTGACCGTCTTGTACGTCTTGGGGTCGGTGGTGATGGTTTTGGTCAGCGGGCCTGCGTCGACGGGGGTGTAAGCGAGGGAGGTGGGAGGGTTCGTGGACGCGTCACTGACGCTCAGGGGGCGGCCCAGGGTGTCGTACGTCGTCGCGGAGATCTTCTGCCAGCCGCTCGGCAGCCGATCACCGTTGCTGTCCGCGGCAATCGCGTAGCCGGTGGCCCGGCCGGTCCACGTCGCCAGGCCCTTGGTGGGCTTCTGGGTCGCCGACCAGGCCGTGGCGTTCGCGGTGTCGTAGACGGTGCTGACGTCCGCGATCACATCGCCTCGCGCGGGCTTGGCCGGATCCATGGTCGCGGGCAGAGCCATTGAGGTGTCTGCTGTCGCGCAGGTACGGGCGACAGCGCGGGTGCGTGAGACCGGGCTAACAATGCCGAGGTCGGGGTTGCGGGCGTACCAGGTGCGCGTGCAGGTCTCGTCCGACGCCTTGCCCACCTGCCCGAAGTCGTCGACCGTGACCGGCATGCCGTAGCTGTCGAACGACGTGCTCGTCAGGCGTTCGCGCCAGGTCTGGGACGCCGTCAGGTAGGTGTAGCTGTGCACCTTCTGCGTGCGGACATAGCGGGCGACGTGGTCACCTGCACCGGGTGGGGTCTGCCGGGCGGTCTCCTGCGACCACGGGTCGTTCACCGCTGCCGAGATCGCCGTGGTGCCGTCGTAGGTGACCTGCTCGCGCAACTGCCCCGCGTACTCGGTTTTGTCGGTGACGGACGCCGCGTCGAGGGCCGGCGTAGACAGCGGTGCGACGGAGACAGACTTGGTCGTGCCGTCGGTCTTCTCGTCGCCGTGCATGCCCTGGAGGTAGAGGGAGACCGTGCGGGAGCGTGTCACGTCCGTCGCGCCGGTCCACGCTGTGACCTGGGCGTATCCACGCCATTCGGACCAGGTGCGCTCTTCCTTCTTCACGAACGGGTCGTCGCTGTAGTGCCAGGCGGCCCCGCTGTAGGAGTAGGAGTGCTCAACCGACTCGTTTGCGGCGGCCGGGTCCGAGACGACGACGGCCAGCACCCGGTACTTGTGGAACCAGTCGATCGAGGCGTTCTCAGCGCCGTTGATATGCCAGAACTGGGGGTAACAGGAGCGCGTGTTGGTGTCGGGGGCGGCGCCCAGGACCTGGCTGCGCACACATTCCTCGCCCGACAGCGTGACCGTGGTGATCGCACCGGTCTCGGAGGTGACGGTGGAGACGCGCGGGCGGGTCAGGGGGAGAATGTCGTCCGTGGCGTCGACCCGGTTGGGCCGCATGTGGTACGTGAAGGAGACCGGGTTCAGGGCGATGGCCGTGTCGCCGGCCTTCGCTGTCCGCTTGAGGGACGTCAGGGTCAGGACTTGATCGGAACTGTCACCGATGTCCCCGCCGTCCAGGTACTGCTCGACCAGGTCCCAGGAGTCCACGGCGTCGTACGCGGCGCTGGTGGCGTTGTACGAGAACGTGTCGATCCCGGTCAGACGCTTACGGGAGAAGAAGGATGGCCCTGATGCGTGGCACTCGTCGTCGTCTTTGGAGCAGATCGCGTCGAACGGGACGTCCGGCCAGTTGTCGGAGGTGTCCTCGGTCAGGCTGGAGCAGTCCGACGCGGTGCAGCGCTCGGCGTAGCCGAAGGTGACCTTCGCGTCCGCCTTGTCGGTGAACAACTCCCCCTTGCGCAGGCCGTACTCGATCCGACCCAGGTAACCGCCGCGCGTGTAGCCGGCATTGGCGGTCTCGGCCTTGTTCTTCTTGTAGTAGTTCGATTCCTTCGTGTACCAGTAGGTGGCCGCGTTGCCTCGGGTGTCCTCGACGTAGTCGAGGTTCCACCGCCACGCCTGGGTGAGCGCGCGGTCGGCGAACGCGTCGCCGCCGGAGTAGCCGGGCTCGCCCGAGTCGTCGCCGAACACCGGCACGGTCGCCACGGAGTTGGTGCGCTGGGCGTCCGCGCCCTCCAGCTTGTTCAGGCCGAACACGTACTTAGTGCCGTCACCGGTGACGACGGTCCAGTACTCACCGTCGTCGTCGCCGTTGTCCGCATCCTTGGACCGCGTCACCTTCGACGCGTCGTCGTTCTCCAGCCGCCATTGACTGTCGCTGACCTTGACCAACCGTGACGATTTGCCGTTCAGCACCAGCCGGGCGTTGTCGTACTTCCAGCAGAAGTCGAAGACGTCGTCGTGGCCGTCGTCGTCGCACGAACCGTAGGAACGCTCGATGTAGGACTCGGTGAGGCCGAACCCTTCACCGACCGAGGTGCCCTGATTGTTGGACCTGGCGGTACGGCCGTCCACGCTGCCCGAGTCGTAGGACAGCGACAACGGCGGCTGCGGGCCTGCCGCGGCCGGGGGCATCGCAAAGTCGTACGACCAGGTGAAGGAGCCCGAACTGCCGCCTGCCTCCCAGGACGAGGACTCCGACAACGGAGTGGCCGAGTAGCTTCCGGTGCCTTTGGGGGACTCTGCGGAGCCTGCCGCGGCAGCGGTGACGGCCAGCACAGTGGTAGCGGGAGCAGCACCGTCAGCGGCTTTCATCAACTGGGCGGCCGGGCCGTCCGCGGACTCGGCGATGCTCACCTTCGCCGAGACCGACTGGTGAGCAAGGTCGTTGTCCGACGTCAGGGGACGCTGGGTGCGGCACTCCGACTTCTCCGGCGTCGTCAGCGCGCACGCGGGCAGTTGCACCAGGCCTAGCCGCTGGGACCAACCGCCGCCGACAGCGGAGGCGAAGCCGCTGTAGTCGACGCTGACGTCGGCGATACCGGCGCTGTCCGCGTCGGCGGTCAGGACGACACCCGTGACACCTGCCGCGCGGGCTGCCTTCTGGTCCAACACGGTGACGCGTGCTTTACCGCTTGCCGCGGCTGCGCTGCCCGCTGGGGGTGTGATGGTGACGGGTACGCCGCTCGGCTCGACGCCAGCTCCTTTGCCGCGTGCCAGACCTAGCGTCGCCTCGCCCTTCCCGGGCCAGGTCGCCGACTGCTGGGTGCGGGCCCGGTCGGCCTGTACCTTGTTGGTCCTTCTGTCCCGCGCGACCTGCTGCCGAGCCTCCTTCGCGCCGGGTCCCTCGAACTCCTCGACCTTGCTCACCCGCGACTTGGGCACGTCGGGACGCCCCAGACCGGAGGATTCCGCGGCTTGCGCCAGTTGCGCCGCGCCCAGGGGCACGACGAGTGCCAATGCCAGCGATTGCACCAGGATCCGGCCGGCTTGACGCCGTGCCACGCCCCCACTCCACCTTGAGGTGCCCCTGCCAAGATTCATGACTTTCGCCCCACCCGGTCCCGTTAAGAGAAGTTTCAGCAAGCCGTCCGCAGACTGCCGTGCCTGCCGTGCGCGTATGGGTGAGGGCACCCGCCAAGGGCTGCCCTCACCTGTGCTCGTCAGTCACCCACGGTCTCTCCGACCTGGTCGGAGCCGGTCATCGCGCCCGCCCACAGACGGACTTCGGCAATCCGTCCCGGCAGGTAGTGCTTCCAAGCGCCGCTGGTGAAGCCCTTGCCCACCGCGAAATCACCCGCGCCGATCTTGGCAGTGAACGCCTTGTCCTCGCTGTTCTGGACAGCTCCCAGGTAGAGGCCGATCGTGCCGTCCTGAGCGTTGAAGACGCCGGTCATCCGGACCATGCCGTCCAACAGCGCGTTCTCCTCGGAGGCCACCGCGCTGAATGTGCCATCGGCGTTGAGGCGGCCGAATTGCCAAAAACCCACCGGGACGGTCTTCTCCTCTGAGGTCTCCTCGTCCCACACGGTCGATTTACCGGTCAGCTGGAACCAGAAACCCCAGGCCGAGCCGTCAGCCGTCCGCTGGCCGACCACTTGACCGGTGTAGCCCACTTCCTTGCTGACCAGCTTGGCGCTGTCCAGGGACGCCAGCGCGGTGACCGTGAACGAACCTGTGTCGTCCACAACTGGCCCGGCCGTGGTGGCCGCATCATCCACACCGTCCAGCAGGATCGACTCGCCGTCCAGCGAGGCACCAGCGCCCAGAGTCAGCGACCTGCCATAACCAGAGGTTGTGTCAGCGATCGTGGTGTCGACGCCTCGATCCGCCGACCAGTCGGCGACCAGTTCCACGCCGGCATAACCCTTCGACGTCAGCGTTTTCGCCTCCTCCGCGATCGCCTCCGCCGACAGGGCCCGCTGCCACGTCGTGGGCTCGTCGATGCTGCCGCTGAAGTAGTCGGTGTACACGTCGGCCCAGATGCCCCTGCCGATCTGCAGCGGACCCGACCCCTTCCACGCCGTACCGGAGTCGACGGTGCTCTGCAGTGACCCGTTGAGGTAGAGACTGACTTTCTTCGCCTCGGCGTCGTACACCCCGGCCACATGGGTCCACACACCACGCGGCGTGGCCTGCTGGGCACTGGCCTTACGGAGGGCTCCGTCGGCGCCCATCACACTCATGCTCCAGGTGTTGGCCCCGCCGCCCGCATACGACAGCCCGAAGGGAATGTACTTCTTCGAGAAGGGGCTCGCGCTGTCCGGTGCCTGGCTGAGCGCCGTCAACGTGCGCGAGGCACTGGCATCGACACGCACCCAGGCCGAGACCGTGTAGGAGACGGAGGTGTCCAGCACCGTGGCGGACGTGGCCGCGTACCCCGTGCTGCCGTCGAAAGCCAGACCCTTGTCCGTCACCGGCGTCTCCAAAGCCACACCGGACGCGTCACGCGTGATCAGCCCACGACGGCCACGGTCATCGCGCACCACACCGCCGGCCAGGGTCGCGTTGTCCGCGCCGTCCCAAGTCGCGGAGTCCACCGCCGCGCCGTCGGCCTCGGTGAAGTTCCACTGCCCGACCGGCTTCTCACCATCTGCGACCAAGAACTCGACCACGGACTGCGCGCCGTAACGGCCGACGTCGTCCTTGGCGCGTACGTACAGGTTGTACGTGCCTGCCCTTGAAGGCGTAACACCGACCGACACAGTCGCGCCGGTCTGGTCGGCCGACCACGCAGCTGTGGATGCGAGCCGGTACTGATAGGCCACATTGTTCGTGTCACCCGTAGCAGGCTTGAAAGTGAACGAACCCTTTACGCCCGGTCCGCCGTGGGGCGTGCAGTCGTTGGTCGTACACGCCATGTACGGGGAACCGACGGTGATCTGCGGCGCCTTGGGCGCTGTTGGATCGACCTTGAAATAACACGGCGTGGTGAATCCGGTGCTCTGCCGGTTGCTGCCGTCCTCGTAGTACGACAGAGTCAGGGCCTTCAGCCGGTACAGCACGCCTTCCTGGAGAGCGGGCAGGCTGCGCGACTGCTTGACCAGGTTCCCGACATAGCCGGAGGTCGGTCCGTCGAGGTCGGTGTGGGCGAGCGTCCAGGTCGTGCCGTCGGACTTCTCCGTCCGCCACCGGATGCGCAGGCTGGCGCCCACCGAACCACCGACCGCTGTGCGCGGCTTGCCCTGCACCAGCGGGGTCGGATCGGACACGATGGCCGGGTCGGTCGAGCTGGTGGAGCACACGTATCCGGTGCCGGTGATCAGACCCACCTCGGTCGGAGGGGCGGGCACCGCCACGAACTTCACAGCGAGTACGGCGTCGTTCTTGAACCGCTTCCATGCCGATGGGTCGGACTCGTCGTGGGCCTTGACCTCCAGCGTCAGCCGGGAGAACTTGCCCGCCGCGAAGTTCGACACCGTCGGTGTCAAGTTCTCGTTCGTCTCGTCCGGGTTGTCGTTGAACTCGATCGGCGCGTCGGGAGAGTCGGGGTCGCAGAGCGAGCCACGGCCGGCTGAGACGCTCCGGTCGACCATAAGGTCCAGCTCTGCGGGCCGCGAGGACCATGTGGTGGCGGAGGAGATGTTGTTCGTACGGACGAGGTCCACCCAGCGCGGGTCACACTGGAACGCCCACGGCTCCGTCACCCGGAACGTGGCGTCAAGGACCTTCTTGCCCTTCAGGCTCGCTGGGGAGAACTCGAAGTACAGCTTCTGCACGTACCCCGGTCCGCAGTAATACCCGTTCCAGGTACCGCACTTGCCAGCCCCCTTGCCCTGGTCGTCGTCGCCGTTGCCCCAGCCGTACGACTCGTAGCCGTCGCTGCGCAGCAGAGTGCGCTCGGACTCGCCCCAGGTCACGGTCGGGTCGATGAAGAGCGGGAAGGCGGAGCCGTCGGTCTTGGTGAGCATGTCCGTGTCGGGGACGACGGACAGGGAGTCCTTGGTGACGGCGACATCCATCCTGGCGACCTTGTCGCCCTGGCCGGGTTCCAGACCCGAGCCGGACGCCGCCAGTTCGGCGGGGTCGGACGGCTCCACCGACTCCTCTGCAAGCGCCTCCGCCCGCATGAGCTGCGTCTGCGTCTGCGTGCTGGGAGTCTCGGGGGGCACGGATGCCTTCGAGGCGACGGATGTTCCTCCCGCCGAGTCCCACATCCGCGCCGGCGGAGCCTTGAACACGGTACGACCACTGCCGTCTACGGCCGTGAGGTTACCCGCCGCTCCCTCGCGAACGTCCAGCCCCTGAGCCTTGAGACCGAAGGTGAGATTCTTCAACTCCTTGTTCGCCGCGGCCTCGGGCGTCTTCACGACGAACACGGGCTGGAAGCTCTCCGGAGTCGCGGTCACCTGCAAGTCGACACCGGGCAGCACTTCGGCGTACAGAGCGCTGGGGCCGTCCAACCGTGGCGCCGGAAGCCTGCCCGGCCACTGGAGTTCCAGCGAGCTGCCTTCGTCCGCGATCCGGGCCAGGGGCACCTTGTCGCCTCCCGCCGAGAACGCGATCGACACGGCGGCCGCCTTGGGCCCCACCGAGCCATCGGAACGATTCTCCAGAGTCGCATCCGGCGCCTGCCAACCACCGTCCGGCTTGGCCACGCGTACGGGAACGGCCGACTGCTCCAGGGTGAACGTGAATCCGTCGGGGTTCGCGTAGACCGTGGTCCGATCCGTACGCTCCCCGGTCACCTCCACCCGCTGACCGGACTCCTCGGCCTCGGCCAGCGCCTGACGCCCCTCGGTCGACGGGGCGGAATCGACCGCCGCGGGAGAAGCGGCGGCATGTTGCGCAGGCAGGGTCACTGTGCCCAGCAGCACGGCCAACGCGGCCGTCGTGGCTCCCGTCCCCCCGCGTCGGCTGCGTCTACGACGTCCAGCCGTGCCTCAACCACCCCGCGCGAACCGCACAGAACCCCGCCCCCAGAGTCACACGATCTTCATAAAAGTAAGCGCATTCAAACCTCTCTCTCACCTTGCGTCAAGGCATTATCACGGTGCGCAGTGGCCTCTTGAGGCCTCAGGTCCACTAAACCTTCCTGTTGGAAGTTGGCTTGTCTTCGGCATCTGCTGCCTTCACGATTCGCGACGTCGGCTGCGGAGCACGCAGACCGGAGCTTCGAAAGTCTCGCGTCCAGAGGCAGGATCGTCGGCTCAACAAGGCGCGACAGTGCGGGCACAACGATCAGCCGATGGCTTGATCCTTGCGGCGCGACCTAGTGAGGTCCCGCAACATGCGTGGTCTCTCTCCGGCCCGATCCGGTCACCTGCATGGCGTTCAGAATCCCGCCGGCTCCGTGTAGATGCCCCACTCGTCCCGCAGCGCGTCACAGATCTCGCCCAGCGTCGCCTCGGCGCGTACCGCGTCCAGCATCGGCCCGATCATGTTGGAGCCGTCGCGCGCGGCGGTCAGCATGGCGTCGAGGGCGGTGCGTACGGCCCGCTCGTCCCGAGCCGCCTTGCGCGCCGTCAGCGCCCGGACCTGCTCGCGCTCCACCTCGTGGCTGACCCGCAGGATCTCCAGCTCCCCGGTCACCGATCCGGTGTGCGCGTTGACGCCGACGACCTTCTTCTCGCCCTTCTCCAGGGCCTGCTGGTAGCGGAAGGCGGACTCGGCGATCTCGCCGGTGAACCAGCCGTCCTCGATGCCGCGCAGGATGCCGGAGGTGATGGGCCCGATGGGGTGCCGCCCGTCGGGGTGGGCCCGGGTGCCGCGCTCCTTGATCTGCTCGAAGATCTTCTCGGCGTCCGCCTCGATCCGGTCCGTCAGCTGCTCGACGAACCACGAACCGCCCAGCGGGTCGGCCACGCTCGCGACGCCGGTCTCCTCCATCAGCACCTGCTGTGTGCGCAGCGCGATCTCCGCCGCCTGCTCGCTCGGCAGCGCGAGGGTCTCGTCGAGGGCGTTGGTGTGCAGCGAGTTGGTCCCGCCGAGCACCGCCGCGAGCGCCTCCACGGCCGTACGCACCACGTTGTTGTACGGCTGCTGGGCGGTCAGCGAGACGCCGGCGGTCTGGGTGTGGAAGCGCAGCCACTGCGCCTTCTCGGAGCGCGCCCCGTAGACGTCCCGCATCCACCGCGCCCAGATCCGGCGCGCCGCACGGAACTTGGCGATCTCCTCGAAGAAGTCGAGGTGCGCGTCGAAGAAGAAGGACAGGCCGGGCGCGAACACGTCCACGTCCAGGCCGCGGCTGAGCCCCAGTTCGACGTATCCGAAGCCGTCCGCCAGCGTGTACGCCAGCTCCTGCGCGGCCGTCGAGCCCGCCTCCCGGATGTGGTAGCCGGAGACGGACAGCGGCTTGTAGGCGGGGATGCCGGCCGCGCAGTACTCCATCAGGTCGCCGATCAGGCGCAGATGCGGCTCGGGCTGGAAGAGCCACTCCTTCTGGGCGATGTACTCCTTGAAGATGTCCGTCTGGAGCGTGCCGTTGAGGACGCCCGGGTCGACGCCCTGCCGCTCGGCGGCCACGAGGTACATGCAGAAGACGGGGACGGCCGGACCGCTGATGGTCATGGAGGTCGTCACGTCACCGAGGGGGATGTCCTTGAAGAGGACCTCCATGTCGGCGGCCGAGTCGATGGCGACCCCGCAGTGCCCGACCTCGCCCAGCGAGCGCGCGTCGTCGGAGTCGCGCCCCATGAGGGTCGGCATGTCGAAGGCGACGGACAGGCCCCCGCCGCCGTTGGCGAGGATCATCTTGTAGCGCTCGTTGGTCTGCTCGGCGTTGCCGAACCCCGCGAACTGCCGGATCGTCCACGTCCGCCCTCGGTAGCCGGTCGGGTACAGCCCGCGCGTGAAGGGGTACTCGCCGGGCCAGCCGATCCGCTCGAAGCCGTCGTAGGCATCACCGGGCCGAGGGCCGTACACCGGCTCCACGGGGTCCCCGGAGAGCGTGGTGAAGTCGGCCTCACGCTTGCGCGAAGCGTCGTACCGGGCCTGCCAGCGGCGGCGGCCCTCCTCGATGGCGTCAGCGTCCATGCTTCAAATTTACTAGGACGTCCGAATAAATGTCGATGGAGTCGGTGAATTTTAGTAGGACGTCCTAGTAAAACTTCGCGAACAACCGCCGCACGCGCGTGTGGCGTACGGCGGTGGGGCTACGCCTTGACGGGCGCCGGAGTCGCGTCCGCGAGCTTGCCCTCCAGCTCGTGGCTGATCTTCCGCTCCACGATGAACGCGGCCGTCGGGATCGTCCCCGCCAGCAGCACCCACAGCTGCTTGCCGACCGGCCACTTCGCCTTGGAGCCCAGGTCGAAGGCGAAGACCAGGTAGACGACGTAGAGCCAGCCGTGCGCGATGGCCACCACGCGGGTGAAGTCCGCAGCGCCGTCGACGTCCAGGCCGTACTTGGCGATCATGCTCAGGCACAGCAGGACCAGCAGGACACCGGTGACGTAGGCCAGGACGCGGTAGCGGGTCAGCACGCTCTTTTTCATGAGGACGAGCGTAACCATCGGTTATCGGGCGATCTTGCGCGGGGTTACTGGTCCTCGAAGTCGTTCGCCGCCACCCGCAGCGGGCGCAGCATCGCGAAGATCTCGCCGCACTCCTCCGCGTCGTACACCCCGAGCCCGAAGTCCATCGCCATCAGGTCCCGGGTGGCCGCCTCGACGACCTCGCGGCCCTTGTCGGTGATGACGGCGAGGGTCCCGCGCCCGTCGTTGGGGTTGGGGCGCTTGTCCACCAGTCCCGACCTGACCAGGCGGTCGACGGTGTTCGTCACCGAGGTGGGGTGCACCTGGAGCCGTTCGCCGATCTTCGACATGGTCAGCTCGCCCTCCTTGGAGAAGGTGAGCAGCACCAGCGCCTCGTAGCGTGCGAACGTCAGGCCGTACGGTTTGACCACGGCGTCCACCTCGGCGAGCAGGATCTGGTGGGCGCGCATGATCGAGGTGATCGCGGCCATGGACGGCACGTTTCCCCAGCGCTGCTTCCAGAGCTCGTCGGCGCGGGCGATGGGGTCGAAGGGGAGACTGAGCGGTTTCGGCACGTCTCCAGACCTTACCGGCCGGTCATATCGCGGTCAGCCCCGTCTCGGCCTTCGGTCCGCCGGACCTCCCCGGCCACCATCGCACAGCACACCGTCCCCAGCGCCCCCGCCCCCGTGACCGCGCCCGCCACGCCCACGAGCTCCGCGGCCACCCCCGCCAGGGCCATGCCGACGCCCTGGAACGTCATGAGCCCCGCGGTGAGCAGCGTCATGGCCCGTCCCCGCAGCTCCTCGGGCACGTCCCGGACGATCCACTGGTCGAGGCCCAGGGTGTACGCCGAGCCGGCCCCCGACACCAGCAGCAGGACGAGGGAGGCGGCGAGAGAGGGGTGGAGGGCGTAGCCGAGGTAGGGCAGCAGCGTCACACAGACGAGCGGGAGGGCGATGCGCTCGCGGGTGACGGGACGCAGCCGGGCCCCCGCGTACAGCTCGCCGGCGATGGCGCCGACCGGCAGCGCGCACATCAGCAGGCCCAGGCCGACGGAGCCGGCGCCGAGGTCGTCTGCGTACGGCGCGGCCAGCGCCTCCGGGGCGACCGCGAACATCGGCGCCACCCAGAAGAGCAGCAGCAGCGCCCTGGTACGGCGGTCGGCGAGGACCTGCCGGGCGCCCTTGAGGGAGTCCATGACCAGCGCGCCGTCGGTGCGGGCCCGGGCGGGTCGGCTGCGGGTGCCCAGGCGCAGCAGGGCGGCGGAGGCGAGGAAGGTGGCGACGGTGACGAGGAGGGCCTGGCGCGGGGAGACGACGGCGAGCAGCAGTCCGCCGAGTCCGAAGCCGAGGAGCAGTGCGCTCTGCGAGGTGATGCGCAGCAGGGAGCGGCCGAGGACGAACAGGTCGCCGTCGCCGAGGATGTCCGCGAGGGTGGCCATCCGGGTGCCCGCGAAGATCGGCGAGACGACGGCGAGGCAGCAACGCAGGACCAGCAGGACGGCGAGGGGGGCGCCCGGCGCCGTCATCGGCACCACGCACACCGCGCACACCAGATCGCAGCCCACGAGCACGCGCCGGGCCGGGAAACGGTCGGCGACCCCGGCGAGCAGCGTGCCGCCGACGACGTACGGCAGGAAGCCGAGGGCCCAGGCCAGGGCGCTCATCAGGGGCGAGCCGGTCAGCTCGTAGACGAGGACGGACAGCGCGACCTCGGCGACGATCACGCCGAGCAGGGACAGCAGATGGGCGGCGAAGACGGCCCGGAACTCCCGGACGGCGAGGACGCGGAGGTAGCCGGCCGGCGGTGTCTTCCCCGCGGTCACCGGGTTCGTGGTGGCCGTGGTCGCAGTGGTGGCCGTGGTGGCCGTGGTGGCCGTGGTGGCCGTCGTGACTTCTGACATGGGCAGCAGCGTGCTCGGGCAGGGGTGTGGGGCCTAGAGTTTCGGGCACAGCCGAATGTTCGAGGGGCCAGGGGCTCATGAGGGGTGGGGGAGCGTGCCGTCGCATCTGCACTTCGGGGAGGACGACTTCCTGCGCTGCCGGTTCGCCGTGTCCCCGCTGTGGGAGACGCAGGAGGTCGCGCGCACGCTCAAGCGGCCCGACCGGCACGGCTATCACGCGCCCTGGCTGCGCCGGATCCGTACGGCGGCCCAGGCGCTGGACCTGACCGGGCTGTGGCTGCTGATGCCGCGCCGGGGCCACTCCCCCGACTGGCTGTGCCCGCCGCCGGTGGGGCCCGTGGCCGGGTTCGAGGAGGAGCTCGCCGCCGTGCGGGCCGCCGATCCGCGGGCCGCCCGCGCGGACACCGCGCGCTCGCTCGCGGACACCCCGGGCGCACTGGACTCACCGCAGGGACGGGCGTGGCTCGCGGATCCGCAGCGGATGATCCGGGAACTCGCCGAGGTGCTGGAGGAGATCTGGCACACCCTCCTCGCGCCGGACTGGCCACGGCTGCGCGCCCTGCTGGAGGCGGACGTCGCCTTTCACTCGCGGCGGCTCGCCGAGGTGGGCCTGGGCGGGCTGCTGCCGGAGATCGACCGGCGGTGCGGCTGGCGGGCCGGGACCCTGACCGTCGCCTCGAAGGGCGAGCACGAGCGGCATCTGGGCGGACAGGGGCTGGTGCTGATGCCGAGCGTGTTCTCGTGGCCCGACGTCGTCAGCGCGTTCGATCCGCCCTGGCAGCCGACCCTCGTCTACCCGGCGCGGGGCATAGGCGGTCTGTGGTCGGACCCTGCCGACCGCTCCCCCGAGGCGTTGGTCCGGCTGCTGGGCCGGGGCCGGGCCGCCGTGCTCACCGCGCTCGACGACCCGGCGTCCACCTCCGCCCTCGCCCACCGCCTGGGTCTCGCGCCGTCCTCGGTCTCCGCGCACCTGGGCGCGCTGCGCGACTCCGGGCTGCTGGTGTCCCGGCGCTACGGCCATCAGGTGCTGTACGAGCGGACGCCGCTGGGGATGGCGCTGGTGTCGGGCGGCGCCTGAACCCGCTCTCCCCACGCGGCCGTTCAGTCGCTCAGTCGCTCAGTCGGTCAGTCGTTCATTCGTTCAGTCATCGAGTCGTTCCGTAGAGACTGCGCAGGCCGAGGACGTCGCCCTTGCCGAGGCTGCGGGCTCCGGTGGAGCAGGCGAAGGAGTTCGCGTACATGGTGAGGTTCTCGTGTCCGGCGCCGGAGTGGCCGAGGCCGAAGACATGGCCGGCCTCGTGCGTGGCGACGCTGCGGATGTCGTACGCGCGCGTGCAGCCGCCGGCCGGCTTGTCGGTGAACGTGTAGTCGTGGGTGTTGAAGCGGACGTCCGCCTCGAGGAGTTCGTCCGGGCCGCCGGGGACCGGACGGCTCCATGAGCAGGTCGTGGCGACGGCGTCGGTGCCGAGGTCGCCCCCGTCCCAGACGCTCAGGCCGTCCCTGCGGACGCAGCGGGCCGCGCGGTCGATGCCTGCCTCTCTGCCGGTGGTCGACAGGTAGCGGGCCTGCGCCGTGACGGCGTCGTCGTAACCGCAGTCGTTGCGACTGGTGGTGATGGTGGCGATGGCGTCCTCGAAGGCCCGCCGGGCCTCGGCGCGGGAGAGGCCGCCGGGCAGGGGACCGCCGCCGACGAACCACTTGTACGTGCCGTACTCCTTGCGGCCGGCCGTGGAGTAGGCGCCGTCGGCGCAGGGGGCGGGCGCGTCGGCGCGGCTGCCCGCGACGGCTTCGGTGCGGGCCTCCTCGTGGGGGTAGGAGACCGTGCCGTCGGCGGCGACGGCCAGGGTGAAGTCGCCTGCCGAGCCGCTCGTGGTGAGCGCGTCGACGCTGACCGTCGTGCCGGGTTCGGGCACCGTCACGGCGGCCCCGGCGTGGGTGACCACACGGCCGACGGCCAGGCAGTCGAGCACGGACGAGCCGGCGGGCAGGTCGTCGACGGTCAGCTCGCCCCGGGCGAGGGCGCACGCGGGCGTCGCGCGGTGCGCCTCCCCCACGCAGACCACCGCCAGCGATGCCGTCAGTACGAACGCCGTGATCGCCCTGCCGAGTCGCCCCGGTCCGCGCCGCCCTGCCACCGCACACTCCCCTTCAATGCCACGCCACCGGACGCAACTTGATCGACCCCGGGAGACATTAGCCACGCGGCACACGCCAAAACCCTGCCCGCTGTCACCCGTTCGAGCGACTGTTCGAACGGGTGTACCAGCCGCTGCCGGGGCTGGGCGTCACTGGCTGAGGTGACGCTCCACGGTCTCCACCTTCGAGGTGAGGCCGTCCGTCACGCCAGGGCGGATGTCCGCCTTGAGGACCAGGGAGACCCGGGGGGCGCGTGCCTCGACGGCGGCCACGGCGCGCTTGACGACGTCCATGACCTCGTCCCACTCACCCTCGATGGACGTGAACATGGCGTCGGTGCGGTTCGGGAGGCCGGACTCGCGGACGACCCGGACGGCGTCGGCGACGTATGCGCCGACGTCCTCGCCGACGCCCAGCGGGGTGACCGAGAAGGCGACGATCATGCGTTCACGATGCCTTCCTGGCGGGCGCGAGCCGCGATGACCGCGTCCTCGCTGGCACGACGCAGGCGGCGCTCGGCGATGAGGCCGCCTCCAGGGATGATCGAGTACGCGAAGTAGAGGGCCGCGGTCCTCCGGGACCACTTCGTGCGATTCCAGGCGTCCGCCCAGAAGAGCACATACAAGACGAACAGCACGCCGTGGATCGGGCCGAGCACCCGGGCCACGTCGACGCTGGACGTGATCGTGTATTTGATGATCGTGCAGACCGCGAGGATGATCCAGGAGATGCCTTCCGGCACGGAGATCAGGCGGAGACGGCGGATGGCGGAAGCTGTCTTCAGGTCCACGGGTCACCTTCGGGGGGAGGTACGGCGATGGGCGGGCGGTTTGTGAACGCCGGTTTGTGAACGCGCGCACAAGCGTTCGTCCATTGTGGCAAACGGTCCCCCTAAGGGTGCGTTCAGGGTCGCTCTCCACCCCCGGGTGCTGTTCGGCGCACCCGTCCGGCGGCTACCTTCGCAGCGTGGCGATGTTTCGACTTCAAGGCAGCAAGGTGCTTGCCGTCGACATGACCGGGGACGCCGTGAAGGCGAAGAACGGCTCGATGGTCGCATACGACGGACAGATGGCCTTCAAGAAGCTCAGCGGGGGCGGCGAGGGGATCCGGGGGATGGTGACCCGGCGGCTCACCGGCGAGCAGATGACCGTGATGGAGGTGAGGGGGCAGGGCACGTGCTGGTTCGCCGACCGGGCCTCCGAGATCAACCTCGTCCAGCTCCAGGGGGACAAGCTGTACGTCGAGTCGAGCAACCTGCTCGCGACCGACGCGGGCCTCAGGACGGGGACGAGTTTCACCGGGCTGCGCGGCGCGACCCAGGGCAACGGGCTGTTCACGACGACCGTCGAGGGGCACGGCCAGGCCGCGATCACCTCGGACGGTCCGGCGGTGGTACTGCGCGTCAGCCCGCAGTACCCGCTGACCGTGGACCCCGGCGCGTATGTCGCGCACCAGGGCAACGTCCGGCAGTCCTTCCACTCGGGTGTGACGTTCCGCACGTTCATGGGCGAGGGCGGCGGCGAGGCCTTCCAGATCCGGTTCGAGGGAGACGGCCTGGTGTACGTCCAGCCGAGCGAGCGCAACACGATCGCGGGGGACGTGTGAGATGACCTTCCGTGAGATCAACTCCAAGATGGTCGAGGCGACCGTCGTCCCCGGGCAACGGCTCTTCAGCCAGCGCGGCGCGATGCTGGCCTACCGCGGCGAGGTGGCGTTCACTCCCAACGTCCAGGGCGGGCAGGGCGGCGTGATGTCCATGATCGGGCGGCGGCTCGCCAACGAGGACACGCCCCTGATGACCGTCGAGGGCAGCGGCACGGTCCTGTTCGGGCACGGTGGCCACCACGTCCAGGTCATCCGGCTCACCGGCGACACGCTGTACGTGGAGGCGGACCGGCTGCTCGCCTTCGAGGGCACGCTCCAGCAGGGCACGATGTTCCTCGGCTCGCAGGGCGGGGTCATGGGCATGGTGCGCGGCCAGGTCAGCGGCCAGGGGCTGTTCACCACCACCCTGAAGGGACACGGGGCCGTCGCCGTGATGGCCCACGGCGGGGTCTTCGAGGTCCCGATCACCCCACAGCGTCCCGTCCACGTCGACCCCCAGGCCTACGTCGCGCACCACGGCGACGTCCGCAACAAGCTGTCGACCGCGCTGGGCTGGCGGGACATGGTGGGCCGCGGCTCGGGCGAGGCGTTCCAGCTGGAGCTCAGCGGCAGCGGTGCGGTGTTCGTCCAGGCGTCGGAGGAGAAGCTGTGAGCATGTACGGGGCTCCGGGCGGCGGCCCGACGGTGTACGACCCCATGACCCTGCCGGTCGACGACAACGTGAACAACTACACCTTCTGCGTGGAGCTCAAGGGGAGCCAGTGGTTCCTGCAGAAGGGGAAGATGATCGCCTACTACGGCTCGATCGACTTCAACGGCGTCGGACACGGCCGGCTGGACCGTCTCGTGCGCACCTCGTTCCATTCGCCTCTGCACGCGAGCGACTGGGTGGTGGCGGAGGGCTCGGGCCGGATGCTCCTCGCCGACCGGGCCTTCGATGTGAATTCGTACGACCTGGACGACGGCAATCTGACCATTCGCTCGGGCAATCTGCTCGCTTTTCAGCCAAGTCTGTCGCTCAAGCAGTCGATCGTCCCCGGATTTCTGACGCTGATCGGAACCGGAAAGTTCGTCGCCGCGTCCAACGGTCCGGTGGTGTTCATGGAGCCGCCGATCCGGGTGGACCCGCAAGCGCTTGTCGGCTGGGCCGACTGCCCGTCCCCGTGCCATCACTACGACCACGGGTACATGACCGGCGTCATGGGCGGTCTACGTGCGCTGACGGGCCTCGGAGGGGCCTCCGGGGAGGAGCATCAGTTCGAGTTCGTGGGTGCCGGCACGGTGCTTCTGCAGTCGACCGAGACCCTCATGGCCGAGCAGGCCACCGGGGCCGTCCCGCACGAGCCGGGAGTGCCCGGCGGCGGCGCGGGAGCGGGCGGTCACGGCGGCCACGGAGCGCAATCCGGTGCACCGCGCCTTCCCGGACAGCTGGGAGACCTCCAGCGTCGCTTCGGGCTGTGAGCGGTAGTCTGCGGAGTGTGACATCGAACGCGTGCGCACCGTCACATCACCCTCACTAGTTCGCCTTTCAACATTTTAGGTAGACTTCATTTATGGAGACCGAAACGGCCACGCGCTGGCTGACCGATGCGGAGCAGTGCGCCTGGCGCACCCACCTGGAGGTCAACAGGCTGTTGACGTATCAGCTCGAAAAGGACCTGCAGCCGTTCGGACTGACCATGAACGACTACGAGATCCTGGTGAACCTCTCCGAGTCGGAGGGCGTCCGGATGCGGATGAGCGACCTCGCGTCGGCCACCCTCCAGTCCAAGAGCCGCCTCTCGCACCAGATCACCCGCATGGAGAACGCCAACCTGGTGCGCCGTGAGAACTGCGAGTCCGACCGCCGCGGTCTGTACGCCGTCCTCACCGACCACGGCCTGGAGACGATGCAGAAGGTCGCGCCCCACCATGTGGACTCCGTACGGCGCCACTTCATCGACCATCTCTCCCCCGAGGCCACGACGGAGCTCTCCAAGGCCCTGAAGCCCGTCGCAGAACACCTCCGCACGCACCGGGGACGCCCGTAGGAGTCACGGGGCGCCCCCTGGGCGACCGTCAGGCGAGGGGTACGAGTTCGCTCGTGCCCCTCCCCCTGAAGGTGCTGGTGAGCGCCGCCGTCAGCAGCACCGCCGCCCCCGTCACCGCGAAGCACACCCCCACCGGCAGCCGTCCGGCCAGCGCGCCCGCGACCGCCGTGCCGGCGGTGCTCCCCGCGTTGACGGCCGTGTTGATCCACGCCCCGGCCCGCACCCGGGCTTCCGGTGCGGCGCACTCGTCGGCGATGAGATAGGCGGTGGTGAGCGCCGGCGACACGAAGAACCCGGCGACCGCGACGGCCACGGCGAGCGTGCCGAGCCCCGGCGCCAGTCCCGCCCCGCACAGCGTCACGCCGAGCCCCGCCGTGAGCAGCGGCAGCCGCACCCCGGGCGCGGTCCGCCAGGCGACGGCCCCGTTGAGCAGCCCGCCGACGGCGCTGCCGGCCGACAGCGCGGCCAGGACCCACGCCACACCCGCCCCGCCGGTCCCGGTCCCGTGCCCGTGCCCGTGCCGCTCGGCGAACGCCACGACCAGCAGGTCGACCACGCCCAGCGCGAGCCCGACGCCCGCGACGGCGACCACGGGCCGCCCGAGCCCGCGCAGCCCGCCTCCTCCCCGTCGCCCGGCGGCCTTCCCCGGCCGCACGTCCCGCACCGCGGGCGACGACACGAACCCCGCCGTGCCGCCGGCCATCAGGGCCGCCCCGAAGGCGATCCCGGCGGCCGGCGGCGCGAAGCCGACGAGAACGCCGACCAGCAACGGGCCCACGACGAAGAGCAGTTCCTCGGCGACCCCGTCGAGGCTGTAGGCACGCTGCAACAGCGCGCGATCCGGGGCGAGCCTGCCCCACACGGCCCGCATGGTCGGCCCCAGCGGTGGCACACAGGCCCCGGCCACGGCGGCGAGAGCGCCCAGCACGGGCGCGGGCGCGGGGGCGGCGTCGGGGCGCGAGACGGCCGCGGTCAGCAGCCCGAGCATCGCGAGGTACGCGGCGGTCATCGGCACGAGCGCCCGGCGCGGCCCGTACCGGTCGACGAGGGCCGCCCGGGCGGGCGACAAGAAGACGACGGTGGCCCCGAACAGGGCCATCACGGTGCCCGCCACCGTGTACGAGCCCGAGGACCGGGTCACGGCGAGCATCACGGACAGCGGGACGATCCCGTACGACAAGCGGCCGGTCAGAGCGGCGACGAAGGTACGGCGGGCGTGCGGAACGCGCAGCACGACGGCATACGAAGGCCGCACGGCGGGTGAGGCGGACATGAGGAGTTCCTCGACTCATGGCAGGCGGGAAAGGGGTCGCCGAATCGCCGCGACCGGCACGGCCGACTGCCGCTCGCCGGTCACGGGCCGAGGCGGGCCCTATGCCAAGAGGAGAAACACGCGGGTGAACGTATCAACGCGCCCCAGCGCCGCACCACGCGTTTTCCGGGCACCGGGGCCGGACGCCCCGGTACCGCGCGTTGGAGA
This sequence comes from Streptomyces sp. NPDC031474, assembly GCF_055581185.1. Classification (NCBI taxonomy): domain Bacteria; kingdom Bacillati; phylum Actinomycetota; class Actinomycetes; order Kitasatosporales; family Streptomycetaceae; genus Streptomyces; species Streptomyces sp. NPDC031474. The sequence goes on from NZ_JBVIJX010000029.1 coordinate 27,236, forward strand.
CCGCCCGACCGACTCCCCCACCACGGCGTGCGGCGCAGTGGCCGCCGGCGTCCGGGTCGCCCCGCCACACGTCACGGCCGGCGCCCCGGTGGCCAGGCGCCGCCGGTCGAGGCTGAGGGCGACCTCGACGGCAGCGGGGCCGGTGAAGGACACGGCGCCGCCGACGTCGTAGGCGAGACGGTGCATCCCGCACCCCCTGCCGGCGCCCCCGAGGGGCACGGAACCGGCGAAACGCCAGACCCGGCTGCCCCCGGCGCACACGTCGGCGCCGCGGTTCCCGGTGGGCTATGAGCAGGACCGCTGCCGAGACCCGCACCGGCGGAGCTCAGCTCCCGGTGGGCCCCACCACCGGTTC